>NZ_JAASQX010000001.1:0-642575 GCF_011761895.1 Xanthomonas sp. F4 | reverse complement strand
GGACGGCAGCATGCTGTCCGGCGTGGAATCGCCGTCAAGCGATTTGATGAAAAAGTGGCAATTTTTTAAAAAAACAGGCCTTTCCGAAGCCGCGATCCATCCGCTTTTTGTGGGAGGGACTTCAGTCCCGACGGGCTTTACCGGTAGAGCCCGTCGGGACTGAAGTCCCTCCCACAGTGCAATCGCAACCGCCTGCACTCGCGGAAAATCCTGAATCCTGAATCCTGAATCCCGAATCCCGAATCCCGGCTTCTGGCGTCATCGTTCCTACATGCGCTGGACATGTTCGCTTCACCGCCGTGCGCGAGGCTTTGCCAAACCGGAGCCCCCGCATGCGCTACGCGATCGTCACCGAGACGTATCCCCCTGAGGTCAACGGCGTGGCGCTGACCGTGCAGGGGCTGGAACTGGGGCTGCGCGCGCGCGGCCATAGCGTCGATGTGGTGCGTCCGCGCCAGGCCAGCGATGCCGACCCGGCGGATCTGCGGCTGGTGCGCGGTGCGGCGCTGCCGCGCTACCCCGGACTGAAGTTCGGCCTGCCCGCGCCGCGGCGCCTGACCCGGCTGTGGCAGGCGGCGCCGCCGGATGCGGTGTACATCGCCACCGAAGGTCCGCTGGGCTGGTCGGCGCTGCGCAGCGCACGGCGCCTGGGCATCCCGATCGCCACCGGCTTCCACACCCGCTTCGACGAGTACCTGCCGCAGTACGGTGCGGCCTGGCTGCAGTCGACCGCGCTGCGCTGGATGCGGCGCTTCCACAACCAGGCCCAGGCGACCCTGGTGCCGACCCGCGAACTGCGCGACTTCCTGGCCACCCAGGGCTTCGAGCGGGTACGCCTGCTGGCGCGCGCGGTGGACAGCAAGCAGTTCGAGCCGCAGCGCCGCGATCCGCAGTTGCGCCAGCAGTGGGGGCTGCAGGACGACGATTGCGCGGTGCTGTACGTGGGCCGCATCGCCTCGGAGAAGAACCTGCCGCTGGCGGTGCGCGCGTTCCGCCAGTTGCAGCAGCTGCGCCCGCGCGCACGCTTCGTCTGGGTCGGCGACGGCCCGCTGCGCGAGCGCCTGGCGCAGGAGAATCCCGACTTCATTTTCTGCGGCGTGCAGCGCGGCGATGCGCTGGCGCGGCATTTCGCCAGCGGCGACCTGTTCCTGTTCCCCAGCCGCAGCGAGACCTTCGGCAACGTGACCCTGGAGGCGATGGCCAGCGGCCTGGCCACGGTCGCCTTCGACTACGGCGCGGCGCGCGAGTACCTGCGCGACGGCAGCAACGGCGCAGCGGTGGCCGACGACGACGCCTTCATCGCCGCCGCCCTGCGCCTGGGCAGCGACGAGACGCTGCGCCGGCGCCTGGGCGCGGCCGCCTGCGCGTCGATGCAGCAACTGCGCCCGGAGCGGGTGGTGGCCGATTTCGATGCCCTGCTCAACCAACTGGCGCAGACCCGGAGGACGCATGTCGACGCGGCTTGAGATCCTGCGCGGGCACGAGACCCGCTGGTGCCGGCGCGCCAACCACTGGTGCCGGCGGCGTTCGGTGCGGCGCTTCTTCTCGGTGATCAGTCGACTGGGCGACGGCGTGTTCTGGTATGCGCTGATGACCCTGCTGGTGCTGTGCGACGGCATGGACGGCGTGTTCGCCTCCGCGCACATGGCCGCCACCGGCGTGGTCGCGCTGAGCCTGTACAAGGGCCTGAAGCGCTGGACCCGGCGCCCGCGCCCGTATGCCGCCGACCTGCGCATCCGTGCCTGGGTGGCGCCGCTGGACGAATTCAGCTTCCCCTCCGGCCACACCCTGCACGCGGTGTCCTTCGGCATCGTCGCCCTCGCCTACTACCCGTGGCTGGCGCCGCTGCTGGTGCCGTTCATCGCCTGCGTGGCGCTGTCGCGGGTGGTGCTGGGCCTGCACTACCCCAGCGACGTACTCGCCGCCACCGGCATCGGCGCGCTGCTGGCGGGCGTGTCGTTGTGGTTGATCTGATGAGGAGCCGGGATTCGGGAGTGGAGATTCGGGATGGCGTTCGGCCATCTCCGCGATCAGTGTAGGAGCGGCGACGCCTGCGCTCGCGGCTGCCATCCAATCCCGAATCCCCAATCCCCAATCCCGGCCGTACTACAATGGCCGAATGACCACGCTGTTCATCTCCGACCTGCATCTGGATCCGGCACGGCCGGCGATCACCGCGCTGTTTCTCGACTTCCTGCGCGGCGAGGCGCGCCGGGCCGAGGCGCTGTACATCCTCGGCGACCTGTTCGAGGCCTGGATCGGCGACGACACGCCGTCCGAGGCGGCCGATGCGGTGGCGCTGGAGCTGCACGCGCTGCACGCGGCCGGGGTGCCGGTGTTCTTCATGCACGGCAACCGCGACTTCCTGCTCGGCGCCGACTACGCGCAGCGCGCCGGCCTGCGCCTGCTGCCCGATCCCTGCGTGATCGATCTGTACGGCGAGCCGACCCTGCTGCTGCACGGCGACCTGCTGTGCACCGACGACACCGCCTACCAGGCGTTCCGCGCGCAGACCCGCGATCCGGCCTTCCAGCAGCAGTTCCTGGCGCAGCCGCTGGCCGCGCGCATCGCCTACGCGCAGCAGGCGCGTGCCGCCAGCCAGGCGCGCCAGGCCGACCTGAAACAGGGCGACCGCACGCAGTTCGAGACCGTCACCGACGTGGCCCCGGCCGAGGTCGCCGCCACCTTCGCCCGCTATGGCGTGGCGCGGATGATCCATGGCCACACCCATCGGCCGGCGGTGCATGCGCTGGACGTGGAGGGTCGTGCCTGCACCCGCATCGTGCTCGGCGACTGGTACGAACAGGGCTCGGTGCTGCGCGTGGATGCGCAGGGCTGCCGACTGCAACAGCTCTAGTACACGTGTCCGGCGCGGCCGCGCGCAGCCCGGCGACGCGCACAAGACCCGCCGCTCAGGGCAAGCCGCCACCGGTTTGCTGCTGCCGCCATTGCGCGTAATCGACGAAGTCGCCATCGACCACGTCGTACCAGCGGATCGCGCCGGAACGCTCGACGCGGAAACGGTCGCGGACCGGCTCGGTCTGTGGATCGCCCGGGCAACCGTCGCCGTGCTTCTCGCGCACCGCGATCTCGATCGCCGCCGGCGCGGAGGCCTTGGGTGCGGCCGGTGCAGAGGCTGTCGCGGAGGCCGCCTCGTCCTGCTCGTCCTCGATGGCATAGCCCAGGCACGGCAGGTCGGGATAGGCGTGATCGGCCGCCAGGCGCGCCTGCAGCAGATCCATTGCGCGGTTTTCGTCGAAGGTGTCGGCCGGCGGGGTCGCCCGCGGCGGGTCGGTCTTGGCCGTCGGCGACGGGCTATCGGCCTGCCGATCGGGGGCGGGGCCGCAGCCCGCGCTCAGCATCGCCAGCAGCAGTGTGGCCGGCAGTCGCATGCGCTTGAACATCGTCGATCCCAGGAAGTCGGTCGGCACCGGCCGCGCCGGCGCCACTTCCCAGCATAGCGGAAGCGCACGCCACCGCGCCCGCTCCGCTCGTCTCCGTCACGCGTGGCGCAGGCGTGCGGCCTGCGCCACGCGCACGCCGGCTCAGCGGAACCCGGCCACCGTCGCCTTGGTGTTGACCAGCACGCGCTGGTTGTCGGCGGTGCTGGCGTTGCCCATCGGCACGCCGTTGTAGGACACGTTCGGGTTGGACCAGTAGTTCAGCCGCGGGCAACTGCTGGTGCAGTTGTAGGCCATGATCGTGCGCCAGCTGTTGCCGTAGCGATAACCGTGGCCATAGGCGTACGGCGAGGTGCTGGAGTCGGTGGCCACATCGTGGCGCGCGCTCTGCAGGTGGCCGATCTCGTGGGCGAAGCTGTAGTAGCCGGTGGCGCAATCCCAGTACACCGCCGCGAACGCGGTGGCGGCGGTGGAACCGATGCCCGAGGCGAGGCCGCAATAGGCGGAATTGTCGATGATCAGCACGCCGACGTCGGCCGCGGTGCTGTTGCGCGAGGTATGGATACTGTCCATGTAGCCGTCGCTGGTACCGCGGAAGCGGGTCAGGTCGGTGTTGAAGTCGCCGGACTCGGTGTAGTTGGTGGTCTCGTAGCCGGCCAGTTGCATGGTGATGCCGACGTTGCTGTTGGTGTAGCCCTGGTTGGACTCGGCCACCGCCAGTTGCACCAGCGACTGCATGTTGCCGCCGTAGCTGGTCACCGCCTTGTTGGTCGCCACCACCAGCACCCGGATGGTCGCGGGCGAACCGGACGAGGCGCCGGCGGCGGTCATGCGCTCGTCGATCACCGACTGCGGCATCTGCACGGTCGGCAGCAGGGCGTAGTCGGCCGGATGCTCGGCCGGCATGCGGCGTTCGTCGACTTCCACCAGCACATGGCCGCCGCCGGCGATCGGACGCAGGTGGAACAGCGTGCCGTTGCTGCGGATGCTGCCGGTGATGGTGTCGCCGCTGCGCACCAGGATCGCCGAGTTCAGCGGATCCAGGCCGGAGAGCGCGCGAGTCCGGGCCACCGCGGCATTGCCGAGGTTGCCGTACCAGATGCTGTTGCCGCCTTCCAACTGCTCGGTCTTCAACTGCGTGGCGGTGATGCGCTGGCCCAGCAGGTCCAGCTCGAGTTGCTTCTGCCCGGCGGTGACCGCGGCGGCGTTCACGCCAACGCGCTGCACCGCGCCGGTGGCGGGATTGGCCAGCAGGCGGCTCAGCGCCGGCTCGCCGGCGATGGACTTGGACACGTACTGGCTGCTCTGGAACAGGGGCGTTCCGGCCGCGGAGGCGGAACCGGCGACACACAGGGCAAGCATCGCGGTAAGGCTGCACATCGACTTCATGTCGGACTCCTGGGTGGTGAGTAGGGACGAACGTCGCCCCGCGCGCGGCCGGAACGGGGAAGGCCGCGCGGGGGAGTTCGATTAGCCGCTCAGCCACCGTTCAGCGCAAGCAACAAATGCGGTCCAGGCATCAGTCGGAGATAGGCATCACGAAATCCACGCGACGCCCCTGGAATGTCGCCCACGTCGGCGCCTCGTTGCAGCACACGCCACGCCCTGTCGGCGGCGGCGCCTCAGCCGGCCTGTTGCTGCAGGGCCTGCAATTCGTCCTCGTCGAACCCGGCCAGCAGGCGCGCCTGCAGGTTGAACGGACCATGCAGGTAGCCGCCGGCGTATTCGCGCAGCAGGGCCGCGAAGCGGGCGCGCGGCTCGATCCCGGCCTGTGCGCAATACCAGCGATACCAGCGCGAGCCGGCGGCCACGTGCGCCACTTCCTCGCGCAGGATGATCTCTAGGATGTCGGCGGTGGCGTCGTCGTCGAGCGCGCGCAGCTTGGCGATCATGCCCGGGGTCACGTCCAGGCCGCGCGCCTCCAGCACCCGCGGCACCAGCGCCATCCGTGCCAGGCCGTCGTGCGCGGTCTTCTCGCACATCTCCCACAGGCCGTTGTGCGCGGCGAAATCGCCGTAGGCGTGGCCCAGCGCGCGCAGGCGGTCGCGCAGCAGCACGAAATGGCGCGACTCGTCGTCCGCCACCGCCACCCAGTCGGCATAGAACGCCGGCGGCAGGCCGCGGAAGCGGTAGACCGCGTCCCAGGCCAGATCGATGGCGTTGAGTTCGATGTGGGCGATGGCATGGATGAAGGCGGCGCGGCCTTCGGCGCTGCCGAGGCCGCGGCGCGGCAGCTCGCGCGGATGCACCAGCCGCGGCCGCGGCGGCCGCCCGGGCATGCGGATCGGCTCGGGCGCCGGCGCCTCGGTCGGCATCGCCAAGTCGCCATGACGCCAGGCCGCGGCATGGCGCTGGGTCAGCGCGACCTTCTCGTCGGGGTCGCCCGCGTCCAGGCAGGCGCGCGCGGCCTGGTACAGGTCGCCGTTCACGGCGCCGCCGGCGGTTGCGCGGCCGCGGTCACCAGCGGCGCGCGACAGCCGCCGCACAACGCGGCCAGGCCCGCCAGCGCGCGCATGCGTCGCGCCCGGGCGCGGCCGCCGCGGGGCTCAGGCACGGCGCTTGCGCTTGGCCTCGTCCGAGCGCAACTGCATGATCCGCTCGAAATAGCCGGGCTCGATGCCGGTGGTGTACTGGCCGTTGAAGCACGAGGAGTCGAACGCCTTCAGTTCCGGATTGCCCTCGCGCACCGCGGTCTCCAGGTCTTCCAGGTCCTGGTAGATCAGCCAGTCGCAGCCGAGGAATTCCTGGATCTCCTGCTCGCTGCGGCCATGCGCCACCAGTTCGTCGGCGGCCGGCATGTCGATGCCGTAGATATTGGGATAGCGCACCGGCGGCGCCGCGCTGGCCAGGTACACCTTGCGCGCGCCGGCGTCGCGCGCCATCTGCACGATCTGCCGGCTGGTGGTGCCGCGCACGATCGAATCGTCGACCAGCAGCACCACCCGGTTGCGGAATTCCAGGTGGATCGGGTTGAGCTTGCGGCGTACCGACTTCACCCGCTCGCCCTGCCCCGGCATGATGAAGGTGCGGCCGATGTAGCGGTTCTTGACGAAGCCCTCGCGGTACTTCACCCCGAGCACGTTGGACATCTCCAAGGCGGCGTCGCGCGAGGTGTCCGGGATCGGGATGATGGTGTCGATGTCGTGGTCCGGGCGCAGGCGCAGGATCTTCTCGCCCAGCTTCATGCCCATGCGCATGCGCGCCTTGTGCACCGAGACGTTGTCGATCATCGAGTCCGGGCGCGCGAAGTACACGTACTCGAAGATGCACGGGGTGTGGTCGGTCGGCGAGGCGCAGACCTCGGAGAACAGCTCGCCGCGGCCGGTGATGACCAGCGCTTCGCCGGGGCGCACGTCGCGCACGCGGGTGAAGCCGAGGATGTCCAGCGCCGAGGACTCGGAGGCGACGATGTACTCGTCGCCCTCCACGCTCTCGCGCTTGCCCAGCACCAGCGGGCGGATGCCGTGCGGATCGCGGAACGCGACCAGGCCCAGGCCCAGCACCACGCTGACCACCGCGTAGCCGCCCTTGCAACGGCGGTGCACGCCGGCCACGGCGCGGATCGCCGCCTCCGGGGTCAGCATGCGCTGCGCGTCCAGCTCGTAGGCGAACACGTTCAGCAGCACTTCGCTGTCCGAATCGGTGTTGATGTTGCGGCGGTCGGCCTCGAACACCTGCTGCCGCAAGGACTCGGTATTGACCAGATTGCCGTTGTGGGCCAGTGCGATGCCGTACGGCGAATTCACGTAGAACGGCTGCGCCTCGTCCATGCCTTCCGAGCCGGCGGTCGGATAGCGGCAATGGGCGATGCCGACGCGGCCTTCCAGCACCGCCATGCGCTTCTCGTCGAAGACGTCGCGGACCAGGCCGTTGGCCTTCTGCACGCGCAGGCGGGTGCCGTCGGCGGTGGCGATGCCCGCCGCGTCCTGGCCGCGATGCTGCAGCACGGCCAGGCCGTCATAGAGTTGCCCGGCCACGTTCTGGGTGCCGACGATTCCGACGATGCCACACATGTCAACGCTCTCCGCGGCGGGGACGCCGCTATTGGGAAGGTGGCCGTGCCTGGCCGTTGGGTTCGACCCGTGCCGGGTCGGATTGCGCCGGACGCGCCTGCGCCGGATCGATGTTCGCGGGCATCAGTTGCGACGGATCGCTCCCGGGCTGCGCGGACCGCACCCCGGGACGTCCCAGGGCCTTGGACATCATCTCCTGCAGCCCACTGGCCTGCAGGGCGTTGCCCAGCGCGGCATTATCGCCTGCCGCGGGCAAGTTGCCCAAATCCATCTGCGACACGTTCAGTTGCGGCATCTGCGACAGGTTCAACTGCGGCATCTGCGGCATGCGCCAGTCCGGCATCTGCGCGCGCATCCAGCCCACGCCGGGGCTGAGCACCGGCAGCACCATCGAATGCCGCCAGTCCGGCTCGCGGGTCAGCGGGGTGAAGCTCATCAGGAACGCCAGCACCGCGGCGAAGAAGCCGCCGCGCGCCGCGCCCAGGCCGAAGCCGAGGGCGCGGTCGGTGCCCGACAGCGCGGTCGAGCGCACCGCGGTGCGGATCACCATGCCGGTGATGCCGACCACCGCCATCACCGTCACGAAGGTCAGCGCGTAGCCGCCCAGGTAGTAGCTCATGCTCGGCCGTGAGCCGTTGGCCAACCACTGCCCGGCGTTGCCGCCGAACTGGAACGTGGCCCAGCCGGCCAGGAACCAGGACAGCGTGCCGACCACGATGCCGACGAACCCACGCAGGGCCCCGAGCAGGGCCGAGACCAGGATCACCGTCAACAGCACCATGTCGATCATGCGCGCCTCCCGCGGCCGAGCCGCTGCATCGCGCCGATCGCGCGTCGCGCCTGCCTTCCCTGGACCATCGTGCTACTCCATGGGCCGGGGCCCGATCAAGGATGTGGACGTACCATACCGCTGATGCCGACCTTGGCCGCCACCTGGGCGCGCAACTGCTCGGCATCGGCGCGGTTGGCGACCGGCCCGACCCGCACCCGGTTCAGCGCGCCCTTGTCGGTGCGCACCTGTTCGACGAAGGCGCTGAAGCCGGCCGCGCGCACCTTGTCGCGCAGGGCATTGGCGTCCTCGGCCTTGCCGAACGCACCCAGTTGCACGGCGAAGCCGGTACCGGAAGCGGCCGGCGCAGCCGGCACGCTCGGCGCCGGCTTGGCGGCCGCCGTGGTGGCCGGCGTGGCCGCAGGCTTGGTGGGTTCGGGCTTGGTCACGGCCGGCTTGGGCGGTTCCGGCTTGGGCGCCGGCGGCGTCGCCGGCTTGGCGGTGGCGACCGGCTTGGCCGGCTCCGGCGGCAGCGCCTCGGTCTTGGCCGGGGCGGCGGGCGCGGCGGCGGCGACATGGCTGCCGGCGGCCGGCGTAGCGCTGGTCGGGGTCGCGTTGCTCGGCGCCGCGTCCAGGGTCACCACCTGTGCGTTGACGTCGTTGCGGACCTTGACCGCCTGCAGACGCACGGATTCGGCCTGGGCGCGATCGGCATACGGCCCGATCCGCACCCGCCAGGCCTGGCGCCCGCCGATGGTGGCCTGCTCGCGGAAGCCCGGCAACTGCGCCTGCTTGAGCCGCGCGATCACCGCATCGGCATCGGCGGCGGTGGCGTAGGCGCCGAAGTTCACCGCGTAGTTGCCGGCGGCCACGCTCGGCGGCAACGGCTGCGCGGCGCTGCCGGCGGCCGGATCGGCCAGGTCGGCGGCATCGGGATTGTTCTGGACCGGCGCCGGCGCGGCGGCGGCCGCGGGCGTGGCACCCGGCGACTTGGCCATGCCCACCGCCCCACCGCTGGGTGCATCGCCCGGGGTCACCAGCGGCAACTCTCGGGTCTGGAACTGGCCATCGGCCGGCGCCTCGGGCGCCTTCAACGGCACATTGGCCACGCCGCTGTCGGGCGCAGGCCCCTTCACCAGCATCGGCAGGAAGATCACGGCGAGCGCTACCAGGACGAGGGCGCCAATCAATCGCTGTTTCAGGACGGTATCCACGGAAAGGGTGAGGGGGCGGCGTGGCGGAGTGCCGTGCCGATTATAAGGTCGGCCCGCGCGAGGGCGGGATCAGCCGGCTGAATGCAGCCAGTGCAGGGCCTCGGCGGCGGTATGGAACGAGCCGAACACCAGCACGCGGTCGCCCGGCCGCGCCTGTGCCAGCACCGATTGCAGCGCCTGCGCCACGCTCTCGGCAACGCTGGCTTCGGCGGCGGCCGTGGCCGCCAACCGCGCGCGCAACTGCGCACTGCTCTGGCCGCGGCTGCCGCTCAAACCGGCCAGGTGCCAGGCATCGACCTGCGCGGCCAGCGCCTCCACCACGCCGGCGGCGTCCTTGTCGACCAGCGCCGCGAACACCGCGCAGGTGCGGCCGGCGACCGGCTGCGCCTGCAGCGCGGCGGCCAGCTCGCGCGCCGCCTGCGGGTTGTGGCCGACGTCGACCAGCACCTCCACGCCATCGCGCACGCACGGCTGCAGCCGTCCGCGCAGGCGGGCGGCGGCGATACCCTCGGCGTAGGCGTTGCGCGGCAGCGACCGGCGCAACGCGCGCAGGGCGGCGATAGCAGTGGCGGCGTTGGCGCGCTGCACCGGCGCGCGCAACTGCGGCAACGGCAGCTGCAGTTCGGTGCCGACGTCGCGCCAGCGCCAGCGTTCGGCGTCGATCGGCTCGTGGAAGAAGTCGCTGCCGGCGCGGATCGCGTTGGCGCCGATCGCGTAGGCGCGGCGCAGCACGCTGGAGGGCGGATCGATCTCGCCCAGCACCAGCGGCTTCCACGGCCGCGCGATGCCGGCCTTCTCCGTGCCGATCGCTTCGCGGTCGCTGCCGAGCCAGTCGGTGTGGTCGATGTCCACGGTGGTGATGACCGCCACGTCGGCGTCGACCAGGTTCACCGCGTCGAGCCGGCCGCCGAGGCCGACCTCCAGCACCGCCAACCCCAGCTTGGCCTGCTGGAACAGCCACAGCGCCGCCAGCGTGCCGTACTCGAAGTAGGTCAGCGCGGTCTCGCCGCGCGCGGCCTCCACTGCCGCAAAGGCAGTCATCAGGTCGGCATCACTGGCCTCTTCGCCCTCGATGCGCACGCGCTCGTTGTAGCGCAGCAGGTGCGGCGAGGTGTAGCTGCCCACGCGCCAGCCGGCGGCACGCGCGATCGCCTCGATGAAGGCGACGGTCGAACCCTTGCCGTTGGTGCCGCCGACGGTGATGACGTGCTTGGCCGGCCGGGTCAGGCGCATGCGCGCGGCGACCGCGCGCACCCGCTCCAGGCCCATGGCGATGTCCTGGGGATGTTGGCGCTCGATGTAGGCGAGCCATTCGGAGAGGGTGTTCATGGAGGCGATTGAACTCGACTGATGCGGCGACAGCACGCGTACCGAAGCCGCACTGCACTTTGCTGTTGTTAGGCGTCGGCGGTTGCTTGGCTTTGGCTTGGCTTTGGCTTGGCTTTGGCTTGGCTTTGGCTTGGCTTTGGCTTTGGCTTTGCTTTGGCTTTTGCGGTTGATGTTGCTTTAGCTGTTCCGGATCCCGTGAGGCACGGCAAGCAGGCCGGACGAAAACCCCGCAGGGGCGGCGCGCAGGACGCGCGCCGTTTTTCGACGGCACATGGATGTGCCGCCGAAAAATGTCCGGCCTGCTTGCGCACCCGGAGCGCGCAGCGCGGAGGGCGTGCCGCCCGGGTGTGCTTTCTTTTGGTTACTTTTCTTTGCACAAGCAAAGAAAAGTGACTCGCGCGCCAAGCGCGAAAGCATTTGATCTTGCCTTTGCATCAACTCAGCAGACCGTCGCAACGACCGGAAAACCTACAACGCCCGATGCTTCGCCTCGCCGAAGAACGGCGTGTGATGCGCGCAATCGTTCAGCCGCACCACTTCCAGATGCTCCACGTCCGGCCCTTCCAGCAGGTTCAGCGTGGTCGGCGCCTGGCGGAAGCTCCACAGCCGCGCGATCGGCAGGCCCAGCACCCGGCACAGGATCACCCGGTTGACCGCATCGTGGGCGACCACCAGCAGCGTGTCGTATTCGCCCAGCCCCTCGGCGGCGCGGGCCAGGCCGCGCCAGGAGCGCTCCAGCACCTGCCGCAGCGACTCGCCGCCCGGCATCAGCACCGTATCCGGCTCCTCGCGCCAGGCGCGCAGGCGCGCCGGATCCTTCTCGTTGATTTCGCTGGCCAGCAGACCTTCCCACTCGCCATGGGCGATCTCCTGCAGGTCCGGATCGGTCTGCAGCAGCGCTTCGCGCTCGGCGCCCAGGGCGAAGCGCGCAGTGCGTTGTGCGCGTGCCAGCGGCGAGGCCACGGCGCGGGTCAGCGGCACCTCGCGCAGGCGTGCGCCCAGCGCCTGCGCCTGGGCGTCGCCGACCGGCGACAGCGGGATGTCGATCTGGCCCTGATAGCGGCCTTCGGCGTTCCACGGGGTTTCGCCATGGCGGGCGAGCAGAATGCGCATGCGCTGGATTCCTTGGGGGAAGGGCCCGTCTCGCAAACGAAAACGGAGCGGCATGATACCCGCTCCGTCGCCGGAAACCCTGTGCTGCATCCCGCGCGCCGCCGCAGCGCGCCGGGGCGGACACGCGGACGGCGGCCATGGCCGCCGTCCGTCGGGCCTGGCTCACTTGGCCAGGTTCAACTCCTTCAACAGCCGCGGCGCCGGCATCACTTCCTGCATGATCCAGTGCAGGTAACGCGTGTCGACCGCGATCATCCGGGTCATCGCCGGGTCGAACACCCAGTTCGAACTCACCGACTCCCAATTGCCGTCGAAGGCCAGGCCGACCAGCTTGCCGTGCGCGTCCATCACCGGCGAGCCGGAGTTGCCGCCGGTGATGTCCAGGTCGGACAGGAAGTTGACCGGCACCGTGCCCAACCGCTTGTCTTCCAGCCCGCCGTAACGCTTGGCCTTGGCCGCATCCAGCAGCGCCTTGGGCGAATTGAACGGCTCCACGCCGGTGTCCTTGGCGACCACGCCTTCCAGCGTGGTGAACGGGGTGTAGGCCACGCCGTCCTTGGGCACGTAGCCCTTGACGTTGCCGAAGGTGATGCGCAGCGAAGAGTTGGCGTCCGGATACACGGACTCGCCCTGGCTCTTCTTGTAGTCGGCCACGGCCTGCAGGTAGCGCGGACGCGCCAGCAGCTCCTCGCCCTCGCGGCGCTTCTGGTCCTGCTCGATCTGCAGCAGGGTCGGCATCAGCGCCACCGCATAGCGCAGCGCCGGATCGTCGCTGGCCTCGAACGCGGCGCGGTCGGCATGCAGCCACTTCAGGCGCGCATCGGTGTTGCCCAACTGGGTACCGGCCAGGCGCGCGGCGGCGGCCTGCGCATCGGCGCCGGCCAGCCACTGGTCCAGCGCCGGCAGGCGCTGCGCCTTCGGCAACTTCAGGTACTGGTCGAACCAGTAGCGCTGCAACTGGCTGTCCATGGATGCGACGTAGCGGCGCTCCATCTGCTTCATCGCACCCTCGATCTCGGGCAGGTCGCGCTCCTGGTAGCCCGGCTCACGCTCGGCGTCCGGCTTGGCGCGTTCGATCGACAGGCGATACAGCGACACCGCACTGCCGAGCGCGCCGGTACGCTGCATCTGCCGCAGCACCAGGTCGCGATCGCGCGTCGCCTTGGCCTGCTCGCCCAGCGCCAGCAGTTGCGCATGCGCCTGCAGCGCGGCCTTGCCCTCGCCGCCCTGGCGCTTGAGCCAGTCCAGCACCGCGCGTTCCTCGGCGTGCTTCTTGGCCGCCGCATCGATGCGCTTGAAGCCTTCCAACTGGCCTTCGTAGTTCTTGGCGACGTTGTTCCAGCTGGCCATGGTCGCCGCGTACTTCACCTGGATGTCCGGGTTCTGCTTGCCGGCCTGCTCGACCAGCGCGATCAGATCGCGGTATTGGCGCGCCGCGGTCGGATAGCCCCAGTCGGCGGTGGCGTCGAATTCGGAGGCCAGCGCATAGCGGTTGGTGCGGCCCGGGTAACCGGCGACCATGACGAAATCGCCGGCGCCCAGCGGCTGGTCGGCGAACTTCAGGAAGTGCTTGGGCTGGTACGGCACGTTGTCCTTGGCATAGGCGGCCGGCTTGCCGTCCTTGCCGACGTAGGCGCGGTAGAACGAGAAATCGCCGGTGTGGCGCGGCCACATCCAGTTGTCGACGTCGCCGCCGAACTTGCCGATGCCCGACGGCGGCGCGTAGGCCAGGCGCACGTCGCGGATTTCCAGGGTGCGGAACAGACGGTAGGTGTTGCCGCCGGAGAAGCTGTACAGCTCGCAGCGGTAGCCGGCATCGGCTTCGCACGCGGCGACCTGGGTCTTGTCGAAATCCTCCAGCGCCTGCGTGCGCTTGAGCGCGTCCTTGCCGGCGGCGGCCATCGCCGCCTTGGCCTGCGCGGTGACGTCGGTGATGCGGTCGAGCACATAGATGCGCGCGTTCGGGCCGGCACTCAGCTCCGCACCCTGGCTGGCGGCGCTGAAGCCGTCGCGGATCAGGTTCTTCTGCGGGGTCGAGTTGAGCTGGATCGCGCCGTAGGCGCAGTGGTGGTTGGTCACGACCAGGCCCTGCGGCGAGACGAAGCTGGCGGTGCAGCCGCCCAGCGAGACCACCGCGCCCATCGGGTCGCCGGTGAGGTCGGACAGCTGCTGCGGCGACAGCTTCAGGCCGGCCTGCTGCAGCGGCCCGGCGATGTCCGGCAACTGCTGCGGGACCCACATGCCCTCGCCGGCCTGGGCGGTGGAGACGCCGGACAGGGCGGCCACGGCGGCGATGGCGACAGCCAACGAATTCGAACGCATCGAATAGCTTCCTTGATGACAGACGTTAGAGTGTAACGGCTGTCATCAAGCGCCCGGACCGTGACCAATGGCACCCTGGGGCGTGTCGCCCAGTCCCGGGCACGTCCTGACCGCGCCGCAACATGGGCGCGCCGGCCGGGCGCTTATACTGCGCGCCCTCTTCCCATCGAATCTGCACCGACATGGCGCAAACAATGAAGGCGCTGGTCAAGCGCGACGCCGCCAAGGGCATCTGGCTGGAACAGGTGCCGGTGCCGGTCCCCGGCCCCAACGAGGTGCTGATCAAGCTGGAAAAGACCGCGATCTGCGGCACCGACCTGCACATCTACCTGTGGGACGAGTGGAGCCAGCGCACCATCAAGCCCGGCCTGACCATCGGCCACGAGTTCGTCGGCCGCATCGCCCAGCTCGGCTCGGCGGTCACCGGCTACGAGGTCGGCCAGCGCGTCTCGGCCGAAGGCCACATCGTCTGCGGCCACTGCCGCAACTGCCGCGGCGGGCGCCCGCACCTGTGCCCGAACACGGTCGGCATCGGCGTCAACGTCAACGGCGCCTTCGCCGAGTACATGGTGATGCCGGCCTCGAACCTGTGGCCGATCCCCGACCAGATCCCCTCCGAACTGGCCGCGTTCTTCGACCCCTACGGCAACGCCGCGCACTGCGCGCTGGAGTTCGACGTGATCGGCGAGGACGTGCTGATCACCGGCGCCGGCCCGATCGGCATCATCGCCGCGGGCATCTGCAAGCACATCGGCGCGCGCAACGTGGTGGTCACCGACGTCAACGACTTCCGCCTGAAGCTGGCCGCGGACATGGGCGCGACCCGCGTGGTCAACGTCGCCAACACCTCGCTCAAGGACGTGATGGCCGACCTGCACATGGAAGGCTTCGACGTGGGCCTGGAGATGAGCGGCAATCCGCGCGCCTTCAACGACATGCTCGACTGCATGTACCACGGCGGCAAGATCGCCATGCTCGGCATCATGCCGCGCGGCGCCGGCGCCGACTGGGACAAGATCATCTTCAAGGGCCTGACCGTGCAGGGCATCTACGGCCGCAAGATGTACGAGACCTGGTACAAGATGACCCAGCTGGTGCTGTCCGGCTTCCCGCTGGGCAAGGTGCTGACCCACCAGTTGACCATCGACGAATTCCAGAAGGGCTTCGACCTGATGGAAGAAGGCAAGGCCGGCAAGGTCGTGCTGAGCTGGTAAGGCACGCGCCGCGGCAACGCGGCGGTGCCGGAAAAACACGAAGGGCGCCTTGCGGCGCCCTTCGTCGTTTCACGCGACGATGCGATCAGAACGCGATCGTGCCCGAGACCACCACGCGGTGACCGGCCAGGCGCTCGGTGAAGTTCTCCGGGCCCTTGTTGTCGGTGTCGTAGTAACCCACGCTCAGCGCCAGCGGGCCGACCATCTTGCCCACGCTGACGTTGTAGTCGGTGTAGTCCTGGTACGCGGTCAGCGCGCTTTCGTAGGTGGTGCGGCCGACGTGCGCGCCGACGCTGAAGCCCTGCGGCAGCGCCCAGTTCCCATCCAGCGCGTAATAGAAGCTGTCGCGGTCGAGGTTGTACACGTTGTCGGTGTACGCCACGGTCAGGGTGTAGGTCTTGAGGAACTTGGTCTTGGTGATCAGTTCGTTGTAGTTCGACTTGCCGGCGCCCGGGTAGCCGTAACGGTTGACCATCACGTCGAAGTTCCAGTCCGGCGAGAAATCGACGTTGTAGCCGACGAAGCCGTCCACTTCCCAGTCCGGATCGCCCGCGCCGAAGTCGACGTTGGAGCCCCAGGTGCCCACGTACAGGCCGAACGGCGAGGTGTAGGTGAGGCCGGCCTGGAACGCCGGGCCCTTGTCGGTCTGGGAGACGCCGCGGAACACGTAGTCGCTGACCACGCCGTAGGAGCCGGTGATCGGCGAAGCCGGTTCGTCCTGGGCCAGGACGGTGAACGGCGAAGCGGCCAGTGCGACGGCCAGGGCGAGAGTGGTCTTGTTCACCGGTCATTCTCCTGTGGGTTGACGAGGGTGGGTTGCAGCAGCGGGACGCATGCGCTTTCACGCTTTTTTAACTGCTTTGATCTTGCAGTGCAACAACTTTTCGCCCAGCGCATGCCATGGCCTGACACAAGCCTGTACTTTTGCGTCACGTGCGGACACGGCCGGCGCGCCGGCGTTGGCCTCGGACTCGACAGGCATGGACCCGGCCAGCGACCTGGCGGTCACGTCGAGGCCGATCGGGCCAGCCGCTGGTGGCACCGGCGCGCAGCCGCGCCAGTAGGCGATTGGCATGGCGCGATGGCGCCTCAGTCGGGCCGGGCGAACACCCCGAAGCGGCGCGCGCGCAGGTGCAGCGGCTGGCCCGGCGCGTAGTCCGGCACCCCCTCGCCCGCCGGCAGCTCCACCTCCACCTCGTCGTGGCCGTGCGCCAGTTGCGCGCGCAGGCGCAGGCGCGGGCCGCTGCGCTGGATCGACAGCACCGTCGCCGCCCAGCCCTCGCTGCCGGGCACCAGGTCTTCCGGCCGGACATACAGTTCGACCGGGCCGCTGGACAGCGGCGTCGACGGCACCGGCAAAGCCAGCCCGCCGACCTGCACCGCACCGTCGTGCAGACGTGCCGGCAGCCGGTTCACCGCGCCCACGAAGGCGTACACGAACGGCGAGGCCGGCTGCTCGTAGACCTGCGCGGGACTGCCGATCTGCTCGATCCGGCCGCGGTTGAGGATCGCCACGCGGTCGGCCAGTTCCAGCGCCTCTTCCTGATCATGGGTGACGAACACCGTGGTCAGGCCGGTGCGTTCGTGCAGTTCGCGCAGCCAGCGCCGCAGGTCGCGGCGGACCTGCGCGTCGAGCGCGCCGAACGGTTCGTCGAGCAGCAGCACGCGCGGCTCGATCGCCAGCGCGCGGGCCAGCGCCACGCGTTGGCGCTGGCCGCCGGACAGTTGCGCCGGGTAGCGCCGCTCCAGGTCGTGCAACTGCACCAGCGCCAGCAGCTCCTGCACCCGCGCACGAATGCGCGACTCGCTCCAGCGCGCCTCGCGGCGCACGCGCAGGCCGAAGGCGATGTTCTCGTACACGCTCATGTGCTTGAACAAGGCGTAGTGCTGGAATACGAAGCCGACCCGGCGCGCCTGCACCGACAACGCGGTGGCGTCCTCGCCGTGGATCAGCACGCGGCCGCGATCGGCGTGTTCCAGGCCGGCGATCACCCGCAGCAACGTGGTCTTGCCGGAGCCGGACGGCCCCAGCAGCGCCAGCAGTTCGCCCTGGCGGATGTCCAGGCTGACGTCGTCGAGCGCGGCGAAATCGCCGAAGCGCTTGCCCAGGTGCTGCAGGCGGATGGTCATCGCAACCTCAATGTCGGTGAGTGGCGGCCAGCGCCGCACCGTGACGCCAGTGCAGCCAGGACTTCACGGCGAGCGTCAGCAGCGCGGTCAGCGCCAGCAGGCTGGCGCAGGCGAAGGCGGCGCTGTAGGCGTATTCGTTGTAGAGGATCTCCACATGCAGCGGCAGCGTATTGGTGCGCCCGCGGATGTGCCCGGACACCACCGACACCGCGCCGAACTCGCCCATCGCCCGCGCACTGCACAGCAGCACGCCGTACAGCAGGCCCCAGCGGATGTTCGGCAAGGTCACCCGGCGAAAGGTCTGCCAGCCGCTGGCGCCCAGGCTCAGCGCCGCCAGTTCCTCGTCGTCGCCCTGCTGCTCCATCAGCGGCATCAGTTCGCGCGCGATGAAGGGGAAGGTGACGAAGGTGGTCGCCAGCACGATGCCCGGCAGCGCGAACACGATCCGCGGCAGGCGCAGCACCACCTCGCCCAGCAGCGGCAGGGACAGCCGCACGCCCTCGTCGATCAGCGGCCAGGCCCAGCCGTTACGGCCGAAGATCAGGATGAACAGCAACCCGGCGACCACCGGCGACACCGAGAACGGCAGATCGATCAGGCTCACCAGCAGGCGCTTGCCGGGGAAGCGGTGCTTGCTGACCGCCCAGGCCGCGGCCACGCCGAACACCAGGTTCAACGGCACCACGATCGCTGCGACCAGCAGGGTCAGGCGGATCGCCGCCAGCGCGTCCGGATCGGAGATCGCACGCCAGAACACGTCGGCGCCGCCGCGCAGCGCCTCGGTGAACACCAGCAGCAAGGGCAGCAGCAGAAACGCCAGCAGGAAGACGAGCGCGCCGCCGATCAGCAGCCGCTGCACCCAGCGCGGCTCGTCGACCACCGAGGCCTGCGCGTGCGCGGCGACGGCGGCAGCGCCGGCCTGCCCCGGGACGTGCGCGGCCAGCGCGGACACGACCGACGCCATCACGCCACCGCCCTGCCGCGCCGCGCGAACCAGGCCTGTGCCGCGTTGACCAGCAGCAACGACAGCAGCGACAACAGCAGCATCGCCGCGGCGATCGCGCTGGCGCCGCCGTAGTCGAATTCTTCCAGGCGGATGGTGATCAGCAACGGCGCGATCTCGGTGGCATTGGGCAGGTTGCCGGCGATGAAGATCACCGAACCGTACTCGCCGACGCCGCGCGCGAAAGCCAACGCGAATCCGGTCAGCACCGCCGGCCACAGCGTCGGCAGCAACACCCGGCGCACCGTCTGCCAGCGCCCGGCACCGAGCGTCGCGGCCGCCTCCTCCAACTCACGCTCGGCCTCGGCCAGCACCGGCTGCACGATCCGCACCACGAACGGCAGCCCCACGAACACCAGCGCCACCACGATGCCCAGCGGCGTGTAGGCGACCTTGACCCCGCCGGCGCCACTGCTCTGCATCAGCCCGGCATAACCGATCAGCAGGCCGCCGACGCCCAACGCGGCCAGGCCGAGCACGGCGACCGTGCCAAGCAGGCGCTGCAGTGCGCGCAATGGTGCCGGCAGCAGCGACTGGCTGCGCCGCAACAACGCGTAGCCGGTGGCCGACAGCGCCAGCAGCAACGCCAGCCGCGGCCACCACCAGGCCAGTGCCGGCAGGCTGGCCGCCAGCGCCTGCGCCGGCTGCTCCAGCCAGCGTCCGATCCAGCCGTTGCTGCCGTACAGCGCAGTCAGGGCGATGCCGGCCACCGCGGTCGGCAGGGCGAACGGCAGATCGATCATCGCGTCGAACAGGCGCTTGCCGGGAAAGCGATAGCGCACGAACACCCAGGCCACCCAGGTGCCCATCACCGCATTGAACGCCGCCGCGGCCAGCGCGGTGCCGAAGCTCAGGCGCAACGCCGCCAGCACCCGCGGCTCGCTCCACACCCGCCACACGCCGTCCCAGCCCAGCCCGCTGGTCTTGAGCAGCACCGCGAGCAAGGGGATCAGCACCACCAGTCCCAGCCAGGTCAGGGTGATGCCCAGGCTCAACCCCAGGCCCGGCATCACCCGGCGCTGGCGCGGTGCACGGGCAACGGCGGCGGCGGTCACGGCCATCGCGTCACTTGCTCGCCTGGATCTGGTCGAACAGGCCGCCGTCGTCGAAGTGCGTGGCCTGCGCCTTGGCCCAGGACCCGAATGCCTGGTCGATGGTGACCAGGCGCACCTTCGGCAGCCGCGCCAGATCGGCGCGGTCGGCGTACTCGGGATGGCGCGGCCGGTAATAGTGCTTGGCCGCGATCCTCTGTCCTTCCGGCGAGTACAGGTACTTCAGGTATTCCTCGGCGACCGCGCGGGTGCCGTGCTTGTCCACGTTCCTGTCGACCAGCGCCACCGACGGCTCGGCCAGGATCGACAGCTTCGGCACCACGATCTCGAACTTGTCCTGGCCCAGTTCCTGCTGCGCCAGGAACGCCTCGTTCTCCCAGGCCAGCAACACGTCGCCGATGCCGCGCTGGACGAAGGTGGTGGTGGCGCCGCGCGCGCCGGTGTCCAGCACCGGCACGTTGCGGAACAGCGCGCGCATGTAGGTGAGGATGCGCTCGCGATCGCCCTTGAAGATGTGGTCGGCGTAGGCCCAGGCGGCCAGGTAGTTCCAGCGCGCGCCGCCGGAGGTCTTGGGATTGGGCGTGATCACCGACACGCCGTTGCGCAGCAGGTCGGGCCAGTCCTTGATCCCCTTCGGATTGCCCTTGCGCACCAGGAACACGATGGTCGAGGTGTACGGTGCGCTGTTGTCCGGCAGGCGCGTGGCCCAGTTCGCATCGATCAGCTTGCTCTTGGCGGCGATCGCATCGACGTCGTAGGCCAATGCCAGCGTCACCACATCCGCCTCGACCCCGTCGATCACCGCGCGCGCCTGCTTGCCGGAGCCGCCGTGCGAGGTCTCCACCGCGACCTGCTCGCCGGGATGCAGCTGCGCCCAATGCTTGGCGAAGGCGGCGTTGTAGTCCCGGTACAGCTCGCGGGTGGGATCGTAGGACACGTTGAGCAATTGCGTCTCGGCGGCGACCGCGGCCCCGGCGAACACGCACAGCGCGAGCGCGAGCAGCGGGCGCCAGCGGCGCGGCGGAAGGCTGGACATGGACGGTTCTCCGAAAACACACAGGCCGATGCCGCGGCCGATGCCCGCCGCGGACCATGACGCATGCTGCGCAGCGGCAGGCGGCGGGTGAAATGACTTCCCGGCAGCGGCTCATGCCATTTGCGCATGACGACCCCGGCCTTCGCGGGCGCCGCGGTAAAATCGCCGCCTCTTTCCGCCGCGCGTGCCCGTCATGACCGACTCCCGCCTCACCCAGCACTACGCCGAGGAACTGGACGCGATCCGCGCCCAGGGCCTGTTCAAGTCCGAGCGCATCATCGTCGGCCCGCAGGCGGCGGAAATCGTCCTCGCCGACGGCCGCCGCGTGCTCAACTTCTGCGCCAACAACTACCTGGGCCTGGCCGATCATCCGGCGCTGATCCAGGCCGCCAAGGACGCGCTGGACACGCACGGCTTCGGCATGGCCTCGGTGCGCTTCATCTGCGGCACCCAGGACCTGCACAAGCAGCTGGAAGCGCAGATCGCCGCGTTTTTCGGCACCGAGGACACCATCCTCTATGCCGCCTGCTTCGACGCCAACGGCGGCCTGTTCGAACCGCTGCTGGGCGAGCACGACGCGATCATCTCCGATGCGCTCAACCACGCCTCGATCATCGACGGCGTGCGCCTGTGCAAGGCCAAGCGCTTCCGCTACGCCAACTGCGACATGGCCGACCTGGAAGCGCAGCTGCAGGCGGCCGACGCCGCCGGCTGCAAGACCAAGCTGATCACCAGCGACGGCGTGTTCTCGATGGACGGCTTCATCGCCCCGCTGGACGAGATCACCGCGCTGGCGAAGAAATACAACGCGCTGGTGCACATCGACGAGTGCCATGCCACCGGCTTCCTTGGCGCCAGCGGCCGCGGCTCGGCCGAGGTCAAGGGCGTGCTGGACAAGATCGACATCTTCACCGGCACCCTGGGCAAGGCCATGGGCGGCGCGCTGGGCGGCTTCACCACCGGCCGCCGCGAGGTGATCGAACTGCTGCGCCAGCGCTCGCGGCCCTACCTGTTCTCCAACTCGCTGCCGCCGCACGTGGTCGCCGCCGGGATCAAGGCCTTCGCGATGCTCGACGCCGCCGACGACCTGCGCGCGCGCCTGGTCGGGAACACCGCCTACTTCCGCGAGCGCATGGCCGCCGCCGGGTTCGACATCAAGCCCGGCACCCATCCGATCTGCCCGGTGATGCTGTACGACGCGCCGCTGGCGCAGCGCTTCGCCGAACGGCTGCTGGAGGAAGGCATCTACGCGATCGGCTTCTTCTTCCCGGTGGTGCCCAAGGGGCAGGCGCGGATCCGCACCCAGATCAGCGCCGCGCACACCCGCGAACACCTCGACCGGGCGATCGAGGCGTTCATCCGCATCGGCCGCGAGCTGGGCGTCATCACCGCCTGAGATGCGCGCCGCGCTGCGCCAACGGCTGTTGCTGGCGGCGCAGACCGACGCGCAGGCGCAGCCTGCAGCCGGCGGCTGGCATAGCCGCTGCCTGCATTGCCGGCGACGCCTTGACTTGCGCGGCGACGGCGAGCCGCTGGGCCATTGTTCGCTCGAACATGTGGTGCCGCAGGCCTGGTTCGGGCGCCGCGCCGCGGCAGCGTTGTGCGCCCAGGTGGGCGACGATCCCAACGATGCACGCAACCTGGCGCTGGCCTGTGCCGGCTGCAATCACGCCAAGGGTCGCCACCACGATGCGCGCGGGCCGCAGGATGCGCGCGCGCGCGACGTCGTCGCCGCGTTGCTCAGCGCGCGGTTGGCACGCTGGCGTCCGCCGCCGGCGCCAACGCCGTGACTTCGGCGGCGCTGAGTTCGCGCCAGGCACCCTTGCCCAACTCGCCCAGCGCCAGCTCGCCGATCGCCACCCGCACCAACCGCAGCACGTCCAGGCCGAGCGCGGCGAGCAGCCGCCGGATCTGCCGGTTGCGGCCCTCGTCCAGCACCACTTCCAGCCAGGCATGGCGCTCGCCCTGGCGCAGCAGGCGCACCTGCTTGGCGCGGAGCGGTTCGCCATCGTCGACCACGCCGGCACACATCCGTGCCAGCAGCGCCGCGTCGGGCACCGCGTCCACCTGCACGTGATAGGTCTTGTCCGGGCCGCTGCCCGGGTCGGTCACCCGCGCCGCCCATTGCGGGTCGTTGCTGAACAACAGCAGGCCCTCGCTGGCCTTGTCCAGGCGCCCGACCGGTGCCAGCCACGGCAGGCCGGCACCGTCGAAACAGCGATAAACGGTGTCGCGGCCGCGTTCGTCCTGCGCACTGGTGACCAACCCGCGCGGCTTGTTGAGCATCAGGTACAGGCGCGCGGTGTCGGCCAGCGGCGCGCCGTCCACGGCCAGCCGGTGGCGGCCCTGCAGGATCGGGAATTCGGGATCGGTGACGATGCGCCCGTCGACGGTGACACGGCCGGCGGCGATCCAGCGTGCGGCCTCGGTACGCGAGCACAGGCCAAGCTTGGACAGGGTGCGGGCCAGGCCGTGACGCGGCGTGGCTGGCGCGGCGCCGCGCGCGGAAGGGCGCGGACGCGCGGGCACCGCCGGGGACGACGCCGGACGACGGGAACGCGGCGGCTTGGCCCCTCGCACTGCGCGAACGGGCGCGGCCGCAAGCGGCCGCGCGCCGGACTTACTGCTTGTTGGCGTCGGCCGGCGCCGGCGCCTCGGCGGCGGCAGCCGGTACCGGTGCCGGACGCGCCTTGACCACGCGAACGCCGCGCGCCTTCATCCAGGCGTCGAACTCCTCGGCGGTCATGCGCTTGCCGTTCTGGCTCATGTCGAACCGCCAGGGCGTGTTGTCGAAGGCGGTGGCCGGCTTGTACGCGGCCGGATCGTTCGGCTTCACCGCGCCCGGGGTGGCGTTGGCCAGGCTCTGGCAGCCTTCGGCGCGCAACCGCAGCAGCACGCGGTCCAGCGACTGGTCGCTGCTGTAGGACTGGGTCAGCACGCCGCTGGGCATGCCCAGCTGCACGTTGCGGCTGAACAGCTCCGAAGCGACCGGCGCGGCGACCGTGGCCGGCAGCGCCAACGGCTTGGGCAGCAGATCGCCGGAGCAATCCGGTGCGGCGTGGGCCGCAGGAATCAGGGCGAGCGCAAGCAGGCTGGCCGTCACGATACGCAGCATCGGTTTTTTTCCATTCAGGCGAGTCGACGAGCGAGTGTAGGCAGGGCCCGGCGTGCTTTCAACTGTTACCGGCACTACATGCGCTAAATAATTGGGATTGCTGAAAAAATTCAGCTTTGACCGGCTGGCAATGCAGCTCATGTAGGAGCGGCTTCAGCCGCGACAGGCGTTCCTGGGAAGGCCCGTCGCGGCTGAAGCCGCTCCTACGGCAATACCGAAGAATCCATTCGCCGTCCCATAAAAAACAAAGCCCGGCACGAGGCCGGGCTTTGCTTGAGACTGGAAGCGTCCGATTAGTTCTGGACGTTCAGCTCGGTACGACGGTTCTTGGCACGGCCTTCCGGATTGTCCGAACCATCCGGGTTGGTGTTCGGCGCAATCGGACGGCTCTCGCCGTAGCCGATCGGACCGACCAGACGCGAAGCGTCCACGCCGTTCTTGGTCAGGTAGTCGTACACGACGCGGGCGCGACGCTCGGACAGCTTCTGGTTGTAGGCTTCGGTACCCTTCGAGTCGGTGTGACCGGCAACCTCGACACGCAGGTCGGGGTAACGCTTCAGGATCTCGGTCGCTTCACCCAGGATCGCCACGGCGTCCGGACGCAGGTTCGCCTTGTTGAAGTCGAAGTTGACGCCCTTCAGGTCGATCGACACCGGCACCGGGCAGCCGTCCGGACCGATGGTCTGGCCAGGCTGGGAGTTCGGGCACTTGTCGTCGCAGTTGTTGACGCCGTCACCATCGTCGTCCAGGTCGGCGCAGCTCGGCGCAGCGGCCGGCGGCGGCGGCGGGGCGACCGGGGCAGCCGGCGGCGGGCCCAGCGGGATCACGACGCCGACCGAAGCCAGCACGTCGCCGAACCAGTTCTGCGACGGAGCGGCAACGCTCTGGTCGTCGAAGTCAGCGCGGTAGGCCACTTCGGCACGCACGGCAACGCGCTTGTCGAAGGTGGTCTGCAGACCGACGCCGGCCTTGGCGGCAAAGTTGCCGTCCTTGCGCTGGCCCGGGGAGACCGGACCGCCGGTGTCGAACTCTTCTTCCGAGCGCTGGTAGCCCAGGCCGAACAGCAGGTACGGGTTCCAGCCGCGGCCTTCCTGGATAAAGTGGCGACGCAGGTCGAACGAGATGCCGTACTGGCTCCAGTTCAGGTCCTGGTTCTTGTCGAAGTTCGGGTTCTGATAGTTCAGCTCACCGTCCAGCGACCAGTTCGGGTTGATGAACTTGCCCAGGCCCAGGGTGACGAAGGGCGCATCGTTGGTGGTGCGATCCTTGTCCTGGAAGTTGAAACCAGCCGAACCGGTCAGGTACCAGCGGTCGTCGAATTCCTGCGCGGACGCTGCCTGGGCGACGGCCAGACCGCCCAGCAACGCGGCGGTGAGAATTTTCTTGTTCATTAATACAACTCCTTGTTTCGGGGAGATAGAAACCGGTAGAGGCATGGTTCAGTACAGATGTCTCGTCACATCCAGACGGCCGTTTCCGCACGCCATCGCCGCGCACATTATGCGCGGCATAGTGAAGATGGCGTTAACGGGCACGTAACATGTGAAAGTCAACGCCAGCCGCTGCAAGGCCGTGGATACACCCTATACAGGTTGATGAAATCCCGCAATGCGGCGGGGAGATGACCGTTTGCGGTCGTAGACAAGCGCCCACAGGGCGACCCAGTTCTCACTGCGGCCGCGCCCAGGGCGGCGGGTCGGCCAACTCGGCCTGCATGAACTCGACGAAGGCCCGGACCCGCGGCGGCACCAGTCGGCGCTGCGGCATGACCGCGTGGATGCCGGTCTCGGCCAGCGGATAGTCGGCCAGCACCTGGCGCAGCCGCCCCTGCCGCAGGTCCTCGGCCACGTGCCATTCCGAATGCAGGGCGATGCCCTGGCCGTTGACCGCGGCGTCGCGCAGCACCTCGCCGAAGTTGGTCTCCAGCGGTCCGGCCACGCGCACGGCGATCTCGCCGTCGGGCCCCTGCAGCCGCCAGGTGTCCTGCCTTCCGTCGCTGCCGGTCAGCAGCAGGCAGGCGTGCGCGGCCAGGTCGGCCGGCGTGGCCGGGGTGCCATGGCGGCGCAGGTAGTCCGGCGAGGCGCAGAGCATGCGCCGATTGCCGGCCAGACGCCGCGCGACCAGGCTGGAATCGCGCAGGTTGCCGATGCGGATCGCCAGGTCGAAGCCTTCGCTGACCAGGTCCACGACGTTGTCGCTCAGGTGCACGCTCAGCCGCACCTGTGGGTGCAGCGCCATGAACCGCGGCAGCAGCGGCGACACGTAGAGCCGCCCGAACGCGGCCGACATCGTCACCCGCAGGGTGCCGGCGGCGGCGACGCCGGCCTGGCGCAGGCCGCCGGCCAGCGATTCCAGGTCCTCGACCAGCGGCCGCCCCTGCTCGGCCAGTTGCAGGCCTTCCGGGGTCGGGTGCAGGCGCCGCGTGGTCCGGTGCAGCAGGCGCACGCCGAGCGCGCGTTCCAGCCGCTGCAGTCGCTGGCTGGCCACCGCCACCGAGATGTCCAGGCTGCGCGCGGCGGCGCTGATCGAGCCGAGGTCGAGCACGCGCAGGAACAGGGCGATATCGCCGATCCGGTCCATTGTGTGGATTCCATTGAAAGTCGTTCAATATTTTTACTGTTTTTGCTAAGAACCTGCAGGCCTAGGCTGCCGTCCTCCCGCCACTTTCGGAGCCGCCGCATGGCCGCCTCGCTTGCTCCACCTCCCCACCCGCCCGCTGCCGGGCGCACGCCGATCGCGCTGTTCGCACTGACCGCCGGCGCCTTCGGCATCGGCACCACCGAGTTCGTGATCATGGGCCTGCTGCTGCAGGTGGCCGCCGACCTGCAGGTCAGCGTCCCCGCCGCGGGGCTGCTGATCTCCGGCTATGCGCTGGGCGTGTTCCTCGGCGCGCCGCTGCTGACCGTGGCCAGCCGGCGCTGGCCGCGCAAGCGCGTGCTGCTGGCACTGATGCTGGTGTTCACCGCCGGCAACCTGGCCTGCGCGCTGGCGCCGACCTATGCGGCACTGATGGCGGCGCGGGTGGTCACCTCGCTGGCGCATGGCACCTTCTTCGGCGTCGGCGCGGTGGTGGCCACCACCCTGGTGCCGCCGCAGCGCAAGGCCTCGGCGATCTCGACCATGTTCACCGGCCTTACCGTCGCCACCCTGCTCGGGGTGCCGGCCGGTGCCTGGCTGGGCCTGCAGTACGGATGGCGCGCCACGTTCTGGGCGGTGGCGGCGATCGGCGCCCTGGCCACCGTGGTGATCGCCGCACTGGTGCCGGCCGACCGCGACGCCCCGCCGGCGCCGCCGCTGCGCGAGGAACTGCGCGCGGTCGGTCGCGCCCCGGTGCTGCTGGGTCTGGCGACCACGGTGCTGGGCTATGCCGGCGTGTTCGCGGTGTATACCTATGTGCAGCCGCTGCTGACCCAGGTCACCGGGGTGGCCGACAGCGCGGTGTCGCCTCTGCTGCTGGTGTTCGGCGTGGGCATGATCGTCGGCAATGTGCTCGGCGGACGCCTGGCCGACCGCCGCCCGCGGCAGGCGCTGCCGCTGAGCCTGGGTGCGCTGGCCGTGGTGCTGGCGGCGCTGACCTTCGCCTTGCCGTCGGCACCGGCGATGGCGCTGGGCATCGGCCTGCTGGGCGTGGCCGCGTTCGCCACGGTGGCGCCGCTGCAGGTGTGGGTGCTGGGCAAGGCCGGCGAGGCCGGCCGGCATCTGGCCTCGAGCCTGAACATCGGCGCGTTCAACCTGGGCAATGCGCTGGGCGCGTGGCTCGGCGGCCTGGTACTCGGCCACGGCGGCAGCCTGTCGCAACTGCCGTGGGTGGCGGCACTGCTGACCCTGGCCGGACTGGCGGTGGCGCTGGGCGCACTGCGGCTGTCGCCGGCCACCGCCGTGCCCGCGCCCGATACCGGCGCCGGCTGCGCCGCCGGCGGTGCGGCATGAGCCGGGCGATGGCAAGGGCCGCGCTGGCGACGGCCCTGCTGGGCACGCTGGCGCTGCCGGCCGGCGCGGCACCGCGCGACTGGATCGCGACCTGGCAGGCCAGCCCGCAACCGCTATGGGCCGCAGACTTCCCGTTCCCGACACAGACGCCGTTCCACCTGTGGCGGCAGACCGTGCGCCAGGTGGCGCGGGTCAGCCTGGGTGGCAGCGAGGTGCGGGTGGAGCTGAGCAACGCCTATGGCGACACGCCGCTGCACATCGGCGCCGCGTCACTGGCGCTGGCCGGCGACGGCGCTGCGACCCTGCCCGGCTCGCAGCGGCCGCTGCGCTTCGACGGCAAGACCGAGGTGACGGTGCCACCGGGCGCGCCGGTGCTCAGCGATCCGGTGGCGCTGAGCGTGCCGGACCTGGCCCGGCTCAGCATCAGCCTGTATCTGCCGCAGCCGACCGCGCCGTCCACCTTTCACTGGGAAGGCCTGCAGAGCGCGTGGCTGGCCGAGGGCGAACGCACTGCCGACGCCACGCTGGCCGACGCCACCGCGCTGCCGGTGCGGCTGTTCGTCAGTGGCATCCAGGTGCGCCGCGCCGATGCCGCCGGCGCGGTGGTGGCGCTGGGCGACTCGATCACCGACGGCGCCGCCTCGACGCCGGGGCAGGACCGGCGCTGGCCGGACCAGTTGGCCACGCGACTGGCGGGACAGCGGGTGGCGGTGCTCAACGCCGGCATCTCCGGCGGGCGCGTGCTGCGCGACCGCATGGGCCGCAACGCGCTGGCGCGGCTGGACCGCGACGTACTGGCGCAGCCCGGCGTGCACACCCTGATCCTGTTGATGGGCATCAACGACATCAGCTGGTATGCCACGCCGTTCGCACCCGACGATGCACCGGTGTCGGCCGAGGACCTGATCGCCGGCTACCGGCAGCTGCTGCAGCGCGCGCAGGCACGCGGCCTGCGGGTGATCGGCGCCACCCTCACCCCGTTCGAGGGCGCGTTGCCGGACTCGCCGATCCCCGGCTACTACAGCGCGCAGAAGGAGGCCGTACGCCAGCAGGTCAATGCCTGGCTGCGCGCCGGCAACGGCTTCGACGCGATCCTGGATTTCGATGCGCTGCTGCGCGACCCCGCGCACCCCACGCGGATGCGCGCGGACGTCGACTCGGGCGATCACCTGCATCCCGGCGACGCCGGCTACGCGGCCATGGCACAGGCTGCCGCGCAATTGCTCGGCGCCAACGCGCCCGCGCGCCCTCCTGCTCCCGCCACTGCGGGCGCGGTCGACACCGACACCGCGGCGCGCTGACGCCGTCTCTCCCATCCCCCTCCCCACCATCAGGAGTTCTCCATGGAATACCGTCATCTCGGTGCGTCCGGCTTCAAGGTCCCCGTGCTCAGCTTCGGCACCGGCACCTTCGCCGGCACCGATCCCTTCTTCGCCACTTGGGGCAATTCGGACGTGGACCAGGCGCGGCGCCTGATCGACATCTGCCTGGAGGCCGGCGTCACCCTGTTCGACAGCGCCGATGTCTATTCCGGCGGCGCCGCCGAATCTGTGCTGGGCGCGGCGATCAAGGGCCGCCGCGACCAGGTGCTGCTGTCGACCAAGGCCGGCTTCCGCTTCGACCGCGCGGTGCCCAACAGCGTCGGCTCCTCGCGCTTCCACCTGGTGCGCGCGGTGGAGGCGGCGCTGACCCGCCTGGGCACCGACTACCTCGACCTGTTCCAGCTGCACGGCTTCGATGCGCGCACGCCGGTGGAGGAGACCCTGTCCACGCTCGACGACCTGGTGCGTGCCGGCAAGATCCGCTACCTGGGCGTGTCCAACTTCTCCGGCTGGCAACTGATGAAGTCGCTGGCGGCGGCCGATCGCCACGGCTGGTCGCGCTATGTCGCGCACCAGGCCTATTACTCGCTGATCGGGCGCGACTACGAAGAGGAACTGATGCCGCTGGGCCTGGACCAGGGCGTTGGCGCGCTGGTGTGGAGCCCGCTGGGTTGGGGCCGGCTGACCGGCAAGCTGCGCCGCGGCCAGCCGCTGCCGGATAGCAGCCGCCTGCACGACAAGGCGGTCACCGAGGCCGGCCCGCCGGTGCAGGAAGAGCGCCTGTACCGGGTGATCGACGCCCTGGAGGCCATCGCCGCCGAGACCGGCCGCAGCGTGCCGCAGATCGCGCTGAACTGGCTGCTGCAACGACCGACCGTCAGCAGCGTGATCATCGGCGCACGGACCGAGGAGCAGTTGCGGCAGAATCTGGGGGCGGTCGGCTGGACCCTCGATGCCGCCCACGTGCAACGGCTGGATGCGGCCAGCGCAGCGGTACCGGTGTATCCGTACTGGCACCAGCGCGGCTTCGCCGAGCGCAACCCGCGGCCGGTCTGAGCCGCGGCCGTGCCCTCCTTTCCCTCACGTCCAGGAGCCACCATGAAAGCGGTCGCCACCCTTCACCCCCTGCCGATCGACGATCCGCAGTCGCTGCACGACCTCGACCTGCCCACGCCGTCCGCGCCCGGCGGCCACGACCTGCTGGTGCGGGTGGAGGCGGTGTCGGTCAATCCGGTGGACACCAAGGTCCGCGGCAACGCATCGCGCGACGCCCAGCCCAAGGTGCTGGGCTACGACGCCGCCGGCGTGGTCGAGGCGGTCGGGCCCGAGGTCGACGGCTTCGAGCCGGGCGACGAGGTCTACTACGCCGGCGACATCACCCGCGCCGGCAGCAACGCCCAGTACCAACTGGTGGATGCGCGCATCGTCGCGCGCAAGCCGGCGACGCTGGACTTCGCCCAGGCCGCGGCGCTGCCGCTGACCACCCTGACCGCCTGGGAGCTGCTGTTCCAGCGTATGCCGTTCGACTTCGACGACGCGCACAACCGCGGCCGCCGCCTGCTGGTGATCGGCGGCGCCGGCGGGGTCGGCTCGATCGCGATCCAGTTGGCGCGGCATGCCGGCTTCGAGGTGATCGCCACCGCCTCGCGGCCGCAGACCCGCGACTGGTGCCTGCAACTCGGCGCGCACCACGTGATCGACCATCGCCAGGCGCTGGCGCCGCAGCTGCAGGCGCTGGGCATCGACCAGGTGGACGCGGCGCTGAACCTGGCCGACACCGACCGCTACTGGCAGCCGCTGGGCGAGCTGCTGGCGCCGCAGGGCCACGTCGGGCTGATCGTCGAGCCGAGCGGTCCGCTGCACATCGGCGACCCGTACAAGGCCAAGTGCATCGGCATCCACTGGGAAATGATGTTCGCGCGCGCCCGTTTCCGCACCGAGGACATGATCGAGCAGCACCGCATCCTGGCGCGCACCGCCAGCCTGGTGGACGCGGGCGAACTGCGCACCACCCTGACCGAGACGCTCAACCCGATCAACGCCACCACCCTGCGCGAAGCGCACCGGCGCCTGGAGTCGGGCAGCACCATCGGCAAACTGGCATTGGTCGGCTGGGGCTGAACGGCCGCGCAGTGATCGGAACATTCGCACGATCGCCCCGCCGACCGTAACTGCTGTTGCTGTTGCTTCCGCTTCTGCTTCGGCGCTGCAGCCACGGCGGGCGAATACCCGAAGGGCGACGCGCAGGATGCGCGTCGTTTTGCGCCGGCACATGGGTGAGCCGGACAAAGGCGAAGCACTGCTTCGCCCCGGCGAACGGGCTGGCGCCGTGAGGCGCCTGCCCCGGGCTTGGCCGCGTAGCGGACAAGTGCCGTCGGAAAATGCCCGACGTGGCTGCGGACCCGGAGCGCGCTAGCGCGGAAGGCGCGCTGCGGGGTGTGCTTGACCAGCCTTCGGCTGTGGTGAAGCGCTTCTTTTGGTTACTTTTCTTTGCACAAGCAAAGAAAAGTGACCCGCGTGAGCGGAAGCTGTTGCCTTTGCTTCAAAGCTTCCTGCTTCAGAATCCCCGCGCCATAGCCAAGGCAACCTCAAAGTCAGCGTAAAGGCACGAAGGCAACGTCCCTCTTGCCGTAGCCCAAGTTTCACGGCACCCTGCGCGCTTCCGTACGCCTGCGTATCCACGCCATGTCGCCCGCCCCCGGCCAGCCCGAATCCGCCCCCGCCGCCTACCCGCACCTGTTCGCCCCGCTGGATCTGGGCTTCACCCAGCTGCGCAACCGCATCCTGATGGGCTCCATGCACACCGGCCTGGAGGACCGCGCCCGCGACTTCCCCAAGCTGGCCGCGTACTTCGCCGAGCGCGCCGCCGGCGGCGTCGGACTGATCGTCACCGGCGGCTTCGCGCCGAACGTGGTCGGCTGGCTGAAACCGTTCGGCGGCAAGCTGTCCTGGCCGTGGGAGGTGCGGCCGCACCGGCAGGTGACCGCCGCGGTGCATGCGCACGGCGCCAAGATCTGCCTGCAGCTGCTGCACGCCGGGCGCTACGCCTATCACCCCTTGTCGGTGGCGCCGTCGAAGCTGAAGGCGCCGATCAACCCGTTCACCCCGCGCGCGCTGTCGGCGCGCGGCGTCGAACGCCAGATCGATGCCTACGCGCATGCCGCCAAGCTCGCCCGCGAGGCCGGCTACGACGGCGTCGAGGTGATGGGTTCGGAAGGCTATCTGATCAACGAGTTCATCGCCCCGCGCAGCAACCGCCGCAGCGATGCCTGGGGCGGCGACGCGGCCAAGCGCATGCGCTTTGCGGTGGAGATCGTGCGCCGCATCCGCGCCGCTTGCGGGCCGGACTTCATCATCGTCTACCGGCTGTCGCTGGTGGACCTGGTCGAGGACGGCAGCGACTGGCAGGAGATCGTGATGCAGGCGCAGGCGATCGAGGCCGCCGGCGCGACCATCATCAATTCCGGCATCGGCTGGCATGAGGCACGCGTGCCGACCATCGCCACCTCGGTGCCGCGCGCCGCCTTCGCCGCGGTCACCGCCAAGCTCAAGCCGCACGTGCGGCTGCCGCTGATCGCCACCAACCGCATCAACATGCCCGACGTGGCCGAGCGCATCCTCGCCGGTGGCGGTGCCGACATGGTGTCGCTGGCGCGGCCGCTGCTGGCCGACCCGGAATGGGCGAACAAGGCGCAGCGCGGCCAGGCGCAGGCGATCAACACCTGCATCGCCTGCAACCAGGCCTGCCTGGACCACGTGTTCGAGAACAAGACCGCCAGTTGCCTGGTCAATCCGCGCGCGGCCGCCGAGACCGAACTGAACTACCTGCCGACGCGCGCGCCCAAGCGCATCGCCGTGGTCGGCGCCGGCCCGGCCGGACTGGCCTGCGCGACCGTGGCCGCGCAACGCGGCCACCGCGTCACCCTGTTCGACAGCGCCAGCGAGATCGGCGGCCAGTTCAACGTGGCCAAGCGGATTCCCGGCAAGGAGGAATTCCACGAGACGCTGCGCTACTTCCGCCATCAACTCGAGGCCACCGGCGTGGAGCTGCGCTTGCAGACCACCGCCGATGCGGCGCTGCTGGCCGGCTTCGACGAGGTGGTACTCGCCACCGGCATCGTGCCGCGCACGGTGCAGTTCCCCGGCGCCGATCATCCCAACGTGGTCAGTTATCTGGACGTGCTGCAAGGGCGGGTGCAGGCCGCGGACAAGGTGGCGATCATCGGCGCCGGCGGCATCGGCTTCGATGTCGGCGAGTTCCTGGTGCACGCCGGGGAGTCGACCGCGCTGGACCCGGCGCGGTGGATGGCCGAGTGGGGCGTGGACCCACAGTTCGAAGGCCGCGGCGCGCTGTGCAAGCCGCGTCCGGAGCCGCCGGCGCGCAGCGTGTGGCTGCTGCAGCGCAGCCCGGGCCGGCCCGGCGCGCGGCTGGGCAAGACCACCGGCTGGATCCATCGCGCCACGCTCAAGGCCAAGGGCGTGACCATGCTCGGCGGCGTCGAATACCTGGGCGTGGACGATACCGGCCTGCGCATCCGCGTGGACGGTGCCGAGCAACTGTTGCCGGTGGGTACGGTGGTGGTCTGCGCCGGCCAGGAACCGCGGCGCGACCTGCAGGCGGCGTTGCTGGCCGCCGGCCGCAGCGCACACCTGATCGGCGGCGCCGATGTCGCCGCCGAACTGGACGCCAAGCGCGCCATCGCCCAGGGCAGCCGGCTGGCGGCGCAGTTGTAGGGCATGCGCTGACCCGGCAGGCCGTCGGCGACCATCGCCGACAATGTCGCGCCGATGCACGCGGCGCTAGGCCGGGCGCGGTCGGTGATCGTCCTCGCTACCGGCGTGCAAGGCGGACGTCGTCTGCGGCAGGCATGCCTGTACGCCACCAACTACGGGCCTGCAAGCTCAACGTGCCGTGCAAGGGAACGCCGCGTGCAGCGCATGCTCCACCGGAACCGCCGCGCGCTGCCGCAACTGCGCCGGCGGCAGCGCGGCCAGCGCGGTGAACACGCGATCGACCAGTTCGTGCGCCAGCACGCCCTGCTCGCCGGCGCACCACTGCGTGCCTACGTTGGCGTCGGCGACGCCGGCGATGTACAGCCGCGCCATCGCGCTGGCCTGGGCGCGGCGCTGCTCGGCGCTGCCGACGAGCGGCGTCGCCACGGCCTGCGCATCGCCGCGCAGCAATCGCAGCAGATCGCCAGCTGACAGCTGATGCACCGCCTCCGGACGCGCGGCCACGGACGCGGCGGCAGGCGCGCTGCCGGCGGCAAGACACAGGCACAGCAGCCGGGGCAATGACGATGACAGCGACATCGGCGGACTCCTCTGGCAACCAGGACCAGCGCTGTCGATGCTAGCAAGCCGGCGCGGCGGACTTGGTGCTGTCGCATCGGGCGGCTATAAGCCTGGGCATGCCATGCGCCTCCCCCCTGCCTACCCTGCCCCGCCTGCCGCACGCGGCGCTGGCGGCGTATGCCGGCGCGCATTTCGGCAAGAGCCTGCTGTGGTACGCCGGCGAACTGCTGCTGATCTATTCGCTGACCGAACACGCCGGCCTGCGCGCGATCGCGGCCGGGTTGGTGCTGGCGCTGGGCCTGCTGCTCAGCGCCGCGATCGGCGTCGGCGCCGGCTGGCGCCTGCGCCGACGCCTGCGCGACGTGCGCAACGCCGGACGCCTGCAATGGCACGGCCTGGCCGCGGCCGCGCTGGCGCTGCTGCTGGTGTTCGCTACGCCGTTGCTGCCGTCGCCGTGGCGGCTGGGCTACGTGCTGGCGGTGAGCCTGCTGTTCCGGCTGGCCTACGCGGCTTGCGACGTGGCCCAGAACACCTTGCTCAGCCTGGCGCAGTGGCCGTGGCGCGGCCACGACGGCGCCAGCGCGCTGCGCCTGGCCGGCAGCGGCGCCGCGGCGCTGCTGATCAGCAGCGTGGTCGGTGCGGTGCTGGCCCGCGGCGCCGATGGCGGCGGTCTGGCGCTGCAGGCCAGCGCGGTGCTGGCGGCGGTGGCGATGCTGTGCGCCTGGCAGTTGCAGCGGGTGCTGCGTCGTCCCGCCGCCACCCACCCGGCACCGGCCGACGCGACGGCCGCAGCCGCGACCGACACGGCGCCCTCGTGGCGCGCGATTCCCTGGCAGCCGCTGGCGCTGATCGCGGCGGTCTCGCTGACCCTGCCCGCGTTCACCAAGCTCGCTCCATACGTGGCCGCCTACGGCCTGCTCTCGCCCGGCTGGGGCAGTGCGGTCCTGATCGCCTATGCGCTCGGCACGGTGCTGGTGCAGCCGCTGGCCGCGCGCTGGGGCCGACAGCGCACGCCGGCGCAACGGCTGGCCTGGCTCGGCAGCGGCCTGCTGCTCTGCGCGCCGCTGTTCGCGCTAACCCTGCCGGCGCAGCCGTTGCTCAGCCTGGCCGCCGCGGCCTGCATCGGTGCGATCGGCGGCAGCGGCGGACAACTGGTGTGGGCCTGGCACGCACAACGCACCGCCACCCGCGCCGTCGCCCAGCACGCGCTGAGCTTCGCCGCGCTGACCGCCGCCGCGCAGGTGGCACTGGCCGCCGGGGTGGTGCTGATCGGCCTGCTGCTGGACGCGCTGGACTACCGCGACGGGCACTGCCTGCTGCTGTGCTGGGCGATGGCGGCCGGTCCGCTGTTGTGCGGGGCGCTGTGCCTGCTGCTGGCGCTGCTCACCGGGCGTCGCCGGCCATTGGCTGCCGACGCCGGCATGGCGGCGACCGCCAACGGCGGTTGAGGCGTTGGCACAGGGTCGGCGGCAGCGCCGACGCCGACGCCGCTGCGGCCCCGAAAGGCCACGGATCTGACGCAGGATCGCCCGCCACGCGGCGGCATCGGCCCTGCGGCGTAGCACGCCCAGTCGTGGGCTAGGCGAAGAAGGCGCGCTGCAACGGCATCAACGCCGCGCCCAGGGTCACCGCGTCGCCGACGGTGCGGGCGATGCATAGTTGCGGCAGCGGCGGCGCCAGGCCATGCCGGTTGGGCGCGCGCGGGATGCGGATGCGCTCGATCAGGCGCGCGCCGATCGGGGCCGGCAGGCGCCCGCCGATCACGATCGCCTGCGGATCCAGCGCATAGGCCAGGTAGGCGCACAGCTGCGAGAACGGCGCCTCGGCCATCTCCAGCCAGGCGTCCACGCCCGGGGTGTGCGCGTCGATCGCGCCCAGCATCTGCTCGACGCCGGCGTAGTCCTGGCCGGCGGCGCGCACCAGGGACAGCAACGCATCCAGGTTCGGATAGGCCATGCCGCCGACGGTCCAGATGCCGCCGAACTCGCCGGCATTGCCGCGGTAGCCGCGGAACAGCCGGCCATCGGCGATGATGCCGCCGCCGAAACCGTTGGTCAGGTGCAGGTACACGAAGTCGCGACACTCGCGGCCGACGCCATACAGGCTCTCGGCCACCGCCGCCGCCGCGCCGTCGTTCTCGACCGTCACCGCACAGCCCAGCGCCTCTTCCAGGATCGGCACCAGGTCCACCTGGGTCCAGTCCTCCAGCGCCGGCGGCCCGGCCATCTGCCGGCCCTGCCCGGTGAAGAACGCCGAGATCGCCATGCCCACGCCGACCACCCGCGCCGGGTCCACCCCGGTCTCGGCCAGCAGCTCGGCACGGAATCGCTGCAGTTGCGCCAGCACCGGCGCACGGCGCATGTCGGCCAGGCCGATGCGGCGCTGACCACGCACGTTGCCGGCGAAATCCACCAGCGCCAGCGCCACCACGTCGCCCATCAGGCCGATGCCGAAGGCGTAGGCGTAGTCCGGCGCCAGCCGCACGTCGACGCTGGGATTGCCGCGGCCCTCGGCGGCACGGGCGCTGAGCTGGACCATGCGGTCCTGCACGAAACCCTGCAGCAGGCGCGCCACGGTGGGCTGCGACAGATCCAGGTCGCGGCTCAGCGCCGCCTGGGTCTGTACCCCGGTCTTGAACACACGGTCGAGCAACTGGCGGCCGCCGGCACTGACGCGCGGCGGGAAATCGAGATGCGGCATAGGCGGACAGAAGCGTGATGGATGCACAACCGCAACAACCTAGCATGTGGACACAGAAGTTTCATACATGGTAAATAGTATTACCCCCACATTCTTTTACTGGGGGTCTTCATGCGTACCGTTCATCCGCACCCGAGCCTGCTGGCGCTCGCGCTCGCGTCCATCCTCGGCAGCGCCACTGCCGTCCATGCCGAGGACGCGCCGGCACCGCCGGCCGATGCCACCACCACCCTGGACCAGATCGTGGTCACCGGCACGCCGCAGGGCCAGTCGCAGAAGGACGCACCGTTCGCGATCAGCGTGGTGTCCAAGGAACGCCTGGAGCGCAGCACCCCGAGCAGCAGCGTGGACATGCTGCGGGCGGTCCCTGGCTTCTCCGCCGAACCCTCCGGCGGCCAGGGCGGTGGCCAGAACATCTACGTGCGCGGCCTGCCCGCAGGCGGCTGGTACTACGTGCAGTACCAGGAAGACGGCCTGACCCTGTTCGACGAGCCGCAGGAAAGCTTCTTCAACGTCGACACCCTGTTCGCGCTGGACATGATGACCGAGCGCCTGGAAGTGGTGCGCGGCGGCACCTCGCCGCTGTTCGCGACCAACGCGCCGGGCGGCACGGTCAATGCCATCACCCGCCACGGCACCGCCACGCCCGAGGGCGCGGTGCGCATGACCGTCGGCAGCGACGGCCTGCGCCGCGAGGACGCCTACAGCGCCGGCCCGCTCAGCGAGAACGTGCTGTACAGCATCGGCGGTTATCACCGCAGCGACGACGGCCTGCGCCGTACCGGCTACACCGCCGACCAGGGCGGCCAGCTGCGCGGCAACCTGACCTTCCTGATGGGCGATGCGATCCTCGACGTCGACGCCAAGTACCTCAACGACCGCACCGCCTTCTACAACCCGATCCCGCTCGCCGACCCGCGCAACCCGTCGCAGTCGCTGTCGGCGCTGATCGACCCGCTGGACGGCACGCTGCTATCCAACGACCTGCGCCACACCACCGCGCTCACCTTCGACGGCAATGGTCCGCTGGCGCGCAACCTGGACCTGGCCGACGGCATCCACAACAAGGTCAAACAACTCGGCACGCACCTGGAATGGGACCTGGGCGATGGCCTGACCCTCAACAACCGCATGCGCTTCGTCGATGCGGAAGTGGACTACACCGCGCTGTTCTCCGGCGCCGCGCCCTACGATGCCGGCGCCTACCTCAACACGCAGCTCGGCCGCGCGCGCAGCGGCTTCGGCGCGCGCGTGGCGCGGGTCGGCTACGTCACCACCCGCGACGGCGCCGCCTACGATCCGGCCACGGCCGACGGCCTGGTGCTGGAGAGCGGCCTGTGGAATGCGCGCACCCATCTGCGCACGCTGTCCGACGACCTGCGCCTGAGCAAGGCGTTCGACGACACCGCGCTGGGCAAGCACACGCTCACCGCCGGCCTCAACGTGCAGCACGTCGAATTCCGCCAGGACCGGCTGCAGAACACCGTGCTCACCACGCTGCAGAACAACGCGCAGCGCCTGGACGTGCTGGCCTACGACGCCGCCGGCAACGTGGTCGGTTCGGTCACCCAGAACGGTTTCGTGCGCTACGGCAACGGCGTCACCAGCGGCTTCGCCAACGCCACCTACCTGTCGCCGTACCTGTGGGATTCGGTGCGCTTCGGCCGCCTCGGCCTGGATGCCGGCGTGCGCTACACCCGCTACAACGCCAACGGCGGCGTGTACGCCAACACCACGCGCAATCTCGGCGATCCGAGCACGCTGGCCGACGACAACGTCGGCGGCCTCAGCGGTGCGTTCAGTCCGCGCACCGATCACCGCCATGCCACGCAGTGGACGCTGGGTGCCGAGTTCGCGCTGACCCCGCGACTGCAGACCTTCGCCCGCTACACCCAGTCGCAGCGCCTGCCGCGGCTGCAGAACGTCTACCAGACCCAGAACGCGGACGTCACCGACATCGACCAGGCCGAAGCCGGCCTGCGCGGCAGCTTCGGCGACACCTTCTCGTTTTCCACGGTCGGCTTCTGGAGCCGCTTCAACGACCTGTCGATCAGCGCCATCGTGCTCGACAACACCGGCGCTGTGCAGAACCTGGCACTGGTCGGCAAGACCCGCACCCTGGGCCTGGAATCGGAGTTCACCTGGCGGCCGTCGCCGCTGTTCGGCATCACCGGCTCGGCCACGCTGCAGGATCCGCAGACGCGCGGCCTGAGCAATGCGACCACCGGCCTCAGCTACGGCGACCTGGACGGCAAGCAGATCTCGCGCATTCCCAAGTTCATGGCGTCGATCAGCCCGACCCTGTACTTCGACATCGACGGCCGGCCGGTGGAACTGTCGGCCACCGCCTATCGCATGGGCCAGCGCTACGTCGATTACACCAACGCCACCGCCCTGCCCGCCTACACCACCTACGACCTGGGCCTGTTCGCGCGGCTGAGCGAGCACCTGGAACTGCAGCTGCACGCGGCCAATGTCAGCAACGCGCTTGGCCTGACCGAAGGCAATGCGCGGGTGGACACCTTGTCCGGGCAAGGCACCGCCGACGCGATCTACGCGCGGCCGATCTTCGGCCGCAACTACAACGCATCGCTGACCTGGAGGTGGTGAGCATGCACTGCCGGAGACTGTTGATGAGCGCAGTGCTGTCGCTGCCGATCCTGGCCCTGGCGGCCACGCCGAGCCTGCCCGACCGCCTGCGCGACCCGCACGGGCCGCCGCTGGTGGTCTCGCACCGCGCCTGCTGGAAGTTCGCGTCCGAGAACACCCTGGACGGCATTGCTGCCTGCATCGCACGCGGCGTGGACATGGTCGAGATCGACGTGCGCACCACCCGCGACGGTGCGCTGGTACTGATGCACGACGAGACCGTGGACCGCACCACCGACGGCCACGGCGCGGTGGCCGATCTGACGGCGGCGCAGATCGCCGCCTTGCGCGTGCGCAGCCAGGGCGGCGGGCGCGACAGCACGCTCACCGCGCGGCATCCGCCGACACTGGCGCAGGCGCTGGCCGTGGCGCGCGGCAAGGTGCTGGTGAACCTGGACATCAAGGCCGCGGCGCTGGACCAGGTGATCGACGCGGTGGAGGCTGCCGGCGCGCAACGCGACGTACTGCTCAACGTGCCACTGGACGTACCGGCGGCGGTGCTGCAGCGCGCGCGCAAGGCCGATATCGCGGTGCAGGCGCTGTACCTGCAGCGCGATTCGGCGCTGTCGCCCGAGCAGGCCTTGCGCCGCGCCGCGCACCTGCGGCCGGCGGTGGTGCAGTTGATGTTCGACGACCCGGCGGTGCTGGACATCGCGCAACGCGAACTGGCGCCGCACGCGCGGCTGTTCGTCAACACCATGACCAACGACATCGCCAGCGGCAGGCCGATGCGGCTGTCGGCCAACTACACCGACCAGCGCGCACTGCGCGATCCGGCCGCGGTCTGGGGCGGGCTGCGCAAGCACGGCGTGAGCATGATCCAAACCGACGAACCGTTGGCATTGCAACGCTACCTGCACGGCACGGACACGTCCCGGTAGCCGGTCTCGTTCCCAATCCTGGCGACGCGGCGCGATCGCCACGCGCCGCGTCGCCAGGAGTCCAGTTTCAGACGGGCGGCATGCACTGCCAGGACGATGCCCGTCGCTTCGAGCACTGCACCACTGACGACCGCGCTCACTGGCATGGCGGCGGCGGCGGCGCGTTGCGTTCCTTCACTTCATTCCATCAACCCCGAACGGAAGAGAGCACATGAAACTGCCCAAGAAACCCGCCAAGGCCCTCGCCCTGGCGCTGGCCTGCGTCTCGCTGAGCGCGCTGTCCGGCATGGCGTCGGCCGCCAGCAACTGGAACCCGGAACACATCCTCAACGTGATGAAGAATCCCTACCAGGGCAATCACGCCGACGTCGTGGTGATCTCGCATCGCGGGCTGGTCGGCAACGGCTGCGCCGAGAACTCCACCTGCTCGATCCTCGATACCTACAACGAGAACATCGAAGCGATCGAACTGGACGTCAAGCAGGCGTCCGATGGCGTCCTGTGGCTGTTCCACGACCAGAACGCCGGCCGCGTCATCGACCACAACCCCGGCTTCAACATCTTCCAGCCCGCCGCCAATCCGTCGGGCTGGAATCCGGACATCAGCACCCTGAGCAGCCATGATCTGATCAACATGTACCTGCGCGACAAGAACTTCGCCAAGACCAACGACCATCCGGCCTCGCTGGGCATCGCACTGGATGCGGTGAGCCACTATGCCAACCACATGGTGGTGGTGCTGGATCTGAAGTCGCTAGACGCGGTGTCGCGCGCGGCCGACCAGGTCAATGCGTTCAAGATGCAGAACCAGGTGGTGCTGAAGTTCAGCGCCTCGCTGCTGCCGAAGACACCCAGCGACATCACCCGCTTCACCAAGGGCGTGCCGTTCGCACCGACCGTCTATGCGGGCGACATGGACAGGATCGCCGACAACTACGTCGGCCTGTGCGGCTTCACCGCGCCCAATACGCCGCAGTGCCGGGTCAGCGCGTGGATCACCGAAGTGCGCAAGCAAAGCGGCTTCGCCTGGCTGGAAATCGGCAACAAGCAGCCCCGCCGCGGCGACCCGACTGCCGAGCTGCTGGCCGCGAACCAGGCGCAGAAGCAGGCGATCGGCGCCTTCTCGCCGGTGCCCGAATACCGCCTCAGCAGCCATGACGGCCAGCACTTCGTGCGCAGCAACGGCACCTGCTGCGCATCGCTGGACGACTACCTGACGAAAACCAAGTACTTCGGCAACGAGACCGCCGACGACCGTCCGAACTTCCGCGCGCAGGTCACCGCCGGCTTCACCAGCATCATCACCGACGATCCGCTCGGCGTGATCCGCGCCAACGTCCCGCGCAACACCGCGCGCTACAACTGACCACTGGATGGTCGCGCCGGGGAGTGCGCTCCCCGGTCCTGCACGGCGCCCTTGCGCCGTGCAGTCCGTCGTCCGCCTTCAGGAGCTCCCATGCGTTCCGCCCCACGTCCCCGCCATCTGCTTCTCGCGCTCCTGGTCGCCGGCGCGTGCGTGCCGCTGCTGCAACGCGCGGCCACCGCCCACGGCGCGCAAACCGCAGCGCCCGCCTCTCTCGCAACGCACGCGCCTGCCGACCCGGCGAGCGCAGAGACCCCGCTGCACACCGACGTCCCGTCGGTGAACCGCAATGCCATGCCCGGACCGCCCGCAAGTGCGGTGCTGGCCGCGGCGCAGGCGCTGCCCGCCGACTTCCAGGCCGATGTGCTGCTGCGCCTCGCCGCCTCCCCCGATCTGCAAGCCGATGGCGACCGTGCCACTGCCGCGCAACGGCTGACGCAACAGGCCGTGGCATTGGCCGAGCGCGCGCAACGGCGCATGCCCGGCCTGGCCCGTGTCGGCTACGTCAGCGAAGAGAACCCCGACGAACTGCGCGCAGTGCGCACCGCCGGCCTGGACCGGCTGACACTGCAGACGCGTGCCGCGCAGCGCGCCACGCCGGCACAGGCGCAGGCGCTGTTCGCGACGCTGCCGACACCGCAACCCGGCAGTTGCGATGCCGCCTATCTCGACGATCCCAGTCCGATCTATGCGTTGACCACTGCACTGCAGCCGACACAACCGACGGCGCGCGCAACCGCGGTGAGCGCACGTGTGGACGCGGCGCAACACGAAACCGACACCGCGCCGGCGCTGAAGATGGCACTCGCCGCTGCGCCGCTGGACAGCGCAGGACAGGCACAGCTCGCCGACAGCCTGACGCGCATGCTCGCGCGCATCCGCGGCGACGATGCCGGCTTCACCGCCACCGAACTGAGCGTGGCCGGCGACATGCCGCTGGTGCTGCAACAGCTCTCCGACACCGCGCTGCGCGAGCGGCTGCACAGTGCCTACCGCGGCTACGTTGCCGCGCACCTGGCGCAGACGCGGTGTCCGTCCAGCGTGCTCGGCAACCACTGGCTGCTGGAGCAGCGCTTCGTCGCCGAGCTGCCCAGCGAACGCATCCTGCCCGCGCAACCGGTCACGGCCCAGCCGGTCGACGAAGACGCGATCTCGCTGATCCGCCAGGCCGGCTACAACATCCGCACGCAGTTGCTGGATCCTGACGCTGGCGCCGACGCCCTTGCCACGGAAAAGGCATCGCTGGATTTCCTCGACCAACTCGACCACGGCGTGCTGCAACAGACCGCGGCCGGCGACGACAGCGGCCGCGTGCAGCGCGCCCGCCTGCGCGAACTGCTGCGCTATCTCGAGTACGCGCCGGCCGGCGCCGCGCGCGACCGCGGCATGAACCTGCTCGCCACGCTGTTGAGCGGACCGTACTACGCGCGCGATCACGACACCTGGTTCGGCGATCTGCACGTGCTCGCCGAGCAAGCGCAACGTTGGCCCGATCGCGAACAGCGCCTCGCGCAACTGAGCGGACATGCCGACCCGGTGGTCAAGGTGTACGCGATGCTGATGCAGCGCAAGCAGTTTCCCTGAGCCTGATGCGCCGCATCGCGGCGCTGCACCATGCCGTCGTGCGGCCAGGCACGACGGCGTTGCCACAGTGCGAGATGTGAACCCTGTCAAGACTCGGGGTTCAGTTGCGATTCGGGAAGCGGCGCCTATTGTGCGCCCCTCTTCCGACCCACCCATCTTGGCGGGTCCCGCCGGACTTCAGATTGCCGGCACCCGGGCGGCCCGTGACAGGCCGCCTCCCCATGACGCCAAGCCGCATCGCTTGCCGCGCCACTCCGGCGCGTCACCTCGACGACGGCCCATACGGAGCAAGGAGTACGATGAAACTGGCCTGGATCCTCTGGCTATCGCAATTGTTGCCGCAACCCGCTGCCGATTCGCTTTGCCTCAGCACCACCGTGTACCTGGAAGCGCGCGACCAGACGCTGCGCGGGCAGCAAGCCGTCGCCGAAGTCGCATTGCGGCGCCTGGACAGCGGTCTGTGGGGCGATTCGATGTGCCAGGTGGTCACCGCGCGCAAGCAGTTCGCGCCAGGCCTGGTGAAGCCGGGCACCGAACTGAAGAACGACGACGCCTGGGCCGACGCGGTCAAGGTCGCCTTCGCCGCCGAGCGCAACTGGGCGCTGCCGCAGGGCCAGCGCAAGGAGATCGTGCCCGGCGCCAGCCACTTCGCCGCGCATGCCATCGCCAGCCCGAGCTGGCGCAACGCCTATCAGGTCGCGACCATCGGCGACCACACGTTCTATCGCGTGCAGAAGCTGCGCCCGCGCAACGCCTCCTGATCCTTCGCCACGCAGGCACATCCGACGCAGGCTCCCGCACGCCACGCACGGCGTGCCAGTGATCGCCAAGCGCCCCGCGCAGCGGGTACGCTCTGGCGTCCTGAATGATGCGGAGCCGCATGCCATGAAACTCTATTCCAAGCCCGGCGCCTGTTCGCTGGCCGATCACATCGCGCTGCGCTGGGCCGGATTGCCGTTCGAACTGAAGCTGCTCGATGCCGCCGCGATGAAGGCGCCTGCGTATCTGGCGATCAATCCGGCCGGCGCGGTGCCGGCGCTGCAGGTGGACGACTGGGTGCTCACCCAGAATTCGGCGATCCTCAACTACATCGCCGATCTCGCGCCCGACGCGCACTTGGCCGGCGACGGCAGCCCGCGCAGCCGCGCCGAAGTGCAGCGCTGGCTGGCCTTCCTCAACGCCGACCTGCATCCGGCCTTCCATCCGCTGTTCGGCAGCACCCGCTATCTCGACGATGCCGCGGTGATCGCGCGCACCCAGGAACACGCACGCGAGCGTGTGCGCACGCTGTATGCGCGCGTGGAGGCCGCACTGGAACAGCAGACCTGGCTGGGCGGCGCACGCCGCTCCATCGCCGACGCCTACCTGTTCGTCACCCTGCGCTGGGCGCGCGCGCAGCAGATCGCGCTCGGCGCCAACCTGCAACTGCATTTCGAACGCATGTCCGCCGATCCGCAGGTGCAGGCCGCGCTGCAGGCCGAAGGCCTGAGCTAAGCGTTGCCGCGAACGCCGGCGCATCTGCGCCGGCGTCGTCATGCGGCGTCAACCGCGCAAGGCGCGGCGAATCTCCTCCAGCGCACCGGGATCGTCCAGCGTCGACAGATCGCCCGGATCGCGCTGCTCGGCCAGTGCCTGCAGCGAACGCCGCAACAGCTTGCCCGACCGCGTCTTCGGCAGTGCCTGCACCAGATACACCTGCGCCGGCCGCGCCACCGCACCGAGCCGCTGTACCACGCACTGACGCAGTTCCTCGACCACCGCCGCAGCATCCGGCGCGACCTGCTTCAGCGTCGCGAACACCACCGGCACCTGCCCTTTCAATTCGTCGTGCATGCCGATCACCGCGACTTCGGCCACGTCGGCGTGGCCGGCGATGGCTTCCTCGATCTCGCGCGTGCCCAGGCGATGTCCCGCGACGTTGATCACGTCGTCGGTGCGGCCGAGGATGAAGGTGTAGCCGTCCTCGTCGCGGATCGCCCAGTCCAGCGAGCTGTACAGCAGCGTGTCGAAGTGGCTGAAGTAGCTGCGCAGGAAGCGCGCATCGTCGTTCCACACCGTGGTCATGCAGCCCGGCGGCAACGGCGGTTCGATCACCAGCACGCCCTTGCGCCCGGCCGGCACCTCCACGCCATGCTCGTCGACGATGCGCGTGCGGTAACCGAGATTGGGAAAGCCCGGCGAACCCGGTTTCACCGAGCGCAGTTCCACACCTGGCAACAGGGTCAGCACCGGCCAGCCGGTCTCGGTCTGCCAGTAGTTGTCGATCACCGGCTTGCCCAGCGCTTCGCCGATCCACAGTGCGGTCGGCTCGTCCAGCGGCTCGCCGGCCAGGAACAGATAGCGCAGCGCGCTCAGGTCGCGCTCGCGCAGGTAGCGCGCCGGGTGCTTCTTGAGCACACGGATCGCGGTCGGCGAAGAGAACATGGTGCGCACGCGGTACTTCTCGCACAGCGCCCACCACACGCCCGGATCCGGTTGCACCGGCAGGCCTTCGTACAGCAGCGAAGTCGCGCCGACGATCAGCGGGCCGTACACGTTGTACGAATGCCCCACCGCCCAGCCCACGTCGGAGGTGGAGAACATGGTCTGTCCGGGGCCGCAATCGAACACCGTGCGCATCGACAGTGCCAGCGCCACCGCATGCCCGCCGACGTCGCGCTGCACGCCCTTGGGTTTGCCGGTGGTGCCGGAGGTGTACAGCAGGTAGCTGGGCTCGTTGGATTCCAGCCACACCACGGGTACCTGCGTATCGCCGACCTCGGCGCGCAGCGCGGCATAGTCGACGTCGCGCCCGGGTACGCGCGGCTGCGCCGGATCCAGCCCACGCGAGACGATCAGCACCGTCGGCGGCGGCGCACTGGCTTCGGCGCAGGCGGCATCGACCAGCGGCTTGTAGGGGATGCGCTTGCCGCCGCGGCTGCCGGCATCGGCGGCGATCAGCAGCTTGGGGCGCGCATCGTCGATGCGCAGCGCCAGGTTGTGCGCGGCGAAGCCGCCGAACACCACCGAGTGCACCGCGCCGATGCGCGCGCAAGCCAGCATCGCGTACACCGCCTCGGCCATGTTCGGCATGTAGATGACCACGCGGTCGCCGCGCTGCACGTCCAGCCGCTGCAGCACCGCGGCGAAGGCGTTGACCTCGCGGTGCAGCTGCGCGTAGGTGATCTCCTGGGTCTGCCCGGTTTCGCTGGACACCGCGACCAGCGCCAACTGCGCGGCGCGCGCGGGCAGGTGCCGGTCCACCGCGTTGTGGCACAGGTTGGTCAGCCCGCCGACGAACCAGCGCCGGAACGGCGGCGTGTCGTACTCCAGGATCGCCTGCGGCGGCCGCTCCCAGTGGATCGCCTGGGCCTGCTCGGCCCAGAATTCCTCGGGTTGCTCGATCGAACGTCGGTACAGCGTCGCGTAGTCCATGCCGCCCCTCCCAAGGCCGGTGCGCCGGCTCCGAGCATAGTCCTTTGGCGGGGAGGGCGTCGTTCCGACCTTGGTCGAAGGAACTGACAAGAGCGCCTAGGTCAGCCGTAGCACCAGCACTCTCCTGAACGGGATAACGGACCCTACGACGCGTCTGTGCCGTCTTCCGCACCCCGTGCCGCCGACCGCCCGGGCCGCCGATCGGGCTTGAGGCGCAACGCCTTCTTTTCCACCAGATGCCAGGACGCGGCCGCCAGCGCGAACGTCGCAGCAAGGGTGATGGATAGGAGGTGGAGATAAGGCGTCCGTCTTCCCAGAAGCGCGACGCCGATTTGCTGCGCCGGCCACGCATAGATGTAGATGCCGTACGAAAGATCGCCGAATCTCGAGACATCGCGCATGCCTGCCCAGGCGCGCAAGCCAATCGCCATCGTCAGCGGCGGGACGATGAAGGCAAGGCCCAGGGTCGTTTGGTCGAGGCGTATCAAAACGCAGCCTACCAGCAGGAACACCAGGCCCGGCAGCGCTTGGCGAAGGAGCGGATATGCTCGCAGCAGACTTCCTGCCGCGAAGAAGAGCCCGAAGTCCGCCAGGAAGCTTTCCCCACCCTGTGCACCCGACAGCACGAAGTAGCACAGGATCCCCATCGCCAACACCAGCGATGGGCGCCGGGTGGCCACACCTGCCAAGAGAAGCAGTGCGTAACAGCAGACCTCGTACTTGATCGTCCACAGAGATCCGTTCGTCCGGTGCCTGGGATTGTCGGGGAATCCCGTCAGCCCAAGCGCAGCGATCACGGCCACTGTGAGCGGAATCGACACGCACAGGGCAGGCAGCATCCGCAACGTACGGCGCGTACAGAACCGGAAAACGTGAGGATCCTTCAGCCAACTGGAGGTCACCAGATAGCCGCTGATCGAGAAGAAGATGAGCACACCCAAGTTGCCGAACGAATGGTCCCCGACGACCATCGGCTCCGCGCGCCCCGAAAGCGCAAACTGATGGCTGACCAGAACGAGCAGCGCGCCGGTCAAGCGCAGCGCATCGAAATTGTTGCGCACTGCTTTGCTCACGCCCGTTCCTCTACGCATGCCGTTCATGGATCAACTGCCGCGATGCAATGGCAAGCATGCCATCGCAGCTGTTGACCGAGCGCGCCACGACACTACCGCAGCGGCGCGTCAGTTCGCGGCGTCCTTGGCAAGCCAGGCCTGCACCGGCGCGACCGTCTTGGCGAAGCTCTGGAACAGTTCTTCACGCATCAGTTCATCGTCGGGATACCCGAACCAATACTCCACTGCAATTTGCCCACCGCGACGTCGCACGTCGACAGAGTGAGTCTTCTTCTGACCGAGCGCAAACAATATCGGCACAGCGCCGTCCCACTTGCAATATGCGAAGTACCCCTCTGCGACCAACATCTTCACAAGTCGCTCGATCTCAACCACGTCATCGGCGCAATGCATGCATGGCTCCGTCACCGTTACCTAGCAACACTGCGAAATACCATCGACTCCGGACGAGCTTCGTCAGGCGCGCTCATCGACCGCACGCAGCAAGACGATGTTCACACAGTCTTCCGACTCAAGTACCCAACCCGCGGCAGGCGTGTCGATCATGATGCCTTCGCCGAACTCGGACCGAAACCACTCTCTTGAGGCGACGTCTTCTTCCGGCGGAAAGTCGCCAGTGCTGACGACAAAGAGCACTTGCGATGGGCGTTCGTCGTCATGCCACCTGACCAGGTCCCCACGACGCACGGGAATCGTTGTACCCGGATAGCAGGGTCTGGTCATGCCTTGCCTCACGCCTGAATCGAGCCGCGCCGCAACGCGGCGTCGGCTGGACGAATCGCCGGATGCGGCACTACTTCCCCGGCACCGTAAACGTCACCACCACATTCTTCGGCGCCTGCTCGAAGCGCGCGACCACCGAGGCCTTGCTGAGTTGCACGATCTGCTCCAGCGGCTTGTGCGGGACGCCCTGGAAGTTGATCGCGACTTGGTCCAGGGCGCCGTTTTTCCAGTTGAAGCCGACCTGGGGCTTGCTGCCGACCGACGCTTCCAGGTCGGCAGCCACCTTCCGCGAATGCGCGTACGCATCCTTCACCGTGTCGACCACATCGCATGCCGTGAGCGCCAGGAACAGCGGCGCCAGGAACAGGATCGATCGCATCGTACGCTCCCGGACCGCCCAGCTACTGCTTCTGCACCGCCGCGCTCGCCGCCGACGCCGCCCGCGGCGGCGCCTGCTTCACGTAGCGGTCGAACCACTCCAGCATTTCCGCCACCACGTCCTCGTTGGACTCGCGCGCGGTGTACCAGTGCGGTTCGAACGGCAGCAGCACCAGCCGCGCGGTGCCGCCGAGGCCGCGGATGGCCTGGAACATGCGCGGGGCCTGGGTGGTCTCGGTGCCGGGATTGGCGTCGTCCATGCCGTGCACCAGCAGCAGCGGTTCGTTGATCTTGTCGGCGTGGAAGAACGCCGAGGCCTGCGCGTACACCTCCGGCGCGGCCCAGAACGAACGCCGCTCGTTCTGGAAGCCGAACGGGGTCAGGGTCTTGTTGTAGCTGCCGCTGGTGGCCACGCCGGCGCGGAACAGGTCGGTATGCGCCAGCAGGTTGGCCGCCATCAGCGCGCCGTGGCTATGCCCGGTGACGCCGATGCGGTCGCGGTCGACCACGCCCAGCGCCACCGCCTTGTCCACCGCCGCCTGTGCATTCTCCACCAGTTGCTGCAGGTAGGTGTCGTAGGCGGTCTTCGGGTCGCCGACGATCGGGAACGCGGCATCGTCGATGATCGCGTAGCCGGCCAGCAGCAACAGTTGGTAGGAATGCAGGCGGGTGAAGTCGCGGTCGTTGGCACCGCTGACCTGGCCGGCCTTGGAGGCATCGGCATAGTCCAGCGGATAGGCGTAGAGGATCGCCGGCACCCGCGTGCCTTCCTTGTAGCCGGGCGGCGTGTACAGGGTGAAGGACAGTTCCACCCCGTCCTTGCGCTTGTAGGTCACCAGGCGTTTCTGGATCTGCCGCACCACCGGGGTCGGGTCGGGGAAGCGGGTCACCGGTGCCAGGGTGGAGGCGACCACTGCCTCGCCGGCCGCCGCGGCCGGCTGCGCCTGGCCCAGCGTGCGCAGGTACACGTTGGGCGGGTCGCTCGGCGACTGCCGCCAGGTCAGCAGGCGGCTGGTGTCGTCGCCGGCGAATCCGGCAAAGGCTTCGTCGACGTCGGCGCCGCTGCGGAACAGGCGCTGGGTCTTGCCGCTCGCCAGGTCGTAGCGGTCCAGGAACGGCCGGTCGCCGGCCGGGGTGGCGCCCTGTCCGCTCAGGAACAGCGCGCCGTTGTCCTCGCGCAGCACGTACTCGCCGTTTGGCAAGCGACGCAGCTCGGGCGTGCCCGGATCGGCGTACAGATCGTCGGTGGACAGGTCGAACAGCACCCGTCCGGCGCTGCCGGGGCGGTCCGCGTCCAACAGCGTGGTGCGGCGCCAGTGGCGGTTCTCGTCGTACTCGTCCAGCAACACCTGCCCACCCTGCGCGAACCAGCTCAAGCCGGCGTAACGCTGGGTCACCTTGGCCAGTTCGCGCGGCTTGCCGGTGAACGGCGCCGACAGGGTCAGCAGCTTGTCGCGGGCAGGAACGCTCGTCTTCCAGTCGCCGCCGTCCAGCGCCTCGGCCCAGACCAGGGTGGCCGGCTGGTTGGAACGCCAGCCGTAGGCACGCGGCCCGGTCGGCACGCCATGCACCGGCACCCGGTCGGCCACCGGCAGGTTGGCCAGCACGCGCTCGCTACCGTCGGCCAGGTCCAGCACCGCCACGTCGTGGGCGAAGCGGCCGTAGGTGGTGACGTAGGAATACGGGCGCTGCAGGCGCTCCACGCGCACGTGGCGGCCGTCCGGCGCGCCGTCGACCACCGAGTACACCGCCGGCTTGCCGATCGTGCGCAGTTTGCCGCTGGCGGCATCCACGGTGACCAGCTGCGAAGTGGCGTAGTAGGTGAACTGGGTCTCGTCCTCGGGGCTGGACAGGGTGTCGCGGGCCTCGTAGGTGCTGCTCTCGCCCTTGCCGCGGATCGCTTCCTTGACCTCCGGCCCCGGCGGCACCGCCGCCTTCACCGGCGCCGGGCCCAGATCCTGCGGCACCGTGCGCACCAGCAGCGTGTCGCTGCCGCCCAGCCACTGGATCTCGCCGCCCAGCACCGGGTTGAGCTGCACGCCGTCGATGCGGCGCACTGCGCCGGTGGCGACATCGCCCAGCCACAGTTCGACGCGGTCGGCCGCGGTGTTGTTGAAGGCGAAGCGGCGCCCGTCCGGCGACCACACCGGTTGTGCCGGACAGGCGCCGGCCGGCAGGGTCACTGGGGTCTGCTTGCCGCTGGCCACGTCGACTAGGCTGAAGCCGTCCAGGCAGGCGCGGATGCCGTAGCCGTTGGACATGTCGTGGCGCGCATGGGTGCGCGGCTCCACGCGTACCCCGGCCAGTTTCAGGTACGGCTCGGCGACGCGCGCGATCGGCGGGTAGGCCTGGCGCTCCACCAGCAGCAGGGTGCGCCCGGTCGGGTCCAGCCGCGGCGACGGATTGAGCGGCGCGCGCATCACGCCCAGCAGCGGCTCGGGCGGTTGCCGGTACCCGCTGTCGGCGGTGGCGGCATGGGCGGCAACAGGCAACGCACTGGCGAGCGCCAGCGCGCCGATCCAGCGGAACGGCATGAGCATGATCGAAACCCCCTTTCGAATGGCCCCGGCAACGTAGCACGGCCGCCGCGCAGCGGCCGAGCGCCGAAGGTCATGCCCGGCCGGACCGCGCCGCCCCGGCTCAGGACGGCGCCAGCGCCTGCTCGGCGGCCAGCGCCGCCACCACGCTGGGACGCTGCGCGATGCGCGCCGTGTAGGCGGCCAACGCCGGATGCGCGTCCAGCGACAGGCCGAACCGCGGCAGCCAACCGAGTACGGTGAACAGGTAGGCATCGGCCACGCCGAAGCGCTCGCCGAGCAGGTACGGCCGCGCGCTTAGCGCGGTCTCGGCATGGCCATAGCGCTGCAGCAGGCGGGCGGCGACCGCGGCGCGCCGCTCCGGCGCCAGCCCGGCATCGAACAGCGGCACGCTGCCGGCATGCAGTTCGCTGTTGATGAAGGCCAGCCACTCGTACAGGCGATAGCGCGGCAAGGCGCCTGCCTCCGCCGGTGGCACCAATGCCGCCTGCGGACAGCGGTCGGCCAGGTACAGCAGGATCGCCGGCCCCTCGGTCAGCACCTGGCCGTCGTCCAGTTGCAGCGCGGCCACATAACCCTTGGGATTGATCGCCCGGAAATCCTCGCCATCGGCAGTACGCTTGCTGCGGTTGTCCACCCGCACCAGCCGGAACGGCAACTGCAGTTCGCGCAGCACGATGTGCGGCGCCAGGGAGCACGCGCCAGGAGCGGCATAGAGGTGCATCGGAACGGTCTCGCAGGAACACCGGACAATCGGCGCGCGCAGTGTGCGCGGCACGGGGCCTGTCGAGAAACAAGAATGTCAGGGCGCGCCAGTAGCGCTGCTAATGGCTTCGTCCAGGAACCCGCGCAGTTGCAACGCGGCCGGTGCCACGTGTGCAGCAGCGACCAATGCGAAGCGGCGCTGCAACCGCGGCTGCAACGGCAGGACCTGCACGCCGTCGCGCGCGGCCGGCAGCACCGACGCCGGCAGCAGGCTGGCGCCCGCGCCATCGCGCACCAGGGTCCAGGCGCTGGACCAGTCGCGCACCTGCAGGCGCAGGTCGGCGATCGCCAGTCCCTCACGCTCGGCCAGGCGCTGCGCATGCAACCAGCAACCGCCGGTAGCCAGTACGAACGGTAGCGCCAGCAGCTCCGTCAGGGCGATGTCGCGCGCCTGCGGACGCGCCAGCGCTGGCGGCAGCACTGCCAACCATTCGTCCGTGCCGAACACCGTGGCATCGCGCTCCGGCGCCGGATCCAGCACCACGCCCAGGTCGATGTTGCCGGCCGCCAGCCAGGCCTCGACCTCTTCGTCGCTGCCTTCCAGCCAGACCACGCCTGTGTCCGGATGCGCCCGCTCGAACGCGCGCAGGCGCGGCGCCAGCCAGGGCCGCGACGACGCGAACCCGGCCACCCGCAGCGACGGCGCGGCGGGCGCACATTGCGCCCTGGCCAGCGCCTGCACGTGCGCCAGCTCGCCCAGCATCGCCCGCGCATGCTCCAGCGCGCGCGCTCCGAACGGCGTCGGCTGGATCCGCCCGCGCTCGCGCAGCAGCAGCGCTGCGCCCAGCACATGCTCCATCTGCGCGATGGCCTGGCTGGCGCCGGACTGGGTGATGCCGCAGCGCGCGGCGCCTGCGCTGATGCTGCCGCACTCGACGACGGCGACGTACAGCCGCCAGTGGATCAGATTCATCATCTCGGTCTTCCCACAACGCGAAACGCCGGGCGGGGCCCGGCGTTCCGTGACGACGCGATCGCGGTGGCGATCAGCCCAGCAGGTGGGCCACGCCGCTGCGCTCTTCTTCCAGTTCGGCCAGGGTCTTGTCGACGTACTTCTGGCTGAAGTCGTCGATCGGCAGATCCTTGACGATGGTGTACTTGCCGTTCTCGGTGGTGACCGGGAAACCGAAGATCACGCCTTCCGGGATGCCGTAGGAGCCGTCGGACGGCACGCCCATCGTCACCCACTTGCCGTTGCTGCCCAGCACCCAGTCGCGCACGTGGTCGATGGCGGCGTTGGCGGCCGAGGCGGCCGAGGACAGGCCGCGCGCTTCAATGATCGCCGCGCCGCGCTTGCCCACGGTCGGGATGAAGGTGCCGGCGTTCCATTCCTGGTCGTTGATCGCATCGGCGATGGAGGCGCCGTCGGCGGTGGCGAAGCGGTAGTCCGGGTACATGGTCGGGCTGTGGTTGCCCCACACCACCAGCTTCTCGATGCCGCCGACCGGCTTGCCGAGCTTGAGCGAGAGCTGGCTCAGCGCGCGATTGTGGTCCAGGCGCAGCATGGCGGTGAAGTTCTTCGGGTTCAGGTCCGGCGCCGACTTCATGGCGATGTAGGCGTTGGTGTTGGCCGGGTTGCCGACCACCAGCACCTTGACGTCGCGCTTGGCCACCTTGTTCAGCGCCGCGCCCTGCGCGGTGAAGATCTTGGCGTTCTCCAGCAGCAGGTCCTTGCGCTCCATGCCCGGGCCGCGCGGGCGCGCGCCGACCAGCAGGGCGATGTCGGCATCCTTGAACGCGACTTCGGCGTCGTCGGTGCCGACCATGCCGGCCAGCAGCGGGAACGCGCAGTCTTCCAACTCCATCATCACGCCCTTCAGCGCGGCCTGGGCCTTCTCCATCGGCAGTTCCAGCAACTGCAGGATCACCGGCTGGTCCTTGCCCAGCATTTCGCCGGAGGCGATACGGAACAGCAGGGCATAACCGATCTGGCCGGCGGCGCCGGTCACGGCAACACGAACGGGTGCTTTCATGGGGGATTCCTCTGCTAAGAAAGTGGGTGGGGTGGATCAGTAGACGCGATAGCCCAGCGGCTGCAGGTGCAGGTCCAGGGCGGCGGTGTCGTAGCCTTCGACCACGTGCTGGCCGATCACGGTGATTGGCACGCCTTCCAGGCCCAGCGCGGCGGCGGCCTGGCGGCCGGCCTCCTGCTCCACGTCCAGGACCGTGTAGCGGACCTGGGCGCGGGCGAAATCGGCCTGTTGCCGGCGGCAGTAGCCGCACCAGTCGGCGGCGAGCATGACGATGCCGTCGTCGCCGGTCAGCAGGCGCGGGTCGCCGGCAGCCAGTGCGGCCGACGGTGCCGAGGCCGCACTGCGCCACCACGCGTGCACGCCGCCGCCGATCACGAGCAGCAGCAGGCACAACACAAGGGGGCGCATCGTCATCGGCGGTCGGGTGCGGCAATCAACCGGGAAATGGTAGCACGCAGGGTCTGCGCGCCCGGCCGCAGGACCGGACGCGCGGACAGCGCCGGATCAGGCGTCGAGCGTGCGGTTCCACTCGGCGACGCGGTCGGCCTTGGCCGCCAGCACCGCGTCGGCGTCGCCTTCGATGGTGATCTTGTTGATCACGTCGCCCTGGGCGACGCTGTCGACCACATCCAGGCCCTCGAGCACCTTGCCGAACACGGTGTGCTTGCCGTCCAGCCACGGGGTGGCGGTGTGGGTGATGAAGAACTGGCTGCCGTTGGTGCTGGGGCCGGCATTGGCCATGGACAGCACGCCGCGGTCGTGGCGCACGCCGTTGTTGGTCTCGTCCTCGAAGCGGTAGCCCGGGCCGCCGCGGCCGGAGCCTTCCGGGCAACCGCCCTGGATCATGAAGTCGGCGATCACGCGGTGGAAGTTCAGCCCGTCGTAGAAGCCGCGCTTGGCCAGGTTCACGAAGTTGGCCACGGTCAGCGGGGCCTTGTCGGGATACAGCTCGATCTTGATCGGGCCGCGGGCGGTGTCGAAATGGGCGATCAGGGACATGGGATTCCTTGGAAACGGGGGCGTCATGAGGGGCGCATAGGATACACGGCGCCTTGTTCAGGCTTCGCCCGCGCCCGCCGCCGGCGCCTGAACGGGCCTGCCCGGCCTGCCGCCGCCGGGCGCCGGCAGGCGCCACGGGATCCGGGTATACTAGGTGGCTTCCTTTCCTTCCTTCTGGCGCCGGCTGGCCCCCTTTCGCATGTCCATCGAAAATCTTCGCAATATCGCCATCGTCGCCCACGTCGACCACGGCAAGACCACCCTCGTCGACTGCCTGCTGAAGCAGTCCGGCACCCTGTCCGAGCGCACGGTGCTGGCCGAGCGCGTGATGGACAGCAACGACCAGGAAAAGGAACGCGGCATCACCATCCTGGCCAAGAACACCGCCATCACCTGGCAGGGCAACCGCATCAACATCGTCGACACCCCCGGACACGCCGACTTCGGCGGCGAGGTGGAGCGCGTGCTGTCGATGGTGGATACCGTGCTGATCCTGGTCGACGCGATGGACGGCCCGATGCCGCAGACCCGCTTCGTGACCCAGAAGGCGTTCGCGATGGGCTTCAAGCCGATCGTGGTGGTCAACAAGATCGACCGTCCCGGCGCGCGCCCGGACTGGGTGATCGACCAAGTGTTCGACCTGTTCGACAAGCTCGGCGCCACCAACGAGCAGCTCGACTTCCCGATCGTCTACACCTCGGCGCTGAACGGCTACGCCTCGCTGGACGACAGCGTGCGCGACGGCGACATGACCCCGCTGTACGAAGCGATCATGCGGCACGCGCCGAAGCCGGACGTGGACCCGGACGGCCCGTTCCAGATGCGCATCAGCCAGCTGGACTACAACAACTTCGTCGGCGTGATCGGCATCGGCCGCATCCAGCGCGGCGTGCTGAAGAAGAACATGCCGGTGGCGGTGATCGACCGCGAAGGCAAGAAGCGCCAGGGCAAGGTGCTGCAGGTGCTGGGCTTCCTGGGCCTGGAGCGCATCGAGCAGGACAGCGCGCAGGCCGGCGACATCGTCGCCATCTCCGGTATCCAGGAGCTGACCATCTCCGACACCGTGTGCGCGCTGGAGGCCCCCGAGGCGCTGCCGCCGCTGACCGTGGACGAGCCGACCATCTCGATGACCTTCCAGGTCAACAACTCGCCGTTCGCCGGCAACAAGGACCTGTCCGGCGGCAAGTTCCTGACCAGCCGCCAGCTCAAGGACCGGCTGGAGCGCGAGACCGTGCACAACGTGGCGCTGAAGGTCCAGCAGCTGGAAGACGCCGACAAGTTCCTGGTCTCCGGCCGCGGCGAGCTGCACCTGTCGGTGCTGATCGAGAACATGCGCCGTGAGGGCTTCGAGCTGGCGGTGTCGCGCCCGGAAGTCATCATCAAGGAGATCGACGGCAAGCTGATGGAGCCGGTCGAGCAGTTGGTGGTGGACATCGAGGAACAGCATCAGGGCGGCGTGATGGAAAAGCTGGGCACCCGCAAGGGCCAGCTGAAGAACATGGAGCCGGACGGCAAGGGTCGTGTGCGCCTGGACTACATGATCCCGGCGCGTGGCCTGATCGGCTTCCAGAACGAGTTCCGCACCCTGACCCAGGGCTCGGGCCTGCTGTTCCACGTGTTCGACCACTACGGTCCGAAGGAACAGGGCGCCATCGCCAAGCGCCAGAACGGCGTGATGATCGCCAACGCGCCCGGCGCCACCCCCGCCTACGCGCTGGGCCCGCTGGAAGAGCGCGGCCGCCTGTTTGCCGCCGAAGGCGACAACGTGTATGAAGGGCAGCTGGTCGGCATCCACTCCAAGGACAACGACCTGACCGTCAACGCGATCAAGACCAAGCCGCTGACCAACATGCGCGCCTCGGGCAAGGACGATGCGATCAAGCTGACCCCGGCGATCAAGTACACGCTGGAACAGGCGCTGGACTTCATCGAAGATGACGAGCTGGTCGAAGTCACCCCGAAGGAGATCCGCTTGCGCAAGAAGCACCTGACCGAAAACGAGCGCAAGCGCGCCGGTCGCGCGGGCTAAGCGGCAGCGCACGCCTATGGCCGCCGACAAGGCGTACAACCCGGATCCGCACGCGCATCCGGGCCTGCACCTGATCGCACTGCTGGAGGCCGGCAAGGGCCTGCTCGCGGTGTTGGCGGCCACGGGGCTGGAACTGATGGGTCCAGCCCCGCTGCGCGCGGGGGTGGACAAGCTGATCGTGCGCTTCAGCCTGGATCCGGACCACGGTGCCCTGCCCTCGCTGCTGACCATGATCAGCCCCGGCGCGGTGCACCTGGCCGCCGCCGGCATGCTCGCCTACGGCGTGCTGCACATCATCGAGGCCTGGGGCCTGTGGCGCGCCAAGGCCTGGGCCTCGCTGCTGGGCTGCATTTCCGCGGCCATCTACCTGCCGTTCGACGTCTACGCGATCGTGCGCCACCCTGGCTGGGCCTCGTGGGCGGTGCTGGCGATCAACCTCGCCGTGGTCGGCATCCTGGCCCGCGATCTGGTGCGGCGCCGGCGGCATCCTTCGGCCTGAGCTGCGCCGGCGCTGCAACGGCGCCGGCATCTTTGAAGTGATAGGCACCTACCGGTCACCGGTGCGCAGTTGCGTCCCCGCCACACGGCCGGCGCCGTTCACTGCAACGCAAGAGGACCCTGCCCAAGGCGCATCGACCCTGCCGCGGGCCGCCAGCAATCAGCGCGACGCACGCGCCTCATCCGCTGCGGCATTCACTGCCGGCGCCCCATCCTCCGCACCGGGCGAACGCATCGCATCGGAGTCGCTGGCGCGTATCGGCGGATGTGACAGCCGCACCGGCTCCGGCGCCACTTCGGCGCGCAGCAGCGGCAAGGCGTAAGGGTGCTCGCGCACCAGGAAGTCCAGCATGCGTTCGCGCACGATGCAGCGCAGGTCGAAGGCATCGCCGGAGTTGCGCGCGCTGACCAGCAGGCGCACCTGGATCGTGCGCTCGCTGGTATCGGTCACCTGGGTCACGCAGACCCGTCCGTCCCATAGCGGCTCGCTCTTGCAGATCCGCTCCAGCTCGGCGCGCACCTGCGCGATCGGCGTGCGGTAGTCCAGCCACAGGAACGCGGTACCAAGCAGGTCGGCGCTGCTGCGCGTCCAGTTCTGGAACGGGTTTTCGATGAACCAGGTCAGCGGTACCACCATGCGCCGCTCGTCCCAGATCCGCACCACCACATAGGAACTGCCGATCTCCTCGATGCGGCCCCACTCGCCTTCGACGATGACCACGTCGTCGAGCCGGATCGGCTGGGTCAGCGCGATCTGCAGGCCGGCGATCAGGTTGCCGAACACCGGCTTGGCGGCGATACCGGCGACCAGGCCGATGATGCCGGCCGAGGCCAGCAAGGTGGTGCCGATCTGCCGCACCGCCGGGAAGGTCAACAGGACGATCGAGGTGCCCAACAGGATGATCGTGCCCATCACCACCCGCGCCAGCACCCTGGTCTGGGTCTGCACGCGGCGCGCGGTGAGGTTGTCCGCCACCTCGATCGGATGGCTGCGCAGGATCGCCGTTTCCAGCGCCGCCACGCCACGCACCAGCAACCAGGTCACGCAACCGATCATGCCGATGTGCAGCAGGTGCTGCAGGTCGGTCAGCGCCTTCTCGTCCAGCGGCGTGGATTCGAGCGCGAAGCTGAGCATCAGCATCGGCAGCAGGAAGGCGACCGGCACGCTGACCACGCGCACGATGCGCGCACGCCGGTAGTCGCGGCCGCGCATGCGCTGGGCGATGCGCAACAGCAGCCACCAGGCCAGGAAGCCGAGAATCAATGCGGCGCCGATCGGCACCGTGTAGGCACGCCAGGGCACCCAGTGAAGATCGAGGGTCAAGTTGCGCTCCTTTGTTGGGGGGAGGAGTCGCGACAGTCTGGCAGTGCGGGGATTAGCGCGATGTCGAGCACGCACGGTGCGGCGCCGGGCAATGGCAGCCGCAGCAGGCGCGTGTGCGCACGATTCTGCGAAATGGGCTGCCAGTTGCAGCGCGACGCCGCCACGCGCAGTGCATGCAGATGTCATGGCCCCGCACAGGTCTGTGCCAGCGCCAGCGCAGCACCGACGCGCACACTGCGCGACGGCGCATGACGCCAATCGACTACGCGAGCGGCGTGGCGACGTGGCGCCCGCTCTGCTTGCGCACGATCGCCATCGCGATCTCCAGCGACTGCTCGTAGTTCAGCCGCGGATCGACGCTGGAGCGGTAGGCGCGCTCCAGGTCGCGCTCGGTCAGTTCGCGCGCGCCGCCGGTGCACTCGGTGACGTCCTCGCCGGTCAGTTCCAGATGCACGCCGCCCAGGCGGGTGCCGGCCGCGGCGTGGATGTCGAACGACTGCTCCACCTCGCCCAGGACGTTCTGGTAGCGCCGGGTCTTGTAGCCGTTGCTGGTGCTCTCGGTGTTGCCGTGCATCGCATCGCACACCCACAACACGCGGCGGCCGTCGCGCTTCACCGCGTCCAGCAGCGGCGGCAGCTTCTCGGCGATCTGCGCCGCGCCCATGCGGTGGATGAAGGTCAGCCGGCCCGGCTCGTCTTCCGGATTGAGCACGTCGATCAGCCGCAGCAACTGGTCCGGCTGCGCCGACGGCCCGACCTTGATCGCGATCGGATTGCGGATGCCGCGGAAATACTCCACGTGCGCGCCGTCCAGCGCCGCGGTGCGCATGCCGATCCACGGATAGTGCGTGCTGAGGTTGAACCAGCCCCACTGCCGCGGCACCTCGCGGGTCAGCGCTTCCTCGTAGGGCAGCAGCAAGGCCTCGTGCGAGGTGTAGAAATCGACGCGATTGAGGTTGTACAACTGCGCGCCGGAGAGGGTTTCCATGAAGCGCACCGCATCGCCGATCGAGGACACCATCTTCTGGTAGTCGTCGGCCAGCGGCGAACAACCGACCCAGCTCAGGTTCCAGTACTCGGGATGGTGCAGGTCGGCGAACCCGCCGTCGATCAGCGCACGCACGAAGTTCATGGTCATCGCCGAACGCGAATGCGCGGTGATCATGCGCCGCGGATCCGGCACCCGTGCCTGCGCGGTGAACTCCGGGCCGTTGACCACGTCGCCGCGGTAGCTGGGCAGGGTCACGCCATCGCGGGTCTCGGTATCGGCCGAGCGCGGCTTGGCGTACTGCCCGGCGTAGCGACCGACCCGCACCACCGGCAGGCGCAGGCCGTGCACCAGCACCAGGCTCATCTGCAGCAGCACCTTGAGCCGGTTGGAGATGGTGCCGGATTCGCAATCGCTGAAGTTCTCCGCGCAATCGCCGCCCTGCAGCAGGAAGCGCTTGCCTTCCTGTGCCTCGGCCAGCTGCTTCTTCAGCGCGAAGATCTCCCAGGAGGTCACCAGCGGCGGCAACTGCCGCAACTCCGTCAGCGTGGTCTCCAGCGCCTGCGGATCCGGATACACCGGCATCTGCAGCGCCGGCCGCTCGCGCCAACTGGCGGGCGACCAGGAGGACGAGGCGGATTCGGACACGGCGGCGGCGGACAGATTCATGAAAGGACTCCTTGGCAGTGTGCGATGTTCGCAGAGCCGGGGCGCGCCGCATAGCGCCGCACGCCGATCACGCTGGCAGCGCCGCGACATGAATGGCAAGCAACACCGCGACGCCACCATGACTTCCGGCCTACGCCGGCGTTTTTGCGAAAGCACACTGTTATTAAGTAACAATTCCTTTCCCTTTGGTCCGCCTCGCCATGACACGTCGCCCCCTCTCCTCCGCCATCGCCCTGGTCCTGCTGGTCGCCCCCGGCCTCGCCCTCGCCGCAGACAGCACCGCTGCCGCCGAACCGACCGTCGATCTCGATCCGGTCACCGTCACCGCCAAGCTGGAAGCCGCGCGCAACGCGCTGTCGCCGGACATCGGCAGCAGCCAGTACGCGATCACCGCCGAGGACATCGCCCGCCTGCCGCTGGGCGCCTCCACCCCGCTCAACCAAGTGCTGCTGCAGGCGCCGGGCGTGGTCCAGGATTCCTACGGCGGCATCCATGTGCGCGGCGACCACGCCAATCTGCAGTACCGCATCAATGGCGTGATGATTCCCGAATCCATCTCCGGCTTCGGCCAGACCCTGGACCCGCGCACGATCAAGAACATCCGCCTGCTCGACGGCGCGCTGCCGGCGCAGTTCGGCGACCGCACCGCGGCGGTGGTCGACATCACCACCAAGAACGGCGTGGAACTGGGCAACGGCGGCAGCGTCGGCATCACCGGCGGCTCTTACGGCACGCTCAATCCCAACGCCTCGTGGTGGGGCAGCGACGGCCGCTTCAGCTGGTTCGCCAGCGGCAACTACCTGCAGAACCGCATCGGCATGGAAAACCCGACCGACAGCGACAACCCGATCCACGACAAGACCCACCAAGGCAAGGGCTTCGCCGACCTCAGCTACCTGCTGAACGAGAACACCCGGCTCAGCCTGCTGGTCGGCTACGCCAACAACCGCTTCCAGATCCCCAACAATCCGGGGCAGACGCCGGCGTTCACCTACTTGGGCAACAACAGCTTCGATTCCACGCAGCTCGACGAGAACCAGCGCGAGAACACCCGCTTCGGCACCCTGGTGCTGCAGGGCGCGCTCGGCGACACCAGTTACCAGTTGTCGGCCGGCCAGCGCTACAGCAGCGTCGCGTTCTCCCCGGACATCGCCGGGGACCTGATCTTCAACGGCATCGCTTCGCAGGTGCAGCGCGCCAACCGCGCCAGCACCCTGCAGGCCGACTTCTCCACGCCGTGGGGCAGCACCCACACCTTGCGCTACGGCGTGTACGGCAACTTCGAACACGCCAACGCCAGCAACAACGCCTACGTGTTCCCGGCCAACGACGACGGCAGCCAGAGCAGCGACGTGCCGCTGTTCATCCCCGACGGCAGCCGCTTCCACGCCAGCACCTACGCGGTGTACCTGCAGGACGAATGGCAGCCGAGCGATGCCTGGACCATCAACTACGGCGTGCGCGGCGATCGCTACAAGGCCTTCGGTACCACCGAGGGCCAGCTCAGCCCGCGCCTGGGCGTGGTCTGGCATGCCAGCGACAGCACCACCCTGCACGCCGGCTATGCGCGCTACTTCACCCCACCGGCCACCGAGCTGATCTCCACCAGCGACATCGCCCTGTACGACGGCACCACCAACCAGCAGTCGGCGGCGGGCGGCCCGACCAAGCCGCTGAGCGAGCGCAGCGACTACTACGACCTGGGCATCTCGCAGATGGTCGGCGACCACCTGACCCTCGGCCTGGACACCTACTACCGCAAGGCCGACCGCCTGCAGGACGAAGGCCAGTTCGGCGCCGCCTACGTCTACTCCACCTTCAACTACCGCTACGGCCGCATTCGCGGCGCAGAGTTCAGCGCCGACTACAGCAACGGCCCGATCAACGCCTACTTCAACGCGGCCTACAGCAAGGCCATGGGCAAGCAGGTAATGACCAGCCTGTACAACTTCGACCCGGATGCGCTGGCCTACGCCAACGATCACTGGATCCACCTGGACCACGACCAGAAGCTGACTTCCTCCGGCGGCATCAACTACGCCCTGGCCGAGGATAGCCACGTCGGCGCCGACTACCTGTTCGGCAGCGGCCTGCGCACCGACGCCAACGGCGTGCCCAACGGCGGCGAGCTGCCGGCGTACTTCCAGCTCAACCTCAGCGCCGGCCACGACTTCGCCCTGGCCAGCAGCCACCCGCTGCACGCGCAGCTGGCCGTGCTCAACGTGCTCGACCGCCACTACCAGTTGCGCGACGGCGGCGGCATCGGCGTGTTCGCGCCGCAGTGGGCGCCGCGCCGTGGCGTCTACCTGAGCCTGCAGCAGGACTTCTGAGCAGGCGCGGCGATCGCCTGCGGCGTGCCACCCGGCGCACCGCAGGCCTCGCGCCGCAAGACGTGACGGGTCCGGCTTTTGCCGCGGCCCGTCCGGCACCACAGCGAAGCCGCACGCTGCGTCGTGGCCGTGGCTTCGCCCCCGCCCGAGGGAGGCGTCCCATCACGTCATCCCCCCGTGCTCCGGACCGCCGCCACGACGCGTTGCCATGCATCCCGTCCAGGCAGGTCTCGCGCATGCTCAAACACCTGTTCGCCACCATCGTCGCGGCCACCATTCTCGCCATCGCCGCACCGTCGACGGCACACGCCGAAAGCGTCACCGACTTCCGAATGCCGGTCGTCGTGCAAGGGGTCGACTACGATCTCGCCGCCCGCGTGTATCGCCCCGCGGGCCCCGGCCCATTTCCGCTGATCGTCATCCATCACGGCACTCCGGCGGACAAGCGCAAGCTGGCCGACACCCGCCTCGGTTTCGCCCGCGCCGCGCGCTGGTTCGCCGCCCGTGGCTACATGGTGGTGCTCGCCTTACGGCCTGGCTACGGCAGTTCCAGCGGCACCTATCTGGAAGGCGCCGGCAACTGCCACGATGCCGATTTCGTCGTCGCCGGGCGCAAGATCGCCGCGGCCGAAACGGCGATTGTCGACGCCGCCGCACGCCTTCCCGGCGTGGACCCGCAGCGCATCGTGGTGGTCGGCCAGTCCGCCGGCGGTCTCGGCGCGGTGGCCCTGGCCGATGCGCCGCCGCCGGGCGTGCGTGGCGTCATCAGCTTCGCCGGCGGGCGCGGCAGCAATGGCAAGGAGGTCATCTGCGCCGGCGAGGACCGCCTGGTCGAAGCAGAAAAGACCCTCGGCGCGGCCAACACACTGCCGCAACTGTGGCTGTACGCCGCGAACGATCACTTCTTTCGGCGCGACCTGGCGCACCGCATGTATGCGGCCTACCGCGCCGGCTCGACGCCGCCGGTGACCTTCGTCGATCTGCCGACCTTCGGCGACGATGGCCACAAGACCTTCGCCCAGGCCGATCCGTCGGTGTGGGCCAGGCCGGTGGCGGCGTTCCTGGCCCAGGTCGTCCCGCAGGCTACAAGCGCGCAGGCGCTGCCACCGGCCAGCGCGGCGCTTTGAGGCAGACAGGCGAGAGAGCGGATCGCCAATCGGGGGGACAGCACATCAGGACGTTGCCCAATCGAATGGACAACGTCGTGGCACGGCGGCGTGCGTCCGCTCCACCCATCTCGGCGTCAAGCAGCGCTGACGCCAATCGCCGGGCACGATAAGGCTTCGCGATCAGCGCGCAGTGGGGGAACCGTCAGATCAGCGTGCGCCGCCGGCTCTTGAAGCCCGCATACAGCGCGAACACCGCCAGCAACACGAAGCAGATCAGGCACCACATCGGCATCGACAGGCCGAGGAAGCGCCAGTCGATGTTGCCGCAGTCGCCGGTGCCGGTCAGCACCCGGCGCAGCACCTCGAACGGCCCCATGGTCTCGCGCAGGAAGCTCAGCGGCGGGCCGCAGGACGCCATCGGGTCCGGGAACAGCTGCACCGAGACGTGCTTGGTGGAGATGCCGGCGCCCACCATCGCGGCCAGGAACGCCAGGACGCCGTAGAGCTTGCGCCCGCCAGCGCTGCGCGGCCCGTGCAGGGCGCCGAGCAGGAACAGCACGCCCAGCGCCGCGAACGCGATGCGCTGGAAGATGCACAGCGGGCACGGCTCGATGCCCAGCCGGTATTGCACGAAAATCGCATAGCCCAGCAAGCCGGCGCAGATCAGAAAGCCGAGCAGGAACTGCGCGCGGAAACCCCAGCGTAACGGATTCATCGGACTCGAACTCGCATCGACGATCCGCGCATTATCCGCGATCGTGCGCCCCATCACCATGTGTCATGGCGCTGGTGGTCGCCCTCGCCCGCACGGCGAGCGCGCGCTCCCAATCCCCAATCGCGACTCCCCAATCCCGGCCCCAACAACAAAAAAGCCCGGACATGCCGGGCTTCTTGCTGCTGCAGACGCGAACCGATTACTCGGCCACTTCCTCGGCCACGGCCGGGCGATCGACCAGTTCGACGTACGCCATCGGCGCATTGTCGCCGGCGCGGAAGCCGCACTTGAGGATGCGCAGGTAGCCGCCCGGGCGCGCCTGGTAGCGCGGGCCCAGCGTGGTGAACAGGGTGCCGACCGCTTCCTTGTCGCGCAGGCGCGCGAACGCCAGGCGGCGGTTGGCGACGTTGTCGACCTTGGCCAGGGTGATCAGCGGCTCGGCGACGCGGCGCAGTTCCTTGGCCTTCGGCAGGGTGGTCTTGATCAGTTCGTGCTTGATCAGCGACGCCGCCATGTTCTTGAACATCGCTTCGCGGTGGGCGCTGGTGCGGCTGAACTTGCGGCCGGATTTCTGGTGACGCATGGGTTGGGATTCCTATGGAAGAGTGTGACTGTTGGAGATCGCTGTCGCCGTCGTGGCGTTGAAAGTGGACTGCGGATGGTCCCTGCCGGCCGTCCCTGACCGGGCGACGCCGCGGGCTTTGACCCGTCGACGTGGTGGTGCGGATGACGCGAACGACATGCGGCCGATGCCTTGCGGCACCGGCCGGATGCGCAAAACTCAGCCGAGCATGCCGTGCTGGGCGACGCCGGCCGGCGGCCAGTTCTCCAGCTTCATGCCGAGCGACAGGCCACGCTGGGCCAGCACTTCCTTGATCTCGGTGAGCGACTTCTTGCCCAGGTTCGGGGTCTTGAGCAGCTCGACTTCGGTCTTCTGGATCAGATCGCCGATGTAGTAGATGCTCTCGGCCTTCAGGCAGTTGGCCGAACGCACGGTCAGTTCCAGATCGTCGATCGGACGCAGCAGCACCGGATCCACGCCGTTGCTGGCCGGCTTGGCCGCGCCACGGTCGCGATGGGTGAAGTCGCCGAACACCGACAGCTGGTCGCTGAGGATGTCGGCGGCGGTGCGCACGGCTTCCTCGGCATCGATCGTGCCGTTGGTTTCGATGTCCAGGACCAGCTTGTCCAGGTCGGTACGCTGCTCGACGCGCGCCGATTCGACCGCGTAGGCGACGCGGCGCACCGGCGAGAACGAGGCGTCCAGGACCAGGCGACCGATGGTGCGGGTCTCTTCGTCCGGACGGCGACGCGCGGCGGCCGGCTGGTAGCCGAAGCCACGCTCGATCTTCAGACGCATGTTGATCGCCGTGTCCTTGGTCAGGTGGCAGATCACGTGGTCGTTGTTGAGGATCTCGACGTTGTGGTCGGTCTTGATGTCGGCGGCAGTGACCGTGCCCGGACCCTGCTTGGACAGCGACAGCGTGGCGCTGTCACCGGTATGCATGCGGATGGCCACGTCCTTGAGGTTCAGCAGGACTTCCAGCACGTCCTCCTGCAGCCCTTCGACCGTGGTGTACTCGTGCAGCACGCCGTCGATCTCGACTTCGGTGATCGCGAAGCCGGGAATCGAGGACAGCAGCACGCGACGCAGGGCATTGCCCAGCGTATGCCCATACCCGCGCTCCAAGGGCTCGATCACGACCTTGGCGCGGTTGTCGGTAAGGCGTTCGATCTGCGGCCCACGGGGGCGCAGAACCTGGTTGGCGGTAACCGTCATGTTGCGGGTTCTCCTGACGAGCCTCCGTGGACCGGAGGCTCTCCGATGTGATTACTTCGAATACAACTCGACGATCAGCGCTTCGTTGATGTCGGCAGGCAGGTCCGCACGGTCCGGCACGGCCTTGAAGATGCCGCTGAACTTCTTCGAATCGACCTCGACCCACGACGGGTTCAGGTCGTGCGTTTCGGCAACGGTCAGCGCTTCCTGCACGCGAAGCTGCTTCTGCGCCTTTTCCGACAGGGCGATCGCGTCGCCGGCCTTGACCTGGTACGAGGCCAGGTTCACCGACTTGCCGTTGACCAGCACGCCACGGTGCGACACCAGCTGGCGCGCGGCCGGACGGGTGACGGCGAAGCCCATGCGGTAGACGACGTTGTCCAGGCGGGTTTCCAGCAGCTGCAGCAGGTTCTCGCCGGTGTTGCCCTTCTTGGTCGAGGCCTTCTTGTAGTAGTTGCGGAACTGACGCTCCAGCAGGCCGTAGATACGCTTGACCTTCTGCTTTTCGCGCAGCTGGGTGGCGTAGTCGGACAGCTTGCCCTTGCGGGCAGTCGCGCCGTGCTGGCCGGGCTTCTGCTCCAGCTTGCACTTGGAGTCCAGCGCACGCGCCGGGCTCTTGAGGGAAAGATCGGCGCCTTCGCGGCGCGCGAGCTTACAGGTAGGACCGATATAACGAGCCATTTCTTATCGCTCCTTTAGACGCGACGCTTCTTCGGCGGACGGCACCCGTTGTGCGGGATCGGCGTCACGTCGATGATGTTGGTGATCTTGTATCCGACGTTGTTCAACGAACGGACGGCGGACTCGCGACCCGGACCCGGGCCCTTGATGCGCACTTCCAGCGACTTCACGCCGTAGTCGAGCGCAGCGCGCCCGGCCTTCTCGGCGGCAACCTGCGCCGCGAACGGCGTGGACTTGCGCGAACCGCGGAAACCGGCGCCACCGGAGGTCGCCCAGGACAACGCATTGCCCTGACGGTCGGTGATGGTCACGATGGTGTTGTTGAACGAAGCGTGGACGTGGGCGACACCGTCGGTGACGACGCGCTTGATCTTCTTCTTGGTCTTTGCTGCTGCGGGCTTAGCCATGTCGGTCCCTTACTTCCTGATCGCCTTGCGCGGGCCCTTGCGGGTGCGGGCGTTGGTACGGGTGCGCTGACCGCGCAGGGGCAGGCCACGACGGTGACGCAGGCCGCGGTAGCAGCCCAGGTCCATCAGTCGCTTGATGGCGATGCCGATTTCGCGACGCAGGTCGCCTTCGACGATGTACTTGCCGACTTCGAGACGCAGGCGCTCGATTTCCGGCTCGGACAGGTCGCGGATCTTGGTGGTCGAGGTCACGCCTGCGGCTTCGCAGACCTTCTTCGAACGGGTACGGCCGATGCCGTAGATGCTTTGCAACCCGACCCAGACGTGCTTCTGGGCTGGCAGGTTGACGCCTGCAATACGCGCCATGACGCGGTTCTCCAACTGAGTGATGGCCCGACGGCGCACCACGGCGCCATCCGGCAGGATGGATCAAAAAGTGAACTTGTAAGTCTAGCAAGGTCTCGGGTTACATGGAAGCCTGCGGAACCTGAGGTTCCGCAAGCCCGGCATGGGGAGTGTGCCCATGCTCCGGCGCCGGACGTCGTTGGCGAGGCGATGTGTCCACCTTGCCGCCCGCGCTACTCCAGCGCAGGACCACCACGTCTCACCCGCGCACGAGACCGCTGCACGGGCCGCCCTTCAAGTCGGAAGACTGCGCCCGGGAACCGGGGGCGTCTTCGCGGAAGGATTCAAACAGTATAGCAATCAACCGCGGGCAAAACCGCCGCCGCGCGAGCCACCCTTGAGGTTGGCCTTCTTCAACAGGCTTTCGTACTGGTGCGACATCAGGTGCGCCTGGATCTGCGCGATGAAGTCCATCACCACCACGACCGCGATCAGCAGCGAGGTGCCACCGAAGTGGAACGAGGTGCCGAGCTGGGCGCGCATCACTTCCGGCAGCAGACACACGATCACCAGGTACACCGAGCCGGCCGCGGTCAGGCGGGTCAGCACGCCGTCGACGTAGTCGGCGGTGGCCTTGCCAGGACGGATGCCCGGAATCAGCGCGCCGGACTTCTTCAGGTTGTCCGCGGTTTCCTGCGAGTTGAACACCAGCGCCGTGTAGAAGAACGCGAAGCCGATGATCAGCGCAGCGAATACGATCATGTGCACCGGTTCGCCGGGACCGAGCGCATTGGCGATGCGCTGCAGCACGCTGCCGAAGGTGCTGTTGGAGGCGGCCTGGCCCGACCACATCGACAGCGTCGCCGGGAAGGCGAGGATGCTCGAGGCGAAGATCGGCGGGATCACGCCGGCCATGTTGAGCTTCAGCGGCAGGAACGAGGTCTGGTTCATGTACGCGTTGCGACCGCCCTGGCGGCGCGCGTAGTTCACCGTGATCCGTCGTTGTCCGCGCTCGACGAACACCACGAACAGGGTGAAGGCGAGGATGGTCAGCACGATCAGCAGCAACGCGATGAAGCTCAGGTTGCCGTCGCGGAAGGACTCCACGGTCTGGATCGCCGCCGCCGGCAGGCCGGCGACGATGCCGGCGAAGATGATCAGCGAGACGCCGTTGCCGATGCCGCGCTCGGTCACCTGCTCGCCGACCCACATCAGGAAGATGGTGCCGGCGGTCAGCGCGATCACCGCGGTGAGCACGAAGCCCATGCCGGGGGCGTACACCACCGGCGCGCCGCCCGGTGCGGTCTGGTTCTGCAGCGCCAGGGCGATACTGCCGCCCTGCACCACCGCCAGCAGCACCGCGCCGATGCGCGAATACTGGGTGATCTTGCGTCGGCCCGACTCGCCTTCCTTCTGCATCGCCTTCAGCGACGGGAAGATGTGCGTGGCCAACTGGATCACGATCGATGCCGAGATGTACGGCATCACGTTCAGCGCGAAGATGCTGAAACGGTGCAGGGCGCCGCCCGAGAACATGTTGAACATGTCCACGATGCCGCCGCCCTGCGCCTGCATCAGCGCAAGCATGGCTTCGGGATTGACGCCCGGCACCGGCACGTAGCAGCCGATGCGATAGACGATCAATGCGCCGAGAACGAACAACAGGCGCTGGCGAAGTTCCGTGAACTTGCCGAGCCCGCCGCCGAGGTTACCCATGCCAGCCTGCGCCATCTGCGTGTTACTCCTGCACGCTGCCGCCGGCAGCTTCGATTGCCGCCTTGGCACCGGCGGTCGCGGCGACACCCTTCAGCACGAACTTCTTGGTCAGTTCGCCCTTCAGGACCACCTTGGCCTTCTTCGCGGTGCTCGGGACCAGCTTCGCGGCGCGCAACGCAGCGAAATCGATCTCGCCGGCCGGCAGGTTGTCGAGCTGGTAGGACAGCACTTCGGCAGTGTCCTTGGCCATCTTCGAACGGAAGCCGATCTTCGGCAGACGGCGCTGCATGGGGGTCTGGCCGCCTTCGAAGCCAGCCTTGATCTTGCCGCCGCCCTTGCGCGCGAACGAACCCTTGTGGCCGCGGCCGGCGGTCTTGCCCAGGCCGGAACCGATGCCACGACCGACGCGGGTGCGCTCGGTGCGCGCGCCCGGTGCGGGCTTCAGATCATTCAGATGCAAAGTCATGGTCGATTACTCCTCAACCTGGACGAGGTACTGAACCTTGTTGATCAGGCCGCGCACTTGCGGGCTGTCCTTCAGTTCGCGCACATCGTTGAGCTTGTTCAGGCCCAGGGCACGCACCGACAGGCGGTGACGCGACTGGGTACCACGCAGGCCGCGCACCAGGCGCACCTTCACCGTCTTGGTGGATTCATTAGCCATGGGTCAGATCCTCCACCTTCTTGCCACGCTTGGCCGCGATACGCGACGGCGACTGCATGTCTTCCAGGCCGCGCAGGGTCGCGCGCACCAGGTTGATCGGGTTGCGCGAACCGACGGCCTTGGCCAGCACGTTCTTCACGCCCACCGCTTCCAGCACGGCGCGCATCGCGCCGCCGGCGATCACGCCGGTACCTTCCGAGGCCGGCATCATGAACACGCGCGCCGCGCCGTGGCCGGACTTCACCGGGTGCCACAGGGTGCCGTTGTTCAGATCGATGTTGAGCATGCCCTTACGCGCATACTCCATCGACTTCTGGATCGCGACCGGCACTTCGCGCGCCTTGCCGTAACCGAAGCCGATCTTGCCGTTGCCGTCGCCGACCACGGTCAGCGCGGTGAAGGTGAACTGGCGACCGCCCTTGACCGTCTTGCTGACGCGGTTGACCGCGACCAGCTTCTCGATCATGCCGTCGTCGACTTTCTCTTCGCGGTTGCGGTCGCGATCACGACCCCGCGGTGCACGCTGTTCTTCAGCCATTGTGATGCCCTTGATAGAGGAAAAGATTTACGGCTTCGTTGCCGCTTGGAGTTGTGGTCTGGAGCCGTGTTCCCCGGGCGCGCGCAGAAGGCGCGCCAAGGTCCGATGCAACCCGCATCGACGGGACGGGCGCGGCAGTGCCGCACCCGCAAGGATCAGAACTGCAGGCCGCCTTCGCGCGCGGCGTCGGCCAGCGCCTTGATGCGGCCGTGGTAGCGGTAGCCCGAGCGGTCGAAGGCGACCTTCTCGACGCCCGCGGCCTTGGCGCGCTCGGCGATCAGCTTGCCGACCTTGGCGGCGGCGTCGCTGTTCTTGCCGTTCTTCAGGCCGTCCTTGACGTCGGCCTGCAGGGTGTTCGCCGCGGCGAGCACCTTGGAACCGTCGGCGGTGAAGACCTGCGCGTACAGGTGCTGGCCGGTGCGCAGCACCGACAGGCGGGCGACGCCGAGCTCGCGGATGTGAGCGCGGGTCGACTTGGCGCGACGCAGGCGGGCGATGTTCTTGTTGATGGTCATGTCTGTGTCCTACGGAAGCTGAAGGAAGCGAGGCGTTCGTGGGGAACTCGGCCTCGCAAGGCCGGACTCCTGGCGGAAGAACCTGGCTTAGGCCTTCTTGGCTTCCTTGCGAATGATGGCTTCACCGGCGTACTTCACACCCTTGCCCTTGTAGGGCTCCGGCGGACGGAAACCGCGGATCTTGGCGGCGACTTCGCCGACGCGCTGCTTGTCGGCGCCCTGCACCAGGATCTCGGTCTGCGTCGGCGCGGTCAGGGTGATGCCCTCCGGCGCGACGAACACGATCGGGTGCGAGAAACCGAGCGCCAGGCTCAGGTCCTTGCCCTGCATCGTGGCGCGGTAGCCGACGCCCACCAGCTCGAGCTTGCGCTCGAAGCCCGCGGACACGCCCTGCACCATGTTCGCCAGGATGGCGCGGACGGTGCCGGTGATGGCGATGTGCGACGGATCGTTCGCCGACAGCGTGGCGACACCGTTTTCCTGCTTGATTTCGACACCGGCCGGCTTGGCCAGCGACAAGGTGCCCTTCGGGCCCTTGACGCTGAACTGATCGGCCTGGACGGTGAGTTCGACGCCCTTCGGGAGGGAGATCGGCTTCTTGGCTACGCGGGACATGTGAGTGCTCCTTCCCTTAGGCCACGAAGCACAGGACTTCGCCACCGACGCCGGCCTGACGGGCCTGCGCATCGGTCATGATGCCCTTGGACGTGGAAATGATGGCAACGCCCAGACCGCCGAGAACCTTCGGCAGCTCGGTCTTGCCGCGATACTGGCGCAGACCCGAACGCGAAACGCGCTTGAGCGTATCGATGACCGGGCGGCCTTCGAAATACTTCAGAACGATTTCCAGTTCGGACTTGTTGTTCTCGATCGCGTTGACGCGCAGATCGCTGATGTAGCCTTCGGCCTTCAGCACTTCCGCGATCGCAACCTTGATCTTGGAGGACGGCATTTTCACCGTCGGCTTGCCAACCGCGGCCGCATTCTTGATGCGGACCAGCAGGTCGGCGATGGGATCAGTCATGCTCATGGTGTCTACCTTTGAGTGCACCGATATCCGCTTTCGCGAAAATCTTGTGTGGTGGAGCGGTGGAATGACGCAGGGGGTGAAGCGCGCAACCGCCGGAGAACCCCGCGGCGGCTGCCATACCCGTCCCTGCCGCGAGGCAAGGAGCGGGAGTATACGACAAAAAGTCCGACTTGCGTCGGACTCATTGTCTGAACGACACGCGGGCGGTCAGACCGCCCTGCCCGGCCCCGCGAACGGGACCGGCGCCGCTGGAATTACCAGCTGGCCTTGCGCAGACCCGGAACGTCGCCGTTCATGGTCGCCTTGCGCAGCATGTTGCGGCCCAGACCGAACTTGCTGTACACGCCACGCGGGCGGCCGGACAGTTCGCAACGGGTACGCTGGCGGCTCGGCGACGAATCGCGCGGCAGCTTCTGCAGCTTGGTCACGGCCTCGGCCTTCTCGTCGTACGAGGCGGTGCCGGAGGCGATGATCTTCTTCAGCGCATCACGCTTGTCGGCGAACTTCTTCGCCAGCTTCTTGCGCTTGATGTCGCGGTTGACCATGGAGGTCTTTGCCATCTGTAAATCCTCGGGATTCGAGATTGGGGATTTGAGATTTGCGGAACCCGGGGTGGCGGGCATGCGCCCTTCCATCCCGAATCCCGAATCCCGAATCCCGGCGTCAATCAGTTACGGAACGGGAACTTGAACGCTTCGAGCAGCGCCTTGGCTTCGGCGTCGGTCTTGGCGGTGGTGGTGATGGCGATATCCATACCGCGGATCGCATCGACGGCGTCGAAGTCGATTTCCGGGAAGATGATCTGCTCCTTCACGCCCATGTTGAAGTTGCCGCGGCCGTCGAACGAACGCCCCGAGACACCGCGGAAGTCGCGCACGCGCGGCAGCGAGATGTTGATCAGGCGGTCCAGGAACTCGTACATCTTGGCGCGACGCAGCGTGGTCTTGCAGCCGATCGGCCAGCCATCGCGGATCTTGAACGACGCCACCGAGATGCGCGACTTGGTCACCACCGGCTTCTGACCGGAGACCTTGGCCATGTCGGCGACGGCGTTTTCCAGGATCTTCTTGTTCGTCGCCGCCTCGCCCACGCCCATGTTCAGCGTGACCTTGACCAGCTTCGGCACTTCCATCGGATTGGTGTAACCGAACTTCTTCATCAGAGCCGGTACCACTTCTTCCTTGTAGATCTTTTCGAGACGGGAAGTCATTGTGTCATTCCTCAGGCGTCGAGCGCCTCACCGCTGGAGCGGAACACACGCAGTTTGCGTCCATCCTCCAGCACCTTGAAGCCAACGCGCTCGCCCTTGCCCGTCGCCGGGTTGACGATCGCCACGTTGGAAATATGGATCGACGCTTCGCGCTCGACCACGCCGCCGGCGACGCCCGCCTGCGGGTTCGGCTTGGTGTGGCGCTTGACGATGTTCGCGTTGGAGACGACCACGCGGTCGCCGTCGACGCGGACGACTTCGCCCTGCTTGCCCTTGTCCTTGCCGGTGGTGACGACGACCTGGTCGCCCTTCTTGATACGGTTAGCCATGTGTATGTCCTCTGCTCACAGCACTTCGGGAGCGAGCGAGACGATCTTCATGAACTTCTCGGAACGCAGCTCGCGGGTAACAGGCCCGAAGATGCGCGTGCCGATCGGCTCCTGCTTGTTGTTGAGCAACACCGCGGCGTTGCCGTCGAAGCGGATCAACGAACCGTCCGGACGACGCACACCCTTGCGGGTACGCACGACGACGGCGTCGTAGACTTCGCCCTTCTTGACCTTGCCGCGCGGGATCGCGTCCTTGACGGTGACCTTGATGATGTCGCCAATGTGCGCGTAGCGGCGCTTGGAGCCGCCCAGCACCTTGATGCACATCACTTCCTTGGCACCGGAATTGTCGGCGACGTCGAGGTAGCTCTGCATCTGGATCATGATTCAGATCTCCCTTATTCGGCCGCGCGGGTGACGATTTCCACCACCCGCCAGTTCTTGGTCTTGGACATCGGCGCAATCTCGGTCACGCGCACGACATCGCCTTCGTTGCAGGCGTTGTCGGCATCGTGGGCGTGGAGCTTGGTCGAGCGCTTGATGTACTTGCCGTACAGCGCATGCTTGACCTGACGCTCCACCAGCACGGTGACGGTCTTGTCCATCTTGTTGCTGACCACACGGCCTTCGACCGTGCGCAGCGTCTTGCTTTCGTTATTGTCGCTCATCGCGGCCATCCTTACTTCGTGCTGCCGAGCAGGTGCTTGACGCGAGCGATCTCGCGGCGCACCCGGCGGGTTTCGTGAGTCTTCGGCAGCTGCCCGGTGACCTGCTGCATGCGCAGGGCGAACTGCTCCTTGCGCAGATCGGTCAGGTGGGCCTTCAGATCGTCGGCCGACTTCTCGCGGAGTTGTTTGATGTCCATCAGCGTACCGTCCGGGTCACGAAGGTGGTGGTCACCGAAAGCTTGGCAGCGGCCAGGCGGAACGCCTCGCGCGCGACATCTTCGCCGACACCTTCGATTTCATAAATCATGCGACCGGGCTGGATCTGCGCGACCCAGTACTCGACGTTACCCTTACCGGAGCCCATTCGCACTTCGATCGGCTTCTTGGTGATCGGCTTGTCCGGGAACACGCGGATCCACATCTTGCCGCCGCGCTTGACGTAGCGGCTGATCGAGCGGCGCGCCGCTTCGATCTGGCGCGCGGTCAGCTGACCGTGCGCCGTGGCCTTCAGCCCGTACTCGCCGAAGCTGACGGCGTTTCCGCTCCACGCCAGGCCGTCGTTACGACCCTTGTGCATCTTGCGGTATTTGGTTCGCTTGGGTTGCAACATTGCCGTTACCTCGCTTCACGGGCCGGACGCGACGGACGGTCGCCACGGTCGCCGCGATCATTACGATCGTTGCGCGGGGAATCGTCCTGCTTTTCCTGGCCAACCTGGGAGAAATCGAAGATCTCGCCCTTGTAGATCCAGACCTTGATGCCGATGATGCCGTAGGTCGTCTTGGCTTCAGCGAAGCCGTAGTCGATGTCGGCACGCAGCGTGTGCAGCGGCACGCGGCCTTCGCGGTACCACTCGGAACGGGCGATTTCCGCACCGTTCAGACGGCCGGCGACGTTGACCTTGATGCCCAGGGCACCCAGGCGCATCGCGTTGCCGACCGAGCGCTTCATCGCGCGGCGGAACATGATGCGACGCTCCAGCTGCTGCGCGATCGACTCGGCGACCAGCTGCGCGTCCAGCTCCGGCTTGCGCACTTCGGTGACGTTGATGTGGGCGGGGACGCCCATCATCTCGCTCACTTCCTTGCGCAGCTTCTCGATGTCCTCACCGCGCTTGCCGATCACCACGCCCGGGCGGGCGGTGTGGATCGTCACGCGCGCGGTCTTGGCCGGACGCTCGATCAGGATCTTGCTGATGCCCGCCTGCGCCAGCTTCTTGCGCAGCATTTCGCGGACCTTGAGGTCGGCCGCCAGGTAACCGGCGAACTCGCCCTTGTTGGCGTACCACTTGGAATTCCAGTCCTTGGCGATACCCAGGCGGATTCCGATCGGATGAACTTTATGACCCATCGTCTTTTCCTTTCCGCTTACTTGGCGGCGCCCACAACCACAGTGATGTGGCTGGTGCGCTTGAGGATGCGGGTACCGCGGCCTTTCGCCCGCGCCATGAAACGCTTCAGGGTCGGACCTTCATCAACCATGATGGTCTTGACCTTCAGCTCGTCGACATCCGCGCCCTGGTTGTTCTCGGCATTGGCGATCGCCGACTCCACCACCTTCTTGATCAGGTGGGCAGCCTTCTTGTCCGAGAACTTCAGCAGGTTGACCGCCCGCTCGGCGGAAAGACCGCGCACCTGGTCAGCGACCAGGCGGGCCTTCTGCGGGGAGATGCGCGCGGTGCGCAGGATTGCTTTCGCTTCCATCGTCATCTCTCCTTACCGGCTCGACTTCTTGTCGCCACCGTGACCCTTGAAGGTCCGGGTGACGGCAAATTCGCCGAGCTTGTGGCCGACCATGTTCTCGTTGACCAGCACCGGAACGTGGTTCTTGCCGTTATGCACGGCGATGGTGAAACCCACCATCTCCGGCAGGATCATCGAACGTCGCGACCAGGTCTTGATCGGACGCTTGCTGCCGGCCGCGGCCTCCACCTTCTTGACGAGGTGGTGATCGACGAACGGGCCCTTCTTGAGTGAACGTGCCATGGTCGATTAGCCCCTACGATCGCGGACGATGAATTGTTCGGTGCGCTTGTTATGGCGCGTCTTGTAACCCTTGGTCGGGACACCCCACGGGGTGACCGGATGCGGATTACCCTGACCGGCCTTCGCCTCACCACCACCGTGCGGGTGGTCGACCGGGTTCATGGCCGCACCGCGAACGGTCGGACGCACGCCGCGCCAGCGCTTCGCGCCCGCCTTGCCCAGCTTCTCGAGGTTGTGCTCGTCGTTGCCGACTTCGCCGATGGTGGCGCGGCACTCGGCCGGCACCTTGCGCATTTCGCCGGAGCGCAAACGCAGGGTGGCGTAGATGCCTTCACGCGCGACCAGCTGCACCGCGGCGCCGGCGGCACGCGCGATCTGCGCGCCCTTGCCCGGCTTAAGCTCGATCCCGTGGACGGTGGTACCGACCGGGATGTTGCGCAGCGGCAGGGTGTTGCCGGTCTTGATCGGCGCATCCGAACCCGCGATCACCTGGTCGCCGGCCTTCAGGCCCTTCGGCGCGATGATGTAGCGGCGCTCGCCGTCGGCGTAGCACAGCAGGGCGATATGGGCGGTGCGGTTGGGATCGTATTCGATCCGCTCCACGCGCGCCGGGATACCTTCCTTGTTGCGCTTGAAGTCGATGACGCGGTAGTGCTGCTTGTGGCCACCGCCGACGTGGCGGGTGGTGATGCGGCCGTGGTGGTTACGACCACCGGACTTGCTCTGCTTTTCCACCAGTGCAGCGTGCGGGGCGCCCTTGTGCAGATCGGGCGTGACCACGCGCACGGCCGAACGACGGCCTGCGGAGGTGGGCTTGAATTTCATCAATGGCATGGGATGTACCTCAGGCCTTGGCCGTTACGTCGATGGACTGGCCTTCGGCCAGACGCACGTACGCCTTGCGCCAATCGCCGCGACGACCGCTGCGCGAACGGAAGGACTTGTTCTTGCCCTTGACGTTCAACACGTTGACCGACTCGACCTTGACGTCGAACAGCTGCTCGACCGCGGCCTTGACATCGGCCTTGGTGGCTTCGTTCGAAATCTCGAAGACGTACTGATTGGAGAGTTCCTGCAGGCGCGCGGTCTTTTCGGAGACACGCGGAGCGCGCAGCACGCTGAAGATTTTTTCGTTGCTGCTCATGCCAGCCACTCCTCGACCTTCTTGACCGCATCGGCGGTGATCACGACCGTATCGGCCCCGACCAGCGACACCGGATCCAGGCCCTGCACGTCGCGCACTTCCACGTAGGGAAGGTTGCGGGCGGACAGGTACAGATGCTCGGACGCTTCTTCGGTCACGATCAGCGGGCGCTTGCCCACTTCCAGACCCTTCAGCTTCTCGATCAGGCCCTTGGTCTTGCTGGCCTCGACGTCGAACGCGTCGACGACCATCAGGCGGCCCTGGCGGTTCAGTTCCGAGAGGATCGCACAGATGGCCGCGCGGTACATCTTGCGGTTGACCTTCTGCTCGAAGCTGCGCGGCTTGGCCGCGAAGGTCACGCCACCGCCGACGAAGATCGGAGCGGTCAGCGCGCCGTGGCGAGCGCCACCGCCCTTCTGCTTCTTCGACTTCTTGGTGGTGCCGTTGACTTCCGAACGCGTCTTCTGCGCCTTGGTGCCGGCGCGGCCGGCGTTGCGATAAGCGACGACGACCTGGTGAACCAGATCCTCGCTGAAATCGCGGCCGAACACGGCGTCGGAGACCGAGACCTTGTTGTTGCTACCCGTGATAACGAGTTCCATCGTCATCTCTCCTTATGCCTTGCTAGCCGGACGCACGATCACGTCGCCACCGGCAGCGCCAGGCACAGCGCCGCGAATGGCGATCAGGCCACGCTCGACGTCGACCTTGACCACTTCCAGATTCTGCGTGCTCTGCTGCACCGCGCCCATGTGGCCGGACATCTTCTTGCCCGGGAAAACGCGACCCGGGGTCTGGCGCTGACCCAGCGAACCCGGCGCGCGATGCGACAGCGAGTTACCGTGGGTGGCATCGCCCATGCGGAAGTTGTGCCGCTTGATGGTGCCCTGGAAGCCCTTACCCTTGGTGACGCCCTGGACGTCGACCTTCTGGCCGACGGCGAAGATGTCCGCCTTGATTTCGCCGCCGACGGCGAACTCGCCCAGCTGCGCGTCCTCGACGCGGAACTCCCACAGGCCACGACCCGCTTCGACCTTCGCCTTGGCGAAATGGCCGGACGCCGGCTTGTTGACCAGCGCGGCGCGGCGGGCGCCCACGGTGATCTGCACGGCGCTGTAGCCGTCGGCTTCGACGGTCTTGAGTTGGGTGATGCGGTTCGGGGTCGCTTCGATCAGGGTGACCGGGATGGAGCGGCCGTCTTCGGTGAAGACGCGGCTCATGCCGGCCTTGCGGCCCACGAAGCCCAACGAATACTTCTTCGTCATGGTCGTAGTCCTCAGGTCAACTTGATCTGGACATCGACGCCAGCCGCGAGCTCGAGCTTCATCAGCGCGTCCACGGTCTTGTCGTTGGGGTCGACGATGTCGAGCACGCGCTTGTGCGTGCGGGTCTCGTACTGGTCACGCGCGTCCTTGTCGACGTGCGGGGAAACGAGGATGGTGTAGCGTTCGATCTTGGTCGGCAGCGGGATCGGGCCACGCACTTGCGCGCCGGTCCGCTTGGCCGTCTCGACGATCTCGCTGGCCGAACGGTCGATCAAACGATGATCGAACGCCTTCAGCCGAATCCGGATCTTTTGGTCCGCCATGACGGTGGGTTCCTTCGTTAAAAGAGCGACGGGCAAGGCCTCTGGGATACCTGCCCCGGTTGTTTCCTGATAGTCGTACCGCAGAGCATCCGGCTCGGCGGGGGCATTCCTTCCGCCCCAAAAACTGGGGCAGACCAGTCGACCCGGCCTGCCCAGACGGAAAAGTATAATGCGCAGCTAGAGCAGCGTCAACAACTCGGGGTTGTTGAGTGCTCCATGCGACGCGACCTTCCCGGTCCTGCGAACACGAGCGGCATCCTGCCTCTCTTTTCGCTGTCTTACCGGCGCCCTACCCAGGAACGCCGAGCCGCGCATTATAGCGACGACTTCACGCCTCCGCAACACCTCCCGGCAACAAATCGCCAGAACGTTCGCATGCCCGGAAACGACGAAGGGCCGGCTGGCGCCGACCCTTCGCGATGCCGGCGACCGTAGTCGCCGGCGAGGCCAACCGGCGGCTTTCGCCGCCGGAGGGCATTACTTGATGATCTTGGCCACCACGCCGGCGCCGACGGTCCGGCCACCTTCGCGGATCGCGAAGCGCAGGCCTTCGTCCATCGCCACCGGGTTGATCAGCGTCACCACCATCTTGACGTTGTCGCCCGGCATCACCATCTCCACGCCTTCCGGCAGCTGGCACGCGCCAGTGATATCGGTGGTGCGGAAGTAGAACTGCGGACGGTAGCCCTTGAAGAACGGGGTGTGACGGCCGCCCTCGTCCTTCGACAGCACGTACACTTCGGCTTCGAAGTCGGTGTGCGGCTTGATCGAACCCGGCTTGCACAGCACCTGGCCGCGCTCCACGTCGTCACGCTTGGTGCCGCGCAGCAGCAGGCCCGCGTTGTCGCCCGCCTGGCCCTGGTCCAGCAGCTTGCGGAACATTTCCACGCCGGTCACGGTGGTCTTCTGCGTCGCACGGATGCCGACGATTTCGATTTCGTCGCCCACCTTGATGATGCCGCGCTCGATACGACCGGTCACCACGGTGCCGCGGCCCGAGATCGAGAACACGTCTTCCACCGGCATCAGGAACGGCTTGTCCACGTCGCGCTGCGGCTCCGGGATGAACGAGTCCAGCGCGTCCACCAGCTTCAGGATCGCCGGCACGCCGATCTCGCTCTGGTCGCCTTCCAGCGCCAGGCGGGCCGAACCATGGATGATCGGGGTGTCGTCGCCCGGGAAGTCGTACTTGCTCAGCAGCTCGCGCACTTCCATCTCGACCAGCTCGAGCAGCTCGGCGTCGTCGACCATGTCGGCCTTGTTCAGGAACACCACGATGTGCGGCACGCCGACCTGACGCGACAGCAGGATGTGCTCGCGGGTCTGCGGCATCGGGCCGTCAGCGGCCGAGCACACCAGGATCGCGCCGTCCATCTGCGCCGCACCGGTGATCATGTTCTTGACGTAGTCCGCGTGACCCGGGCAATCCACGTGCGCGTAGTGGCGCGTCGGGGATTCGTATTCCACGTGGGCGGTCGAGATCGTGATGCCGCGCGCCTTCTCTTCCGGCGCCGCGTCGATCGCGTCGTACGCCTTGAACTCGCCGCCGAAGCGCTCTGCGCCGATCTTGGTCAGCGCCGCGGTCAGCGTGGTCTTGCCGTGGTCGACGTGACCGATGGTGCCGACGTTGACGTGCGGCTTGGTGCGCTCGAACTTACCCTTTGCCATGTCTTCTCTACCTCGTGATTCGTATTGGGGGAACAGAGAGCGGGATGCGGCGCGGACCTGGTCCGCCGCACGCATCCCGTCGCTCTAATCTCAGCTCTTCTTGATGACCGCTTCGGCGATGTTGGCCGGCGCTTCAGCGTAGTGGTCGAACTCCATCGAGAACGTGGCGCGACCCTGCGACATCGAGCGCAGCGTGGTGGCGTAGCCGAACATTTCGCCCAGCGGCACCATCGCGTTGATCACCTTGCCCGACGGGCTGTCGTCCTGGCCCTGCAGGATGCCGCGACGACGGCTGACGTCGCCCATCACATCGCCCAGGTAGTCTTCCGGCGTCACCACCTCGACCTTCATGATCGGCTCCAGCAGCACCGGGTTGGCCTTGTTGAAGCCTTCCTTGAAGCCCATCGAGCCGGCGATCTTGAACGCCATTTCCGAGGAGTCGACGTCATGGTACGAACCGTCGATCAGGCGCACCTTGACGTCCACGATCGGGTAGCCGGCCATCACGCCGTTGGCCACCGCTTCCTGGATGCCCTTGTCCACCGCCGGGATGTATTCCTTCGGCACCACGCCGCCGACGATCGCGTTCTCGAAGGTGTAGCCCAGGCCACGCTCCTGCGGCTCGATCTCGAGCACGACATGACCGTACTGGCCCTTACCGCCGGACTGACGCACGAACTTGCCTTCCTGCTTGACCGCCTTGCGGATGGTCTCGCGGTAGGCCACCTGCGGCTTGCCGACGTTGGCTTCGACGTTGAACTCGCGCTTCATGCGGTCGACCATGATTTCCAGGTGCAACTCGCCCATGCCGCGGATGATGGTCTGGCCGGATTCCTCGTCGGTGTTGACGCGGAACGAGGGATCTTCCTGCGCCAGACGGCTCAGCGCGATGCCCATCTTTTCCTGGTCCGACTTGGTCTTCGGCTCGACCGCCATCGAGATCACCGGCTCCGGGAACACCATGCGCTCCAGGATGATGATGTTGTCCTGCGCGCACAGCGTGTCGCCGGTGGTGACGTCCTTCAGGCCCACCGCCGCGGCGATGTCGCCCGCGCGCACTTCCTTGATCTCTTCGCGGTTGTTGGAGTGCATCTGCAGGATGCGACCCACGCGCTCCTTCTTCGACTTGACCGGGTTGTACACCTGGTCGCCGGAGTTCAGCGTGCCGGAGTAGACGCGGAAGAAGGTCAGCGAGCCGACGAACGGGTCGGTCATGATCTTGAACGCCAGCGCCGAGAACGGCGCGGTGTCGGTGGCCGGACGGCTGTCTTCCTTGTCGTCCTCGTCGATGCCCTTGACCGGCGGACGATCGCTGGGCGACGGCAGCAGCTGGATCACGCCGTCGAGCATCGCCTGCACGCCCTTGTTCTTGAACGCGGTACCGCAGTACACCGGCACCACTTCCACCTTCAGGGTGCGCTCGCGCAGGCCATTGACGATCTCGGCCTCGGACAGGTCGCCCTCGTTGAGGTACTTGTCCATCAGGTCTTCGTTGGCTTCGGCGGCGGCCTCGACCATGAACGCACGCGCTTCGGTGGCCTTGTCGGCCAGGTGCGCGGGGATCTCACGGTACTCGAACACGGTGCCCTGCGAAGCGGTATCCCAATGGACCGCCTTCATCTTGATCAGGTCGACCACGCCCTCGAAGCCGTCTTCGGCGCCGATCGGCACCTGCATCGGCACCGGGTACGCACCCAGGCGCGACTTCAGCTGCTCGACCACCTTGTCGAAGTTGGCACCGGTGCGGTCCATCTTGTTGACGAACGCAAGGCGCGGCACCGCGTACTTGTTGGCCTGACGCCACACGGTCTCGGACTGCGGCTGCACGCCACCGACCGCACACAGCACGAACACCGCGCCATCGAGCACGCGCAGCGAACGCTCGACTTCGATGGTGAAGTCGACGTGCCCGGGGGTATCGATGATGTTGAAGCGGTGCTGCGGCAGCGACTTGTCCATGCCGCTCCAGAACGCCGTGGTGGCCGCGGAGGTGATGGTGATGCCACGCTCCTGCTCCTGCTCCATCCAGTCCATCGTCGCGGCACCGTCATGCACCTCGCCGATCTTGTGGCTGACGCCGGTGTAGAACAGGATGCGTTCGGAGGTGGTGGTCTTGCCGGCATCGATGTGGGCCATGATGCCGAAGTTGCGGTAACGCTCGATGGGAGTGGTACGGGCCACAGGGAGCCTCTCAAATTTCTTGGATTTCGGATGGCCGAACGCCGCCTTGCGGCGGCCTTCGGATTTGTGCCGCGCGCGACGGCGCAGCTAGCAGCACTTCTAGATAGTGCTGACGGGCCCCGTTTCCAAGGCCCGGAAGGTCACCAGCGGTAGTGCGCGAACGCCTTGTTCGCTTCCGCCATGCGGTGAGTCTCTTCACGCTTCTTGATGGCGCCACCACGGTTTTCCGAGGCGTCGACCAGCTCGGCCGCCAGCTTGCGCGGCATCGAGTTCTCGCCGCGCTTGCGCGCCGAGTCGATCAGCCAGCGCATCGCCAGCGCCATGCGACGGGAGGAACGCACCTCGACCGGCACCTGGTAGGTGGCACCGCCGACGCGGCGCGACTTGACTTCGACCGCCGGAGCGACGTTGTCCAGCGCCTTCTGCACCAGCTCGACCGCATTGGGGTTCTTCTCGCCGATGACGTCCATCGCGCCGTACACGATCTTTTCGGCGACCGACTTCTTGCCGCTCAGCATCACCATGTTGATGAAGCGGGCGATGGTTTCGCTCCCGTGCTTGGGATCCGGGAGAACGGCGCGCTGCGGCGTATTACCTTTACGTGACATGTGTGCTTCCCTTAGCTCTTCTTCGGACGCTTGGCGCCGTACTTGGAACGACCCTGGCGACGCTTGGCGACGCCGGCGGCATCGAGCGAACCGCGCACGGTGTGGTAGCGCACGCCCGGCAGATCCTTGACGCGACCGCCGCGGATCAGGACCACGGAGTGCTCCTGCAGGTTGTGGCCTTCGCCGCCGATGTAGCTGATGACCTCTTCCTGGTTGGTCAGGCGCACCTTGGCGACCTTACGCAGGGCCGAGTTCGGCTTCTTCGGGGTGGTGGTGTACACGCGCGTGCAGACGCCACGGCGCTGCGGGCACTTGTCCAGCGCCGGAGAGGCGCTCTTGTAGGTGGTCGCCTGCCGCGGCTTGCGGACCAGCTGGTTGATCGTCGCCATCAGGTAGATTCTTCTGATTGAGGCCGTCGGGCCTGGATGCGTGAAAACGAAGGCAGGCCGAAGGACGGCCTGCCGAGACAGGAAAGTATAGCGGGCAAGTCAAAGCGCCGTCAACACAACGGAATTTTTACTTGCTGACCCATCCGGGGTCGGAATACGGGGCGCGTCCGCTGCGCCCCCTTTCACTTGGAACGACGGTCCCGCGGACGGGACCGGTCCGGCTTGCTGCTTACTCTTCGCTGCCGGCAGCCGTCGGCGCGGGAGCTTCGACCGCCGGCTCGGCGCTGCCGCCGGACAGGGTCTGCATTTCCGACTCGGTCAGGCCGCTGGCATTGCGGCGGCGCAGGCTGTGGTACGCCAGGCCGGTACCGGCCGGGATCAGACGGCCCACGATCACGTTTTCCTTCAGACCGCGCAGCGTGTCGCTGGTGCCGCGGACCGCCGCCTCGGTGAGCACGCGGGTGGTCTCCTGGAACGACGCGGCCGAGATGAACGACTCGGTCGCCAGCGAGGCCTTGGTGATGCCAAGCAGCACCGGGTCGTACTTGGCCGGCAGTTCGTTGCGGGCCGCCAGGCGGGCGTTCTCCTCGATGACGCGCTGGCGCTCGGCCTGCTCGCCATTGAGGAACTTGCTGTTGCCCTGGTCGGTGATCTCGACCTTGCGCAGCATCTGCCGGGTGATGACCTCGATGTGCTTGTCGTTGATCTTCACGCCCTGCAGGCGGTACACGTCCTGGATTTCCTTGACCAGGTACGCGGCCAGCGGCTCGACGCCCAGCAGACGCAGGATGTCCTGCGGGCTCGGCTCGCCGTCCACCACGGTTTCGCCCTTGGCCACGTGCTCGCCTTCGAACACGATGATCTGGCGGTACTTCGGGATCAGCTCTTCGTGCTCCGACCCATCGGTGTCCTTGATGATCAGGCGCTGCTTGCCCTTGGTGTCCTTGCCGAAGCTGATGATGCCCGAGCGCTCGGCCAGGATCGCCGGATCCTTCGGCTTGCGCGCTTCGAACAGATCCGCCACGCGCGGCAGACCACCGGTGATGTCGCGCGTCTTGGACGCTTCCTGCGGGATCTTCGCGACCACGTCGCCGACGCCGACCGCGGCGCCATCCTGCAGGTTGACGATCGAGCGCGGCGGCAGCAGGTACTGCGCCGGCAGATCGGTGCCCGGGATGGTCAGGTCGTTGCCCTTGGCGTCGACGATGCGCACGATCGGGCGCAGGTCCTTGGCCTGGGTGCCGCGACGCTTCGGATCGGTGATTTCGCGCGAGGCCAGGCCGGTCAGTTCGTCGGTCTTCTCGATGACGGTGACGCCATCGATGAAGTCGATGAAGCGGATGAAACCGGCCACTTCCGACACGATCGGGTGGTTATGCGGATCCCAGTTCGCCACCGACTGGCCGGCCTTGACGGCGTCGCCGTCCTTGGCGGTGATGGTGGCGCCGTACGGCAACTTGTAGCGCTCGCGCTCGCGGCCGTGGCCGTCGAGCACCGACAGTTCGCCCGAACGCGACACCGCCACCAGCGAACCGTTGGCGTGCTCGACCGACTTCAAGTTGTTGAACTTGATCGAACCGGTGGTCTTGACCGTGATGTTGTCCACCGCCGCCGCACGCGAAGCCGCGCCGCCGATGTGGAAGGTACGCATGGTCAGCTGGGTACCCGGCTCGCCGATCGACTGCGCGGCGATGACGCCCACCGCTTCGCCGATGTTGACCAGGTGGCCACGGGCCAGGTCGCGGCCGTAGCAGCGTGCGCACACGCCGAACGCCGATTCGCAGGTGATGGTCGAGCGGACCTTGACCGACTGCACGCCGGCCTCTTCCAGCTTGGCCACCCACTGCTCGTCGAGCAGGGTGTTGCGGGTGACGATCGGATCCTCGTCGTTGCCCGGCAGGAACACGTCCTCGGCCACCACGCGGCCGAGCACGCGGTCGCGCAACGGCTCGACCACGTCGCCGCCTTCCACGATCGGGGTCATGGTCAGGCCGTCGGTGGTGCCGCAATCCGGCTCGGTGATCACCACGTCCTGCGCCACGTCGACCAGGCGACGGGTCAGGTAACCGGAGTTGGCGGTCTTCAGCGCGGTATCGGCCAGACCCTTACGGGCACCGTGGGTGGAGTTGAAGTACTCCTGCACGTTCAGGCCTTCGCGGAAGTTCGCCTTGATCGGCGTCTCGATGATCGAGCCGTCCGGGCGGGCCATCAGGCCGCGCATGCCGGCCAGCTGACGGATCTGCGCCTGCGAACCACGCGCGCCGGAGTCGGCCATGATGTACAGCGAGTTCATCGACTTCTGGTCGATGGTCTCGCCCTTGGCGTTGACCACCTTCTCGGTGCCGATGGTGTCCATCATCGCCTTGGCGATGCGCTCGTTGGTGCGCGACCAGATGTCCACGACCTTGTTGTAGCGCTCGCCGGCAGTGACCAGACCGGACTGGTACTGCTCCTGGATTTCCAGCACTTCCTGCTCGGCTTCGCCGAGGATGCCCTTCTTTTCCGACGGGATCAGCATGTCGTCGATGCCGATCGACACGCCGGCGCGGGTCGCGTAGGCGAAGCCGGTGTACATCAGCTTGTCGGCGAACACGACGCTGTCCTTCAGACCCAGCTGGCGGTAGCTGGAGTTGATCAGGCGGCTGATGTTCTTCTTGGTCAGCTCGGTGTTGGCCAGCGCGAACGGCAGGCCTTCCGGCAGGATCTCGGCCAGCAGCGCGCGCCCGATCGTGGTGTCCACGATCGAGGTCTTCTTGCTGCGGTTGCCTTCTTCGTCGATCACCGTCTCGGTGATGCGGACCTTGACCTTGGCGTGCAGTTCGACCGCACGGTTGTCGTAGGCGCGCTTCACTTCGGCGATGTTGGCGAACACCATGCCCTCGCCCTTCTTGTTCTCCAGGGCGCGGCTCATGTAGTACAGGCCCAGCACCACGTCCTGCGACGGCACGATGATCGGCTCGCCGTTGGCCGGCGACAGGATGTTGTTGGTGGACATCATCAGCGCGCGCGCTTCCAGCTGCGCTTCCAGCGACAGCGGCACGTGCACGGCCATCTGGTCACCGTCGAAGTCGGCGTTGAACGCGGTGCAGACCAGCGGGTGCAGCTGGATCGCCTTGCCTTCGATCAGCACCGGCTCGAACGCCTGGATGCCCAGACGGTGCAGGGTCGGCGCACGGTTCAGCAGCACCGGGTGCTCGCGGATCACCTCTTCCAGGATGTCCCAGACTTCGGCTTCTTCGCGCTCGACCAGCTTCTTGGCGGCCTTGATGGTGGTGGCCAGGCCGCGACGCTGCAGCTTGGCGAACACGAACGGCTTGAACAGTTCCAGCGCCATCTTCTTCGGCAGGCCGCACTCGTGCAGACGCAGGGTCGGGCCGACCACGATCACCGAACGGCCGGAGTAGTCCACGCGCTTGCCGAGCAGGTTCTGACGGAACCGGCCCTGCTTGCCCTTGATCATGTCGGCCAGCGACTTCAGCGGACGCTTGTTGGTGCCGGTGATGGCACGGCCGCGGCGGCCGTTGTCCAGCAGCGCATCGACAGATTCCTGCAGCATGCGCTTTTCGTTGCGCACGATGATGTCCGGCGCGTTCAGCTCGAGCAGGCGGCGCAGGCGGTTGTTGCGGTTGATGACGCGGCGGTACAGGTCGTTCAGATCGGAGGTCGCGAAGCGGCCGCCGTCCAGCGGCACCAGCGGACGCAGATCCGGCGGCAGCACCGGCAGCACGGTCATCACCATCCACTCCGGACGGTTGCCGGACTCGATGAAGGCCTCGATCAGCTTGATGCGCTTGGTCAGGCGCTTGAGCTTGGTTTCCGAACCGGTGCTGGCGATCTCTTCGCGCAGGCGGGTCATTTCCGACTGCAGGTCGATGGTGCGCAGCAGTTCGTACACCGCCTCGGCGCCCATGGCGGCGTCGAAGTCGTCGCCGTGCTCCTGGCGCGCGGTCAGGTATTGCTCTTCGGTCAGCAGCTGGCGGCGCTCCAGGGCGGTCAGGCCCGGCTCGGTCACCACGTAGGCTTCGAAGTACAGCACGCGCTCGATGTCACGCAGGGTCATGTCCAGCATCAGGCCGATGCGCGACGGCAGCGACTTCAGGAACCAGATGTGCGCGACCGGCGAAGCCAGGTCGATGTGGCCCATGCGCTCGCGACGCACCTTGGCCAGGGTCACTTCGGTGCCGCACTTCTCGCAGACCACGCCACGGTGCTTCATGCGCTTGTACTTGCCGCACAGGCACTCGTAATCCTTGATCGGGCCGAAGATGGCGGCGCAGAACAGGCCGTCGCGCTCGGGCTTGAAGGTCCGGTAGTTGATGGTTTCCGGCTTCTTCACTTCGCCGAAGGACCACGAACGGATCAGGTCCGGCGAGGCCAGCGCGATCTTGATCGCGTCGAAGTCCAGCGTCTGGCGCTGCTGGTTGAAGAGGTTGAGCAGGTCTTTCATTTGATTTCTCCGGGAATCGGGAATAGCGAATAGGGAATCGTTGGAAGCGGAGAGTCGGGACAGGAAACGCGGGCGGCCTGTCGGCACACGCCCGTGCGGTTTCCTAGTCCCGACTCCTCATTCCCTGCCCTCAGTCTTCCAGTTCCATGTTGATCGCCAGCGAGCGGATTTCCTTCACCAGCACGTTGAAGGACTCCGGCATGCCGGCGACCATCTCGTGCTCACCGTCGACGATGTTCTTGTACATCTGGTTACGACCCTGCACGTCGTCGGACTTCACCGTCAGCATTTCCTGCAGGGTGTAGGCCGCGCCGTAGGCTTCCAGCGCCCAGACTTCCATTTCGCCGAAGCGCTGGCCGCCGAACTGCGCCTTGCCGCCCAGCGGCTGCTGGGTGACCAGCGAGTACGGGCCGGTGGAGCGCGCGTGCATCTTGTCGTCGACCAGGTGGTTCAGCTTCAGCATGTGCATGTAGCCGACCGTGGTGTGACGATCGAACGCCTCGCCGGTGCGGCCGTCGTACAGCTGGGTCTGGCCGCTGATCGGCAGGTCGGCGAGTTCGAGCATGTGCTTGATCTCGGCCTCGGTCGCACCGTCGAACACAGGGGTGGCCATCGGCACGCCGTCGGTCAGGTTCTTCGACAACGACAGCAGCTCCGCGTCGCTGAACTGGTCCAGGTCCACGCGGTCCTCGCCCAGCTTCTGGTCGTGGTTGTAGATCTGCGCCAGGAACTTGCGCAGGTCGGCGACCTTGGTCTGAGCCTCGAGCATGTTCTGGATCTTGCGACCCAGGCCCTTGGCGGCCCAGCCCAGGTGCACTTCCAGCACCTGACCGATGTTCATACGCGACGGCACGCCCAGCGGGTTCAGCACGATGTCCACGGTCTCGCCGTTGGCCATGTACGGCATGTCCTCGATCGGCTGGATCATCGACACGACACCCTTGTTGCCGTGGCGACCGGCCATCTTGTCGCCGGGCTGGATGCGGCGCTTCACCGCCAGGAACACCTTGACCATCTTCAGCACGCCCGGGGCGAGGTCGTCGCCGGCGGTGATCTTGCCGCGCTTGTCGGCGAAGCGACGCTCGAACTCCTTCTCGTGCGCCTGGATCTGCTTCTGCGCGCGTTCGATCGCCTCGGAGGCGTCCTCGTCCTTCATGCGCAGCGCGAACCAGTCGGACTTCTTCAGGCCGTCCAGGTAGGCGTCGCTGATGGTGTCGCCCTTCTTCAGGTTCGGACCGCCGTTGGCGACCTTGCCGATCAGCTGGCCACGCAGACGCGCATAGATCGCGCTTTCCAGGATACGGAACTGGTCGTCGAAGTCCTTCTTGACCCGCTTGATCTCGTTTTCCTCGATCTGGCGGGCGCGCTTGTCCTTCTCGATGCCGTCGCGGGTGAACACCTGCACATCGATGACGGTGCCGTCCATGCCCGGCGGCACGCGCAGCGAGCTGTCCTTCACGTCCGAGGCCTTCTCGCCGAAGATCGCGCGCAGCAGCTTCTCTTCCGGGGTCAGCTGGCTCTCGCCCTTCGGCGTGACCTTGCCGACCATGATGTCGCCGGCGCGCACTTCCGCACCGATGTACACCACGCCGCTCTCGTCCAGACGGTTCAGCGCCTGCTCGGACACGTTGGGGATGTCGGCGGAGATTTCCTCCGGCCCCAGCTTGGTGTCGCGCGCCACACAGGTCAGCTCTTCGATGTGGATCGTGGTGTAGCGATCCTCTTCCACCACGCGCTCGGAGAGCAGGATGGAGTCTTCGAAGTTGTAGCCGTTCCACGGCATGAACGCGATCAGCATGTTCTGGCCCAGGGCCAGCTCGCCGATGTCGGTCGAGGGACCGTCGGCCAGCACGTCGCCGCGCGCGATCACGTCGCCCACGTTCACCAGCGGACGCTGGTTGATGCAGGTGTTCTGGTTGGAGCGGGTGTACTTGATCAGGTTGTAGATGTCGACGCCGGCGTCGGTGCCGCCGCCGATCTCGGCCTCGTTGACCTTGACCACGATGCGGCCGGCGTCGATCTGCTCGATCACGCCGCCACGGCGGGCGTTCACGGTCACGCCCGAGTCGCGCGCCACCGCACGCTCGATGCCGGTGCCGACCAGCGGCTTCTGCGCACGCAGCGTCGGCACGGCCTGGCGCTGCATGTTCGCGCCCATCAGCGCGCGGTTGGCGTCATCGTGCTCCAGGAACGGCACCAGCGCGGCCGCGATCGACACGGTCTGCATCGGCGACACGTCCATGAAGTGCACTTCCGCCGGCGGCTTCAGCAGCGACTCGCCCTGGTAACGGCACGGCACGAACTGCTCGGTCAGGCGGCTCTTGGCGTCGTGCAGCGCGTTGGCCTGCGCGATGACGTACTCGTTCTCTTCGATCGCCGACAGGTATTCGACTTCGTCGGTGATCTGGCCGTCCACGACCTTACGGTACGGCGTCTCCAGGAAGCCGTACTGGTTGGTGCGGGCATACACCGCCAGCGAGTTGATCAGGCCGATGTTCGGGCCTTCCGGGGTTTCGATGGTGCAGACGCGGCCGTAGTGGGTCGGATGCACGTCGCGCACTTCGAAGCCAGCGCGCTCGCGGGTCAGACCGCCCGGACCCAGCGCGGAGACGCGACGCTTGTGCGTCACTTCCGACAGCGGGTTGTTCTGGTCCATGAACTGCGACAGCTGCGAGGAGCCGAAGAACTCCTTGATCGCGGCGGCCACCGGCTTGGCGTTGATCAGCTCCTGCGGGGTCAGACCTTCGGACTCGGCCATCGACAGGCGCTCCTTGACCGCGCGCTCGACGCGGACCAGGCCCACGCGGAACACGTTCTCGGCCATTTCGCCGACCGAACGCACGCGACGGTTGCCCAGGTGGTCGATGTCGTCGACCACGCCGCGGCCGTTGCGGATCTCGGTCAGGACCTTGATCACGTCCAGGATGTCGGAGCTGTCGGCGTGCTCGGCGACCAGGCGCTTGGACTCCTCGTCGTTGCGCTCGCCGAAGTACTTCTTGTCGTACAGCACCGACTCGCCGGTGACTTCCTTGCGGCCGACACGGCGGTTGAACTTCATGCGGCCAACCGTGGACAGGTCGTAGCGCTCGAAGGTGAAGAACAGGTTGTGGAACAGGTTCTGCGCGGCGTCCTTGGTCGGCGGCTCGCCCGGACGCATCATGCGGTAGATCTCGACCAGGGCCTCGAGCTGGGTCTTGGTCGGATCGATGCGCAGGGTGTTGGACAGGTACGGACCGCGATCCAGGTCGTTGACCCACAGCGTGCCCACGGCGTCGACGCCGGCCTTGCGGAACGCGGTCAGCTGATCTTCGCTGATCTCGTCGTTGGCGCTGGCCAGCAGTTCGCCGGTCGAGGCATCGACCACGTCGTGCGACAGGATGCGGCCGACCAGGTACTCGTCGGGCACGGCCAGCGCGGCGATGCCGGAGGCCTCGAGCTGCTTGACGTGGCGCGCGGTGATGCGCTTGCCGGCTTCGACGATGACCTTGTCGCCGTCGGCCAGGTCGAAGTTCAGGGTCTCGCCGCGCAGGCGCTCAGGCACCAGTTCCAGCTGCACGCCTTCCTTCGGGTCGATGTGGAAGGTGTTGATCTCGAAGAACTCGGACAGCATCTCCTCGTTCGAGTAGCCGAGCGCGCGCAGCAGGATCGACACCGGCAGCTTGCGGCGGCGGTCGATACGGGTGAACAGCGCGTCCTTCGGGTCGAACTCGAAGTCCAGCCAGGAGCCGCGGTACGGAATGATGCGGGCGCTGTACAGCAGCTTGCCCGAGCTGTGGGTCTTGCCGCGGTCGTGGTCGAAGAACACGCCCGGCGAGCGGTGCAGCTGCGAGACGATGACGCGCTCGGTGCCGTTGACGATGAAGGTGCCGTTGTCGGTCATCAGCGGGATCTCGCCGAGGTAGACCTCCTGCTCCTTGACGTACTTGATCGCCTTGGTCGAGGACTCGCGATCGTAGATCACCAGGCGCACGGTCACGCGCAGCGGCGCGCCGTAGCTCATGCCGCGCTGGCGGCATTCACGCTCGTCGAACACCGGTTCGCCGAGCTTGTAGCCGACGTACTCCAGCGCCGCGTTGCCGCTGTAGCTGGAGATCGGGAACACCGATTTCAGGGCCGCGTGCAGGCCGTGGTCCGAACGCTTGTTCGGGTCGGTGTTCTCCTGCAGGAACTCGCGGTAGGAATCCACCTGGATGGCGAGCAGGAACGGCACTTCGAGGATCGAGCGCTGCTTGCCGAAGTCCTTGCGGATACGCTTCTTTTCGGTGAACGAATAAGACGTCATGAGGTATCACCTTGGCTGATGCGGGCCACGCGTCCGCGGCCCTGAGTGAACATAAATTGTCAGTTGGAAGTCGCTGGTATTGCCGGCACCAGCACGCCTTCTCCCGCTACTTCCAACTACCAACTCGATGAGAACGAGATTGGGGATGAGGGGATTCGGGATGGGTCGACGACCCTGCGAATCTCCGATGCCGAATATCCAATCCCGGCATTGCAACAACGGCCAAAGGCCGGGGGCTTTCGCCCCCAGCCTTCAGTGCATCGCCTTGAACGGCTGGCGATGCAAGGGACTGCTTACTTGACTTCGACCTTCGCGCCAGCGGCTTCCAGGTCCTTCTTGAACTTGTCGGCGTCTTCCTTCGACACGGCTTCCTTCAGCACGCCGCCGGCCTCGGTGAGGTCCTTGGCTTCCTTCAGGCCCAGGCCGGTGATGGCGCGGACGGCCTTGATGACGTCGACCTTCTTGGCGCCGGCGTCGATCAGGATGACGTTGAACTCGGTCTGCTCTTCGACCGGCGCGGCGGCCACGGCCGGACCGGCAGCGGCGACCGGGGCGGCGGCGGAGACGCCGAACTTGTCTTCGATGGCCTTGACCAGCTCCATCACTTCCATGAGGGTCTTTTCGGCGATTGCGTCGACGATCTGCTCGTTAGACAGGGACATTGTGATTACCTTTGGAATTTTTTCTGGATGAGGTTCTAGTGAACCGTTTCAGGTGTCGCGAACTTAAGCCGTTTCGGCCGGGGCTTCCGCTTCGGCGTCGGCGGGAGCGGCGTCGCCGCCACCCTGCTTGTCGCCCACAGCCTTGACCGCACGGGCGAACATGCTCGCCGGCTCGGCCAGGACGCGTGCCAGCATGGCCAGCGCCTGCTCGCGGGTCGGCAGCGACGCCAACACCTCGAGATGAGCGGCCGGATACAGCTGACCACCCAGCGACACGACCTTGGCCTGCAGCTTGTCGTTACCCTTGGCGAATTCCTTGATCAGACGACCGGCAGCGCCGGGTTCTTCCGTCGAGAACGCATACAGCAGCGGACCGACCAGCGCGTCCTGGACGCACTCGTATTCGGTACCGGCAACGGCACGCGCGGCCAGGGTGTTCTTGACAACACGCAAGTACACACCGGTTTCGCGCGCCTTCTTGCGCATCGCGGTCATTTGCGAGACCGTGATGCCGGCGTACTCGGCAGCAACCAAGGAGTGGGCCTTCGCGGCGACGTCGGCCAGTTCGGCGACGACTTCTTGCTTCTGGGACAGATTGAGAGCCATTGCACTCCTCCGTTAAAGCCGGGAGTTGAAATGCGCGACCTGGGATGCGTCAGGAGCGATACCGCCGCTCTTGCCAATCCCCAATCCCGAATCCCGAATCCCTGCTTCAAACTTACTCCGCTCGCGGCTCCTGCCGCTTGCGGTCCTGGGCGGCCTCCTTCCTGGATGCCGGGGATGCCGCATGGCATCCCAGTTGGTGGCCGTTCCAGACCTGGAGTGAGCGCGCCCGGAACCCCGGGTTGGCCTGCACCAGAAAAACTCCAGAAAGGCGGCACCATCTACGCCGGCGCGTCCCCGAGGGGACTGGATTAAGCGATCCCGCTGTACCGACGGCGACTCCTTGCCATTGCGAGCTTCCGTGCCCGTCGTCGGTGTGCGCAGACCGCGCCTGCGGTCTTTGACGGCTTCGCGTCGGGTTGCCCCTGGCGACGCCTTCAAAAGGGTGAAACCGGCGCCGCACCTCGCGGGCGGCGCCGTGTTGCGATTACTTCAGGGACAGCGACGCCTGATCGACGGTGACGCCCGGACCCATGGTCGAGCTCACCGAGATCTTCTGCAGGTAGGTGCCCTTCGAGGTCGCCGGCTTGGCCTTGACCAGGTCCAGCAGCAGCGCCTGCAGGTTGCTCTTCAGCGCGTCGTCTTCGAAGCTGGCCTTGCCGATGGTGCAGTGGATGATGCCGGCCTTGTCGGTGCGGTAGCGCACCTGGCCCGACTTGGCGTTCTTGACCGCTTCGGCCGGGTTGGCGGACACGGTGCCGACCTTGGGGTTCGGCATCAGGCCGCGCGGGCCCAGCAGGGTGCCCAGCTTGCCGACGACGCGCATCGCGTCCGGGGTGGCGATGACCACGTCGTAGTTCAGGTCGCCGCCCTGCATCTTCTCGGCCAGGTCGTCCATGCCGACGGCTTCGGCACCGGCGGCCAGCGCCTCATCGGCCTTGGCGCCGGCGGGGGCGAACACCGCCACGCGCACGCTCTTGCCGGTACCGGCCGGCAGCACGGTGGAACCGCGCACCTGCTGGTCGGACTTCTTCGCGTCCACGCCCAGGCGCACGGCCACGTCGACGGCTTCGACGAACTTGGCCTTGCTGGTGGTCTTGACGATCTTCAGCGCTTCGTCGATCGAATACGCCTTGCCCGGCTGCACCGCAGCACGGATCGCTTTCTGTCGCTTGGTCTGTGCCATTGCTTAACCCTCCACCGTCAGGCCCATGCTGCGGGCAGAACCCGCAATCGTGCGTACCGCCGCTTCCAGCTCGGCCGCCGTCAGGTCGGCTTCCTTCGCCTTGGCGATCTCTTCGAGCTGCTTGCGGGTCACCTTGCCCACCTTCTCGGTGTTCGGGCGCTTGGAGCCGGAGCTGACGCCCGCGGCCTTCTTCAGCAGCACGCTGGCCGGGGTGCTCTTGGTGACGAAGGTGAAGGTACGGTCCGAGTAGGCCGTGATGATGACGGGAGTCGGCAGGCCCGGCTCCAGCTTCTGCGTGGCGGCATTGAACGCCTTGCAGAATTCCATGATGTTCAGGCCGCGCTGACCCAGCGCAGGACCGACCGGCGGCGAGGGGTTGGCCTGACCGGCCTTCACCTGCAGCTTGATGTAACCGACGACTTTCTTTGCCATTTTAGTGTCTCCGGGTGCTAGCGCCTAAACCGCAGGCTCCCCATCGCGACGGGAAAATCACGTGTCCCGCCATCACGTTTTTGAAGTGCGCAGAAAGCCGCCTCGCGGCGGCTTCCGTTCTGCCCGGCGGCTTGCCTGGACAGGGAGCCGCGCAGTATAGCAGAGATTTTGGCGCCCGGCGCAGCCGCGCCGGGGCGGGCTCAGGCCTTCTCGACCTGGCCGAATTCCAGTTCCACCGGGGTGGAACGGCCGAAGATCAGCACCGCAACACGCAGGCGGCTCTTCTCGTAGTTGACTTCCTCGACCACGCCGTTGAAGTCGTTGAACGGGCCGTCGGTGACCCGGACCATCTGGCCCGGCTCGAACAACACCTTCGGACGCGGCTTCTCCACGCCATCCTGAACGCGCTGCAGGATCGCATCGGCCTCTTCGTCGCGGATCGGCAACGGACGGTCGGCGGTGCCGCCGATGAAGCCCATCACCTTCGGCGTTTCCTTGACCAGGTGCCAGCTTTCGTTGTCGATGCGCGGAATGCCGCCCTCTTCGTGGGTCTCGATCTGCACCAGCACGTAGCCCGGGAAGAACTTGCGCTCGGAACGGCGCTTCTGGCCGGAGCGCATCTCGATCACTTCCTCGGTGGGGACCAGCACGTCGCCGAAGCGCTCCTGCATCTCGTCACGCACAATACGGTCGCGCAGCGCTTGGGCCACGGACTTCTCGAAGCCTGAATAGGCGTGAACGACATACCAACGCTTCACTGCTGCACTCTCCTCAACGGCTCACGAACCACTGCATCAGCTTCTGGATCAGGAAATCGAACCCGCCCAGCAGCAGACTCAGAATGATCACCACCACGATCACCACCCAGGTGGTGCGAATGGCTTCCTGACGGGTCGGCCACACCACTTTGCGCAGTTCGAAACGGGATTCGGACAGGAACTCGCGGCCTTCGCGACCCTTGGCGGTCATCAGGAATACCGCCGCGCCCGCAGCCAGACCCGCGATCACCGCCAGTGCGCGCAGCGGACCGGACCAGCTCCCCAGTTGTGCCGCACGGCTCGGCTCACCGAACCAGAACCAGACGAACAGGCCCGCGATCACCAGCAGCGCTGCGATGACGTACTTGACGATATCGCCGCCAGAAGACGCGGCGGGGCCTTTGGAATGCTCGATCTTGCTGTTCATCCGACTCTTGCTGCTATGCGACCGAGGTCACTGGATAGGGAGCGGCAGATTGGCACGCCAGGAGGGACTCGAACCCCCAACCTGCGGTTTTGGAGACCGCTGCTCTGCCAATTGAGCTACTGGCGTGTAGTAAGAACGACTGCACTTCCCTGAGACGGCGAAGGCGGACCGAAGGTTCCGGCCCGCCCTTCGCTGAACCCGGCGGCCGGAGCCGCCTGCACCTCGTCGGATTCCGGCGGCCGAGGCCGCCGTCCTGCCGTCGAGCCCGGCGACCGAGGCCGCCGGAGGGCATTACTTGATGATCTTGGCCACCACGCCGGCGCCGACGGTCCGGCCACCTTCGCGGATCGCGAAGCGCAGGCCTTCGTCCATCGCCACCGGGTTGATCAGCGTCACCACCATCTTGACGTTGTCGCCCGGCATCACCATTTCCACGCCTTCCGGCAGCTGGCACGCGCCAGTGATATCGGTGGTGCGGAAGTAGAACTGCGGACGGTAGCCCTTGAAGAACGGGGTATGACGACCGCCCTCGTCCTTCGACAGCACGTACACCTCGGCTTCGAAGTCGGTGTGCGGCTTGATCGAACCCGGCTTGCACAGCACCTGGCCGCGCTCCACGTCGTCACGCTTGGTGCCGCGCAGCAGCAGGCCCGCGTTGTCGCCCGCCTGGCCCTGGTCCAGCAGCTTGCGGAACATTTCCACGCCGGTCACGGTGGTCTTCTGCGTCGCACGGATGCCGACGATTTCGATTTCGTCGCCCACCTTGATGATGCCGCGCTCGATACGGCCGGTCACCACGGTGCCGCGGCCCGAGATCGAGAACACGTCTTCCACCGGCATCAGGAACGGCTTGTCCACGTCGCGCTGCGGCTCCGGGATGAACGAGTCCAGCGCATCCACCAGCTTCAGGATCGCCGGCACGCCAATCTCACTCTGGTCGCCTTCCAGCGCCAGACGGGCCGAACCGTGGATGATCGGGGTGTCGTCGCCCGGGAAGTCGTACTTGCTCAGCAGCTCGCGCACTTCCATCTCGACCAGCTCGAGCAGCTCGGCGTCGTCGACCATGTCGGCCTTGTTCAGGAACACCACGATGTGCGGCACGCCGACCTGACGCGACAGCAGGATGTGCTCGCGGGTCTGCGGCATCGGGCCGTCAGCGGCCGAGCACACCAGGATCGCGCCGTCCATCTGCGCCGCACCGGTGATCATGTTCTTGACGTAGTCCGCGTGACCCGGGCAATCCACGTGCGCGTAGTGGCGCGTCGGGGATTCGTATTCCACGTGGGCGGTCGAGATCGTGATGCCGCGCGCCTTCTCTTCCGGCGCCGCGTCGATCGCGTCATACGCCTTGAACTCGCCGCCGAAGCGCTCTGCGCCGATCTTGGTCAGCGCCGCGGTCAGCGTGGTCTTGCCGTGGTCGACGTGACCGATGGTGCCGACGTTGACGTGCGGCTTGGTGCGCTCGAACTTACCCTTGGCCATGGCTGCTTCTTCTCGGTGATCGTAGAAAGATTTGACGACTGAATATGGTGCTCACGAAAGGAATCGAACCTTCGACCTCCTCCTTACCAAGGAGGTGCTCTACCGACTGAGCTACGTGAGCGTTGTTCTATTGTGACACAAGCGCGTTCAATGGAGCGGGAGACGGGAATCGAACCCGCACCATCAGCTTGGAAGGCTGAGGTTCTACCGTTGAACTACTCCCGCTACGGGATGCCGCACTGCCACAACAAAATAACTGGTGGAGGGAGGTGGATTCGAACCACCGAAGGCGTAAGCCAGCAGATTTACAGTCTGCCCCCGTTGGCCGCTTGGGTATCCCTCCAACTTACCCACTCGAACCCGGCTGCGAAGCCGAAATCAGAGAGGGGTGAAACAGCCCGCTATTCTTCCCTGACATCCCCGCCTTGTCAACAGTATTTTGACGCGATATCGCAGGAAATCGTCGTTGCTCGCGCGCGCCCGGCCAGGACACGCGCGCGCATCAGACGTTGAAGCGGAAATGCAGGATATCGCCTTCCTGCACGCGGTATTCCTTGCCCTCCAGGCGCAGGCGCCCGGCTTCCTTGGCACCGGCCTCGCCCTTGTACTTGATGAAGTCGTCGTAGGCGATGGTTTCGGCGCGGATGAAGCCCTTCTCGAAGTCGGTGTGGATCACCGCCGCGGCCTGCGGCGCGGTCGACCCGGCCTTGACCGTCCAGGCGCGCACTTCCTTCACTCCGGCGGTGAAGTAGGTCTGCAGCCCCAGCAGGGTGTAGCCGGCGCGGATCACCCGGTTCAGGCCCGGCTCGTTCAGGCCCAGATCGGCCAGGAACGCATCGCGGTCGGCGTCGTCCAGCTGCGACAGCTCTTCCTCGATCGCCGCCGACACCGGCACCACCTCGGCGCCCTCGGCGGCGGCATGCGCACGCACCGCATCCAGGTGCGGATTGTTCTCGAACCCGTCTTCCAGCACGTTGGCGATGTACATCACCGGCTTGAGGGTGAGCAGGAACAGATCGCGCACCAGCGCCTTCTCTTCCTCGTCCAGGCCGGCGTTGCGCCCGGCCTTGCCCTCGGCCAGCGCGGCCTGCAGCTTGGCCAGCACCGGCTTGCGTGCCGCCGCGTCCTTGTCGCCACCCTTGGCCGAACGCTCGGCACGGTTGAGCGCCTTCTCCACGCTGTCCAGGTCGGCCAGGGCCAACTCGGTGTCGATGGTCTCGATGTCGGAGACCGGGTCGACCTTGTTGTTCACGTGGATGATGTCGCCATGCTCGAAGCAGCGCACCACGTGGGTGATCGCATCGACTTCGCGGATATGCGCCAGGAACTTGTTGCCCAGGCCCTCACCACTGGCCGCACCGGCGACCAGGCCGGCGATGTCGACGAACTCGACCGCGGTCGGCACGACCTTCTGCGGATTGATGATCGCCGCCAGCGCGTTCAGACGCGGATCCGGCACCGGCACCACGCCCACGTTCGGCTCGATGGTGCAGAACGGAAAATTGGCCGCAGCGATGCCCGCCTTGGTCAGCGCATTGAACAGGGTCGACTTGCCGACGTTGGGCAGGCCGACGATGCCGCATTTGATGCCCATGTTTCAGTTTCCGGGATTTGGGATTCGGGATTGGAGATTCGCCCAGCCGCGCGGCCGCGAATCCCCAATCCCCAATCACGCATCCCTGTTCGTATGCAACCGCTTCATCGCCTCGTTGAAGTCGCCCTGCACGGCCAGCGGCAGCACGTCGATGGCGTCGTCGATGGCGCGGTCGATGAGGACTTGGTCGTCCTTGCCGGCGCGTCCCAGCACCCACGGCACCACCTTGTCCTTGTGGCCGGGATGGCCGATGCCGATGCGCAGGCGGTGGAAGCCGGCATGCCCGAGCAGGCGAATGGTATCGCGCAGTCCGTTCTGGCCGCCGTGGCCGCCGTCGAACTTGAGCCGCGCCGTGCCCGGCGCCAGGTCCAGTTCGTCGTGTGCCAGCAGCGCCTGCGCCGGTTCGATCTTCCAGAAGCGCAATGCGGCCGTCACCGACTTGCCGCTGAGATTCATGAAGGTGGCCGGCTTCAGCAGCCACACCGCCTGCCCCGCAACCTCGATCTTGGCGGTCTCGCCGAACAGCTTGGCGTCCACGCTCCAGCGCGCGCCGGCCCGCTCGGCCAACGCGTCGACAAAACGAAACCCGGCGTTGTGCCGGGTGTTCGCGTGTTCGGCACCGGGATTGCCCAGGCCGACGATCAGACGCAGACCAGTCATGCGCAATGCATCGCCGCAGCGTCCGGACCGAAGCCCGGACGCCGCGCAGGCGATTACTTGCCGTCCTTCTTGGCCGGCTCGGCAGCGGCAGCCGCCGCGTCGGTGGCTTCCGGCTCTTCCTCGACACGGCCGTGCTTGGCGATGACCACCGCCACGTCGTGCTCCTTGCCCAGCTTCAGTTCCGGCAGCTCGACGCCGGCCGGCAGCTTCAGGTCGGACAGGTGGATCACGTCGCCGACCGACAGCGCCGACAGGTCGACTTCGACGAACTCCGGCAGGTCCTTCGGCAGGCACACGACCTGGATTTCGTTCAGCTCGTGGGTCACGACCACTTCGGCCGACTTGCCGGCCGGGGACACGTCCTCGTTGAGGAAGTGCAGCGGCACCGACGCGTGCAGCGCCTCGTTGTCGTTCACGCGCTGGAAATCGATGTGCATGATCAGCTGCTTGAACGGGTGACGCTGCATATCGCGCAGCAGCACCTTCTGCACGTCGCCGTTCAGGCTCAGGCTGAGGATGGACGAATAGAACCAGTCGTTCTGGCTGGCCAGCCAGACTTCGTTGTGGTCGAGCTGGATGTTGACCGGCTTCAGATCGCCACCGTAGACGATCGCCGGGATCAGGCCGTCGCGACGGAGGCGGCGGCTCGCACCCTTGCCCTCGACTTCGCGGCGCTGAACCTTGATTTCATGCGTGGTTGCCATTTGCGTTTACTACCTTGGTTGAATGAACCGCCTCACGGCGGTTTTGATGACTCTTCCGCGACCAGAAGAGTCTGGGAGAAGCCGGGATTGGAGATTCGGGATTGGGGATTCGCAACGGCGCCGCTTCTGCGAATCCCCAATCCCGAATCCCCAATCCCTGCCCTTAATCGACGTACAACGAGCTCACCGACTCGCCGAAGGCGATGCGGCGAATGGTTTCGGCCAACAGCTCGGCGACGCTGAGCTGGCGGATCTTGCCGCAGGCGCGGGCAGCCTCCGACAGCGGGATGGTGTCGGTGACGACCAGCTCGTCCAGCTGCGAATTGGTGATGTTGCTCACCGCGGGGCCGGACAGCACCGGATGCGTGCAGTACGCGGCGACCTTCAGCGCGCCGCGCTCCTTCAGCGCGGCCGCGGCCGCGCACAGGGTGCCGGCGGTGTCGACGATGTCATCGACCAGCACGCAGGTCTTGCCCTCGACGTCGCCGATGATGTTCATCACCGTGGACACGTTGGCGCGCGGGCGGCGCTTGTCGATGATCGCCAGGTCCGCATCGTCCAGGCGCTTGGCCACCGCGCGGGCGCGCACCACGCCACCCACGTCCGGAGACACCACGATCAGGTTGTCGGTGCCGTAGGCGCGCCAGATGTCGGCCAGCAGCAGCGGCGAGGCGTAGACGTTGTCGACCGGGATGTCGAAGAAGCCCTGGATCTGGTCGGCGTGCAGGTCCACGGTCAGCACGCGGTCGGCGTTGACCGCGCTGAACATCTTGGCGGCGACCTTGGCGGTGATCGGCACGCGCGAGGAGCGCATGCGCCGGTCCTGCCGCGAGTAGCCGAAGTACGGCACCACCGCGGTGACGCTGGCGGCGCTGGCGCGCTTGAGCGCATCGATGATCACCAGCAGTTCCATCAGGTTCTCTGCGCTGGGCGCGCAGGTCGGCTGGATCACGAACACTTCCTGCCGGCGCACGTTCTCCTCGATCTCCACCTGCACTTCACCGTCGGAGAAGCTGGAGACCATCGCCTTGCCGGGGCGCACGCCCAGTTCGCGGCAGATGCTTTTGGCCAGGGGCTTGTTGGCGTTGCCGGAGAACACCAGCAGGTTGCGTTGGTCTTGCATGAGGGGTCTCTCGGGTGGCTGCAAAGAGCGTGTGGCGACGAAAACCGGACGAATCGAAAAAGCGAGGAAAAGCGATGCCTTTCCCGTTGAATCCCCGCACAGGGATGTGCAGGCGTTTGCAGAGGGATCTGCATACCCAAATGGCAGGGGCGGTAGGATTCGAACCTACGAATGCCAGGATCAAAACCTGGTGCCTTGGGCCTCTTGGCGACGCCCCTGCGTAAACCTGTGCCAAGCCTCCAGCGCGTCGAGCAGCGGCGAACGCGGGACGCCGCCTGCCACCCAGGCGCGCATCCCGTCCGGCAAGTCCGCCAGCGCGCGCACGGCGGCAGCGCGATCGGCGAACTCGACGAAACAACCGCTCCCCGACCCGGTCAGGCGTGGCGTACCGATCCGCGCCAGCGCCTGGAACGTGGCCTGGACGACCGGTTCGCGGCGAAGCAGGACCGGCTCGAACGCGTTACCGAGCAGGAAACCTGAAACGAAGTCCGCTATTTTCGCGGGCGCAGCATCCCGCGTCAAATCGGGGGACTGGAACAGCGCCGCGGTGGGCACGTGCACCCCCGGATCGGCGAGCACATACCAGGCCGGCGGCAGCGCCAGGGCGGTCAATTGCTCGCCCACCCCCTCGGCCCAGGCGTCGCGCCCGCGCACGAACACCGGCACATCCGCACCCAGCGACAGGCCGAGGCCGGCCAGGGCGTCCTCGTCCAGCCCGGCGCCCCACAGCGCGTTCAGCGCCACCAGTGCGGTCGCCGCATCGGACGAGCCACCGCCGAAGCCGCCGCCCGCCGGAATGCGCTTTTCGACGCGGATATCCACACCTTGGACGACATTCGCCGCTTTTTGCAGAAGCCGCGCGGCGCGCACCAGCAGGTCGTCGGCCTCGGCGACCCCGGCCACGGAGGGGCCGATCCGCGCCACCACCCCGTCCGCGCGCGGCCGCAGGTGCACCGTATCGCCCCAGTCCAGCAGGCGGAACACGGTCTGCAACTGGTGGTAGCCGTCCGCTCGGCGGCCGGTGATCTGCAGAAACAGGTTCAGCTTCGCCGGGGCAGGCCAGGACGACCAGCCCCCGTCGATGGCCGCGCTCATGGCGCCGGAATGTCCCAGTGATCCACCAGCAAGCGCACCTTGGCGTCGCCGTTGCGCGCCTCGATGCGCCGCGGCAGGGCCGGCTGGCCGTCGCTGGGCGGGTACCACTCCTGGAACTCGATGTCCCAGCCCATCTGCCGCAAGGTGCGCGGCCGCCCCTGGGCATCGTAGTCCACGTGTTCGGGCGCTTCGGTATCCCACGCCACCTGCCCGCGCACCCACTGCGGCAGCAGATTGACCGGGATTTCCCAGCCGGTCGCTTCCAGCAGCAGCTGTTCGGCGTTTTCGCCTTCGCGCGGCCCGCCCTCCATGCCTTCCAGGCGCCCGGCCTCGGAGTGGCTGTCGCCGATCAGGCGCCAGCTCTGCCGGGTCACCGGCGCACTGAGCTGCACCTCGTACTGGCGATGCTGCTGCTTCCAGTCGATGCGGCCGCTGCCGCCATTGCGGCCGTTGCTGATCGCGACCCGTCCCTGGAACGACCAGTCCGGATGCACCTGCAGCCACTGCGCGCGCGCGGCCTCGGCCTGCTGCGCGGCGGCATCGGGCGTGGCGACTGCGACTGGCGCCGGGGTGCGGGTGGGCAGCGCGCTGCAGCCGCCCAGCAGCAGCCCGGCGGCCAGCGCCCACGCGGCGCGCAAGCCAGGCCTCACGGGTTCACCTGTTCCAGGGCGCGGCGCAGCGCGCGATTGTCAGGATCGAGCTTGCGCGCCTCGTCGAAGTACTTGTTGGCCTCCTCGTGCTTGCCCTGCTCCCACAGCACCTGGCCGATGTGCGCGGCGATCTCCGGATCCTTCACCTGGCTCCAGGCGCGACGCAGCTGCACCAGCGCCTCCTGGGTCTTGCCGAGCCGGTACAGCACCCAGCCGTAGCTGTCGATGATCGCGGCATTGTCCGGATCGGCGGTGCGGGCGCGGTCGATCAGCTGCAGCGCCTCGCGATAGCGCTTGGTGCGGTCGGCCAGGGTATAGCCGAGCGCGTTCAGTGCCGCCACATTCTCCGGGTCGGTGACCAGGATCTTGCGCAGATCGGCCTCGGCGCGGTCGATGCGGTCGCGGCGCTCCCAGGACAAGCCGCGCGCGTACAGCAGGGCGTTGTCGTCCGGATACGCGGCCAGGCCACGCTCGAACACCTGCAGCTCGCCGGCGTCGTCGCCGCTGCGCTGGCGCAGTTCCGCCTCCAGCACATAGGCGTCGCGGCGCGCGGCATCGTCGGCCTCGGCATCGTCCTGCAGCGCGCGCGCCTCGGCGAAGGCCGCGTCCTTCTGGCCCAGCGCGTACAGCGCGCCGGCCGCGCGCAGCCGCGCCTCGCTGCGCAGCGGGCCGCCCGGCACGCCGTGATACCAGTCCACCGCCTCCTGGTTGCGCTTGAGGAATTCGGCGATCTTGCCGAGCAGCAGGCGTCGCTCCGGATCGGGCCGGTCGGCGCCCTTGCGCAGTTCGTCGTACAGCGCGGTCAAGGCGGCGTTGTCCTGCAGCTTGGCCAGCATCGAGGCGCGCAGGCCATAGTTCTGGGTGGTCTGCGGCCCCAGCGCCAGCACCCGCGCCGCGGCAGCGGTGTCGCCGATGGCGTCGTAGGCATAGGCCAGCGCGGTGCGCAGCTCCGGATCGCCCGACACCTTGGGCTCCACGCCCTCCAGCAGCGCGCGCGCCTGCTCGGTCTTGCCCGCCTGCTGCAGCTGCGTGGCGTGCAGCAGCGCCACGCGCGGCTCCTGCGGGAAGCGCTTGACCAGTTGGTCGACGATGCGCTCGGCCAGCTTGGGCTGGTCCAGGCGCAGCGCCAAACGCCCGAACTCCTGCCAGGCCTCGAGCTGGTCGGGGATGGCGTTGGCGTCGAGCAACTGGTCCAGGGCCTTGGCCGCCACCTCCGGATCGCGGTTGCCGCTGACCAGCGCGATCAGGGCGAAGCGCCAGCCGCGCGGATCCTTGTCGCGCAGCAAGGCCACCAGCAGGCTGCGCGCCTGGCGCAGATTGCCGTTGCGCAGGGCCAGCGAAGCCTCGGCGCTGCGCATGGCCAGCGACTCGGGCGCGCGCTGCCGCCACAGCGCCAGGGCCTGGGTGGCGGCGGCGCTGTCGTTGGCCAGCATCGCGATGCGGGTGGCACGTTCGGCCAGACCGGCGTCGCCGGGGCTGTCGTTGGCGGCCTGCAGGTACCAGCGCGAGGCGTCGGCCAGTTGCCCGGCCTGCAGGGCGAACTCGCCGGCCAGGACCGGGGTCATCACGTCCTGGGCGGGGCTCGGCGCCTTGGCCGCGGCCGGTGCGGCCACGGCGGCGATTGCGGACAGCAGCAGAAAGGTACGGATGCGAATCAGTGCGGGCATCGGAAGCGGCCGGGCCGTAAAATGGGGCCCTGAATGGCCAGCAGCTTATCGCAAGCAACTGAACAGATGACGTTGTGGGTGCTCGGATTGAACCACCAGACCGCGCCGGTCGACCTGCGCGAACGGGTGGCATTCGCCGGCGACGCATTGCCGCGCGCGCTGCAATCGCTGCGTGCGCTGCCCGACGTCACCGAAGCGGCGCTGCTGTCCACGTGCAATCGCACCGAGCTGTACGCCATTGCCGGCGATGCACAGCACCTGGCCGACTGGCTGGATTCGCACGCCGCCGGCCTGCACGGCTATCTGTACCAGCACCAGGATGCGGACGCGGTGCGGCACCTGTTCCGGGTCGCCACCGGGCTGGACTCGATGGTGCTGGGCGAGCCGCAGATCCTCGGCCAAGTGAAGGACGCCTGGTCGCTGGCACGCGAGCACGGGGCGATGGGCAGCCGCCTGGACCGGCTGTTCCAGCAGACCTTCTCGGTAGCCAAGCGCGCGCGCACCGACACCCGGGTCGGCGCCAATCCGGTCTCGGTCGCCTCCACCGCGGTGCGCCTGGCGCAAAGCTCCTTCGCCCGGCTCAGCGAATCCACCGTGCTGCTGGTCGGCGCCGGCGAGACCATCGAGCTGGCCGCCAAGCATCTCAGCGAGGGTCGCGTGCGACGCCTGCTGATCGCCAACCGCACCCTCGCCCACGCACAGGAACTGGCCAGCCGCCACGGCGGCGTGGCGCTGCCGCTGAGCGAGCTGGAGCGTCACCTGCACGAGGCCGACGTGGTGTTCTCGGCCACCGCCGCGCGCGAGCCGGTGGTGACCCGGGCGCAGGTCGAACAGGCGCTGCGCGCACGCAAGCACAAGCCGATGCTGCTGTTCGACCTGGCAGTGCCGCGCGACATCGAGGCCGGCGTGGCCGACTTGGCCGACGCCTACCTGTACACCGTCGACGACCTGGAACGCGCGGTCGAGGACAACCGACGCGGCCGCCGCGAGGCCGCCGAGGCGGCCGAGGCGATCATCGACCTGCAGGTCGTGCGCTACATGGAAGCGCTGCAGGCCAGCACCCGCCAGGCGCCGCTCAAGCGCCTGCGCGCGCATGGCGACAGCACCCGCGACGACGTGCTGGCCAAGGCGCGGCAACAACTGGCGCACGGCAAGCCCGCCGACGAGGTGCTGGAGTTCCTCGCCAACACCCTGACCAACCGCCTGCTGCATCCGCCCACCGCGGCCCTGCGCGAGGCGGCGCTGCGCGGCGACGCCGACCTGGCCCGCGCCGCCGAGCGCCTGTTCCCGGAGAAGCCGGGCTATTTCCACCCCATTCTGAAGACCGATGACACCGACCCTGCGCCGTAAGCTGGAGGCGCTGGCCGAGCGTCGCGAAGAACTCGAACGCCTGCTGTCCGACCCCGAGGTGGTGAGCGACAACGCGCGCTTCCGCGACTACTCGCGCGAGTTCGCGCAACTGGAGCCGGTCGCCGCCGCGCTGGCGGCCGAGGCCGCGGCCAAGGCCGACCTGGCCTCGGCCGAGACGATGCGCGCCGATCCGGAACTGCGCGAACTGGCCGAGGAGGAAATCGGCGCCGCGCAGGCGCGCCTGGCCGAACTGGATGCGGAACTGGCACTGCTGCTGGTGCCGCGGGATCCGCGCGACGACGGCAACCTGTTCCTGGAAGTGCGTGCCGGCACCGGCGGCGACGAGGCGGCGATCTTCGCCGGCGACCTGTTCCGCATGTACGCGCGCTACGCCGAGCGCCAGGGCTGGAAGGTGGAAGTGGAATCGGACAGCCCAGGCGAGCACGGCGGCTACAAGGAGATCGTGGCGCGCATCGTCGGCCGTGGCGCTTACTCCAAGCTGAAATTCGAATCCGGCACGCACCGCGTGCAGCGCGTGCCGGCGACCGAGTCGCAGGGCCGCATCCACACCTCCGCGGCGACGGTGGCGATCATCCCCGAGGCCGACGACGTGGAGGAGATCGCGATCAACCCGGCCGACCTGAAGATCGATACCTTCCGCTCTTCCGGCGCCGGCGGCCAGCACGTCAACAAGACCGAGTCGGCGATCCGCATCACCCATGTCCCCAGCGGCGTGGTGGTCGAGTGCCAGACCGAGCGCAGCCAGCACGCCAACCGCGACAAGGCGATGAAACGGCTCAAGGCGCAGTTGCTGGAGGCCGAGCGCAGCAAGCAGGCCGCGGCCGAGGCGCAGGACCGCAAGTTGCAGGTCGGCAGTGGCGACCGCAGCCAGCGCATCCGCACCTACAACTTCCCGCAGGGCCGGATCACCGACCACCGCGTCGAGGGCCTGACCCTGTACGACCTGCCGAACGTGATCGAGGGCGACCTCGATGCACTGATCGGGCGCCTGAGCCACGAGCACCAGGTCGACGAACTCGCGCGCCTGAGCGACAGCCCATGAGCGTGCGCGTGCGCCAGTCCGATGCGCACGACCTGCCGGCGCTGGCAGCGCTGTTCGATGCCTACCGGCAGTTCTACGGGCAGGCCCCGGATGCGGCGACCGCGCACGCCTTCCTGGCTGCGCGCCTGGCCCGCGCCGAGTCGGTGGTGCTGCTGGCCGAGCGCGATGCGCAGGCCGCCGGCTTCGTGCAGTTGTATCCGTCCTTCTCTTCGGTGCGGGCGGCACGGCTGTGGATCCTCAACGATCTGTACGTCACGCCTGCGCACCGCCGCCACGGCGTGGCGCAGGCGCTGCTGCACGCCGCCGAAGGCCACGCCGCGGACGATGGCGCGGTGCGCATCGTGCTGGAGACGGCGCAGGACAATCTCTCCGCGCAGGCCCTGTACCGCGCCTGCGGCTGGCAGCAGGACCTGAGCGCGCAGCACTACGCCAAGGCGCTGGTGCCATGAGCGTGCGCGGACTGCGGTCGATCACGGCCGCATGAACGGCGGCGCCGACGAACGCCTGCACCTGCAGGCCGCGGTGCAACGCGATCCGCAGGATTTCCTGGCCTGGGTGATGCTCGCCGACGCCGAACTCGGTGCCGGCGCGGTTGCCGCGGGCGAACAGGCTGCCGTGCGCGCACTGCAGCTGCGTCCGGGGCATCCGGAGGCGCTGGCGCGGCTGGGCCGGGTGCGCTGGACCCAGGGTCGCCATGCCGAGGCCGCGCAGGCCCTGCGCGCAGCGCTGCAACAGGCGCCGCAGCACCCGGGCATCGCGGTCTGGCTGGGCCACGCACTGGAAGACAACGGCGAGGCGGAAGCCGCGGCGCAGGCCTATGCGCACGCGCATGCCTTGCTGCCGCAGGAACCGTCGATCGCCGCCTACCTGCTGAACTGGCGCCGCAAGCTGTGCGACTGGCGCGGGCTGGACGCGCTGTCGCAACAGGTGCGCAGCGCGGTGCGGCAGGGGCATCCGACCATCGAACCGTTCGCCTTCCTCAACGAGGACGCGGGCGCGGACGAGCAGTTGCGCTGCGCGCGCAACCGCGCCCAGGCGCTGGCGCGCGCCCTCGCGCCGCTGCCCGCCACGCAGGTGCGCAGTGATGGCGCGCTGCGCATTGGGTTCCTGTCCAACGGCTTCGGCGCACATCCCACCGGCCTGCTGACCGTCGCCCTGTTCGAGCGCCTGCGGGCGCACCCCGACCTGCAGGTACACCTGTTCGCGCTCAACCACGACGATCGCAGCGCGATCGGCGCGCGCCTGCAGGCGGCCGCGCATGCCTGGCACGCCGTGGCCGGGCAGCCGCATCGGCAGATCGCCCAGCGCATCCGCGACGCCGGCATCGACCTGCTGTTCGATCTGCGCGGCTGGGGCGGCGGCGGCACGCCCGAGGTGCTGGCGCTGCGCCCGGCACCGGTGCAGTTGAACTGGCTGGCCTACCCCGGCACCTCCGGCGCGCCGTGGATCGACTACGTGGTCGGCGATGCCTATGCGTTGCCGCCCACCCTGGCCGCGCACTACAGCGAGCGGGTGCTGCGGCTGCCGCGCGCCTTCCAGCCCTCCGACGACACCCGCCATGTCGGCACCCCACCGGCGCGCCGCGACTGCGGCCTGCCCGAGCACGGCACCGTGTTCTGCTGCTTCAACAACAGCTACAAGCTCGGCCCGCGCAGCCTGGCGCGGATGCTGGAGGTGCTGCGACAGGTGCCGGACAGCGTGCTGTGGCTGCTGTCCGGCCCGGGCCAGGCCGATGACCGACTGCGTGCGGCCGCTGCGGCGGCCGGCGTGGAACCGACGCGTCTGCGCTTCATGCCCAAACTGGCGCATCCGGACTATCTGGCGCGCTACCGGCACGCCGACCTGTTCCTGGACACCCATCCGTACAACGCCCACACCACCGCCTCCGATGCCTTGTGGGCCGGCTGCCCGGTGCTGACCTGCCCCGGCAGCACCTTCGCCGCGCGCGTGGCCGGCAGCCTCAACCATCATCTCGGCCTGGACGAAATGAATGCCGCCGACGACGCGGCGTTCGTCGCCACCGCGGTGCGCCTGGGTCGCGATCCTGCTGCACTGCAGGCGCTGCGCGAGCGGTTGCACGCGCGGCGCGCGGACAGCGGGCTGTTCGACATGCAAGGTTTCGCCTCCGACTTCGCCGCGCTGCTGCGCGACACTGCGGCACGCCACGGCTGGCAAGGCGCGGCGTCGGCCTGATTGAATCGGGATGCGCGGCAGCCGCGCGGCGCGCATGAACATGCGTGAGGCGCGACGGCGCGTCACTTGTTGCCATCGACGTCGCTGATGGAACCTTTGCATCGCATCATTCGGTCTCTTCTTGCGCGCAACGCCACGACGCACCCCGCGATGAGGACGATCCATCGCTGCAGATCGCACCGAAGCGTCACAGACAATCAGCGAGTACGGCCTGTGCATGTCAGCGGATCGCCTACAACACTTGACCTCAAGCAAACTTGAGGTCCGACACTGCGCGCACGCTCCCTGTGCAGATCCCGCGATGTCGCTGTCGTTCCCCACGCCCACGCCCTCCTCCCCCGCGCCCACACGCAGCATGCTGCTCGCCGAGGCGTCCATGCCCGACCGGACCGCCCTGCTCGAATGCGTGCGCGGCTTGTGCGACCACCGCCTGCACGCCCTGACCTGGATGGAATCCCTCGGCGACGCCCCCGATCTGCTGTACGCACGCTGCTGCTGCGACGCGGCACCCGAACTGCATGAACTGCTGCGCGCACGCCTGCCGGCGCTGCGGCGGACGCTGCGGCGCTACCGGCGCATCCGCAGCGGCGTGTCCGATCCGCACCGGGAAGCGTCCTGCGTGGTGGTCACACGCGTCCCGACACGCGATGCGGCGCAGGCGCAGCGCCGCGCCGACGCTGCCTTCGCCGCCCTGCAGGATGGCGCGCATGCGCTGCGGGGATTGATCGCCGCGCAGCTGTACCTGTCCGACGACGGCCGCACCCTGCTCGAATGCACCGAGTGGCACGGCGCCGACGCGCAGCGACGCGCGCTGCAGCGCGAGCCCGAGCGCCTGCCGCTGGCGGCCGATCGTACTGCCAGCGTCCATCGCTTCCGGCCGCGCACGCTGGCCCTGGCGTGAAATACCCGATCCTCCGCATGAAGCGGCTCGATCGCGCTTAGGCGCCGGGATCGGGCTCAAGCAAGGCCGACACGCCACGCGGCCTGCCTTATTGGGCGCGGGCCGGTCTCCATCCAGCAAGCAATGGCCCTGGAAGCACCGTAGCTGAAGCGGTGGCGCGGGCAGGCTATACGCCGGCCGGGCGAGCGGCTAGGCTGCCGGCATGAGCGCAAACGCCGACTTCATTGCCTTGAACCTGTGCGTGCTGACCGTCTCGGACACGCGCAGCCTCGACCAGGACAGTTCCGGCGACTACCTGGTCGCCGCCCTCAGCGGCGTCGGCCATCGCCTGCACGCGCGGGAGCTGCTGCCGGACGATCGCTACCGGATGCGCGCCACGGTCTCGGCCTGGATCGCCGATCCCGGGGTGGATGGCATCCTGGTCACCGGCGGCACCGGCTTCACCGGCCGCGATTCCACGCCCGAGGCCCTGCTGCCGTTGCTGGACAAGCAGATGCCAGGCTTCGGCGAGCTGTTCCGCGCGATCAGTGTCGAGGAGATCGGCACCTCCTCGCTGCAGTCGCGCGCCTTCGCCGGCCTGGCCAATGCCACCTTCCTGTTCTGCCTGCCCGGCTCCACCTCGGCCTGCCGCACGGCCTGGGAACGGATCATCGTCGCGCAGCTGGATGCCCGCACCCGCCCCTGCAATCTGGCCACGCTGCGCCCGCGGCTGAAGGAATGACCTGGACTCCCGCATGTCCCTGGACACCACGTTGCGCCTGCTGGCCAAAGCCAGCGGCATGAGCGCCGCGGACATCGCCGCGGCCATCCCACGCGCCGGTGCGGCCACGGTCAAGGCCTGGATGGCCGGCGAGAAGTTGCCCGGGCGCGCCCAGCTCACTGCGCTGGCGCGCACCTTCGGCGTCCCCGCCGGCGCCCTGCTCGGCGAACTGGCCAGCCAGCTGGACCCGGCGCGCACCCGCGGCGAACACGACTTGCTGCAGGCCTACCGCGCCCTCGACACCCGCCAGCAAGGCGCGCTGCTGGAAGTGGCGCGCAGCATGGCCGGCACCGGCACCCGCAAGCGGAGCAGCAAATGAGTCATCTGAAGCGCAAGCAGTACAAGGCCCTGATGCAGCCGCTGCAGTTGGAACTGATGGCGATGGCGCAGGCCGTGCAGCACAGCGGCGAGCGTGTGCTGGTGCTGTTCGAAGGCCGCGACACCGCCGGCAAGGGTGGTGCGATCCAGGCCATCGCCGAACACCTGAACCCGCGCCAGTGCCGGGTGGTGGCCCTGCCCAAGCCGACCGACCGCGAAGCCACGCAGTGGTATTTCCAGCGCCACATCGCGCACCTGCCGGCCGCCGGCGAGATCGTGCTGATGGACCGCAGCTGGTACAACCGCGCCGGCGTGGAGCGGGTCATGGGCTACTGCAGCGATGCCGAGTACCACGCCTTCCTGCGCCAGACCCCGCTGTTCGAGCGGCTGCTGGTGGACGATGGCATCCGCCTGTTCAAGTACTGGCTGTGCGTGGACCAGGCGCAGCAGGAAAAGCGTTTCGCCGAGCGCCTGCACGACCCGCTGAAGGGCTGGAAGCTGTCGCCGGTGGACCTGAAGTCGCGCAGCCAGTACGCCGACTACACCCGCGCCCGCGAAGCGATGCTGGAGGCCACGCATCGCGACTATGCGCCGTGGACCCTGGTCGACTTCAACGACCAGAAGCGCGGCCGTCTGACCCTGATCCGGCACCTGCTCGATCAGTTGCCGGAAACCCGCCTGCACGAACCGGACCTGGACCTGCCGCCGCTGAAGCACAAGCTGCACAAGGAAAAGTTCGGGCTGCTGCAGCCGATTCCGTCGTATGAGGCCGGGAGTGGGGATTAGGGAATGGGGATTGAGCGAGGCCTGCGGCGCGCAGCCGTGGCCTTCCGACATCGCCTCGCTTGGCGCGCCCACCCACAGGGATAGTGCGTCGCGGCTGAAGCCGCTTTTAAGGGGGACAGGCGCCTGTTTAGTGGTGTGCGAGCAGAGGCCATCGTAGGAGCGGCTTCAGCCGCGACGAGCGAAGCCATCCCATCCTCCCGTCGCGCAAGGCGTCGGGACTGAAGTCCCTCCCACAACGACTGCGCTTCATTCCGGACGCATCGGATAGGGGGTCGGGTTTAGCCGCGTCACCACCATCGGTCAGCCTTCCGGGTCGCGGCTGAAGCCGCTCCTACAGCGATTCGACCGCGATCTGATGGCGACCTGATGGCGCCTCCGCACGCACGCAAGCGCGCATCCCAGTCCCCAATCCCGAAGGCCCAGTCCCAGGCGACGACCACGCCGCACAGCCAACCGACACCCTCACCCCGCCGCCTTCCCCTTGCCCTGACCGGGTGCCGGGCCACCGGCAGCGGCGATCGCGCTTTCGATGTCCTTCGCGTTGACCGGCCCCAGGAACTGCTTGGCGACCTTGCCATCGGGCGCGATCAGGTAAGTCATCGGCAGCCCGCGCGGGGTGGCGAAGTCCGCCGGCGGCGCATAGGTGTCGACGATGACGATCGGATAGGCGACCGGATGCTGCTTCAGGAACGCCTGCATCTCCGCCGGCTCGATGTCCTCGTAGGCCAGGCCCACCACCTCGATGTTGTCGCGCATGACGTGCAGGGCCGACAGCTCCGGCATCTCCTTCAGGCACGGCGCGCACCAGGTGGCCCAGAAATTCACCACCACCCACTGCCCGCGATGCGCGGCCAGGTCGTACTCGCGACCGTCCACCGCCTTCATCTTCAGGGTCGGCTCGGAGCGGGTCTCCTGCACCACGGACGGTCCGGCTGCCGGGGCGGCGGGGGCCTCCGGCGCTGGCGGAGCGGGCGGCGGCTTGGGCGCGGAGGATGGCGCGGTGGTCGCGGTGCCGTCGGCCGGCTTGGGCGTGGGCTGGCGGTCGCACCCGGCCAGCAAGGCGGCGGCGGCGAACAGCGGGAACAACAGGCGCATGGCGGTCATGCAAGGTCTCCGATCTCGGTATAGAGGTCGCCGACGCGACGCTTGAGCACGTCGCGCAGCGGCAGGCGCAGTTCGTCCAGCGCGCGGCACGCCGCCTGGCCCAGGGCGTCGTCGCGGCACGGCAAATAGGTCTCGACGACGGGGATGCGCAGCTGGCAATTCTCGTACAGCTCGGCCACCGGCAGGTCGCTCAGGTCGCGGGCCAGCAACCAGTCGCCCTGCTCGGTACGGCGGAGCAGGCGGATGCGTTCCAGCTCGCACAGCAGTTGCTGCATCAACGAGTCGGTCAGCATCGGCTCCAACTGCAGGATCTGGTCCTCCTGCAGCCCGCAGCCCTGCTTGCGCGCCTGCGCGAAGCGCCCGAGCAGGCGCAGCAGGCCATAGATCTCGTAGCCGGCCGGCAGGCGCATCGAGGCCGGCTGGTAGCGGAACGCGGCGATCGAGGACGACACCGAGGCACCGAGCAGGATCGCGATCCAGCTCAGGTAGATCCACAACAGGAAGATCGGCACGAACGCGACCGTGCCGTAGATGCGCTGGTACGACTGGAAGCTGCCCAGGTACAGGCTCAACCCCCACTTCACCAGTTCCAGCAGCAGCACCGCCAGCAGCGCGCCCGGCACCGCGTGGCGCAGCTTGACCGTGTGGTGCGGCACCACCCTGTACACCAGGGTGATGCAGACGAACTCGATCAGCACCGGCGCCACGCTCAGCACCACCTGCGCCAGCAGCCGGCCCTCGCTGGTCTTGAACAGCGGCAGCGCGAAGAACCGTGCCGACACCGCCAGCGATGCCGCGGCCAGCAGCGCGCCGAGGGTCAGCACGGTCCAGTACACCAGGAAGCGGGTCAGCTGCGGCCGCGCCGACACCACCCGCCAGATCTGGTTGAAGGTCTGCTCGACGCTGTTGAGGGTGATCAGCAGCGAGACCACCAGCGCGACCACGCCGGCGGTGGTCAGTTGCCCGGCGCTGGCCGAGAACTGGCGCAGGTAGGCCTCCACCGAGCGCGCCGCGGCCGGCACGAAGTTGGAGAAGATGTAGTCGCTGAGCTGGTCGCTCCACTTGTCGAACACCGGGAACGCCGACAGCACCCCGAACACCACCACCGCCAGCGGCACTAGGGCGAAGATGGTGGTGTAGGCCAGCGAGGCCGCGGCCTGGAACAGGCGGTCGTCGATGAAGCGCCGCCACAGGAAGCCGGCGAAGCTGCGCATGCGCGCGCGGTCGCGCAGGCGATCGGCCCAGAGATTGACGGTGTCCAGCGGCTGCATCGGGCAAGGGTACCCGATGCGCATGGACGCCGGCATCGTCGATACTGGCGGTCGTTTCGATCCACGAGAGGGCCGCATGGCCGAGATTCTGGTCCTGTACTACAGCCGCGGCGGCTCGGTGGCGCGCCTGGCGCGGCAGATCGCGCGCGGCGTCGGCGAGGTGCCGGGCATGGCCGCGCGCCTGCGCACCGTGCCGCCGGTGGCCGCGGTCACCCAGACCAGCGCACCGCCGGTGCCCGACAGCGGCGCGCCGTACGTGGATGCCAGCGACCTGCGCGACTGCGTGGGCCTGGCGCTGGGCAGCCCGACCCGCTTCGGCAACATGGCCGCGCCGGTCAAGCACTTCATCGACGGGCTCGGCGCCGACTGGGCCAGCGCCACCCTCGCCGGCAAGCCGGCGGCGGTGTTCACCTCGACCGCGTCGCTGCACGGCGGCCAGGAAGCCACCCTGCTGTCGATGCATCTGCCGCTGCTGCACCACGGCTGCCTGATCGTCGGCATTCCCTACACCGAACCGCTGCTCAGCAGCACCCGCAGCGGCGGCACGCCGTACGGGGCCAGCCACGTCGCTGGTGCCGACGACGATCCGCAACCCAGCGAGGAAGAAGCGCAACTGGCGCGCGCGCTCGGCCGGCGCCTGGCCGACATCGCGCAGCGACTGGCGGCACCATGAGCGGGGGGCGCCTGCGGGTGGCGCTGGGGGTGACGCTGCTGGCGCTGGCGGCGCTGTTCGCGGCCTGGTTCCACGACGATCGCCACCGTCTCGCCGCCCTGCTGGTGTTCGCGCTGCCGCCGCTGCTGCTCGCCGTGGGCGTGCTGCGCGGCTCGGCGCTGGCGCGGTTCTGGAGCGGCGTGGGCGCGCTGCTGTGGTTCAGCCATGGGGTGATGACCGCCTGGAGCCACCCGCCGCAGCGCGGCTACGGCTGGGCCGAACTGCTGCTGGCGCTGCTGGTGGTGGGCCTGTCCAGCGCGCCGGGCATCCGCGCGCGTTTCGCCCGCCGTCGCGGCGCCGCCGGGCGCGACTGAGCGGCCATCCCGCCGCGCCCGGTATCATGGACGGCCTGCGCGGCCACGGCCGCGTCCCGACATGCTTCTAGGAACGCCAATGGAAGAACTCCTGATCGTCACCACCGGCGGCACGATCGACAAGATCTACTTCGACGACAAGTCCGACTACCAGATCGGCGACCCGCAGATCGGCCAGATCCTCAAGGAACTGGGCGTGACCTTCCGCTTCACCGTGATCCCGATCATCCGCAAGGATTCGCTGCACATCACCGACGAGGACCGCGAGCTGATCCGCGCCACCATCGCCGCACAGTCCGCGCGGCATGTGCTGATCACCCACGGCACCGACTCGATGGTGCAGACCGGCAAGGTGCTGCAGGCGATCGAGGGCAAGACCATCGTGATGACCGGCGCGCTGAACCCGGCGCGCTTCCGCGGTTCCGACGCCGAGTTCAACATCGGTTGCGCGGTCGGCGCGGTGCAGTCGCTGCCGGCCGGCGTCTACATCGCCATGAATGGGCGCATCTGGGACCCGCAGAAGGTACGCAAGAACGTGGCGGCCAACCGCTTCGAAGCCGCCTGAGCGACCGCGATGTCCAAGGCGACGCGCGCAACCAAGGCGTTGGACGCGGCCGGCATCGTCTACCGGCTGCATCCCTACGACTACGCCGCCGAAGCCGGCGCCAAGGGCCTGCAGGCCGCGCAGGCGCTGGGCCTGCCGCCGGAGCGGGTGCTGAAGAGCCTGATGGCCTGGGTCGATACGCGCGCGGTCTGCGTGGTGGTCCCGTCCGATCGCCGGGTGCAGTTGAAGAAACTGGCCGCGGCCGCGGGCGGCAAGGCGGCGCGGATGATGGAGGCGGCCGAGGCCGAGCGCCGCACCGGCTACAAGGTCGGCGGCATCAGCCCGCTGGGCCAACAGCGGCCGGCGCCGGTGCTGGTGGAGCAATCGGCATTGGGCGCGGGCAGCGTGTGGTTCAACGCCGGGCAGCGCGGCCTGCTGCTGGAGATGGACGCCGCGCAGATCCTCGATGCGCTGCAGGCGCGTGCCTGCGATCTGTGCGAATGATGGCGACGCAGGAGCGAATGGCGTAGAGCGTGCTCCCGCCGATCGCCGTGCCGGGCAGCGTCCTGTCCGTGGCATTGGCACGCACCGAAGCCCACGCCGTCGTGCCAGCGGCCGGATCCGCACGACAAGTGCAGCGATGGCTGACATGGCGTAGCGCGGTGGCACGCCACGCGACAGCGAGCCCCTGCGCCCATAAAAAAGCCCCGCGCCGAAGCGCGGGGCGACCGAGAGTGGCAGCATCGGCGTCCTGCCGAGCGCTGCGATCCGGCACCGGGAGGTGCGCGGCGGCCATGGCGGCCGCCGCGACGGATGCCTCAGTAGTCGGCCTTCAGGCTGAGCCCGGAGAACGTGCTGTACGCCTTCACCCGCACGTAGTAGGTGCCGGCCTGCGGGGAGTTGAAGGTGCAGCTCTCGTTGTTGCCGTTCTTGTACGGACGGCAGTCGTAGGCCGAATCGGTCGGCGCGCTGCCGAAGCGCACGTACAGGTCGGCATCGCCGCTGCCGCCGGAGGTGGTGACCACCAGGCTGCTGGCACCGGACGGCACCTTGACCGTGTAGTTCAACGAAGAGCCGCTGTTGGCGCTGAGGTTGGTGACCGCCACGCCGTCCTGCAACTCGTTGCTGCTGCCGCCACCACCGCCGCCGCCGCTGCCGCCGTTCTGCGCCGCGGTGACCGCCGCGTTGGCATCGAGCAGGCCGGCGCCGCACCCCTGCGAGCAGGAGAAGCTGGCGGCGGTGTTCTTGATGGTGCTTTCCACCTGCGCCGGGGTCAGCGCAGTCGGCGCCACCGACTGCATCAGCGCAACCACGCCGGCCACGTGGGGGGTCGCCATCGAGGTGCCGTTGTACGAGGCATAGCTCGGGTTGCCCGGGGTGGTGGTGCCGTCGTTGAGGGTGGACAGGATGTTCGAGCCCGGCGCGGAGATGTCGATGCCCGCGCCGTAGTTCGAGTAGCTGGCCTTGGCCCGCGACGAGGTGGTGGCCGCCACCGCGATCACGTTGTTGCAGTTGGCCGGCACCGAGCTGGACACGTTGGTCGAGCTGTTGCCCGCCGCCACCACCACCGTGGTGCCGCGGCCGACCGCGCCGTTGATGGCGTTCTGGTAGGTACTCGAGCAGGTGCCGCTGCCGCCCAGCGACATGTTGATCACTTCGGCCGGGTTCTGGTTGGCCGGCACGCCGCTGACGGTGCCGCCGGAGGCCCAGGTGATCGCATCGGCGATGTCGGAGGTGTAGCCGCCGCACTTGCCGAGCACGCGCACCGGCAGGATCTTGGCCTTGAACGCGGTGCCGGCCACGCCGGTGCCGTTGTTGGTGACCGCGGCGATGGTGCCGGCGACGTGGGTGCCGTGCCAGCTGGAATTGGAGGCCGGCGAACCGGAGTAGCACTCGCCGGCGGCGGCCCAGTCGCCTTCGTCGGACGGGTCGCTGTCGCGGCCGTTGCCGTCGCGTGCGGCATCCGCATCGCTGATGAAGTCGTAGCCCTGCAGGACGTTGGCGTTGAGATCGGGGTGGCTGGTGATGCCGGTGTCGATGACCGCCACGACCACGCCGTCGCCGGTGGCCTTGTCCCAGGCCGAGCGCACGTTGATGCCGGCATTGCTGGTGCCGAAGGCCCACTGGTCGCCCAGGCGCGGATCGTTCGGGGTCAGGGCGATGGTCATGCGCTGGTCGACCTCGACGTACTCGACGTTCGGGTCGGCGGCGATCTGCCGCATCAGCGTCTCGGCCTCGGCACGGTCCAGCGGACGGCTGGCCTTGACCACTTCCGGCCCCACCGCCAGGCGGCGCAGGCTGGTCAGGCCGAGCGCGCGGCCGTTCTTGGCCGGCAGCGCGGCGGCGGCCGATTGCAGCGTCGCGCGCAGCGCCGCCGAGGGCGCGGCAGCGGCCGCGGAGGCGCTGGAGATGCTGACCGGCGCGGCGTCGCGGGTCTTGACGATGAAGCGTTGCACGGTCGGTTCGGAAGACAGGCCGGAGAGGTTCACGTCACCGGCAAATGCTGGGGTGGCCAGCAGCAGCGAGGTGAGAGCAGAGGCGCCCAGCACCACCAGCCACGGACGCTGGCGCGAACCACGATGCGACATTTCGGACATTCGGACTTCCTTTCGGTTGAGTAGCCGCCTGACGGCGGTGTTCCGCGCTGCACCGGCCCGGCCTTAACCTGAACCCGGCATGCATTGCGAGCCCGGTCGACCCCTGTGTTGCCGACCATTCATCGAACCTAGCTCAGTACAAGTGCGTATGGAGCGGGCTGTGACGGAAATCCGTTGTACAAAACCATGAAATGCAATGGGATTCGATGTAATAAAGTGATTCTCACCTCATTTTTGCTGCAGTGCAGCATGCCAAGACGCCAAATTTGGCAAATTCAGGGCAGCCTTTTGGCACTCGCGCGACGTCTCGGCAAGAAAAAGAGACAACAGATACAGACAGGCCGGGAGGGTCGGCAGGACACCTCGCCGCACCGTGATGGACACGAAATGTCCAGCGCGCGGACTCCTCCGTTGGAGAGGACAGGAGCGCGTCGGGCGCATGGACGGGGCACCGACGCCTCAGGCGCCGCGCCACCAGCGCGGATGCCGCGCGCGATGGTGGACGCCATCGCCGGACACCCTGCGCCTGGGGCGCGAAACCCGCACGCCAGGGCGGCCGATGGCCCCCGGCGTCGGGGGGCGGGGCTCAGCCCAGCCGCACCAGCCAGCCGTGGCGATCGGCCACGCGGCCGTACTGGATGTCGGTCAGTTCCTGGCGCAGCGACAGCGTCACCGGGCCGGCCGGGGCGGTCAGGTCGCCGACGGCGAAGTCCTTGCCCTTGAGCTGGCCGATCGGGGTCACCACCGCGGCGGTGCCGCAGGCGAACACCTCGGCGATCTCGCCGGAGGCCACGCCGTCGCGCCACTCGTCGATGCTCACCTGGCGCTCCACCACCTGCATGCCGCGGTCGCGGGCCAGTTGCAGGATGCTGTCGCGGGTGATGCCTTCCAGGATGCTGCCCGACAGCGCCGGGGTGACCAGGCTGCCGTCGCGCATCACCAGGAACACGTTCATGCCGCCCAGTTCCTCGATGTACTTGCCCTCGACCGGGTCGAGGAACAGCACCTGCGAGCAGCCCTGCGCCTGCGCCTGCTGCTGCGGCAGCAGCGAGGCGGCGTAGTTGCCGCCGCACTTGGCCGCACCGGTGCCGCCCTTGGCGGCGCGCGCGTAGTCGGTGGACAGCCAGATCGCCACCGGCGCCACGCCCTTGGCGAAATAGGCGCCCGCCGGGCTGGCGATGACGTAGTAGCCGGCCTTCTGCGCCGCGCGCACGCCCAGGAACGCCTCGTTGGCGATCATGAACGGACGGAAATACAGGCTGGTCTCCGGCGCCGACGGCACCCAGGCCGCATCGACCGCGATCAGCTGCCGCAGCGATTCCACGAACAGCTCCACCGGCAGCTCCGGCAGCGCCAGGCGCTGCGCCGAGCGCTGCAGGCGCTTGCCGTTGGCCTCCGGGCGGAAGGTCCAGATCGAGCCGTCGGCGTGGCGATAGGCCTTGATGCCTTCGAAGATCTCCTGGCCGTAGTGCAGCACCGAGGCGGCCGGGTCCAGCGCCAGCGGGCCATAGGCTCGCACTTGCGCGTCGTGCCAGCCCTGCTCGCGGCTCCATTCGATGGCGACCATGTGGTCGGTGAAGTAGTTGCCGAAGCCCGGCGCGGCGAGGATCTGCGCGCGCGCCTCGGCGCTGCGCGCGGCGGTGGACGGGATCAGGCGGAACTGCGTGGACGGCTCGGTAGCGGACACCGGGAATTCCTGTGGTAGTCGAGGGATGGCCAGGGCCGCCGGGCATGGCGGCCACAGCGGCGGCGCCCGATCCGGGCTCCGGCACGACGCGCGGGGCGTCGCGCGGGGGTCAGAGCATGCCGGTTTCCAGGCGCGCGGCCTCGGACATCATATGCCGGCCCCATGGCGGATCGAACACCAGCTCGACGTCGGCCTCTGCGATGGTCGGGATCATTTCCAGCTTGCTGCGCACGTCGTCGACCAGGATCTCGCCCATGCCGCAGCCCGGCGCGGTCAGGGTCATCTTGACCTCGACGGTGCGCTGGCCATCCTCGCGCGCGTGCATGGTCACGTCGTAGATCAGACCCAGATCGACGATGTTGAACGGGATCTCCGGGTCGAAGCAGGTGCGCAGCTGCTGCCAGATCAGCGCTTCGACCTGCTCGTCGCCGGCATCGTCGGGCAGTTCCAGCCCCGGCGGCGGCTCCTTGCCGATGGCGTCGCCGTCCTTGCCGGCGATGCGGAACAGGTTGCCCTCCACGAACACCGTGTAGCTGCCGCCCAGGGCCTGGGTGATATAGCCATAGCTGCCGGCCGGCAGGGTCACCACGTCGCCCTGCGGCACCATCACCGCCGCGCAATCGCGTTCGAATTGGACAGGTTCACTGCTGCGTGAGTACATGGGGGCGATATGGGGACGAGCCCCGCCGGTGCAAGTCGTGCAGTTTATCCGAGTGCGCGGGGCGCGCGCCGGAAGTATCCTGTACGCCTTCTCCGGGAACATCGAATGCCGCCTTCCTCCACGCCGGCCAGGCCCTCGCACTGGCTGTGGCCCCTGCTGCTCGCCATGGGCTGTTTCACCGCACTGATCGCCTGGTTGCTGGTGGCGCTGTCGCTGGGTCGCCAGGCCGGCTGGATGGCCGTGGTGGTGGCGCTGGAGAGCGCCTGGATGCTGCGCCTGGGCAACCTGCCGCGCGGCCCGCTGCGCATCGCGGTGGCGATGCTCGCCACGGTACTGGTGATCGTCGCCGCCAACTGGGGCATCGCCGCCGCGCAGATGGGCGCGGGGCTGGGCCTGAACGTGTGGGATTCGTCGCTGAAGATGGGCGCCCAGTACGCCTGGACCCTGACGATGCTGGCCAATAGCCCCAGCGATCTGCTGTGGCTGGGCATCGGCGTGGTCACCGCGTACTTCAGCGCGCGCTGAAGCGGCGGGTCGCGGTAGACACCGCGCCTACGAGCGAGGCAAGCCGGCTGGCCGCGGCGTCAGGCCTCTCTCATCCTCCCTGTTTTCGCCACGCACGACGTTGGCATTTGTAGGAGCGGCTTTAGCCGCGAGGGGCGTTACCGGTAACGCCCCTCGCGGCTAAAGCCGCTCCTACGGCTCCTGCGAGCGCACCTGCGATCGCTGTCCGAAACTTCCTTGAACGCGACAGCAGGAGAGGTCCCAGAGCGCCGTCCCTGCCTCACTGTCGCGCCCGCGGCACTCAATGCCCGCCGCCGTCCAGCGCCTTCAGTTCGCTGACCAGGGCACCGGCCGCCTCGGCGCCGTCACCGTAGAGCATGCGGGTGTTGTCGGCATAGAACAGCGCGTTCTCGATGCCGGCGAAGCCGGTGCCCTTGCCGCGCTTGATGACGATGACGTTCCTGGAATTGACCACGTCCAGGATCGGCATGCCGTAGATCGGGCTGGCCGGGTCGGTCTTGGCCACCGGATTGACCACGTCGTTGGCGCCGATCACCAGCGACACGTCGGTGCTGGCGAACTCGGGATTGATGTCGTCCATGTCGGCGATCAGGTCGTAGGGCACGCCGGCTTCGGCCAGCAGCACGTTCATGTGCCCGGGCATGCGCCCGGCCACCGGGTGGATCGCGAACTTGACCTTGACCCCGCGTTCGATCAGCCGCTGCGCCAGTTCCCAGATCTTGTGCTGCGCCTGCGCCACCGCCATGCCGTAGCCCGGCACGATCACCACGCGCTCGGCGTAGGCCATCATCGCCGCCACGTCGCCGGCCTCGATCGGCTTCTGGCTGCCGGCGATCGCCTGCGTCTGACCACCGCCGCCGAAGTTGGAGAACAGTACGCCGCGGATCGGCCGGTTCATCGCCTTGGCCATCAGCCGGGTCAGCAGGATGCCGGCCGCGCCGACCATCATGCCGGCGATGATCAGCGCCTCGTTGCCGAGCACGTAGCCCTCGAACGCCACCGCCAGGCCGGTGAAGGCGTTGTACAGCGAGATCACCACCGGCATGTCGGCGCCGCCGATCGGCAGCGTCATCAGCACGCCCAGGGCCAGCGCCAGCACGAAGAACAGTACGATCGCCAGCGGACTCAGGCTGATCGCGGCCCACGCGCCCACGCCCAGCATCGCCACGCACACCAGCAGGTTGAACGCCTGCTGCCCGGGGAACGTGACGCGCTTGTCCAGGCGCCCGTCGAGCTTGGCCCAGGCGACGATCGAGCCGGACAGCGACACCGCACCGATCGCCGAACCGATCACCGCCAATGCAAGCGTGGTCGCATCCGGCTGGCGTGCGGCCAGCGCGGCGATCGCGGCCTCGCTCCAGTGGGTGGTATCGCGGCGCATCAGGAACGAGAAGCGCAGCAGTTCCACCGCGCCGATCGCCGCCGCCGAGCCGCCGCCCATGCCGTTGTACAGCGCCACCATCTGCGGCATGTCGGTGATCGCCACCTTCTTGGCCGAGATCCACGCCGCGGCGGTGCCGAGCGCGATCGCCGGCACGATCAGCGGCAGGTTGTGCAGGCCCGGCAGCAGAAAGGTGGCGGCGGTCGCCAGCAGCATGCCGAAGCCGGCCCAGCGGATACCGCTGCGCGCGGTCCTGGGCGAGGCCATGCGCTGCAGGCCGAGCAGGAACAGGGTGGCGGCGACCAGATAGCTGCTCTTGATCAGGATCGGCAACAGTTCCATCAGCAGGCGTGCTCCGAAAAAGGACATCTGCCCGAGCGGCAGCAAGTGGGAGAGAACGCCCGACGCGATGCCGAGCAGCAGCACGAGCAGGGCGACGGCGACCAGCGCCGCGACGATGCGCAGGGGCCGCGCATTCAATCCTTCGCCTTGGTCTTGGAGGCGTCCGGCTTGCTGGACTTGAACATGTCCAGCATGCGCTCGGTCACCACGTAGCCGCCTGCCGCGTTGCCGGCGCCGAGCAGCACCGCGACGAAGCCGATGGCTTTTTCCAGGGTGGTGTCGGCATGGCCCAGGACCACCATCGCGCCGATCAGGACGATGCCGTGGATGAAGTTGGAACCGGACATCAGCGGGGTGTGCAGGATCACCGGCACCCGCGAGATGATCACATGCCCGGCGATGGCCGCCAGCATGAAGATGTACAAGGCCACGAACCCGTCGCTCATCGCACCGTTCTCCCGGGCGCCGCGCCCGTCCGCCGCATCATAACCGCGTGCTGAACCGCTGTGCGATGCCGCCATGCGGTGGCGCAAAGACGCGCGGCGCCGGCCGGTCAACCGCGACCGCCATGGCGCGTTTACCACGGCATCCCCCTGCCAGGAAGCTAAGCTGTGCTGGTGAGCACGCCCGCCCTCGCACCGCCGTCGACCGATGCCGATCCCGAACAGCGCCCGTTGCCGGCGTCGCTGGATGCGTTCCTGGCCGAGATCGGGCCGCGCGCATTCCGCTTCGCCGAAGCCGGCCTGCGCCAGCGCGAGGACGCGCTGGACGCGGTGCAGGACGCGATGATCAAGCTGCTGGCCTATCGCGAGCGCCCGGCGCAGGAATGGACGCCGCTGTTCTGGAGCATCCTGCGCCGGCGCATCATCGACCTGCAGCGCCGCCGCAACTTCCGCCTGCGCTTCTGGGCACCCAACAGCGAGCGCGATTCGGACAGCCCGCCGGACTGGGCCGACGATGGCCCCAATCCGTCCGAGCAGCACGAGCGCCGCCAGACCCATGCACGCCTGGTGACCGCCCTGCGCGCGCTACCGGCGCGGCAGCGCGAGGCCTTCACCCTGCGCGTGCTGGAAGAGCTGGACGTAGCCACCACCGCACGCGCGATGGGCTGCTCGGAAGGGTCGGTGAAAACCCATCTATCGCGCGCCCGCGAGGCGCTGCAGAAACATCTGGAGGACGTCCGATGACATCCGATCCCACCCGCTCCGCGGACTTCGATGCGCGCCTGCGTGCCGTCCACCAGGCGGGTTTGCAGGCCCTGCCCGCCCCGACCCTGGCGCGGCTACGCGCCGCACGCCAGCAGGCCAGCCAGGCGCACACGGCGCCGGGCTGGCGCTGGGGCTGGCTGCTGGCAGCGGTACCGGCGCTGCTCGGTGCGGCGCTGGGCGTGCACCTGCTGCTGCGCCCGGCACCCTCGGTGCCGACCAGCACCGCCAGCGTGACCACCGACACCACCGCGGCCGCGACCACGTCGGCGCGCGCCGGCGCGAGCACCGACACCGACCAGGCCGCGACCGCGATGCTGGACGAAAATCCCGACCTGTACCTGTGGCTGGGCTCTGATACCTCGCTGGCAATGGAATGAACCCGATGACTCGCTTGATCCGTCTTTCCCTGGCGCTGGCGCTGCTGGCAGGCAGCGCCGTCCCGGCCGTGTTCGCGGCCCCGCCCCCGCCGGGGCCGCCGCCACCGCCGTCCGCAGCCGATCGCGACGACGATGCCGGCCCGCCACTGCCCGACTGGGAGCATCTCAGCCCGCAGCAGCGCGAACTGCTGATCGCCCCCCTGCGCCAGCGCTGGAACGATGCCCCACAGCAACGCCGGCGCATGTTCGAGCACGCGCAGCGCTGGCAGTCGATGACCCCGGAGCAACGCGATCGCGCGCGCAAGGGCGCCCGCCGCTATGAGGACATGACCCCGCAGCAGCGCGAAGAGGCGCGGGTGCTGTTCGACCGCATGCGCGCGCTGCCGCCGGACCAGCGCAAGGCGCTGCGCGACCGCTGGGAAGCGATGACGCCGGCGCAACGCGCCGCCTGGATCCGCGCCAATGCCGGCCCGGACAGCGTGCCGCCGGCGGAGTCTGCCAGGTAAGCGGACGGCGCTTTCCCTCCGCGCCGGTCGAGGTTGATGCGCACGTCGCGCGGTGCCTTGCGGTACGTGTTGGGTGATGGCTTCCAGGGAGACCGTCGCAGGACAACCTGTAGGAGCGGCTTCAGCCGCGACGGCGTTCCCGGGAACGCCCGTCGCGGCTGAAGCCGCTCCTACATGGGAAAAGCAGCCCGCGAGGTGCTGGATCAAGTGGCCTGCAATGACGCCTGCCAATTCGCCCGGTGTAGTAGGCGCCTGGAATTCAGCCCCCCTCTCACCGGCTCAACAACCCACAAAGCCAGCTCACGCCGTCCAGCGCGTCTTCGCCAGCAGTTCGTCATTCCAGTCGTAGGCGATCGCGCCGTCCTTCAGGAACAGCGCGACGAAGTTGTAGACGTTGCGCGCGTACATCTCGCTGGCATGCACCGCGCCCATGCTGGCCAGGTCCAGCGGACCGGCGATGGTCACGCCGGCGTGTTCGATGGTCTCGCCCGGCCGGGTCAGTTCGCAGTTGCCGCCGGTCTCGGCGGCCAGGTCCACCACCACGCTGCCAGGCTTCATGCCGGCGACCATCGCCGCGCTGAGGATCTTCGGCGCCGGCCGCCCCGGCACCGCGGCGGTGCACACCACCACGTCGATACCCTTCAGGTGCTCGGCCAGGCGCCGCTGCTGCTCCGCACGCTCGTCGTCGGTGAGTTGCCGCGCGTAGCCGCCCTCGCCGGCGGCGCTGACCCCGAGGTCGAGGAACTTGCCGCCCAGCGATTCGATCTGCTCGCGGGTTTCCGGGCGCACGTCGAAGCCCTCCACCTGCGCACCCAGGCGCTTGGCGGTGGCGATGGCCTGCAGGCCGGCCACACCGGCACCGACGATCAGCACCTTGGACGGGCGGATGGTGCCGGCCGCGGTGGTCAGCATCGGGAAGAAGCGCGGCGCCAGCTGCGCGGCGATCAGGGTCGCCTTGTAGCCGGCCATGCCGGCCTGCGAGCTGAGTACGTCCATCGCCTGCGCGCGGGTGGTGCGCGGCAGCCGTTCCAGCGGGAAGGCGACCAGTTGCCGCGCCTGCAGCGCCGCCGCGCGCGTCGGATCGGCCTGCGGCTGCAGGATGCCGACCACGCCGGCGCCCTCCTTGAGCTGCTCCAGCGCCAGCGCCGGCAGCGGCTGCACGCACAGCACCAGATCCGCCTGCGCCGGGCTGGCGGCATCGGCCAGGCTGGCGCCGGCAGCCAGATAGGCCGCATCGACGAAGCCGGCCGACACGCCGGCCTGCGGTTCGACCCGCACCTGCGCGCCCAGGGCGACCAGTTTCTTGACCGTCTCCGGCGTGGCCGCCACACGGCGTTCGCCCTGCGCCGACTCCTTCACCACCAGCACCTGCACTGCCATGCGATTCCCCGTGCCTTGCCCGTCGTCCGCGCCGATCCTACAGGGTCCGCACGCCAGGTGGCGGCGAAGCGCCCACTAGGCGGGCATCCGTGGACAGGCACGCTGGCGACGCGCGCCCGATAGCGCGGACCCACGCGCCGCAATCGGTACAAGCCAAGCAACGCGTGACCACGTTTGACGCCACGGCAGCGCTCATCCACGCCCCCGCGACGGCCCGCTCAGTGCAAGGTCGCGCTGTGCGGATCGAGGCGATCGATGACGCCCTGCATGGCGCTGTCGAAGGCACCGTCGTCGACGTGCGCGCGCAGCCGGCCCAGCCGCACCATCACCGCCAGTTCTTCCGGCGAGGCAACGCAGAAGCGCACGCCGCGCCGATTGACGAACAGCAACCGCGACGAGATCGGGCTCACCCACGACAGCTTGCCGGCCTGCATCTTGCCGTCGCGGTCGACGAAATCCAGCCAGGTGCCGATGGGCATCGCGCGGAAGCGGTCGGCGTCGGCATTGTCGAAATCGTCCATGGTCTGCGGCGGCGCCACCTCCACCGGCTGCGCCTCCTGCACCGGCGGCTGCGGCAGCGCCACCTGCGGCAGTTCCGGCAGCGGCCGCTCCAGTTCCGGGCGCAGTTCGGCCACCGCCTGCAGCGTGTCGTGCAGCGCATCGATCGCCGCCGTCGCGGCTTCGGCATGCAAGCCAACGCTGGCGAAGACCCGCTGCAGCGCCCCCTGCCAGGCCTGTAGCCAGGGCTTGCCGACGATGTGCCGCTGCGCCTCGGCGGCTTCCTCGAGCAGGCCGTCGGCCAGCGCCAGCGCATCGCGCACGCCGGGGCCGCCCTCGCCTTCGCGCAGCATCGCCATGGTCAGATGGTGTTGCCACGGCTGGCGCAGGAAGTCCTGCAGCGCCTGCGGTAGTTGCCGGCCCTGCAGGCGCACCTGCAGTTCGGCCTCGGCGCGCTGCCGCGCCAGTTCCAGTTTCTCCTGGCCGCGCTGGGTTTCGGCGGCACGGCGCTCGGCGATCTCGATGCGGCGGCGGTGCTGCACCAGGAAATCGCGGAACTCCTCTTCCAGGGTCAGGAAGATCGCCAGGTTCTCGTTGAAATCGGCCACCAGCCGGTCGATGATCTCCTCGACCTTGCCCATCAGCACGCGCTCGGCCTGGCTCTCGCCGGTGTTGCCCTCGCAAGCCTCGGCCAACGAGTTCAGCAGGCGCCGCGCCGGATGGGTCTTCTGTACGAACATGCGCCGGTCCAGCAGCGCGACCTTGACGAAGGGCACCACCAGCCGGCCGATCAGTTCGCGCGAGCGGCCCTCCAGGTCGCGCTCGTCGAGCATCACGTCGAACAGCATGCCGACCAGATCGATCGCGTCTTCGTCGACCGGATCCAGCCGCGCATGCGCCGGGTCCACACCGAATTGGGTGGCGTTGGACAGCACCTCGCTCTTGAGCCGCTGCGCCAGCGACTCGCTGTCGTCGCCGATCGCCGCACGCAGCGTGGCACTGGGCGTGGCCTGCAGCAGCGACAGCACCGACATCATCTCGCGCTGGCTCAGCGGCCGCTGCTGGCCGACCGCCGCGGTCGCCGCGGAGGTGGCGCTTTCGCGCGCGTTGCGGGTCTGCTGCAGCAGCTCGTGCAGCGCTTCCAGCAACACGCCCTGGCTGCCGCCGGGCAGGCGCGCCTCACCGTCGTCGTAGCGCTCGCCGGCCTGCAGGCCGCCGCGGCGCTCGGCCCAGCGGTTGACGAAGCGGTTGGCCCAGGCCGGTGCGTAGTGTTCTTCGTCGTCGCCAAGCTCGGCACCGACGCCGGCATCGGCGGCCGCGCCGGCCTCGCGCGACGGGCGCGGCTCCGGCGGCGGCGCGCGCCGCGGCGGCGGTGGCGGCCGCGGCCGCGAGATCTCCGGCATCACCCCGGCCTGGGCGAGGTTGTCGTCCAGGTCCTGGTAGAGCTTGCCGACGCCGGCGGTGAAGTCGCGCTCGCACAGCTTGATCAGCACCAGCCGCACTTCCGGGGCCAGGTCGCTGGTGGAGAAGGCGGCATGCACGGCCACGCCGATGTGTTCGGGGCCGATCGGATTGGTGTCCGCATCCAGTTCCAGGCCGCCGGCGATCCAGCCCAGGCGCCGGTCGATGCGGGTCAGCACCGGCTTCCACTCGCGCAGCAGCACGCTGGCCAGGTTGCGCACCGCCAGCCGCGATTCCAGTTCGTGTTCGGAGATCAGGCTCAGGCCCTGCCCATAGCCGGCCAGCGCGACTTCGGCCGACAGCGGCGTGCCGGCCTCCAGCGCCTCCCAGGCGGTGTGCAACTGCGCGCGGAAGCGCGCGGCGATCTCGTCGCGGCGACGGCGCAGTTCGCGCATGCCGTCCAGGAACAGCAACTGCGACGCGCCGGCGCTCTCGGCGCGGTCGAACAGCACGTCATCGAAATGCGCCAGCGCCTCGGCGAAGGCCTGGCCCAGCACCGGCAGCATGCCCTCGCGCGCCTGCGTCAACAGGCGCGGGTCACGCGCCGGGTGTGCGTGCGGGCTGGGGCTGAAACTCATGCGCAACGGCTCCGCGCCATGGACGGCGCCAGATGAAAGAGTGGTGGAGGACGAACAGACGCGGCCCCTGTTTCCGCTCCTGCATGGTAGGCAAGGTAGCTGAATATCGACCGTGATGGGCTACGCATTTCTCGCTCCAGAACGTGACCCCGAGCAGAATCGTAGTGCTTGACGGCGTAACCCCGCGTGCATCGCGGCCTGAATACGCACACGCTCAGGCCGCGGCCGCCACCCGTTCCAGGCGGTCGACCACGCCCTGCATGGCGCTGTAGAAGGCGTCGTCGTCGCGATGCAGGCGCAGCCGATCCAGCCGCGCCATCACCGCCAGCGCCTCGGCCGAGGCGACGCACAGCCGCCCGCCGCGGCGGTTGACGAACAGCAGCCGCGCCGAAATCGGGCTCACCCAGGTCAGCTTGCCGGGTTGTACGCGGCCTTCGCGGTCGACGAAGTCCAGCCACGTGCCCATCGGCAGGGTGCGGAAGTAATCGGCGGTGATGTGATCGAAATCGGTGGGCTGGGCCGGCTCCGGCAACGCCGGCACCGGCTCGGCGGCGGGCGGTTCCGGCAACTCCACGCTGGCGACGGGCAACGCGGCCTGCAGCGGCCGCGCGTGCGCCAGGTCGTCCAGCGCCATGTGCAGGGACTGCCAGGCGGCCTCGGCTGCCGCCGCGTCCAGGCCGACGCTGGTCCACAGCCGGGTCAGCTCGGCGCGCTGCGGCTGCAGCCAGCCTCCCACTGGCGCTGCGCCCGACTGCGCCTGACGACACTGCGCCAGCACCGCATCGCCCAGCGCCAGCGCCGCGGCAAGCACGCTGCCCTGGCCGTCGTCGCGCAGCGCCGACTGCTGCACGTACTGGCACCAGGACTGGCGCAGGAAGGCCTCGATCGGCGGCGGCAGGGTCAGGTCGTCGCCGGCCTGCTGCAACAGCTCGTGCACGGCCTGCGCGGCACGCTGCCGGGCGACCTCGCGGCGCTCCTCGGCCCGCTGCAGTTCGGCTGCGCGGCGCTCGGCGATCTCCACCCGGCGTCGGTACTGCTCATAGGCGCTGCCGAACTCGGCCTCCAGCGCCAGGAACACCGACAGGTGCTCGTCGAAATCGCGCACCACCCGTTCCACCGCCGCCTGTGCCTGCGCCAGCAACGCCTGTTCCGGGCCGGTGCTGCCGGCATTGCCGTCGCAAGCGTCGGCCAGCAGGTTGAGCAGGCGCCGGGCCGGATGCCCGTCGCGCACGAACAGGCGCCCGTCGATCAAGGCCACCTTGGCCATGGGCACCAGCATCTGCCCCAGCAGTTCGCGCTGCGGCGGCTGCAGCACGCATTCCTCGAGCATGACGTCGAACAGCAGGCCGACCAGATCCAGCGTGTCCGCATCGGCCGGATCCAGGCAGGTGCCCGCCGGGTCCAGGCCAAGCGAGGCGCCGACACCGGCGATCTGCCGGCGCAGGCCCTGCGCCAGCGGGCCGCCGTGCTCGCAGACGGCGGCGAATCCGGCCAACGGCATGGTCTGCAACAACGACAGCACCGACAGCAGTTCGCGCGGCGACAGACAGCGCCGCCCCTCGCCCGGGCCCGCCTCCGGCTGCGCCTCGTGCAGCAGCGCCCGCAACGCCGGCGGCAGCACCTCCTGCTCGTTGCGAGCGTGCGCGTCCAGCGCGCGCGCGGCGCGGCGCTGCGCGGCGGTCAGCGGTGCGGCGGTGTCCCAGTTCTCGAAGAAGCGGCTGATCCAGTCCGGCGCCGCCTCGTTGTCGCTGGCGCCCAGGCGCGGGATGGCGCGGCGGCGTGGACGCCCACTGGGCAGCGCGCGGGCGCGCGCGACCTCGTTCAGGCGCTGCTCCAGTTGCGCGTACAGCTCGCCGACGCGCTCCTGCAGTTCCTCCTCGCAGATCTTGACGATCGCCAGTTGCACCTGCGGCGCCAGCACCAGCCCGTGCAGCGCCGCGTACACCGCCGCGCCCACGTGCTCGGGGCCGAACGGGTTGTTGTCGGCATCGATGCGCTGGCCGCCGGCGATGAAGCCGAGAAACCGGTTCAGCCGCATCAGTTCCGGCCGCCAGCGGTGCTGGATCGCGCCAGCCAGGTTGCGCACCGCCAGGCGCACGTCCAGCTCCTGTTCCGAGACCAGGCTGAGGTCGCCACGCTCGCGCGCCAGGCTGCGTTCCACTGACAGCGGGCGGCCGGCCTCCAGCGCCTGCCAGGCCTGGGCCAGGTGCGCGCGGAAACGCGCGGCGATCGGCTCGCGCTGCTGGCGCAGCAACTGGATCGCCTCGAAATAGTCGTTCTGGGTCGGCCCGGCGCGCTCGGCCATGCGGAACAGCGCTTCGGCCAGCACGTCCAGCACCTCGCCGAAGGCGCCGGCGAGCGGCACCGACACCACATCCCGGACCTGCTCGAGCAGATCCGTGTTGCGGCTGGGCGACAACTCTTCAGCGTATTCAGCAAGGGTCATGGCAGTGTGATACGCAGGCAGCAGTGAGACCGACGTCAATTCGGAAGCTAGCGGCAGATCAGCAACACAACGCGATTGTCCGTGTAACCGCGGCATCCGCTGCCGCCTGCGAGCGCCCGACTATAATTTCGCGCCCGACCCACGGAATCGAGACTATGCGCACAATTCATTCGCTGCAAGCGCTGGATGCGCGCCGTTCAGTGCCATCCAAGCAGCTCGGCGAGCCGGGACCGGACGCGGACACGCTGCTGGCCATGCTGCGGTCGGCGGTCCGTGTCCCCGATCACGGAAAGCTGGTGCCGTTCCGCTTCCTGCGCATCGCCGGCCCGGCGCGCCAGGCGCTGGGCGACATCCTTGCCGAGCGCACCCGGGAGCGCGACCCCGGCGCCTCGCCAGCGGCGGTGGAGAAGGACCGCGAGCGCTTCGCCCATGCGCCCGTCGTGATCGCGGTGATCACCTGCCTGCAACGCGGGCACAAGGTGCCGGAAATCGAACAGTGGCTCACCGCCGGTTCGGTGTGCTTCGCGTTGCTGCAGGCGGCGCAGGCCTACGGCTTCGGCGCGCAATGGCTGACCGGCTGGATGGCGTATGACGAAACGGTGACCTCGCGGCTCGGCCTGGCCGACCACGAGCACGTCGCCGGCTTCATCCACATCGGCACCGCCCGCCTCGACGTACCGGAGCGCGAGCGGCCGGATCCGCGCGTGCTGCTCAGCGACTGGACGCCGTGAACGCAGGGCTGCCCCTGTCGCGGCCGCTGTACCTGGTCGACGCCAGCCTGTACGTGTTCCGCGCCTGGCATTCGATTCCCGACGAGTTCCAGGACGCGCAGGGCTGGCCGACCAACGCGGTGCACGGCTTCGCCCGCTTCCTGCTCGACCTGCTCGAGCGCGAACGCCCGCAGCACATCGTGATCGCCTTCGACGAAGCGCTGGACAGCTGCTTCCGGCATCGCCTGTACGCGGCCTACAAGGCCAACCGCGCGCCGGCGCCGGATGCGCTGCGCCGCCAGTTCGCGCACTGCAAGGCACTGTGCGCGGCCCTGGGCCTGGGCGTGCTGGCGCACCACGACTACGAGGCCGACGACCTGATCGGCAGCGCCCTGCACAGCGCACGCGGCGACGGCTTCCATGGCGTGATCGTCTCGGCCGACAAGGACCTGTCGCAGTTGCTGCTGGAGTTCGACGAACAGTGGGACTACGGCCGCGGCCAGCGCTGGGGCGCGGCCGGAGTCAAGGCGCGCCACGGCGTGCATGCGCACCAGATCGCCGACTACCTGGCGCTGACCGGCGATGCGATCGACAACATCCCCGGCGTTACCGGCATCGGCGCCAAGTCCGCGGCGATCCTGCTGGCGCATTTCGGCGACCTCGACACACTGCTGGCGCGGGTCGACGAAGTGGCGTTCCTGCGCCTGCGCGGCGCTGCGCAGATGGCCGTGCGCCTGCGCGAACAGCGCGAGCACGCGCTGCTGTGGCGGCAGCTGACCACCATCGCCCTGGACGCGCCCCTGCACACCGCCGCGCCGGGTTTCGCCCGTGGCGTGGCCGATGCCGACATGCTGCAGGGCCTGTGCGAGGCGCTGCGCTTCGGGCCGCTGACCAGGCGCCGACTGTTGCAGGCGGCCGGCCTGGAGTTTGCGGCCGGCTGAGCGACGGCCTCGCCGCTGCGACCCGACAACACTGCCGAATCGAGGCCGGCGCGCCCTTCAAGGTCAGATGCACCGGTTGTGCAAGGTCTGGCCTTGGCCGCTACGCCCCGGCGAACCACGCGACGCCGGCGCCGCGTCGCACCCGCCAACCGCAGGCCGCGTGGCGCACATCAAAACGACATCGCACGCTCTACACTGCACCACATCGCCGGACCGCGCCGCGCGCGACCGCGCCTTCTTCCTCCGCTACCTGCGAGCCGCCCATGCCCCGCCACGATTCCCCGCCCCGCGTCGTCTACGAAGGCAAGTACCAGCGCATGGTCGTGCGCGGCACCTGGGAGTACTCCGAACGCGTGCATGCCGGCGGCCTGGCCGCGATCATCGTGGCGGTCACGCCGGACGACGAGGTGCTGTTCGTCGAACAGTTCCGCGTGCCGCTGCAGGCGCGCACCATCGAGATGCCGGCCGGGCTGGTCGGCGACATCGATGCCGGCGAATCCATCGAGGTGTCGGCGGTGCGCGAACTGGAAGAGGAAACCGGCTGGACCGCCGACCACGCCGAGGTGCTGCTGATCGGCCCGACCTCGTCCGGGGCCAGCAACGAAAAGATCGCCTTCGTGCGCGCCAGCGGCCTGCGCAAGGTCGGCAACGGCGGTGGCGACGCCAGCGAGGACATCACCGTGCATTCGGTGCCGCGCACCCGCGCCGCCGCGTGGCTGGTGCAGAAGATGGGCGAAGGCTACGAGCTGGACGCGAAGCTGTGGGCCGGGCTGTGGATGATCGAACACCACTTGGACGGCACGCCGCGTGTCTGAGCCGCACGCGTCCGCCCTGCCAGCGCTACTGGGCGCCGACGACCCGGCGGTATTCAGCGTCCACCGCCCGCACGGCACGTCCCCGTTCGTGCTGCTGGCCGACCACGCCGGCCAGGCGGTGCCACGCGCGCTGCACGGCCTCGGCCTGGCGCAGGCGGAGCTGGACCGGCACATCGGTTGGGACATCGGCATCGCCGGCACCACCCGTGCACTGTCCGCGTTGCTCGACGCCTGGGCGATCGAACAGACCTATTCGAGGCTGCTGATCGACTGCAACCGCCCGCTCGCCTCGCCGACGCTGATCCCGTCCGTCAGCGACCGCACCGTGGTGCCGGGCAACGCCGCACTGACGGCGGCGCAGCGGCAGCAGCGCATCGACGCCGTGCATGCGCCCTACCACGCACGCATCGCCGCCGAGCTGGACGCACGCCGTGCCGCCGCGCGACCCACCATGCTGGTGATGATGCACAGCTTCACTCCGGCGCTGGATGGCGTGCCGCGGCCCTGGCATGCCGGCGTGCTCTACCACCGCGACACCCGCTTCGCCCACGCGCTGCTGCAGGCGCTACGCGAGGAAGACGACCTGCTGGTCGGCGACAACGCGCCGTACGCGGTCAGCGACAGCAGCGACTACGCGGTGCCCGTGCACGGCGAAGGCCGCGGCCTGCCGCATGTGGAACTCGAAATCCGCCAGGACCTGATCGCCGACGCCGCCGGCCAGCAGGCCTGGGCGCAGCGGCTGGCGCGGATCTTCAGCGCCTTGCAGCCGCAGTTGCTGACGCTGGAGTAAGCCGAGGCGAACGCAAGCTCAGCGATCTCTCATGCCTCGCGCGACAGGCAGGGCGCTGCACCGCATGCGCCGCGCGGGTAGCGCAGGCACAACGCGATGACCACACCCAGGACCGCGAACAGCGCAGCTCCGTACTGCGCCCGCGCCAACCCATCCAGCGCCGCCGCACTGGCGGCCGGTTGCGCGCCGCGCGCCGCATTGGCCACCATCACCAGCACTGCCAGGCCCACCGCACCACCGATCTGCTGCGCGGTGGCGGCCATGTCCGAGGCCACCCCCTGCTGCGGTGCCGGCACGCCCTGGCCGCCCCCCCCACATCGCCGTCCAACTCATGCCCTGCCCCACGCTGAGCAGGACAATGCCCGGCAGCAACGGCCAATAGCCCGCGCCGTGCGGCAATGCGACGGTCGCTCCCGCGATGCCCAGCGCACCTGCGCCGAATCCCCAGGCCAGCCCCTGCCGCGGCGAACGCCGCTGCAGCAAGCGTTCGGCGATGCGGATGCCGAAGGCGCAGACCACGGTCGGCGGCAGGAACGCCATCCCGGCCTGCAGCGGACTCCAGTCGTAGCCGTCCTGAAAGTACAGCGCCAGATGGATCTCAACGCCGTGCGCATGCTGGTGCAGGTGGCGGAGGCGCGCCGTTTCACCGTTGCCGCTGGCCAGCTCGGGGCCAGTCAATCGGGCCTGTCGCGCGCGATCGGCAGGCTGGAAGCGGCGCTCGGCGTCAAGCTGTTGCAGCGCACGACCCGCAACGTCGGGCTGACCCCGTACGGACGCCAGTTCGTCGAGCAGGTGGCGCCGTTGCTGAGCGGCCTGGACGAGGCCGAGCGGCACCTGGCGGACCGCTCCTGCACGCCGTCCGGCACGCTGAAGATCAGCGCGCCGTCGATGTTCGGCCGCAAGGTGCTGGTACCGCTGCTGGCCCCATTGCTGGCCCCATTGCTGGCGCAGCATCCGCAGCTACGGGTGGAGACCGCGCTCAGCGATCGCCTGGTCGACCTGGTCGAGGAAGGTTTCGACGCCGCATTGCGCACCGGCCCCATCGCCGACAGGCGCATCGTCGCACGGCCGCTGCGGCCGCTACGCTGGGTGACCGTCGCCAGTCCCGCCTACCTGGCCGCACACGGCACGCCTACCGACCTGGAGACGCTGCGCGATCACGCCTGCCTGGCCATCCGCAATCCGCGCAGCGGGCGCCTGGCGAACTGGCAGTTCCTGCAGGACGGACAACGCTGCGGATTCGCGCCGCCGGCGCGGATGGTGTTCGACCACGGCGATCCACTGGTCGAAGGCGCCATTGCCGGCATCGGCATCGTGCAGGTGATGGATTTCGCTGTGGCCGATGCACTGGCCGACGGACGACTGCAACGTGTGCTGCAGCCGTTCGAAGGCCGCAGCCGCACGCTGTCGTTGATCTATCCGCCGTCACGGCAGCGCTCGGCCAAGCTGCACGTGTTGACGGACGCGCTGCTGGCCGGGAGCTGGTGAAGCCCGCCCACCGCCGATGGCATGGCAACGCGCGGCAGAGACGGCGCACGCCAGGCGCACAACCCGTCGTCTATTTCAGCGTCGGCACCGACATCCACGGAAACGCCTTGTAGCCTTGCGCCTGCAAGGGGGCGCCAAGTGCGGCGAAGTCGGTCGCGATCGCCGTGGCGCGGCGACGATCCAGTGCCTCGCCTACTGTCAGCGAGCCGGCACGACAGGCGGCCAGCGCCTGCCCGATCGGCCAATCCAGCAGGCGCGCGACCTGCTGCGCCACCGGCTTCACGTGTTCGGGCGGGCAGCTTGCAAGCACCAGGTCGAACGAGGCAAAGATGCCTGCACCGACGCCAGCCGCACGCGCTGCCTCCCATGCGTCCTCGTCCGCCTCGCCGAGGGCTTCGTCCACGCCCTCGACCTGCAGGAATGCGTCGTACTCGGCGTAGTAGGCCAGTGCCTGCGCGTAGTCCTGCAAGGTCGACAACGGGCATTGCCGCTTCTGCACGTCCAGCACGTCGGCAAACGTTGCCGGCTCCAGGTACGGCGCCAGGCCCAGCGCGCGCGCCGCCGGCGGCGCTGCACCAGCGTCGTCGAACGCGGTAGCTTCGTCGGGCGGCAACCAGAAGCGCGCCTGCAGGGGTTCCTCGCCGCTGGCATGCACCCAGCCGAACGCCTCGTGCACGTGAGCGTCGTCGTTGCAGGCGGCAAAGGCGTCCAGCGTCTGGCGCAAGGTCAACAGCGGAATCATGCGTCGTCGGGCAGGCAGCGCGCGGCAGCGCAGTCTACGTCAGGCGTGCGCATGCCTGGCGTCGAAGCTCCGAGACCGGACCATTCACTGCCCCCCCCCCCCGGGCGACGCACCGCACGTGGACGCGCGGTGCCCGGTCGACGGCAGGCACTCGCTGGCTTGGCCACCGCCGACCACATCCGGCGCCGACCGCGCCGCGATGCGATCGCGGTGCCGCAGCGTGCGGCCCGACCCAACTGGCGCTGGCGATCCGCCAAGAGCCCGATCACCGCCGCAGCCCGGGACCCACGCCCGCCGAGGATGCCGAACAGGCGAGTGGGCGCCTTCACGCCCACCTGAGCGTGCGCTGCGCACTCTCGGGCTACGCCGTCCACATCCGGACGTCCCGCCACGCACCGGACCGCCCATGCTCATTCGTCTCGGCTACGAGATCCGCTACCGCTTCCCGCAGCCGACCCCGGTGCTGGCCATGCTCGATATCCACGACAGCCGTCGCACCGACATCGTCGTCGCCACCGCGCTGCAGGCCGAACCGGCGATCCCGCTGCACGGCTACCGCGACCAGTTCGGCAACAGTTGCACACGCATGCTGGCCCCGGCCGGCTTACTGACCCTGCGCGCCGACGCGGTGGTGCGCGACAGCGGCCTGCCCGACCAGTACCGCTACGACGCGCCGCAGACGCCGGTGGAACAGTTGCCGGACGACACCCTGGTGTACCTGCTCGGCAGCCGCTACTGCGAGACCGATCTGCTCAGCGGCATGGCCTGGGAGCTGTTCGGCAGCGCGCCCACCGGCTGGGCGCGGGTGCAGGCGATCTGCGACTACGTGCATGCGCAGATCGAATTCGGCTACGCCCACGCGCGTTCGACCAAGAGCGCCGCGCAGGCGCTGCAGGAAGGCCGCGGCGTGTGCCGCGACTTCGCGCATGCGGCCATCGCGCTGTGCCGCTGCATGAACATCCCGGCGCGTTATTGCACCGGCTATCTGGGCGACATCGGCGTCCCCGCCTCGGACGCGCCGATGGACTTTTCCGGCTGGTTCGAGGCGTTCCTCGATGGGCATTGGTACACCTTCGATGCGCGCCACAACCTGCCGCGCATCGGCCGGGTGCTGATCGCGCGCGGCCGCGACGCCGCCGACGTCGCGATCAGCAACACCTTCGGCGACAACACCCTCGAATCGTTCGTGGTGTGGACCGAGGAAACCGACCAGGCGCGCCTGGACCCACGCCCCGCCGTGGCAGGCGCCGCCGGCACAACGGCACTGCACGACGCCGGCCTGCCGCTGTAGTGCGCTTGCGCTGCATGGCATGGCCGGCGACGGCGGCGCCTGCGCGGCGGAAACCCGCAACGATGCGCGCCTGAATCCTCCGGGCACGGCATGCGCCAGCGCCGGCGCACGCCGTTCCCGCGTCAGGCGAAGCCGTCGGTAGCGCGCACCAGTGCGTCGACGTTCTCGGGCTCGAACGCGGAATGGCCCGAGGCCGGCGTGATCTGCAGCGTCGCCTTCGGCCAGGCCTTGGCCAGGTCCCAGGCGTTGGCCAGCGGGCAGACCACATCGTAGCGGCCGTGCACGATCACCCCGGGGATGTCGGCGATACGGTGCGCGTCGCGCAGCAGTTGGTCCTCGACCTCGAAGAAACCGCCGTTGACGAAGTAGTGGTTCTCGATGCGGGCGAAGGCCAGCGCGAAATGCGGGTCTTCGTGGCTGTCGACGAAATCGGCATCCACATGCAGGAAACTGGTCGCCCCTTCCCACACGCTCCAGGCCTTGGCCGCGGCCAGGCGGGTGGCCTCGTCGTCGCTGGTCAGGCGTCGGTGGAAGGCGGAGATCAGGTCGGCGCGCTCCACCGGCGGGATCGCCGCGATGTAGTGCTCCCAGGCATCGGGGAACAGGCGGCTGGCGCCTTCCTGGTAGAACCACTCCAATTCCCAGCGGCGCAGCATGAAGATGCCACGCAGCACCAGCTCGGTGACGCGCTCAGGATGCGTCTGCGCGTAGGCCAGTGCCAGGGTCGAGCCCCAACTGCCGCCGAACACCTGCCAGCGCTCGATGCCCAGGTGCGTGCGCAGCCGCTCGATGTCGGCGACCAGGTCCCAGGTGGTGTTGTCGACCAGGTCGGCATGCGGCGTGGAACGGCCGGAGCCGCGCTGGTCGAACAGTACGATGCGGTACTTGGCCGGATCGTGGAAGCGGCGCATCTTGGCGTTGCAGCCGCCGCCCGGACCGCCGTGCAGCAGCACCACCGGCTTGCCGTGCGGGTTGCCGCACTGTTCGTAGGACAGGGTATGCCGTGCGTCCACCGGCAACATGCCGCTGTCGAACGGCTCGATCTCGGGATACAGCGTGCGCATGGCGACTCCTGCGGGAAAACAGCGATTCTACCCACGCGCGCCACGATGAGCGGCGCTGACCGGCAACGGCCGGCCGCGAACGGACCTGGCGCAGCGCCGATCGGCCGGTGCAGGGTTAACCGAGAGCCGGCGCGCCTCTGCCGCCAGGGGCGTCCTGTAGCCGCTGCTGCGCTTCCATGGCCAAGTGTTGCTCGCGCTGCTGGTTGAACGCCTGCGTCTGCTGCACCGTCTCGTGCATCGGTGCCGCCGCCTGCGCCACGTCCGTGGCGGCGCGAAACCCCGGCGTGGTACCGGACACCCACAGCTTGTCGCCGGCCACCTGCACCCGGTCGATCTTGTCCGCGCCGGCGATGCCGGCCTGCTTGGCGCCGAGCATCGCCTGCGCGACGTGCGCATCGTCGATATGCGCCGGCACGTCCTTGCGGATGCGCGCGAACATGGCCTGATCGGACGCAGGCAGCGCGCCCAGGTTCTGCGCACGATCGGCCGTATGGCCGGCCGACGGTGCCGAGTGGGCTCCTGAAGCAGGCGTCGTCGCCGCGCCATGCGGATGCGTCGCGGCAGGGGCCTGCGGGTGCGGCTGCGCGGGCGCGTTGGCCGGCGCGCTGCGCTGGAACCACTGCCCGGGATGGGTCAGCGTGTCGTAGGCCTGGCCCGCCGCGTGCTTGGCCGCATCGATGCCCTGCGTGGCGGTCTGCTTTGCGGTCTCGTACGCCTGCGTACCCACCCGCGCGGCGCTGTCGGCCGCTTGCTTCGCCGCATCATAGGCACTGGTGGCCGCACGTCCAGCTTGCTCCACGCCTTCGGTCACTGCGTGTTTGGACGCGTCGTAGGTCTGCGTGACCGTGCGCTCGACATGCTCCACACCGTTTGCGACCACATGCTTCGCCGCGCCGTAGGTTTGAGTGGCCGCGCGCCCAACCTGCTCCGCGCCTTCAGTCACCACATGCTTCGCGGCGTCGTAGGTCTGGGTGGCGGCGCGACCAACCTGCTGCGCGCCTTCGGTCACCACGTGCTTGGTCGCGTCGTAGGTTTGCGTCACCGCACGTTCGGCGCGATCGATCCCATCGGAGACTGTTTGCTTGCCGAGCTGATAGGTCTGCGTGGCGGTTTGCGCCGCGACCCGCGCACCATCGTAGGCATCGACGATGTGATTGGCGACGTTGGCAACGCGCGCCTGTACACGAGGATCATGGATCTTCTCGACCACGGCTTCGGCCGCCGCGTGTGCGCCTCGCTCCACGGCGCCTTTGGCCGACTCGAGCCCGCCGCTCACCCAACGTGCTGCCGCATCCGTACCCTGCCCGTGCAGACGGGCGGCTTCGCCCACCACATGTCCGGCAAATGGCGCCACGGGGATGAAGGGTCCGGTAAAGCGCCCACCTTCCCGCGCCACGATCGCTATGCGCTCGTCCAGCGCTTGCACGTAGCGACCGCCGGCGCGCACGGCATCGGCGCCGGATTGCAGGCCATGTTGCACGCCCCGCACGACACCGTTGCCTTCGATCCCGTCTCGAATGGGCTGCTCGGCATGCAAGGTCAGGTATTCGTTCACTTGCCGCTGGACCCCGGGGGGCAGCAGGCGCTGGCCATCGCCTGCCTGCATCTGCCGCAGCGCCAGCGACAGTTCCCCGCGGTGATGGGTGACATCGCTTTGGAACTGCGCGATGGCCGCTTCATGCGCCGCAGAGCGCTGCACCGCCTCTGCGAAGCGGGTGGGTTCCAGCATGTTGCCCGGACTCTGGCTGCCAAAGTGTTGTTGGCCGCCGTGATCGCCCAGGCGCATCGCGATCAGCACGTTCGGGGGCGGCGCGCCGGCCGGCGCGTCCAGGTAACGGCCAGCACGCAGGCTCTGGATGTCGTCCTGGCTGGCCAGCGATACCACCTTGCCGACGTGCGGGCTGGCCGCGCTCACCACATCGCCGGCCATGCGGTAGTTGGTGAGTTGGCAGCCGGGCTGCGGCGCACCGCCGGTGAGCTGTGCCGCGCCGTAGGCGTTGAAGGTGGCGCCGCGCAGCCCGTACCTGGCCGCCTCGATTTCCGCCAGCGCACCGCCGAGGGAATGGCCGGCGACCGAGACCTGGTCCCTGGGGATGCCACGGTCGGCCGCCTTGGCGAGCATCTCCGCGGTGAACGCATCGGCGGCGGCTTTTTGCGGATTGACGTTGTCGCGCACCATCTTGGCGTCGACAGCGATGTCCTGCAGCGTGGTCAGCGCATGGTCCCGTCTTTCCGCGCTGGTCGCTCCGGAAAACAGCGCCGGATCGGTGCCGCGATAGGCGATGACGATGTCATGCGGCGCCGCCACGTTTTGATAGGCGGTTGCATGAAAGCCGGTAATCGGGTCGCTCGCATATCCGAAGACGGTGTAGTCCTTGCCGTCCAGGGCAACGGCCTTGGACGTTTCGACATCGCGCTGCGAGCGGTTGACATAGGCGTCGTTGGCAGCGTCGGCGCGCACCTGATCGATGTGGCTCATGGGATGACATCCTTGACGACGACGGTGACGGGAAAGTACGCATCGGGATGCTGGGCGACGTCGGGATCTTCAGCGGTCAGGGTTTGCGCACCATGGCGCGCGGCGGCGGGGTCGCCGTACACGCTCTTCTTGAAATAGCTCGTCTGCAGGCCATCGCGCAGGAGAGTATTCAACGTGTGGCTCCAGTTGAACCTGACGCCCTTGGCGACCGCCGTGATGGCGACACTGGTCACGTCCCAGTGGCAGACGCCAAGTTTGTAGTAGTCCTCGTCCTGCAAGGCATCGCGATAGAAATACCCTTTCCACGTGTGCTCGTCCATGCGGGTCATTTCAATATCAACGCCAATGTTCGGCACGTCCTGCTCGCCGAGGAATGAGTCCATTGGCAAGCATTTCTTGTTGACCACGTCATATCCGATGTAACCCTCGATCGAATCCCACGGCCCGGGAGCCTGCGACGTGGCGATGACCTCGTAGCGCTTGACCGGGTGTGGATTCTTCGCGGGGTTTTTCGGACTGCCGTGCGTCATGGAACATCCTGCCGTCAGGGTGATGGAAAGGGTGAATGCAGCCAGAGCCATTCGGGTTTTCATGCGGGCACTCTACGCCGCGGCCGACAGGCGCGCCAACGCGATGGCGATATGGCGCTCCAGCCTGCCTCCCCCTCCCCGGCGCCGCTCGTAGCGGTCATGCACCGCGACAGCCCCAACCGTCTTGCAGGCAATATTCAACGTGCAGCACGGTACCGCGGCGCGTCGATTGCGCGCGAAGGCAGGCCGGCAGGCGTGGCCTGGGAAAGGTTCAGGCGGCACGGACATTCCTCGCACCGGTCTGCGACGGCGCTGCCGACAGGCCCCGCTGTTGATGCGCCGCGTCGTTGCCGAATCGGCAGCTCACGTTTTGTCTACGAGTAACGTCGCGCCACCGCCCGAACCGAGCGCGCTCAAGCACGTCGCGGCGTTCCATCCACCGCTGCCGGCTTACGCCGCCAGGCGCTGCCCCAGCGTGACCCGATCCCGCGCTTCCAGGTCCTGGTAGGTCGCCACTTCGGCGAAGCCGGCCGCCTCGAGCAGCGCGCGGACCGCCGGGCCCTGGTCCCAGCCGTGTTCCAGCAACAGCCAGCCGCCGGGCAGCAGATGCGCCGGCGCATCGGCGACGATCCGGCGCAGGTCGTCCAGGCCATCGGGGCCGGAGGCCAGCGCGCTGGCCGGTTCGTAGCGCAGGTCGCCCTGCTGCAGGTGCGGGTCGTCGGCAGCGATGTATGGCGGGTTGCTGGCGATCAGATCGAAGCGCTGGCCGGCCAGCGGTTCCAGCCAGGCGCCGTGGGCGAAGGTGACATTGTCCAGGCCGTGCGCGTGCGCATTGGCCTGCGCCACCGCCAGGGCGGCCGCACTGAGGTCGGTGGCCAGCACCTGCGCCTGCGGCCGCTCGCTGGCCAGGGCCAGGGCGATCGCGCCGCTGCCGGTGCCGAGGTCGGCGACGCGGCGGCCCGGTGCCAGGTCCAGCCGCTCCAGCGCCAATTCCACCAGCCGCTCGGTGTCCGCGCGTGGGATGAGCGTGGCCGGTCCGACCGCCAGGTCCAGGGTCCAGAACCCGCGCCGCCCGGTCAGGTAGGCCACCGGCTCGCCCTGTACACGCCGGGCCAGCAGCGCCTGGAACCGGCCCGCCGCCTCGTCCGCCAGCGGCTCGCGGGCGTGCGCGAACAGCCATGCACGGTCGCGCTGCAGGGCGTGCAGCAGCAGGGCTTCGGCATCGCCGCGCTCGACCTGGGTGCAGGCCGCGCGCAGCAGGGACTCGGGGGTAGGCGCATTCATCGCTGTCACGATGACGCAGCGAGCGCGGAAAAGCCAACGTGGTAGAACGGACCGACGCCCATGCGCCAAGGGTGGCTGGCGCCATCGTGCGGCAGTGCAGCAAAGAGCCAGGCTTGAGAATCGATAGAAGAAACCTATCTATTCAATTCCATCAATCGATTTGAGGGATCTATTGGCGCCCCCTATCATGAGGCTCGTTCCATCCCCCGACCCCTATTGCAACCACGAGGAAACTCCATGTCGTCTTTGATCAACACCCAGGTCCAGCCGTTCAAGGCCAACGCCTACCGCAACGGCGAATTCATCGAAGTCACCGACGCGGACCTGAAGGGCAAGTGGTCGGTGCTGATCTTCATGCCGGCCGCCTTCACCTTCAACTGCCCGACCGAAGTGGAAGACGCCGCCGAGCATTACGCCGAATTCCAGAAGATCGGCGCCGAGGTCTACATCGTCACCACCGACACCCATTTCTCGCACAAGGTGTGGCACGAAACCTCCCCGGCGGTGGGCAAGGCCCAGTTCCCGCTGGTCGGCGACCCGACCCACCAGCTGACCCGCGCCTTCGGCGTGCACATCGAGGAAGAAGGCCTGGCCCTGCGCGGCACCTTCGTGATCAACCCGGAAGGCGTGATCAAGACCCTCGAGATCCACGACAACGCGATCGCCCGCGACGTCACCGAGACCCTGCGCAAGCTCAAGGCCGCGCAGTTCGTCGCCGCGCACCCGGGCGAGGTGTGCCCGGCCAAGTGGAAGGAAGGCGAGAAGACCCTGAAGCCGTCGCTGGATCTGGTCGGCAAGATCTAAGCCGCCCTCGCTCCCATCTCCGCCTAGCGCGGGGGTGGGGGTGAACCGCAGCCGGCATCGCCCGCCGGCGCCGGCTGCGGTTCATCCCTCCTCCCAATACGCGGCGCGCTGCTCCGGCAGCTCGCCTCCCCCTCGTTTTGCCCAACGTCAGGAGTCCGCCATGTTGGATGCCGATCTGAAAACCCAGTTGAAGGCCTACCTGGAGCGGGTCGTCCGGCCCATCCACATCACCGCGTCGGTGGACGATGGCGCCAAGTCGCGCGAGATGCTCGACCTGCTCGAGGACCTGGTGCTGCTGTCGGACAAGATCACCCTGGACGTGCACCGCGACAGCGGCGAGCGCGCGCCCTCGTTCGCGCTGAACAGCCCGGGCCAGGACATCCACCTGCGCTTCGCCGGTCTGCCGATGGGCCACGAGTTCACCTCGCTGGTGCTGGCGCTGTTGCAGGTCGGCGGCCACCCGTCCAAGGCCACCGCCGAGCTGATCGAGCAGGTGCGCAACCTGCCCGGCGAGTACCGCTTCGAAACCTATTTCTCGCTGTCCTGCCAGAACTGCCCGGACGTGGTGCAGGCGCTGAACCTGGCCGCGGTGCTGAACCCGAACATCCAGCACGTGGCGATCGACGGCGCGCTGTTCCAGGACGAGGTCGAGGCGCGGCAGATCATGTCGGTGCCGACCGTGTACCTCAACGGCGAAGTGTTCGACCAGGGCCGCATGACCCTGGAGCAGATCGTGGCCCGGCTCGACACCGGCGCGGCCAAGCGCGATGCGGCGGCGATCGCGGCCAAGACGCCGTTCGACGTGCTGGTGGTCGGCGGCGGCCCGGCCGGCGCGGCGGCGGCGATCTATGCCGCGCGCAAGGGCATCCGCACCGGCGTGGCGGCCGAGCGCTTCGGCGGCCAGGTGCTGGACACCATGGCGATCGAGAACTTCATCTCCGTGCAGGAGACCGAAGGCCCGAAGATGGCCGCGGCGCTGGAGCAGCACGTGCGCCAGTACGACGTGGACATCATGAACCTGCAGCGCGCCGAACAGCTGGTGCCGGCCGGCGCCGACGGCCTGGTCGAGGTCAAGCTGGCCAACGGCGCCTCGCTGAAGAGCCGCACGGTGATCCTGTCCACCGGCGCGCGCTGGCGGCAGATGAACGTGCCCGGCGAAGACCAGTACCGCAACAAGGGCGTGGCCTATTGCCCGCACTGCGACGGCCCGCTGTTCAAGGGCAAGCGCGTGGCGGTGATCGGCGGCGGCAACTCCGGCGTGGAAGCGGCGATCGACCTGGCCGGCATCGTCAGCCACGTCACCCTGGTCGAGTTCGACAGCAAGCTGCGCGCCGACGACGTCCTGCAGCGCAAGCTGCGCAGCCTGGGCAACGTCGACATCCTGGTCAACGCGCAGAGCACCGAGGTGCTGGGCGACGGGCAGAAGGTCACCGGCCTGGTGTACAAGGACCGCGTCGGCGGCGACGTGCATCGCGTGGCGCTGGAAGGCATCTTCGTGCAGATCGGGCTGTTGCCGAACACCGAATGGCTGCAGGGCACGGTGGCACTGTCGCCGCGCGGCGAGATCGTGGTCGACGACCGCGGCCAGACCTCGCTGCCGGGCGTGTTCGCCGCCGGCGACGCGACCACGGTGCCGTACAAGCAGATCATCATCGCCATGGGCGAAGGCTCCAAGGCGGCGCTGAGCGCGTTCGACCACCTGATTCGCCACAGCGCACCGGTCGCCAGCGGCAGCGTCGCCGAAGCGGCCTGATCCGCACCCGTCCCGCGCCGCATTGCCGGCGCGGGGCCAGGGCGTGCCACCTCCACCGCGCACACCCCATCTGTCTCGCCGTCACGTGCACCACACGCTCTATGCTGTGACCCTGCGTCACCTCCCGCCGCTGCGTCTCAAGGACTCCGCCGATGAACCTGCGTGATCTGAAATACCTGGTGGCGCTGGCCGATCACAAGCATTTCGGGCGCGCCGCCGCGGCGTGCTTCGTCAGCCAGCCGACGCTGTCCACGCAGATCAAGAAGCTCGAGGACGAACTGGGCGTGCCGCTGGTCGAACGCGCCCCGCGCAAGGTCATGCTGACCCCGGCCGGACGCGAAGCCGCCAGCCGCGCGCGCGGCATCGTCGCCGAGATCGAGCAGATGAAGGAAGCGGCGCGGCGCAGCCAGGATCCGGAAGCCGGCACCGTGCGCCTGGGCATCTTTCCCACGCTCGGCCCGTACCTGCTGCCGCACGTGATCCCGCGCATCCGCGAGCGCTTCCCGCAGCTGGAACTGCTGCTGATCGAAGAGAAGAGCGACGTGCTGCTGGCCCGTCTGCGCGAGGGCCGGCTGGACGCGGCGCTGCTGGCGCTGCCGCTGCACGACGAGCAATTGCACGCCGAATTCCTGTTCGAGGAACCGTTCGTGCTGGCGGTGCCCGAGCAGCATCCGCTGGCGCGGCGGCCGACCCCGCTGACCATGGACGAACTGCACGCGCAACGCCTGCTGCTGCTCGAGGACGGGCACTGCCTGCGCGACCAGGCGCTGGACGTGTGCCATCTGTCCGGCGCACTGGAGAAGGCCGAGTTCCAGGCCACCAGCCTGGAGACGCTGCGGCAGATGGTCGCCGCCAACGTCGGCGTGACCCTGTTGCCGTTGCTGGCGGTGCAACCGCCGGTGGCCAATCCGCCGAATCTGCGCCTGCTGCCGTTCGCGCCCGACGGCGGCCCAAGCCGGCGCATCGCCATGCTGTGGCGGCGCAGTTCGGCGATGGGCGCGTTCCTGCAGCAACTGGCGCACCTGTTCGGCGCGCTGCCCGAAAACCTGTTCACGCTGCCGGCGCAGGCCCCGCTGCCGAACCAGACGCCGCGCCAGGTGGCCTGAGCAGGGCCGGCCCGGCCGCGGCGTCGCATCGGCGCCGGCTTGCTTGCACAATGGGAACGGGGCGGCGCGGTGCCGCCCCCATTCGTTGTGCCAACCAAACCGGAGCCTGTCCATGACCTCGCAACACCACAGCGGCCTGCCGCCCTCGTTGATCGTCTCCAGCCGCGACCTCGCGCGCCTGGAAGCCCTGCTCGACTCCCCTGCCTTGCACCAGCACCCGGCCGCGCTCGCGCTGGGCGCAGAACTCGACCGCGCCACCGTCGTGGCGCCGGACCAACTTCCTCCCGGCATCGTCGCCATGCATTCCCGCGTGGAGTGCGAAGACGAACTGCACGGCGAACGCCACCACCTGACCCTGGTCTATCCGCACGAAGCCGATGCCGCGCATGCGCGCATCTCGGTGCTGGCCCCGGTCGGCAGCGCCCTGCTCGGCCTGGCCGTAGGCCAGTCCATCGACTGGCAGGCGCCCGGCGGACGCCCGCTGCGCCTGCGCGTGACCGCGGTGCAGCGCGCCGACGACGACAACGCGCGCGCAGCGCGTTAACGTGCGCGGCCCTATCCTTGTTTCCACGCGTTTTCCCACTCGTTCCCGAGAGATACCGATGACCTCTTCCGCCCCCTCCAAGCTCGCCCAGTTGCGCGAGTTGTCCGTGGTCGTGGCCGATACCGGCGACTACGACGCGATCAAGCGGCTCAAGCCGGTGGACTGCACCACCAACCCGACGCTGGTGAAGAAGGCGCTGGACCTGCCGGTCTACGCCGACCTGATCGACGAGGCGCTGGCCTGGGCGCGCGGCCAGGATGGCGACCACGCCGCCCTGGTCGACGAAATCGCCGACCGCCTGACCATCGGCGTCGGCGCCAAGCTCAGCGCGCTGGTGCCCGGCCGCGTCTCCACCGAAGTGGACGCCGACCTGGCCCACGACACCGCCGCCACCATCGCCAAGGCGCACAAGTTCATCGCCATGTACGCCGAACATGGCATTGCCAAGGACCGCATCCTGATCAAGGTCGCCGCGACCTGGGAAGGCATCGAGGCCGCGCGGCAGCTGCAGAAGGACGGCATCGACTGCAACCTGACCCTGATCTTCAACCGCACCCAGGCGCTGGCCTGCGCCGAGGCCGGGGTGTTCCTGATCTCGCCGTTCGTCGGCCGCATCCTCGACTGGTACGTGGCCAAGGGCCAGACCCCGGCGACCATCGACGACGACCCAGGCGTGCAGTTCGTGCGCGGCGTCTACGACGAGTTCAAGCGCCGCGGCTCGCAGACCGTGGTGATGGGCGCCTCGTTCCGCTCCACCGCGCAGATCGAGGCACTGGCCGGCTGCGACCGCCTGACCATCTCGCCGGACCTGCTGGAGAAGCTCGACGCCGATCATGGCCCGCTGCCGCGCAAGCTCTCGCCCGGCCAGGCCGACGGCGCCAAGGTGGAACCGATCGACGCCAAGCGCTTCGCCGCCGATCTGGCCGCCGATCCGATGGCCACCGAGAAGCTGGCCGGCGGCATCGACACCTTCGCCAAGGACCTGCAGACCCTGCGCGACACGATCCGGCACAAGCTGGTCGGCTGAGCGGCGCCGCCCCAAGCGCGGCGATGCCGCGCTTGGGGCGGGAATGGGGAAACGGGAAATGGGAAATCGGTAAAGCGGATCCCTGGCTCGCTGCCGCCCGCCCTCTCGATCGGATGCCGCCGGTGCAGGCGGTCGCACCGCGCGAGTACCAATGCGCACTGCACACGGGACCCTGAAAACAGGCGCAGGCGCAATGCACCTCACCCACGATGCTTTCGACACCGCGTTGGCGCGGCCGCAACTTTCGCCGGGCTATGCTGCGCGCCCGAGTGCAGAGGCAAGGCAATGGCAACAATCGCGGTAGTGATGGTGGACGGCGTGGCGGACTGGGAAATCGGCATCATCCTGCCGGCGGCACGGGCCTGGTTCGGCGACGAGATCCAGATCGCCAGCATCGACGGCAAGCCGGTCGGCTCGATCGGCGGACTGGACCTCCACCCCACCTACGCGCTGTCGGACCTGGCGCCGCTGGACGCCGACCTGTGGCTGCTGCCCGGCAGCGACCGCTGGCAGGCCGGCGAGATCCCGGGCCTGAGCGGGTTGTTGCAGCAACGCCTGGAGGCTGGCCGCGGCGTGGCGGCGATCTGTGGCGCGACCCTGGCGCTGGCGTATGCCGGCCTGCTCGATACCCGCCCACACACCAGCAATTCCGAGGTCTTCCTGCGCGAGCACGCCGGCGTCTATGCCGGCAGCGCGCACTACCAGGACCGCCGCGTGGTCAGCGCCGGTGGCCTGATCACCGCCCCGGGCACCAGCCCGGTCAGTTTCGCCGAGGAATGCCTGCGCCTGCTGCATCCCGAACGCGAGGAGCAGATCGCGCAGATGCGGCAGATGTTCGCTGCCGAGTTCGTGTAGCGCGACCAGTGCCACCTGTCATGCAGACGGCGGCCGTGCCGCATGACTACACTTGTCGCCACACCCTGCAGTACGCCATCGGCGGCTGAGCGCGACGTCGCGGTCGCGCCATGGCGCGGCGCCTGTCCCAGGTGCGCCGGCAGGGTGCTTCCACGACTTCGACAGGAGAGGCTGCATGCGCGGATGGATGGCGCGTTGTTTGTTTTCGCTGGCGCTTGCCGGTGCCACCGCCAGTGCCACCGGCATGTCCGCCACGCCGACGCCGACCCGGGTTGCGATCCTGGGCGTGGAGCACGCCGCACAACTGGTCTCCGAACGCGACCAGCCGGGGGTGCTCGCGGCATTCCTGGAGCAACTCGCGCCGGACGCGGTGTGTATCGAACGCCCGCCGGAGCAGGCGGCACGCGGCGATTACTACGAGTACACCTACGAGGTGCAGGGCGTGATCCTGCCCTACGCCGCGACGCACGCGGTGGCCGTGTGCCCGATCGACTGGATGCCGCCGGTGGAGGACGCCAGACTCGGCTTCGGCATGGATCTGGACACCCCGCTGGAACTCCGCCGTGAGCAGGGTTTCCAGGGCTTCCTGGCGTTCCCCGACAAGGCCGCCCTGCAACGCGACTTCTTCGCGGCGGATGCGGCCGAGAACCTGGCCGCGGTGCAGAAGTGGGCGCAGACCCCGGCGCCGCGCGCCGACCAGGACCTGCCACGGCGCCTGTACCTGTACCGCACCTTCCTGCAGGCCCAGCGCATCCGCGCCGCGGCGCTGGCGCATCCAGGCAAGACCGTGCTGGTGGTGGTCGGCTACTTCCACAAGCCGGACCTCGAAGCGATCCTCGCGCACGATCCGGCGATCGCGCTGGTAAAGCCGTCGACGCTGGGTCGGCCCACGGCGGACGCGGTCGAGCGCGCCACCACCGCGACGCAGCGCGCGGCGATCCTGGCCTTCAACCTGCTCGGCGCCCAGGCCGACACCGGCAACGTCGACTGGGCCTGGATGACGCACGTTCTGGATACATACGCGACCGAGGCGCCGGCCGCCGAAACGGCGCTGTTGCGGACCCGCCTGGCCCTGCTGCGCGGCCAGATCGCACCGGCCGAGGCGCGGCGCCGCTACGCGCGGCTCGCCGAGGAAACCCCGGCCGCGTTGGCGTTCGGCTGGACCGGCGTGCAGGACCGCACGCGCGTGGATTCGTTCTTCGACCCCTTCGGCAACCTGACGGTTCGCCAGCGCGCGACGCTGGAACTGGCACGGACCGACTACGCGCTCGGCCGCAATCGCGACGGCGAGGCGGCGATCGCACGACTCAAGGCCGACCTGTCGCCGCGCAAGGCCCTGCAGCTTTCCGGCTACGCGGCACGGCTGCTGCCCGCCACCGGCAAGGGCACCGCGGGCATCACCAAATAAGCAGATGATGGCGGGCGGCCGGACGCACGCCGGCGCCGCGCCCATCGAGGATCGGTCTCGCTCTTTGAGAGAGGGCTGTGGCTTGATGCAGCCGAATTCAGTTCGGAGACGCAGCATGTCACTCGCCGAGTTCGCAGGTCGCTACAGCAACATCGCCGGCGTCATCGCCGCCGCCGGCGCGCTTCCCATGTTCTTCCTCAAATGGAGGACGGGCTTTCTCGGTCTCTCCGTGAAACGCACGCAACGCCTTTATGCGCTTTCGCTGGGCGGCGCTTGGCGGCATGCGGATGCGGCCGCCTTGCAGATCGCGGTCGGCAATGCCATTGGCGGCAATCTCGACGGCGACGACATCAGAATCGCGTTGGAGCGAAGCAATGCAGTCCGGGTGCTGACTTACTGCAAGATGGCCAAGGGCATGATTGGCGTGTCGAACGACAAGTCGCGCTTCGTGCCCAAAGGAAATTGGAAATCAGCCGGAAGCTATCGAAAAGCGGCCATCGCGCTGTACGTGGCCGCATTCGCCCCCTGGTTGCTTGCACCTGCCGCCTTCAATCTCTTTGAGCCATCCAAACAAATTGCCGGTGGGATCGCGCTGGCGATGTTGCTATTGACCCCCGTTCTGGCATGGCTCTCCGCGTGTGCGGAAGCTGCTTACCGGCTCACAAGCGACTTCGATCAGAAGTACCCCAGGCTTCAGCCGCTCCCGGCCAGCAAAGGACGGACACGGGCAGCCCGCACGAAGCGTACAGGCGCGCCGCAGCCGAGCGCCGGTCGGCCGCGGCGCAGCCTCCGCGTTGAGGCTCAGGCTTCCAGCCCGATCGGACAGCTCACCCCGGTACCGCCGAGGCCGCAGTAGCCGCCCGGGTTCTTGGCCAGATATTGCTGGTGCTCGTCCTCGGCGTAGTAGAACGGCGGCGCCGGGAAGCGGATCTCGGTGGTGATGGCGCCGTAGCCGGCGGCGTCCAGGTGCTGCTGGTAGGCGTCGCGGCTGGCCAGCGCGGCGTCGTACTGGGCCTGGGTGGTGCAGTAGATCGCCGAGCGGTACTGGGTGCCGGTGTCGTTGCCCTGGCGCATGCCCTGGGTGGGGTCGTGGCTCTCCCAGAAGGTCTGCAGCAACTGCTCGAAACGCACGGCCTGCGGATCGAACGCCACCAGCACCGCCTCGGTGTGGCCGGTCTGGCCGGAGCACACTTCGCGATAGGTGGCATTGGGCGTCTCGCCGCCGGCGTAGCCGACCGCGGTGCTGAACACGCCCGGCAGCGACCAGAACTTGCGTTCGGCGCCCCAGAAACAGCCCAGACCGAACTGCACCTGCTCCAGCCCGGCGAAGGCGTCGCGCAACGGATGGCCATTGACGAAGTGACGGTTGTGCAGCGGCAGCGGCTGCGCGCGTCCCGGCAGGCTCTCGCCCGGACGCGGCAGACGCTGCTTGAAGGCACCGATTCCCAACATGGCACGGACTCCTGGCAGCGACGGCGATGCCTTGTGGATGGCGCTGCCTGATGGCCGTTTCAAGGCCGGGATTGGGGAATCGGGATTGGGGATTGGCAAAAGCGGGATGCTGCCTTTGCGAATCCCCAATCCCCAATCCCCAATCCCCAATCCCGGCCCCCAACCTACATCGCCCGCGTCACCTGCCCGCCCAGGCCTAAGGCCATCAGCACTTCCTGGGCCTTTTCCAGCAGTTCGTCGGCCACGCAGACCTGGACCACGCCGAACGGCAGTTCGCCCGCGCCGCCGAGCAGGGCCTCGCCGAACACGAAGGCGGTGATGCCGGCGTCCTCCAGCGCATGCTTGGCCAGATGCGCATCGATCAGGTGCTGGGCGCGGTAGGCGATCTGCATGGTCGACCCCTCAGCCGTGTGTGGCGACCGCACGCGCGGCGCGGCGCACGCCCGAGGACGGGCGCTTGGCGCGGATGACGAGGCTGAGCAAAGGCATGGCGCGTTCTCGCAGTGGAAGATCGGCAGAGTACGCCGTGAGCACAGGTCGCAACCAGCCGCCGGAAGCCCTTTTGCGTCAACAAACGTCAACATACGGTCAACTTTTGTTGACGCGAGTAGACTGTTGCGCACCCAATTTGTTGACGCGCGCATGTCCGACACCCCCGCCACCGACGCCTCCGCCCCGGCCGAGAAGAAAGACTTCATCCGCCAGATCGTCCGCGAGGACCTGGCCAGCGGCAAGCACACGGCCATCCGCACCCGCTTCCCGCCCGAGCCCAACGGCTACCTGCACATCGGCCACGCCAAGGCGATCTGCCTGGACTTCGGCATCGCCGCCGAGTTCGCCGGGCGCTGCAACCTGCGCTTCGACGACACCAATCCGGCCAAGGAAGACCCCGAATTCGTCGCCGCGATCCAGGACGACGTGCGCTGGCTGGGCTTCGACTGGGCCGAGTTGCGCCACGCCTCGGACTATTTCGAGGTGTACTACCTGGCTGCCGAGAAGTTGATCCGCGACGGCCACGCCTTCGTCTGCGACCTCTCCGCCGAGCAGGTGCGCGAGTACCGCGGCACCCTCACCGAGCCCGGCCGCGACTCGCCGTACCGCAACCGGAGCGTCGAGGAGAACCTGGACCTGTTCCGGCGCATGCGCGCCGGCGAGTTCCCGGACGGTGCGCGCACCCTGCGCGCCAAGATCGACATGAGCAGCGGCAACATCAACCTGCGCGATCCGGCGCTGTACCGCATCAAGCACGTCGAGCACCAGAACACCGGCAACGCCTGGCCGATCTACCCGATGTACGACTTCGCGCATTCGCTGGGCGATGCGGTGGAAGGCATCACCCACTCGCTGTGCACGCTGGAGTTCGAGGACCACCGCCCGCTGTACGACTGGTGCGTGGACAAGGTCGACCTGGCCGGCCACCCGGAGCTGCTGCAGCCGCTGCTGGACAAGGGCCTGCCGCGCGAGGCGGGCAAGCCGCGGCAGATCGAGTTCTCGCGGCTCAACATCAACTACACGGTGATGAGCAAGCGCAAGCTGACCCAACTGGTGACCGAAGGCCTGGTCGACGGCTGGGACGATCCGCGCATGTATACCCTGCAGGGTCTGCGCCGCCGCGGCTACACGCCGGCCGCGCTGCGCCTGCTGGTCGACCGCGTCGGCATCAGCAAGCAGAACTCGGTGATCGATTTCTCGGTGCTGGAAGGCTGCCTGCGCGAAGACCTGGACGCGCATGCCGCGCGGCGCATGGCGGTGATCGAGCCGCTGAAGCTGGTGTTGAGCAACCTGCCGGAAGGCCACAGCGAGACGTTGACCTTCTCCAACCATCCCAAGGACGACAGCTTCGGCACGCGCGAGGTGCCGTTCTCGCGCGAACTGTGGATCGAGCGCGAGGATTTCGCCGAAGTCCCGCCCAAGGGCTGGAAGCGGCTGGTGCCGGGCGGCGAAGTGCGCCTGCGCGGCGCCGGCATCGCCCGCGTCGACGAGGTGATCAAGGACGCCGCCGGCGAGATCGTGGAACTGCGCGGTTGGCTCGACCCGGAATCGCGTCCGGGCATGGAAGGCGCCAACCGCAAGGTCAAGGGCACCATCCACTGGGTCAGCGCCACGCACGCGGTGGAGGCGGAGATCCGCCTGTACGACCGCCTGTTCTCGGTGGAGAAGCCCGACGACGAGTCCGACGGCAAGACCTACCGCGACCACCTCAACGCCGACTCCAAGCGCAGCGTGCGCGGCTACGTCGAACCCGCCGCCGCGCAGGCCGCGCCGGAGCAGGCGTTCCAGTTCGAGCGCACCGGCTATTTCGTCGCCGACCGCTACGACCACCGCGCCGACGCGCCGGTGTTCAACCGCAGCGTGACCCTGCGCGATACCTGGAGCGCCGGCCAGGGCGGCGCCTGAGGCGTTGCTGCGCGTGTGGTCCTCACGGCCGCACGCGTCAGCGCACGCCATCGCCCGCAATGAGTCAGCGCCGGCCACGACCGGCGCACGGTGTACGCCGCCACATCGCCAGGCGCACCGCAACCGACCCGCTCGACGCGTCCGTAGGAGCGGCTTCAGCCGCGACAAGGCGTTACCGCGAATGCCCGGTCGCGGCTGAAGCCGCTCCTACAACGGCGGTGCCCGCATCGGGATCTTGCAAAAAACCCCAATCCCCAATCTCAGCCCTTCCCCTCACAACTACCCGCGCGCTAGCGTAACGGGCATGTCTCCCGCCGCCTCCCTCAGCCTGCGCAGCTACGGCCGCGACGGCGCCGCTCATCAGCATGGCCACGTGCAGCTGGTGCTGCCGCTGCACGGCACGCTGGAACTGGAAGTGGACGGCCGCGGCGGCTATCTGGACCGCTTCCGCGCCGCGGTGGTCGCGCCGCAGACCCGGCATGCGCAGTCCGCGCTGGACGCAAACCGCTTCCTGATCGTCGATTGCGCCACCGATGCGTTCGGCGACGATGCGCTGGAACGCCTGCGGCGACAGCCCTTTCTCGACCTGCCCTCGCCCTTGCAGGACCTGCTCGCCGCGCAGGCGCCGTATCCCGACCTCGACCTCACCCATGCTCGCGCCGGCGCAGCCGTGCTGGCCTGGCTGCAGGCGGACACCGCACCCCGTGGCTGGCAGCGGCTGCAGGCGCTGTGCCGACGCGTCGAGGCCGCGCCCGGCCAGGACTGGCCGGTGCGGCGCATGGCGCAGCTGGCGCACCTGAGTCCGAGCCGCCTGCACGCGCTGTTTCGCGCTGCATTCGGGCGCACGCCGCAGGACTGGGTGGCGGCGCGGCGGCTGGACTGGGTGCGCCAGCAACTGGCGCACGGTACTCGGCCGATCGCCACAATCGCCCAGGACAGCGGCTATGCCGACCAGAGCGCGCTGACCCGCGCATTGAAGCGCAGCACCGGGCAGACGCCGGCCGCCTACCGCCGCCGCCATCGTCCAGCACCAGGACAGGAGTCTGGGACAAGCCGGCGCCCGCCGCTGGCGGCATGCTGAGCCGACACCGCAGCAACGGAACCGGAACGCATGCGCGAACGTCTATGGGCAGGGGTCGGCAGCGGCATGGCCGCGGGCGCGCTGTGGGGACTGGTGTTCCTGGTGCCGCAACTGCTGAGCGCCTTCTCGCCGCTGCAACTGGCGGTCTCGCGCTACCTGGCCTATGGCGCCATCGCCGCCCTGGTGCTGCTGCCGCGCTGGCGCACCGCGACCGCGCCGCTGGGTGCCGCCGAATGGTGGGCGCTGCTGCGCCTGAGCCTGCTCGGCAACATCGTCTACTACGTGCTGCTGGGCAGCGCGGTGCAGTGGGCCGGCGGCGCCGCCACCGCGCTGATCATCGGCCTGTTGCCGGCGGCGGTCACCGTGATCGGCTCGCGCGCGGCCGGCGCAGTGCGGTTGCGCCGGCTCGCCGCGCCCTGCGCGCTGTGCGTGCTCGGGGTGGCGCTGGTCGCGGTACAGACCCTGGCCGTCGCGCGGCCGCATATTCCGGCCAGCCTCGGCCTGCGCGCGGCCGGGTTGGCGTGCGCGGTCGGCGCGCTGGCGTGCTGGACCGCCTATTCGATCAAGAACGCGCGCTGGCTGCGGCGACGCCCGGACCTGTCCGGCCGCGACTGGTCGCTGCTGACCGGCGTGGTCACCGGCGCGCTGGCCCTGGTACTGGCGCTGCCGGCCTTCGCCCTGGCCGACACGACACATGCCGGCCCCGACTGGATGCGCTTCTGGGGCCTGGCGCTGGTGCTGGCGCTGTTCGCCTCGGTGATCGGCAACGCCTGCTGGAACCACGCCAGCCGGCTGCTGCCGCTGACCCTGGTCGGGCAGATGATCGTGTTCGAGACGGTCTTTGCGCTGCTGTACGGCTTCCTGTGGGAGCAGCGCTGGCCGAACCCGCTGGAACTGCTGGCGATCGCCTGCCTGCTCGGCGGCGTGCTGTGGTGCACCCTGGTGCATGCGCGGCCGCAATCCCCTGCGCACGAAGCCAAGCCCGGTTAAGCCACGCCGCCTAGACTGGCGCAGGTCCTCCCCACGGGAATCGCGCCATGCACACCGTCCTGCGCCGTAGCTGCCCCGCCCTCGCCCTGACCATCGCACTCGCCGGCTGCGCCTCCTCCCCCGCCTCGTCCGGCGCGGCGCCGGATTCAGCCGCCACCGCCAGCGCACCGGCAACGACCGGCAAGTGCGACGCGGTCCCCGACCACGCCTACGACCTGCCGGCCGGGCGCTTCGATGAGGTAGCGCAGCAACTGGCCCACGCCACCGGCTGCATGGTCGTCTACCACGACCCCAGCCTCGCGTCGCTGCCGGTCAACGCGGTGAAGGGACAAGTCAGCATCCGCCAGGCGCTGCACCAGGCACTGGACGGCACCGCGTTGCGGATCGCACAGGACAGCGCAGACGCGATGACCGTCGTGCGCCGCTGACCCGGCGGCGGCGCGGTGGGTTGCTACCATGGCCGCACTCCACCGCACGGAAGGTCGCCATGCCCCGCCATTTCGCGTCGTTGCTGTGTTCCCTGTGCCTGATCGCCGGCATGTTGCTGTCCAGCGCCTGCGCGCGCAGCGAAACCGCCAAACCGTCGGAACCGGCGCCGGCACCCACGGCGTCCGCGCCAGGCCTGCCGATCAAGGTCGACAGCAGTTGCCGCACCGATGCCGACTGCACCGTCAAGAACGTCGGCAACTGCTGCGGCGCGATGCCGGCGTGCGTCAACCGCGACAGCCCCACCGATCCACAGAGGGTCATGGCGCAGTGCCAGGCCAGCGGGCGCATGAGCGTGTGCGGCTCGCGCGCCATCGCCGGCTGCTCCTGCGTGGCCGGGCAATGCAGCGCGCGCCCCGCCCAAGCCGATACACTGCGCGCCCCCCAGCCTGCCGAACCCGTCCGCTGATGCTCTACGCGCAAGTCCACCTCACCCTGCCCGCCTGGATCCACGAGGCGATCGATCCGCAGGCGATCTACGCCAGCGACGCCGACAAGGTCGCGCTGGCGGTGGAATTGTCGCGACTGAACGTGGACGCCGGCAGCGGCGGCCCGTTCGGTGCGGCGGTGTTCGGCCCGGACCACCGCATCATCGCCGTCGGCGTGAACCGGGTGGTGCCGCAGACCACCTCGCTCGCGCATGCCGAGAACATGGCCTACATGCTGGCCCAGCAGCGCCTGCAGACCCCGCGCTTGAACGCGGTGCTGTCGCCGGTGACCCTGGCCACCTCCTCGCAGCCGTGCTGCCAGTGCTACGGCGCGACCATCTGGGCCGGCATCGACCGCCTGCTGATCGGCGCCAGCGCCGAGGACGTGATGGCGCTGACTCCGTTCGACGAAGGTCCGCTGCCGGCGGACTGGGTCGGCGAACTGCAGCGCCGCGGCATCGAGGTGGTGCGCGGCCTGCACCGCGACGCCGCCTGTGCGGTGCTGCGCCGCTACGGCGAACTCGACAGCCCCCGCTACTGACGCCGCCGGCGAAGGCTTGCCCATGTCCCCCGAGAACGGCCCGCTGGTCCACGGCCTGCTGTGCTACTGCCGGCCCGGCTTCGAACCCGAACTGGCGGGCGAGCTCAACGCCCGCGCCGGCGAGGCCGGGCTGGCCGCCTACGCGCGCACCGAGCGCAACAGCGGCTATGCGTTGCTGCTCGCCGACACCGCGGTGCCGGCGCAGGCGCTGCCCTGGCGCGGGCTGATCTTCGCCCGACAGAAGCTGCACCTGCTGGCCGAACTGCGCGACCTGCCGGCCAGCGACCGCATCGCGCCGATCCTGCAGGCGCTGGCCGGGCAGCCGCGCTTCGGCGACCTGTGGGTCGAACATCCGGACTCGGACGCCGGCAAGCCGCTGTCGGGCCTGGCGCGCAGCTTCGGCAACGCGCTGCGACCCGCCCTGCGCAAGGCCGGCCTGCTCAGCGACAAGCCGCAGCCGCGGCTGCCGCGCCTGCACGTCTGCTTCGTGACCGGCACCCACGCCCTGCTCGCGGTGGCCGACAGCGAGGACAGCGCGCCGTGGCCGCTGGGCATTCCGCGCCTGAAGCTGTTGCCGGAGGCGCCCTCGCGCTCGGCATTGAAACTGGAGGAAGCGTTGCTGGCGCTGCTGACACCGCAGGAGCGCGAGACGCTGCTGCGCCCGGGCATGCGCGCCGCCGACCTCGGCGCCGCCCCCGGCGGCTGGACCTGGGTGCTGACCCGCCAGCACCTGCACGTGACCAGCGTGGACAACGGCCCGCTGCGCCAGCACGTGCTCGACAGCGGCCTGGTCGACCACCTGCGCGCCGACGGCTTCCACTGGAAACCGCCGCAACCACTGGACTGGATGGTCTGCGACATGGTCGAGCAACCGCGCCGTGTCGCCGAGCGCATGGCCACCTGGTTCCGCGAGGGCTGGTGCCGGCACGCGATCTTCAATCTGAAGTTGCCGATGAAGAAGCGCTGGGACGAGACCCGGCTATGCCTGGACCTGTTCGCCGAGCGTGCCGAGCGCCCGCTGCAACTGCGCGCCAAGCAGCTCTACCACGACCGCGAAGAGATCACGGTGCTGGCGATACCGGGCTGAGCGGCGGCGCGTTCACATCCGGCTTTTCGTAGGAGCGGCTTTAGCCGCGATGGGCTTTCCCGATAACGCCCATCGCGGCTAAAGCCGCTCCTCCCAAGAGCGCATTGGCTCCGCTCGCCGCTACAGCACGATCCGCGCCCCATCCGCACGCGCCGAACGCTGGATCGCCTCGACGATGCGGATGTCGCGCAGGCCTTCTTCGCCGGGCACGCGCAGCGGCGTGCCGTGCAGGATCGCCAGCGCGTCCTCGTCCATCTGCAGCGCCTGCTGGTGCCGCACCCGCGCGTCGAACAGGCGGCCGTCGCTGGCCCGGCCGCGCACGCCGTCGTAGGCCTGGAACGGCGCCAGTTCGTACCAGCCGTTCGCGCACTCGGCGCGCAGCAGGTTCATGGTGCGGCCGAAGCTGGCCGCGCAGGTGGCGGTCACCTCGTGCGGGAATTCCAGGGTGAAGTGCATGTGCTCGTCGACCTCGTCGAACAGTGCCGGCCGCTGCGTGGAACGCCGCGCGCTGACCGCCAGCGGCTCGGCGCCGGTCGTATAGCGCGCCGCGTTGAGCGGATACACGCCCATGTCGTACATCGCGCCGCCGCCATACTCCGCGCGCAGCCGCCATGGCCGCTGCGCCGGGTCGGTGTCGCCATAGCCGGCGTAGCCCGCCTCCGCGCGCACGCGGCGCATCGCCCCGAACGGGCGTTCGCCGGCCAGGGCGATGAGGCGTCGGGTATTGGGCTCGTGCTGCATGCGGTAGCCGATGCTCAGCCGCACCTTGTTGCGCGCGCAGGTCTCGATCATCGCCTGCGCCTGCTCGGCATGCAGCGCCATCGGCTTCTCGCACCACACGTGCTTGCCGGCGGCGGCGGCGCGGATGCTCAGCGGCGCGTGCAGGTGCGGCGGCGTGACCACGTAGACCACGTCGATGTCCGGGTTGTCGGCGATGCGCTCCAGGTCGTCGTAGCTGTAGACGTTGCGATCCGGGATGCGATAGCGCGCCTGCCACTGCGGGATCTTCTGCGGCGAGCCGGTGACGATGCCGGCCAGGCGACAATGCCTGGTCAGAGTGAGACCCGGCGCCAGACGGCTGCTGGCGTACTCGCCCAGCCCGACCAGGGCCACGCCCAGCGGCTTGCGCCGCCGCGATGGCGTCGCCGCCCACCCCATCGGTCCCAGCATGCCGGCACCGGCCGCGGACAGGCCGGCAAGCAACAGACGGCGGCGATTCGGCGAGGAAGGTGACATGCGCGACTCCAACCGGACAGTCTTCGCACCCTACCCGCATGCGCCGCATCGGCACTGTGAGCCCCATCGCGCGATGCGCCATGGCCTCTGGCACACTGCCGCCTCCGCTTTTCCGGAGACGCCGATGCGCTGCCGCCCACTGCTCGCCGCCCTCGCCCTGCTGCTGGCTGCCCCGGCCGGCGCGCAGGAGCCCCTGCTCCAGGCCCGCGACCTGGTCGGCGACGGCGTGTTCACCGACAAGATCGAAGGTCCTGCCACCGGCCCCGATGGTGCGCTGTACGTGGTCAACTTCGCCCACGACGGCAGCATCGGCCGGGTCCAGCGCGATGCCGAGGGCCGCGCGCAGGCCACCCTGTTCGTGGATCTGCCTGACGGCAGCATCGGCAACGGCATCCGCTTCGACCGCCGCGGGCGCATGTATGTAGCCGACTACGGCCGGCACCGCATCCTGCGCATCGCCCTGCGCAGCAAGCGCATCGAGGTCTACGCCGCGCTGCCGGGCGCGTTCCAGCCCAACGACATCGCAATGGCGCCGGACGGCACCCTGTACGCCAGCGACCCGGACTGGAAGCACAATGGCGGCCAGCTGTGGCGCATCGACCGCGACCGCAGCGCGCACCTGATCGAGACCGGCATGGGCACCACCAACGGCATCGAGGTCAGCCCCGACGGCAAGCGCCTGTACGTCAACGAGAGCGTGCAGCGGCGGATCTGGGTCTACGACCGTGCCGCCGACGGCGCCGTGTCGAACAAGCGACTGTTCGCCAGCTTCGCCGACGCCGGCCTGGACGGCATGCGCTGCGACGTCGACGGCAACCTGTACGTGGCCCGCTACGACGCCGGCAAGGTGATCGTGCTGGCGCCGGACGGCACGCTGCTGCACGAGGTCGCGACCAAGGGCCGCAAGCCCACCAACCTGGCCTTCGGTGGCGCCGACGGACGCGATGTCGACGTGACCCTGCAGGACCGCGGCGCGATCGAGACCTTCCGCAGCGACCGCCCCGGACGCGAGTACGGACGCTGATGGGATGCGCATCGCAGCGGCGTCTCAGCCCGCGCAATGGCCACCTGGCATCCTGGCTGCACTGACTGGAGGGCCGCGCACATGCAGCCGATCGAACTGAACAACCCGGCCGGCTTCGCCGACGAATTCCTGCGCCTGACCCTGCTGCAGGGCTTCCAGTCGCTGACCAAGCGCGACCTGGAACTGCTGATCTTCGTGTTGCTGGAACGCGACGGCGCGATCTCGCGCAGCGATTCCAACAACGCGGTGGCAATGCGCCTGCGGGTGACCCCCGCCAAGGTCAAGGGCCTGCGCCGCGACGGCTATGCGCGTTGGCGCGCGCTGGTGCCGGAAGAGGGCGAGGCGGCGCTTGAGCGCATCGTCGCCACGGTGCTCACCGAGGACAACCTGCGCGCTGGGGCCAAGCACGTCAGCGAGCGCAGCAAGAAGGACGGCTTCCTGGCGATCCGCATCGAACACCCCGACGACCAGCAGCGCTTCGAACAGGCCATCGTCGACGTCGGCGCCATGCCCGTGTACGAGCGCAATCGCGACGTGATGGCGGTGCGCTTCGACACGCTGCTGAAGATCGCCGAGCGCTGGGGCTACCTGCAGCCGGACCCGGAGAAGATCACCCAGGAGTTGCAGAAGCTCGCGCCGGCCGCCGAAGAGGTCGCCGACCTGTTGAAGAAGGACGTGAGCAAGCTACGCTGGGAGGATGTGCGCCGCGCGCTCAACAGCCTCGGCGCCAAGGCCGTCGCCAGCACCGCCGAGGGCGGGCTGAAGGGCCTGTTGAAGCTCGCGTTCCCGTTCATCCCCGGCTGAGCGCCGGGGCCGCCATTCCATCGTCGTCCCGGAGTTTCGTCGTGTCCATGTCCTGCCGTTCCCTCGCCCTGCTCTGCTGTCTGTGCGCCTGCGCCGCACCGGCCGCGGCGCAGAACCTCACCGCCACCTCCAGCGCCACCACCGAGCCGCTGCGCGATGCGCCGATCAACGTGCGCGCGCAGCCGCTCAGCAACGGCGTGGTGACCCACCAGGTGCAGTTGCCGGCGACGCCCGGCGAAGCGCAGGTCACCGTGCGCAGCATCCAGCCCGACCGCGTCGCCGGCAGCTACCGCATCGACTTCGAGGCGCTGGACACCGACCACGACGGCTACATCAGCCGCAGCGAAGCGCAGGCCAACCCGTCGCTGGCCGACGAGTTCGATGCCTTGGACACCACCCACAGCGGCCGCCTCAGCCGCGCGCAACTGGCCGGCTGGCTGTAGCGGTAAACGGCATGCGTCCGGCGCCGCCATGCAGGCGCCGGCGCACCGCCGGCCGCCTTGCGGGCGCATTGGAAACGCTTGCTAAACAGCGCCGGCGCGCACGTGCGAATGCCCGATTTTTTTAGTGTCGATTAATTCGGCCAGGCCTATGTTCTTGACTCCTTCCCAGCAACAGGAGTCGTGCCATGAACCGCATCGTTCCTCGTCTCGTCCCGTTCGCGTTTGCGCTGCTTGCCGCGCCGGCGCTGGCCATGGCGCAGTCGGCGCCGGACGAAGTGACCCTGCACCAGAACGGCCAGATCATCAATGTCACCTCGGTCGAACCAAACTCGATCGTCGGCGACTACCACATCGACTTCGCCAAGCTCGACCGCAACCATGACGGCTACATCAGCCGCGCCGAGGCCAAGGCCGATCCCACGCTGTACGCCGAGTTCGACGCCGTCGACGTGCATCACCACGGCCGCCTGAGCAAGGCCGACCTGCAAGGCTGGATGTCGACGTGACGCGACCCACGCGTCGCACGACCCGCATCCTTTCCACCACACGCGCCGCCTGCGGCCTTCCCGCCGCATGCGGCGCGACTGTTTTCTGAAGCGGCAACGCCGCAGACATCCGTCACGCGATGGTCGAAGCGTCGCGCAAACCATTCACTGCAGCTGCCGCCGCCATCGCCACTGCGTCGATCGCCGCGCTGACGACCGCTACAGCGTCCCTTCCTGCAGCGGCGCATCCTGCGCCCCACCCCACGGGTCGTCCAGCAGATAGGACGCCGACACCGGCTGCGTCGCCGGCACCAGGGTGAATCGGTAATACACTTCGTCAACGCCTTCGCAGACCTCGTAGTACAGCGCGTAGTCGCCGGGCTGCAGCGCCAGTGTCACATCGAAGGCCTCGGCGGCAGACGCCACCTGCACCCGCACGTCCGGATTCACCCGGAACGGCACCTGCATGCGCCGCTGCGCGCGTGGGTCGGGCGCGAACGCCGTGGCCAGCACCAGGTGCACCTGCGCGCCGAACGCGTCCTCGGGCAGCGGGTCGAACACCACGTAGTCGCGGTGCAGGATCGCTCCCTGCTCCAGGTTGCGCGGCCCCCAGCGGCAGGCGGCCTCGTCGAAGTCGCGGGCGCGCAATTGCACCTGGCTGTGGGAAATCAGCAGATCCACTGTCTGTGTCGCGTCTTGCATCGTCATCCTCCATGGCAGGGACGCGGCCTGCGTGCTGCGCTTCGCGCCCTACCCTCACCCCAACCCCTCTCCCGAGGGGAGAAGGCTCAAGCAACCAGCCGAAGCTGGCTCTTCCTTCTCCCTCCGGGAGAAGGTGCCCCGAAGGGGCGGATGAGGGTACGGGCGCCGCTCGGCGCGTGGTCGGATCCCGCGGCCGCCGCATCCGGCCGGAGCGTGCGCTTACACGCCGGAAGCGCGCTTCCAGAAACCGTGCATCAACAACGGCAGCTTGCCGGCCAGGCCCAGCAACGGGCCGCGCAGCAGGGTCAGGTGCAGATCGTCGTTGGAGAACAGGCGATTGATCGCATCGAAACCGTAGGCGGCGACAGTGTTGTCGCTGCGGCGACCACGCGCCCAGCGCGCCAGCCGCTGCGGCGCCGCCCAGTCGACCCGCTGCGCCTGCGCCTGCCGCACCAACGCCGCCAGCGCGGCGACGTCGCGCAGGCCCAGATTGACGCCCTGCCCGGCCAGCGGATGCACCACGTGCGCGGCATCGCCCAGCACCAGCAGGCGGCCGCGCTGGTAGGCCTCCACCAATTGCCGGCGCAGCGGGAAACCCAGCCGCGGCGACAGCGCGCGCGCCGCGCCCAGGCGGGCGCCGAAGGCCTGGGTCAGTTCGGCGCCGAACGCCGCGTCGTCCAGTGCCAGCACCCGCGCCGCCTCGGCCTCGGGCAGGGTCCACACGATCGAACTGCGGCCATCGGCGAACGGCAGGAACGCCAGCGGCCCGCCCGGCAGGAAACGCTGCCAGGCGGTGTCCTGGTGCGGCTGTTCGGTCTGCACGAAGGCGACCACGCCGCGCTGGCCGTAGTCGTGCGCCGGCGCATCCAGACCGGCCAGCCCGCGTAGCGTGGAATCGGCGCCGTCGGCGGCGACCGCCAAGCGCGCGTCCAGGCGGCTGCCGTCGTCCAGGCGCAGTCGCGCGCGCTCGGCCGAAGGCTCCAGCGCCTCCACGCGCGCCGGGCAATGCACCTGCACGCCGGCCGCCGGCAACGCCGCCCACAGCTGTTCGACCAACAGAGTGTGTTCGACGATCCAGCCGAGCTGGTCGCGGCCCAGGGTGTCGGCGTCGAAGGCCAGCTCGCCACCGCCGCCGGCATCCCACACGCGCATGCGCCGGTACGCGCTGGCGCGCTGCGCCAACACCTGCGGCCACACGCCCAGGCCCTGCAACAGGGCCGCGTTGTCGGGGGCGAAGGCGTACACGCGCAGGTCCGGCGTGTCGGCCGACCAGCGTGGCGGCTCGCGGCCCTCGACCAGGGCCACCGCCAGGCCTTCCGCAGCCAGGGCCAGCGCACAGGCCGCGCCGACCACGCCGCCGCCGACCACCACCACATCCAGCACGCCGCGCCGGCTCATGCGCGCGCCTCCCGGCACAGTTGCGGCACGTCGCCGCGGAAGCCCATCGCGCCACCGACCAGGAACGACTGCAGCGGCGCGGCCTGCGCCGCCGCCAACAGGCCCAGGCTGCGCAGCGGGCGCAGCAGCGGGGTGGGATTGGCGGTCAAGCGCGCCAACCCGCCGGAGAACGTCACCGTGCGCTGGCGATCCTGCTCGCGGCGCTGCGCGTACTGCTGCAGCAGCGCCGGCGCGCCCGGATCGGTGCCGTCGCGCTCGATCAGTTCGGACAGGGTCAGCGCATCGCGCAGGCCCAGGTTGAAGCCCTGCGCGCCCAGCGGGTGCAAGGTTTGCGCGGCATTGCCCAGCAGCACCGCGCGCGCGTCGGTCAGCCGCTCGGCCAGCACCTGCACGATCGGGTAGGCGCTGCGCTCGCCGCTGCCCAGCAGGCGGCCGACGCGCCAACCCAGCGCGTCCTGCAGCCGCTGCAGCCAGGCGCCCTCGTCCAGCGCGGCCACCGCCGCGGCGTCCTCGGCGGCGACCGCGTGGATCGCGCCGTAATGGCGGTCGCCGCGCGGCAGCAGCGCGGTCGGGCCGTCGTCGCGGAAGCGCTCGTAGGCGGTGCCGTCGGGCTGGCGGCTGCCGCGTACCCGCGCCACGAACAGGGTCTGCTGGAAATCGTGTCGCGTTGCGGCGATGCCCAAGGCCTCGCGCACCGCGCTGGTGCTGCCGTCCGCACCGACCAGCAGACGCGTGTGCAGTACCTCCTCGTTGCCGTCGCGCACGATGCGCAGGCGGCGCGCACCGTCTTCGGCGTCGGCCTCCAGGGCCACGAACTGCGCCGGGCGGTAGCGGGTCAGCCGCACCGTCGCCGCCAGGCTGGCCTCCAGCGCCTCGCCGAAGTCGCGCGCCACCACCACCTGGCCGAAGGCCTCGCGCCCGTAGTCGGCGGCTTCCAGCCGCACCCGGCCGAAATCGCCGGCACGGCTGACATGGATGCGGCGGATCGGCCCGGTCGGCGCGCGCAGCCGCTGCATCACCCCGAGCGCGCTCAGCGCGTTGACCGTGGCGGCGGCGAAACTGAGGTTGCGCTGGTCGAACACCGGCGGCAACGCGCCCGGCGGCGCGGCCTCGACCAGGCCCACGTCGATCCCCAGCCGATCCAGGGCGATGGCCAGGCTGGCGCCGACCAGGCCGCCGCCGACGATCACTACGTCATGTCGTTTGCTCATCCGGCCATGATACGACCCGCACCCGTCTGCCCGGTGAGCGCCGCCGCCCGGCTTGCGCCGCCCAGGCCGCCCCGGCGCGCGGCACTCGCGCGCGCCACGCTTCCAGTAGAATCCCGGGTCTTACGTGCACCGGTGCCCGCCGCCATGACGCCTTCCGCCCACCGCCTCCCCGCCCTGCTGCTGTTGACCGCACTGCTGGCCGCGACCCGTATCAATCACTTCGGGGCGATCCCGGACGCGTCGTGGGCGGTGTTCTTCGTCGGCGGCTTCTACCTGCGCAGCTGGACCCGCTGGGCCTTCCCGCTGCTGATGGCGCTGGCGGTGCTGGTCGACTACCTGGTCATCCGCGGCCAGGGCCTGGATTTTTGGCAGCACTACTGCGTGTCGCCGGCCTACTGGTGCCTGATCCCGGCCTACTTCGTGCTGTGGGCCGGCGGCGCGTGGCTGGCGCGGCGCTATCGCGGCGCCGACTGGCGCGCGCTGGGCCTGGCCGCCGCCAGCCTGCTGGTCACGGTGGCGCTGTGCCACCTGCTGGCGCAGGGCAGCTTCTACTGGGTCAGCCGCAGCGTGCCGAACCCGACCCTGGCCGGCTGGTGGCAGAACTACAGCGACTGGCTGTTGCCATACCTGGGCAGCGCCAGTCTGTACGTAGCGCTGGCCGCGGCGATCCAGGTCGGCGTCGAGCAGCTGGCGCGACTGGGCCAGCGCGGCCAGCCGGTCGGTCACTGACCGGGATGGGCAACCGCCTCTCCAAGATCTATACCCGCACCGGCGACGACGGCAGCACCGGCCTGGGCGACGGCAACCGGGTCGGCAAGGACTCGGCGCGGGTCGCCGCCTACGGCACCGTGGACGAGGCCAACTCGGCGATCGGCGTGGTCCTGGCCTGCGCGCTGGCCGAGGACGTGCGGCAGCTGCTGACCGCGATCCAGCACCAGCTGTTCGACCTCGGCGGCGAGCTGTGCATCCCCGGCCACGCCGCGATCCATGCCGCCGACATCGACGCGCTGGAACGGCACCTGGACCGCTATAACGACGCCCTGCCGCCGCTGCAGGACTTCATCCTGCCCGCCGGCGGCGAGGCCGCGGCGCGCTGCCACCTGGCCCGCACCATCGTGCGCCGCGCCGAGCGCGAGACGGTGGCACTGTCGCGCCAGGACGCGGTGCGCCCGGAAGCGGTGCGCTACCTCAACCGGCTCTCCGACCTGCTGTTCGTGCTGGCGCGGGTGCTGGCGCGGGCCGACGGCCACGGCGAAGTGCTGTGGCGCCACGACCGGCGCCAGGCCTGAGCGACGCCCGGGCCGCGGCCGCGCATGCTGATCTACACCCATCCTGCCTGCCTGGGTCACGCGCCGGGACCGGAGCACCCGGAACGGCCGGAGCGCCTGGACGCGGTGACGACCGCACTGCACGAGGCGTTTCCCGCGCTGGAATGGCGCGAAGCGCCGCTGGCCAAGCTCGGCGACCTGGCCCGGGTGCATGAGCGCGACCTGATCGATCGGGTCCTGGCCGACCTCGACGGCCCGCAGATGCTCGACGTGGACACGGTGATCTCGCCCGGCTCGCGCGCCGCCGCACTGCGCGCCGCCGGCGCCGGCGTCGCCGCGGTGGACGCGGTGATGCACGGCGCCAGCGACACCGCATTTTGCGCGGTGCGCCCGCCCGGCCACCACGCCACCGCCGACACCGCGATGGGCTTCTGCCTGTTCAACAACGTGGCCGTGGCCGCCGCCCACGCCCGCGACGCGCACGGCCTGGAGCGGATCGCCATCGTCGATTTCGACGTGCATCACGGCAACGGCACCCAGGCGATCTTCGAGCGCGAGCCGAAGGTGCAGTACCTCAGCACCCACCAGTCCGGGCTGTTCCCGCACACCGGCGGGGTCCACGACCGCGGCGTCGGCAACCTGCACAACGCACTGCTGCCGCCGGGCAGCGGTGGCTTCCGCTTCCGCAACACCTGGGCCGACCAGATGCTGCCGCTGCTGGACGCGTTCAAGCCGCAGCTGCTGCTGATCTCGGCCGGCTTCGACGCGCACATGCGCGACCCGCTGGCCGACCTGATGCTGGAAACCGAGGACTTCGGCTGGATCACTGCCGAACTGCGCACAGTGGCGCAGCGGCACGCGGGTGGCCGGGTGGTGTCCCTGCTGGAAGGCGGCTATGACCTGCAGGCCCTGCGCGAGGGCAGCGTTGCCCACGTCGACGCGCTGCGCTGAGGGCGTGTCATCCAGCCCCGGCGACGCCGCGACGCGGCTGAGCGCCACCGGCCAGACCCGACGCGGCGTGCTCGGGAATCGAGGGCCCGCCCTGGGCACCGATGAACCCCGGCCCCCGGCCCCGGGACGCCTTCATTGCCCCTATGCACCGGATGGGGCAAGCTAGCGACCGTTTTAGCCCGATACCTGACGCGCGTGCGCCGAACCCTCCGCCTGCTCCCTCTTCCGTTCAGTATCGCCCTCTGCCTGCCGGCCGTGGCGGCTGAAAAGCCGCCGAACTGGGGCCTGTGCCCAACCCCGGACGTCCTGCCCAAGTTCGACGACGCGCAGCAGCCGGACCCCAAGCTCGCGCAGAACCGCGACCAGCAGCCGACCAATATCGAAGGCGACCAGCTGTCGGGCACCACCACCATCCCGAACTACACCGGTAACGTCGCGCTCAAGCGCGGCGACCAGTTCATGGGCACCGACAGCCTGCGGGTGGACACCGAGACCGGCAACTACATCGCCGAGGGCCACGTGCGCTACCAGGATTCGTCGATCCGCATGATCGCCGACCGCGCCGAGGGCAATCAGGACACCGATACCCACAAGATCACCAACATCCGTTACCAGTTGCTGGCCCGCCGCGGCAACGGCAAGGCCGACTCGGTCGACCTGCAGGGCGCGCTGGGACAGATGCACCGCTCCACCTACACCACCTGCGACCCCTCGCAGCGGGTGTGGGAGCTGCACGCGCCTGAGATCGACGTCGACAACGACGAAGGCTTCGGCACCGCGCGCAACGCGATCCTGAAGATCTACAACTTCCCGATCCTGTACGCGCCCTGGTTCAAGTTCCCGATCGACGATCGCCGCACCAGCGGCTTCCTGTTCCCGGCGATCGGCCTGTCCAGCCGCAACGGCTTCGATTACACCCAGCCGTACTACCTGAATCTGGCGCCCAACTACGACGCCACGCTGTATCCGCGCTTCATGGCACGGCGTGGCCTGATGCTGGGCAGCGAATTCCGCTATCTGTACGACGGCGGCAAGGGCGAGCTGCAGGCCGCCTACCTGCCCGACGACAAGCTGCGCGACAAGGATCGCGGCCGCTTCAGCTACCAGGGCTACCACAACATCAACGCGCAGTGGCAGGCGCGTGCCTCGGTGGCCTGGGTCAGCGACGAGCGCTATACCGAGGACTTCTCCAACCGCCTGCTCGGCAATGCGGTGTCCAACATCCAGAGCACGATCGGCGTCTACGGCACCGGCGAGACCTGGACTGCGGGCGTGATGGCCGACCGCTGGCAGCTGACCGACTACACCCTGACCGAGGACGCGCTGCCGTACAACCGCCAGCCGCGCGCCTTCTTCAACTGGGACCAGACGTTCGGCAACTACTTCGAAGCCGGCCTGTACAGCGAAGCCGTGCGTTTCGTGCACGACGACATCCACCAGAAAACCACCGACGGCACCTACGAACGGACCGGCGTGGTCACGCCGCGCCCCGGTGGCAACCGCCTGGACCTCAAGCCCTACATCTCGATGCCGCTGGCCGGCGCCGCCTGGTTCCTCAAGCCGACCCTGGCCTGGCGCTACACCGCCTATCAGTTGGACAAGGACCTGGCAGCCACGCTCGGCGGCGACACCACGCCCTCGCGCAGCCTGCCGATCGCCACGGTCGATGCGGGCCTGTACTTCGACCGCGATACCAAGTGGGGTAACACCAACTATCTGCAGACCCTGGAACCGCGGCTGTTCTACCTGTACACGCCGTACCGCGACCAGAACGACCTGCCGATCTTCGACACCCGCGAGTTCACCTTCAGCTGGGGCCAGTTGTTCCGCGATTCGCGCTACACCGGCGCCGACCGCCAGAACGACGCCAACCAGCTGACCATGGCGCTGAGCTCGCGCCTGCTGCGCCAGGACGACGGCAAGGAAAAACTGTCGGTCAGCCTCGGCCAGATCCTGTATTTCAGCGATTCGCGGGTCAGCCTGCCGGACAGCGACACCACCATCGAGCAGGGCAAGTCGGCCTGGGTGGCCGACGCCAACTACATGATCAACGACCGCTGGAACCTGGGCGCCACCTATCAGTGGGATCCCAAGTACCGGCGCAAGGACCTGGCCAGTTTCCGTGCGCGCTATCTGATGCCCGGCGACGGCATCGTCAACATCGGCTACCGCTACCGCCGCGACCTGCTGGAGCAGGCCGACGTGTCGTTCCTGTACCCGATCAACCCGACCTGGAGCGTGGTGGGCCGGCATTACTACTCGCTGATGGACAAGAAGCCGCTGGAAAGCATCCTCGGCGTGCAGTGGGACAGCTGCTGCCTGGCGGTGCGGGCGCTGGCGCGGCGCTACGTGCGCAATCGTACCGGCGCGCTGGATACCGCATTCCAGATCGAGTTCGTGCTCAAGGGCCTGTCGTCCCTGGGCCAGGACACGGACCGCGTTCTGCGCCGTGCTATCCTCGGCTACAACCGCGACGACCTGTACTTGGTCCCGCCCAGCAACACCACGACCGATCCGGACGCTTACGATCCGAACCAGATTCCATGACCAAGACCCTTTCTGTTTTTCTCGCCGCTCTGGTGGCGATCGCCGGCGTGTCCGCTCCGGCCGCCGCGCAACAAACCCAACCGCTGGACCGCATTGCCGCGGTGGTCGACGAGGATGTCGTCCTGCAGAGCGAGCTGGATCGTGCCGTGCGCAACGTCAAGGCGCAGTATGCCGGCCGCGAGGCGCAGCTGCCGCCGGATAACGTGCTGCAACGGCAGGTGCTCGAGCGCCTGGTGCTGGTCAAGCTGCAGGTCGCGCGTGCCAACAGCACCGGCATCCGTGTCGGCGACGACGAGCTGAACCGCGCCATCGCCAGCATCGCCCAGCAGAACGGCACCGACGTGGACGGCCTGCGCAAGAAGCTGGCTGCCGACGGTATGTCGTACACCGACTTCCGCAACTCGGTGCGCGACGAAATCACCGTGCAGCGCCTGCGCCAGAGCTTCGCGCAGAGCCGCATCAACGTGAGCGAGAGCGAAGTGGACGCGGCGCTGGCGCAGCAGGCCACCACCGGCACCCAGTACCATCTGGCGCACATCCTGGTCGGCCTGCCGGAAGGCGCCACCGCCGAGCAGATCAAGACCGCCCAGGGCAAGATCGACGGGGTCAAGACCCTGATCGACAAGGGCGAGATCGACTTCAACGCCGCGGCGGTGCGCTACTCCGACAGCCCCAACGCGCTGGAAGGCGGCGACCTGGGCTGGCGCAGCCTGGACGAGATTCCCAACGCGTTCGCGCAGATGATCCGCGACATGAAGCCGGGCCAGGTCGCCGGCCCGCTGCGCGGCCCCAGCGGCTTCCAGTTGCTGAAGCTGGTCGAAGTGCGCGACGCCTCGGCCAACCCGGAAAAGAAGACGGTCACCGAGTACCACGCCCGCCACATCCTGATCCGGGTCAACGATGCGCAGCCCGACGCGGCCGCCAAGGCCAAGATCGAGACCCTGCGTGCCCGCATCGCCGGCGGCGCCGACTTCCAGGCCGTGGCCAAGGAAGCGTCGGAAGACACCAACAGTCGCAGCCAGGGCGGCGATCTGGGCTGGTTCCCGGTCGACGCGTTCGGCCCGGACTTCGGCCACCAGGTCGCGAGCCTGCAGGACGGCCAGGTGTCGCAGCCGTTCCGCACCGAGGCCGGCTGGCACATCGTGCAGCGCGTCGGCGAGCGTCAGACCGACGTGACCAGCGACACCCAGCGTGCCCAGGTCCGCGAGACCATCGGCCGCCGCAAGCTGGAAGAGGAATACAACCGCTTCCTGCAGGAAATGCGCGGCGAAGCCTACGTCGACCTGCGCGTGGGCAACACCGACGCGGCCACCGCGCCGGCGACCACGCCCGCGCCGGCACCCGCCGCCAAGCCCTGACCCATGCGCCCCTCGCTCGCGCTGGTGCCGGGCGAGCCGGGCGGGATCGGCCCGGAGCTGTGCGTGCGACTGGCGCAACAGCCGCGCCACGATTGCCAGCTCCTGGCCTTCGCCGATCCCGAGACCTTGCGCGCCGCTGCGGCGGCGCTGTCGCTGCCGCTGCAGCTGCTGCCCGAATCCAGCCCCGCCCTCGCCCCTGGCGACCTGCGCCTGCGCACGGTCGCCAATGCCGTGCCCAGCCGCTTCGGCGCAACCGAGCCGGCCAATGCCAGCGCAGTGATCGCTGCACTGACCCAGGCCGCCGACGCCTGCCTGAGCGGCGAACTGGCCGGCATGGTGACCGGTCCGGTGCACAAGGCCGCGATCAACGCCGGCGGCATCGCCTACACCGGCACCACCGAACTGCTGGCCCAACACGCCGGCCGCGAGGTGGTGATGATGCTGGCCAACGCCATCGTGCGGGTGGCCCTGGTCACCACCCACCTGCCGCTGCGCGCGGTCGCCGATGCGCTCACCCCGACCCTGCTGGAACGCAGCCTGCGCATCACCGAGGCCGCGCTGCGTCATGAGTTCGGCATCGCCGCGCCGACCATCGCCGTGCTGGGGCTGAACCCGCATGCCGGCGAGGACGGCCACCTGGGCGTTGAAGAGATCCAGGTGATGCAGCCGGTGCTGGACGCCCTGCGCGCGGAAGGCATGCGCCTGCTCGGCCCGTTGCCGGCCGATACCGCCTTCCTGCCGCAGAAGCTGGCGACCGTGGACGCGGTGCTGGCGATGTACCACGACCAGGGCCTGCCGGTACTCAAGTACAGCGGCTTCGAGCAGGCGGTGAACCTGACCCTGGGCCTGCCCTATCCGCGCGTGGCGGTCGACCACGGCACCGCGCTGGAGCTCGCCGGCCGCGGCGTGGCCGATCCATCCAGCCTGTTCGCCGCCACCGCGCTGTGCGCGCAACTGGCTGCGCGCCGCACGCAGGCTTAGCTGCCAGTCCGAGCGGCGCTCGGCGCGCTGTCGCAACCAGGCTCACGGTCATGCCGGGCGCGGCTGAAACCACTCCTATGTCGCTGCAGCGCGCGCCGCCCCACGCATGCCGATAAAATGCCCGCCATGACTTCCTCCTCCGGCTTCGGCGCCCCAGCCAAGAAATCCCTCGGCCAACACTTCCTCAGCGACCGCCACTACATCGACAGCATCGTGCGCGCGGTCGACCCCAAGCCGGGCGACCGGCTGGTCGAGATCGGCCCCGGCCAGGGCGCGATCACCTTCCCGCTGCTGCGCCGGCACGGCCAGCTGACCGTGATCGAGTTCGACCGCGACCTGATCGCGCCGCTGACCGCGGCGGCGGCCGGCGTCGGCGAACTGACCATCCTCAACCGCGACGTGCTGTCGGTGGATTTCACCGCCCTGGCCGAGGGCGCGCGCATCCGCCTGGTCGGCAATCTGCCCTACAACATTTCCTCGCCGATCCTGTTCCATGCGCTGGGCCACGCCGCGGCGGTCGCCGACATGCACTTCATGCTGCAGAAGGAAGTGGTCGACCGCATGGCCGCCGACCCCGGCAGCAAGGTCTACGGCCGGCTCAGCGTGATGTTGCAGGCGTACTGCGAGGTGACCTCGCTGTTCGTGGTGCCACCGGGCGCGTTCCGGCCGCCGCCGAAAGTGGATTCGGCGGTGGTGCGGCTGGTGCCGCGACCGCCGCAGACGGTGGGCATCGCCGATCCGAAACGCTTCGCCGACGTGGTCCGCGCCGCGTTCGGCCAGCGCCGCAAGACCCTGCGCAACGCCTTGAACGGCGTCTGCGATGCCGCGCAGTTCGAGGCCGCGGGCGTGCGCCCGGACGCGCGCGCCGAGCAGCTCGAGGTCGCCGACTTCGTGCGTCTGGCCAACCTGCCCCTGGCCTGACGCTCCTGCGCCGCCCCGCGCGTGCTCGCGGGGCGCACCCACGAGCATGATGCGATGGCACACATGCCTGCAGCGGCCCGGCCAACGCAGGCCTGGACGTGGCGACGACACACGTCTGCCTGTCCCCCTTGGTGGCAAGACGCACGACGCAGACCCTGCACGTCACGATCCGCGTTCCCGCAGGCCGCCCGCCCGCGGCACGACGCCGGCCATCGCGGCGCGCCCGGGCCGCGAACAAGGCCGCCACGGCGCGCCACCCGCCTCGCAGCGCGAACCGCTCACGCATCTGCCTCAAACGGCAAAACACGCTCTAAACTGTGGGGATGAACGATGACGCCCCCTATCGGATCGAGGTCGAAGTGTCGCCCCGATTCCTCGACGACCAATCGGCGCCGGAGGACGGACGCTACACGTTCGCCTACACGATCCGCATCCACAACCGCGGCCGCGTCGCCGCGCGGCTGATCGCCCGGCACTGGGAGATCACCGACGGCAACGGCCGCATCGAACGCGTGGACGGCGACGGCGTGGTCGGCGAACAGCCGCGGCTGCGCCCGGGCGAGGATTTCCGCTACACCTCCGGGCTGGTGCTGGAAACCGAGCACGGCACGATGCGCGGCCACTACGACATGGAGGCCGACGACGGCACCCACTTCATCGCCGCGATCGCGCCATTCGTGCTGTCCGTGCCGCGGACCCTGCACTGATGGCGGTCTGGGCCATTGGCGACCTGCAGGGTTGCTACGACATCACCCAGCAGTTGCTGGAGAAGATCCGTTTCGATCCGGCGGTGGACCGGCTGTGGTTCTGCGGCGACCTGGTCAACCGCGGCGGGCAGTCGCTGGAGACCCTGCGTTTGGTGCACTCGCTGCGCGAACACAGCGTGGTGGTGCTGGGCAACCACGACCTCTCGCTGCTGGCGATCGGCGAGCGCAGCCCGGACGAACAGCGCAAGGTCAATCCGGACCTGCAGCGCATCGTGCTGGCCGAGGACCGCGACGAACTGCTGACCTGGCTGCGCATGCAGAAGCTGCTGCACGCCGACCGCCAACTCGGCTGGATGATGATCCACGCCGGCCTGGCGCCGAAGTGGACCACCGCGCTGGCCGAGAAGCATGCGCGCGAGGTCGAGCAGCAACTGCACGGCAACGGCTACCGCAAGCTGTTCCGCAACATGTACGGCGATCGCCCGGCCTGGTCGCCGGGCCTGACCGGCTACGACCGCTCGCGCGCGATCATCAACCTGTTCACCCGAGCCCGTTACTGCACCCCGCGCGGACGCATCGCGATCGAGGAAAAGGGCACCCCCGGCACCCAGGCGCAGGGTCTGTACCCGTGGTTCGAAGTGCCGGGACGGGTCGAGCGCGACCTGAAGATCGTCTGCGGGCACTGGTCGACGCTGGGCCTGACCATCACCCAGGGCGTGCACGCGATCGACACCGGCGCGGTCTGGGGCGGCAAGCTCACCGCCCTGCGCCTGGACAGCGAGGATTTGCAGGTGGTGCAGGTTCCCGGCCGGCCGGTGCAGGGGCCGCCGCCAGCGGCGCGCAGCGGCCCCCCGCGACGGCGCAGCGCGCCGCACCGTGGACAACAGGCGCCCGCTGCCTCTGCGCCCGAGCAGGAGTGAGGTCTCAGGCGATACGTGTAATGTCGTAGGAGCGGCTTTAGCCGCGATGGGCTTTCCCGGTAACGCCCGTCGCGGCTAAAGCCGCTCCTACGACAGCACCGGCATCCGCCAGCGGATCCCTACGCCGCCAGGCCGGCGCCGGTAATCCACGAAATCGAAGGCCAGCGGGTGCCGCGCATCGGCCGGATGCGCCTGCCGCGCCACCACCTCCCACTGCGCCGGATCGAACGCGGGAAAATACGCATCGGCGCCGTCGACCACGGTGTCGACATGGGTCAGGTACAGCACCTCGGCCAACGGCAGGGCCAGGGCGAAGATGTCGCCGCCACCGATCACTGCCAGCTCCGTGGCGCCGGCCTCGCGCGCGGCGTCGATCGCCGCCTGCAGCGACACCACCGCCTGCATGTCCGCGAACGGCACCTGCCCCGAACGCGTCATCACCAGGTTCAGGCGCCCCGGCAGCGCGCGCCCCAGCGACTGCGCGGTCTTACGCCCCATCAGCACCGGCTTGCCCAGGGTCAGTGCCTTGAACCGCTTCAGATCGTCCGGCAAGCGCCACGGCAGATCGTTGTCGCGGCCGATCGCATTAGCGCGATCCAGCGCCGCGATCAGGCTGAGCCGCAGGCCACCCGTTGCCGCCCGGGAATCCGCCGTTGCCTCTGCTTCACGCGAACCCCCAATCCCCACTCCCGACTCCCCGCCGCTCACACCGCCACCGGCGCCTTGATCGCCGGATGCGGGTCGTAGCCCTCGATGGCGATATCGTCGTAGGTGAAGGCGAACAGATCGGTGACCGCCGGGTTCAGCCGCAACCGCGGCAGCGGCCGCGGCGCGCGCGCCAGTTGCTCGCGCGCCTGCGCGAAGTGATTGGAATACAGGTGCGCATCGCCGAGCGTGTGCACGAAATCGCCCACGCCCAGGCCGGTGGCCTGCGCCACCATGTGGGTCAGCAGCGCGTAGCTGGCGATGTTGAACGGCACGCCGAGGAAGATATCGCCGCTGCGCTGATATAGCTGGCAGCTGAGCTTGCCGTCGACCACGTAGAACTGGAACAGGCTGTGGCACGGCATCAGCGCCATCTGCGGCAACTCGGCCACGTTCCAGGCGCTGATCACCAGCCGCCGCGAATCCGGGTTGCGCTTGATCTCGTCCACCAGCCACTGCATCTGGTCGATCTCGCGGCCATCGGCGCCGGTCCAGCGCCGCCACTGCTTGCCGTACACCGGGCCGAGTTCGCCCTGCGCATCGGCCCACTCGTCCCAGATGCTGACCTTGTTGTCCTTGAGATAGGCGATGTTGGTTTCGCCCTTCAGGAACCACAGCAGCTCGTGCACGATCGAGCGCAGGTGCAGCTTCTTGGTGGTGACCAGGGGAAAGCCGTCGTTGAGGTCGAAGCGCATCTGCCAGCCGAACACGCTGCGCGTGCCGGTGCCGGTGCGGTCGGCTTTCTCCGCGCCGCGCTCCAGCACGTGCTGCAGCAATTCCAGGTACGGCTTCACTTGGTCACCTCCGGCGGCGGCACCGGCTGCAGTACCGGCGCGCTGCGCGAGCGCCACAGCAGGAACAGGCCGAGCAGGACCAGCGGAATGCTCAACTGCTGGCCGCGGGTCAGCCAATGGAATGCCAGGTAGCCGAGCTGCGCATCCGGCACGCGCACGAACTCCACCGCGAAGCGGAACACGCCATACAGCAGCGCGAACAGGCCGGACACCGCATAGCGCGCGCGCGGCTTCATCGAGAACGTCCACAACACCACGAACATCACCAGCCCTTCCAGCGCCGCTTCGTACAACTGCGACGGATGGCGGGCGTAGCGGTCCAGCAGGCCCGCGGCGTATTGCTGCTGCAATTGCGCGGCGCTCTTCAGGCTCTCCAGCGCCGGCGCGTTGGCCACCCCGTCCTGCATCGGCGCGTGCGGGAAGATCACGCCCCAGCCGGCGTGGGTCAACTTGCCCCACAACTCGCCGCCGACGAAATTGCCGATCCGGCCGAAGCCCAGGCCCAGGGGCACCAGCGGCGCGACGAAATCGACGGTGTCGAAGAAATGCAGGCGCGCCTTGCGCGTCCACCACAGGCAGGCCGCCAGCACGCCCAACAAGCCGCCGTGGAAGCTCATGCCACCGTCCCACACCTTGAAGATCAACAGCGGGTCGGCCAGGAAATCGGACAGCGCGTAGAACAGCATGTAGCCGATGCGCCCGCCCAGCACCACGCCGAGCATCGCGTAGAAAAGAAGGTCGGAGAAACCATCCTCGTTCACCCCGGGCAGGCGACCGGCGCGGATGCGACGACGGCCCAGCCACCAGGCCGAGAGGAAGCCGGCCAGATACATCAGCCCGTACCAATGCACCTTCACCGGCCCGAACGAGAAGGCGATGGGATCGATCTGGTGGAGATAGGTCATGCGCAAGCGTCGGCCGGGGGGCAAAGAGTGCCTATTCTGCCACTGACTCCGCTGCTTGCCGCGATTTGCGGACGGTACAGCGGGGTGGCGCTTCATCTGCTGGCAGGCGCACGCGTCTGCCACCGACTCCGCTGCTTGCCGCGATTTGTGGACGGCACAGCGGGGTGGCGCTTCATCTGCTGGCAGGCGCACGTGTCTGCCACTGACTCCGCTGCTTGCCGCGATTTGCGGAAGGTACAGCGGGGTGACGCTTCATCTGCTGGCAGGCGCACGAACCCGCCACCGACCGACCTCAAGACACATGCGCAGCCCAGACGCCACGTGCCCCCTCCTTCCTTGCGCGAGCGGCCCATGTGGCCCCGAGCCATCGCCTCGACGAGCAGAGCCATCTGGTTCACTTCGGCACTGTCGCGTCGGGACTGAAGTCCCTCCCACAACATCACCGGATCGCGCAGATGCAGGAACGGCCGGTGCACCACTGTGGGAGCGGCTTCAGCCACGACGAGCGCAGCCATCAGGCCCCAGCCCGGCACTCCCGCGTCGGGACTGAAGTCCCTCCCACAACATCACCGGATCGCGCAGATGCAGGAACGGCCGGTGCACCAATGTGGGAGCGGCTTCAGCCGCAACGCGCGCAGCCATCAGGCCCCAGCCCGGCACTGTCGCGTCGGGACTGAAGTCCCTCCCACAACATCACCGGATCGCGCAGATGCAGGAACGGCCGGTGCACCACTGTGGGAGCGGCTTCAGCCGCGACGAGCGCAGCCATCAGGCCCCAACCCGGCACCGACGCTGCATCTCATCTGCTGGCCGGGCAAACCCACTGCCGCAGCACACTCAGTCCAGCACCCGCGGCAGATTCGGCAATTCGTTTTCGCCCTGCTGACCCGGCTGCGCCGGGAAGTGCGCGGCCAGCAGCGCGGACACCGCACCGACGCCGGCGAGCACCGCCTGTTCGGGCTGGCCCGCGCGCATGTCATGCTCGATCAGCGCGCAGACCTGGCGCCACTGCGCCGCGTCCACCCGCCCGCGCAGGCCGCGGTCGGCGACGATCTCGATGTGGTGATCGGCCAGCAGCAGGTAGATCAGCACGCCGTTGTTGGCGTCGGTATCCCAGGTGCGCAACTGCGCGAAGGCCTGTTCGGCGCGCAGCCGTGGGGTCATGCCGCGCAGCACCTGCGCCGGCGCCAGGCTCGACTCCACCGCGAACATCACCTGCCCGCGATGCAAGCGCTCGCCCTCGGCGATCGCCGCGCCAATGCGTTCCAGGCTGGCCGCGGGGAACAGACGCTGGGCGGACGGCGCGAACAGGTGCCGGAGCAGGCGCATCACCAACTCCCCGAGGCGCCACCGCCTCCGGAACTGCCACCGCCACCACCCCAGCCGCCTCCGCCGCCGCCCCAACTTCCACCGCCACCGCCGCCCCAGCCACCGCCGAAGCCGCCGCCTCCCCAACCTCCGCCGCCCCAGCCGCCCCAACCGCCGCCGCCAGCCGAGCGGCCCGGCGCGATCCCGACAAACAGGCCCAGCAGCAGGCCGATCCCGCCGGTCAGCGCACCGATGAACAGCGACAGGCTCAGCAACAGGCCGACGCCACCGCCGACCACGCCGCTCAGCACGCCACGCACGGGACGCGACAACCGCGCGAACAGCACCTGCGCGACCAGCGCCGCGAACAGGCCGGCGAAGAAACCGAATCCCAGGCCGCTCCCGCGCGAGGCCGAGGCGTGCGCACTGACCGGCGCCGGCAACGCTTCGCCGTCGATCAGCTTGACCAGCATCGCGGTGGCCTCGGCGATGCCACCGCTGTAGTCGCCGGCGCGGAAGCGCGGCACCAGGTACTCCTGGATGATGCGGTTGGCGGTGGCGTCGGGAATCGCGCCTTCCAGGCCGTAGCCGGGCTGGATGCGCACGCGCCGGTCGTTCTTGGCCACCACCAGCAGGACGCCGTCGTCCACGCCCTTGCGGCCGAGTTTCCACTGGTCGAACACGCGCTGGGTGTATTGCTCGATGGTCTCTGGCGCGGTGCTCGGCACTACCAGCACCTGCAATTGGCTGCCCTTGCGCTGCTGCAACTGCACCGCCTGCCGGTCCAGCTCCAGGCGCTGGTTCGCCGTCAGCGTGCCGGTGGTGTCGACCACCGGCGCGTCCAGCAGCGGAATCGGCGCCTCGGCCTGCGCCCAGCCCAGCCAGGGCAGCAGCGCCAACAGCAGCACCAGCCAGACGCCGGCGTGCCGGCGAGATACACGGCGAGCCGCACTGCGCGACGCCGCCGATGCGGCAATGCACTCAGCCGTCACGGATGTGGAACGCACGCCCGGGCCCGCCCGCGGCGGCGCTTAGTGCGCCGGCGCCGGTTGCTGCTGCGGCTGCGGTTGCTGCGGCGGCGCGGACGCCGGCTGGCCGCCGAAGTTCACCGCCGGCGCCTCGGAGATCTGCGCCTCGTTCTCCACCGAGAAGTTGGGCTTTTCCTTGTAGCCGAACAGCTTGGCGGTGAGCACCTGCGGGAAGGACAGGATGTAGGTGTTGTAGTCCTGCACCGCCTGGATGTAGCGGCCGCGCGCCACGGTGATGCGGTTCTCGGTGCCTTCCAGCTGCGCCTGCAGGTCGCGGAAGGCCTGGTCGGATTTCAGGTTCGGATAGTTCTCGCTGACCACCAGCAGCCGCGACAGCGCGCTGGACAGCTGGCCCTGCGCCTGCTGGAACTGCTGCAGCGAGGCGGCGTCGTCGGCGTTGACCTGTACCTGGCCGACGCGGGCGCGGGCATTGGTCACGTCGGTCAGCACCTGCCGCTCCTGGTCGGCATAGCCCTTGACCGTGTTGACCAGGTTCGGCACCAGATCGGCGCGGCGCTTGTACTGGTTCAGCACTTCCGACCAGCCGGCCTTGACCGCCTGGTCCTTCTGCTGGATCGCGTTGTAGCCGCAGCCGGACAGCAACACCGCCAGCGCGGCCAGGAACAGGGAGCGGGACAACAGGCGCATGCGAGGACTCCGGCGAATGACTGCGCGCAGCTTGCCACGCGCCCGGTGAAAACGCAGCCTGCGCCGCTCAGCCGCTCAGCCGCTCAGCCGCTCACCACTTGCCGGAGCCGGGCACCTGGTGCGCGGCGGCGCGCCGGCGCATCAGCAGGTTCAGCCACTCCACCAGCACCGAGAACCCCATCGCCGCGTAGATGTAGGGCTTGGGCACGTGCACGTCCAGCCCGTCCAGGATCAGCACCACGCCGATCATCAGGATGAAGGCCAGCGCCAGCATCTTCACCGTCGGGTTGGCGTCGATGAAGCGGCCCAGCGGGTTGGCCGCCAGCAGCATCACCGCCACCGCCAGCAGCACCGCGGCGATCATCACCGGGATATGCTGGGCCATGCCCACCGCGGTGATCACCGAATCCAGCGAGAACACGATGTCGATCACCGCGATCTGCGCGATCACCATCCAGAACACGCCCGAGGCCTTGCTGGTGGTGGGGTCTTCGTCCTCGCCGCCGGTGATCAGTTCGCGGATCTCCATGGTGCCCTTCACCAGCAGGAACAGGCCGCCGACGATCAGCACCAGGTCGCGGATCGAGATGCCCATGCCGGCCACGCTGAACAGCTCGCCCTGCATGCGCGCCAGGAACGCCAGCGACACCAGCAGCGCGATGCGGGTCAGGCAGGCCACGGCGATGCCGAACTTGCGCGCGGCCGGGCGCTGCGCTTCCGGCAGCTTGCCCACCGCGATGGAAATGAACACCAGGTTGTCGATGCCCAGCACGATCTCCAACGCACTCAGCGTCAACAGCGTCAACCAGGTGTTGGGGTCGGCGAGAAACTCGAGGGCCATGGCGTCGGATCCTTTAACAGAAGAAGAAGAAACGGGCGGCGATCACAGCAGGCGCGGCAGCAGGATCAGGCCCCAGCACAGCACCACGTTGGCCAGCATCACGAAGACCGCGGCCGAGCCCATGTCCTTGGCGCGGCCGGCCAGCTCGTGATGCTCGGGGCCGTAGCGCTCGATCACCGCTTCGATCGCCGAATTGAGCAGTTCCACCGCCAGCACCAGCAGCAGCGAGCCGATCATCAGCACCTGCTGTACCGGCCCCTGCCCCAACCACAGCGCCAGCGGCGCCAGGATCAGGAACAGGCATACCTCCAGGCGGAACGAGGACTCGTGCAGCCAGGCCGCGCGCAGTCCTTGCCACGACCAGCGCGCCGCCATCAGCATGCGGCGCGGCCCGCGCGGCAGATGCCCGAACTGGTCGGCCATGGCTCAGCCCCGTCCCAGGCAACGGGGACGCGACGAAGACGGCCGGAAGGAATCGGTCATGGGCAAGGGCGCAGCGGGATAGGCCGCAATTTTGCCACAAGCCCCGCGGCGGCGGCGGCATCGCCGCGGATTTGCCTGCATGCGGCACCTGCGGCACCATCGCCGCTCCCTTGCTTCGAGGAGGCGTCATGCCCCGTTCGCCGCTGCGCGCACCGCTGCTCGCCCTGAGTCTGTTCAGCCTGTCCCTGCTGGGCGTGTCGCCGGCGCGCGCACTCACCCCAGCCGCGGCACCCAGCGTGCCCGACCAGGTCTCCAATGCGGCCTGGGAAGAGGACATGGCGCGCTTCGCCAAGGACGATGCCGCGCATCCGGTCAAACCCGGCGGCGTGCTGTTCGTCGGCAGTTCCTCGATCCGCTTCTGGACCTCGCTGGCCACGGATTTCCCGGGCGTGCAGACCCTCAACCGTGGCTTCGGCGGCTCGGAGATCCGCGACAGCACCTGGTACGCCGACCGCATCGTGGTGCCGTACAAGCCGCGCCTGATCGTGTTCTACGCCGGCGACAACGACCTCAACAGCGGCCGCAGCCCGCAGCAGGTGCGCGACGACTTCGTGGCCTTCGTGACCCGCGTGCACCGCGACCTGCCCAAGACCCGCATCGTCTACCTGTCGATCAAGCCCAGCCCCTCGCGTGCGGCGCTGATGCCGAAGATGGCCGAGGCCAACGCGCTGATCCGCAAGGCCGCCGCCGGCCTCAAGCAGGTCCAGTTCGTCGACGTGTACACGCCGATGCTCGGTGCCGACGGGCAACCGCGCGCCGAGTTGTTCGGCCCGGACAAGTTGCACATGAACGCGGCCGGCTACGCGCTGTGGCGCGACACCCTGCGGCCGTATCTGAGCCCCTGACACGACGATGAGCGGCATGGCGCGCATGCACGAGGGCCGTGACCCTGCCGGCGCGGCCAGCACGCGCCGGCGATCGCGTTCTGCCGCCTCCGGCAGGGAGTAAGCCAGGATGCCCAGGGCCCTGGTCATCGAAGACGACGAAGTGACCGCCCGCGACATCGTCGCGGAACTCGGCGCGCACGGCTTCAGCGCCGACTGGATCGCCGACGGACGCGACGGCCTGCAGCGCGCGCTGGCCGATGGTTACGACATCATCACCCTCGACCGCATGCTGCCCGGCATGGATGGCATCGACGTGGTCTCAGAACTGCGCAAGCGCTCGGTGCAGACGCCGGTGCTGATGATCAGCGCACTGTCCGAGGTGGACGAGCGCGTGCGCGGCCTGCGCGCGGGCGGCGACGATTACCTGACCAAGCCGTTCTCGCCCGATGAGCTGGTCGCGCGCGCCGAAGTGCTGGTGCGCCGCCATCGCAGCACGACCGCGACCGAAACCCGCCTGCACGTGGCGGACCTGGAACTCGACCTGGTCCGCCACAACGCCTTGCGCAACGGACAGCCGCTGACCCTGCTGCCCACCGAGTTCCGCCTGCTCGAATTCCTGATGCGCAACGCCGGCCAGGTGGTGACGCGACAGATGATCTTCGAGCATGTCTGGGGCTTCCATTTCGATCCGGGCACCAACGTGATCGACGTCCACATCGGCCGCCTTCGCCGCAAGATCGACGGCAACGGCCAGCCGCCGCTGATCCGCACGATGCGCGGCTCGGGATATGTCCTTGCCCCCGCTGAGTGACGCCTGGCGGTCGGCCACCTCGCGGCTGATCCTGATCTACGGGTCGCTGTTCGCGATCTGGTGCATCGTGCTGCTGGGCATCGTGCAGTGGGAGTCCACCCGCTATCTTTCGCACGTAATCGACCAGATGCTGGTCGCGCGCATCCATTACCTGGAACACACCGACCCCGCGCGCCTGGCCGAGACGGTGGGCCAGGCCAACGCCATCGACATCCAGGGCTTCATGTGGGTCGGCCTGTTCGACGCGCAGGGACGCCGCATCGCCGGCAACATCGCCGAGGCGCCCAAGGGCATGGCCGCCGATGGCACCGTCGGCGTGGTCAGCGCCCGGCTGATCGACAGCGGGCGCAGCGGCCAGACCCGGGCGCGCGGCATCGCCCGGCACCTCCCGGACGGCCGCCGGCTGGTCGTGGTCAAGGCCAGCACCGTCATCGACGGACTGACCGCGATCATCTACCGCGGACTGCTGTGGGGACTGTCGTTGACCCTGCTGCCGGGCCTGCTCGGCGGCCTGCTCATCGCGCGCGGCCCGGCCCGACGCATCCGCGCCATCCAGCAGGCCATGCAACCCATCCACAGTGGCGATCTCAGCGTGCGCCTGCCGGTGTCCCGGCGCGGCGACGAGGTGGACCTGCTGGCGGCCACGGTGAACAGGACGCTGGGCGAGGTCGAGCGCCTGCTCGGCGAGGTGAAGGGCGTCACCGACAACATCGCCCACGATCTGCGCACCCCGCTGACGCGCATGCGCACGCGCCTGCACCGGCTGCAGCAGCAGTTCGCCGGCCGCCCGGAAGGCGAGCAGCTGGACGCATGCGTGAGCGAGATCGACACCGTGCTGACCCGCTTCCGCGCGCTGCTGCGCGTGTCGGAACTGGAAGACCGCCAGCGCAGCGCCTGCTTCTCGACGATCGACCTCGCCCCGCTGCTGCATGAGGTCCACGCGTTCTACGCGCCCCTGGCCGAGGATCGCGGCCAGGCTTTCGATCTCGCCCTGGAGCCGCTGCCGGCCGTGCACGGTGATCGGCACCTGCTGTTCGAGGCGCTGGCCAACCTGGTCAGCAATGCCATCAAGTTCACGCCCGACGGCGGGACGATCCGTCTGTCGGCAGGCGCCGACCAGGACGGCAACGCGCGCATCGAGATCGCCGATAGCGGCCCCGGCATCGCCCCCGACGAGCGCCAGACGATCTTCCGCCGCTTCTACCGCGTCGACCAGACGCGTGCCAAGCCCGGCTGCGGACTGGGCCTGGCGATCGTCAGCGCCATCGTCCGCCTGCACGGCTATACGCTGCAGGTGGGCGGCGACGCGCGCGGGGCGGTGTTCTCGGTCCTCTGCCCGCCCGCCGCGGCCGCGCCGTCCGCGGGCCGTGCACCCTGCCCTGCCTGACACGGCCCGCACCCGGTGCGCGGTCGCGCGCATCCGCCCACGTCTCGCCGCGCGTGGAGTGGCAGCGCCGGACAGGCGGCGTGCGGCTTACGGCCCGGTCAGCACACAAGTCGTTGAACCATCGAGCGTTTGCGGCGTTGGGGCGGATGTCTAAATAAATCTTAATGAAGCCCGGGAACACCCCCCAGGCAAAATCGCCGCGACGCAACATTCGCGCACGGAACCGCTCCTCCATGATTGGCCTCGTCCGGATCGCACTGACGCGACCGTATACCTTCGTCGTCCTGGCCCTGCTGATCCTGATCGTGGGCCCGCTCGCCGCATTGCGCACGCCCACCGACATCTTCCCGGACATCCGCATCCCGGTGATCGCCGTGGTCTGGCAGTACAACGGCCTGCCGCCCGAGCAGATGGCCGGCCGCGTCAGTTCGCCGTTCGAACGCGTGCTCACCACCACCGTGAACGATGTCGAGCACACCGAGGCCACGTCGATCCAGGGTTTCGGCATCATCAAGATCTTCTTCCAGCCCAACGTCGACATCCGCACCGCCAACGCGCAGGTCACCGCCGTGGCGCAGACCATGCTGCGGCAGCTGCCGCAAGGCACCACGCCGCCGCTGATCCTCAACTACAACGCCTCCACGGTGCCGATCATCCAGTTGGCGCTGTCCGGCAAGGGGCTCACCGAGCAGAACCTGGCCGACCTCGGCCTCAACATCATCCGTCCGCAGCTCACCTCGGTGGCCGGCGCGGCGATCCCGTATCCGTTCGGCGGCAAGACCCGCCAGGTGCAGATCGACATCGATCCGCCGGCGCTGCAGGCGCGCGGCCTCTCGGCGCAGGACGTGGCCAACGCGCTGGCGGCGCAGAACCTCATCACCCCGGTGGGCACGCAGAAGATCGGCAAGTACGAATACACGCTGCAGCTCAACAACGCGCCATCGGACATCGAGGAGCTGGGCAACCTGCCGGTGAAGACGGTCGACGGCGCCACGGTGTTCATCCGCGACGTGGCGCATGTCCGCGACGGCGCCCCACCGCAGACCAACATCGTGCACGTCAACGGCGACCGTTCGGTGCTGATGACGGTGATGAAGAACGGCTCGGCCTCGACGCTGGCGATCATCGCCGGCATCAAGGACCGGGTCGCGGCGATGAAGGAGGCGCTGCCGCCGGACCTGCGGATCGTTCCCATCGGCGACCAGTCGCTGTTCGTGAGCGGCGCGATCGCCGGCGTGGCGCGCGAAGGCGTGATCGCCGCGGCGCTGACCAGCCTGATGATCCTGCTGTTCCTCGGCAGCTGGCGCTCGACGCTGATCATCGCCATCTCGATCCCGCTGGCGATTCTCGGCTCGATCGCCGCGCTGTCGGCGATCGGCGAGACGCTGAACATCATGACCCTGGGCGGCCTGGCGCTGGCCGTGGGCATCCTGGTCGACGACGCCACGGTGACCATCGAGAACATCAACTGGCACCTGGAGCAGGGCAAGTCCGTGGAGACGGCGATCCTGGACGGCGCCTCGCAGATCGTGACGCCCGCCTTCGTCTCGCTGCTGTGCATCTGCATCGTATTCGTGCCGATGTTCTTCCTGGAAGGCGTGGCACGCTTCCTGTTCGTGCCGATGGCCGAAGCGGTGATGTTCGCGATGATCGCGTCCTTCCTGCTGTCGCGCACGCTGGTGCCGACCATGGCCAAGTACCTGTTGCATCCGCATGCGCCGCATACCGACATGCACGGCGACGGCCATGGCCAGCCGCCGTCGCGCAATCCGCTGGTGCGCTTCCAGCGCGGTTTCGAAAAGCGCTTCGAGCGGCTGCGCGCCGGCTACTACGCCCTGCTCGAGACCGCGCTGCTGCGCCGCAGGGCCTTCGTGCCCGGCTTCATGCTGTGCGTGGCGCTGTCGTTCCTGCTGCTGCCGATGCTCGGCCGCAACTTCTTCCCGTCGGTGGACTCGGGCCAGATCCTGATGCACGTGCGCGCGCCGGTCGGCACCCGCGTCGAGGAAACCGCGCACCTGTTCGCCAACGTGACCGGCGCCGTGCGCAGGCTCATTCCGCCGCACGACCTGGCCGGCGTCGTCGACAACATCGGCCTGTCGTCCTCGGGCATCAACAACGCCTACAACAACACCGGCACCATCGGCTCGCAGGACGGCGACATCCAGATCGCGCTGGGCGAAGGCCACGCGCCCACCGCCGACTACGTGCGCACGCTGCGCCAGACCTTGCCGCGGCAGTTCCCGTCGGTGGTGTTCTCGTTTCCGCCGGCCGACATCATCAGCCAGATCCTGAACTTCGGTGCGCCGGCGCCGGTGGACCTGCAGATCCGTGGCCCGAACCTCGCCGCCAACTTCGCCTATGCCAACCGCCTGCTGCGCGAGATCCGCCGCGTCCCGGGCGTGGCGGACGCGCGCATCCAGCAATCGCAGTCCAGCCCCGGCTTTGCGGTGAACGTGGACCGCAGCCTCGCCCAACAGGTGGGCATTACCGAGCGCGACGTCACCAGCAGCCTGGGCGTGAACCTGGCCGGCTCCAGCCAGATCGCGCCGACGTTCTGGCTGAACCCGCAGAACGGCGTGTCGTATCCGATCGTGATGCAGACGCCGCAGTACAGCCTCGACAGCCTGCCCGACCTGCAGAACGTGCCGATCAGCCCCAGCGCCGGCCAGGGCGGCGCGCAGAGCCTGGGCGGGCTGGCGACGCTGTCGCGGACCGCGACCAATGCCGTGGTCAGCCAGTACAACATCAATGCGACGGTGGACATCTTCGCCTCCCCGCAGGACCGCGACCTGGGCGCGGTCGCCGCCGACATCCAGAAGATCCTCGACGCCAACCAGAAATTCCTGCCCAAGGGATCCAGCACGGCGCTGCTCGGCCAGGTGCAGACGATGAACAAGGCGTTCGCCGGCCTGATCTTCGGCCTGCTCGGTGCGATCGTGCTGATCTACCTGTTGATCGTGGTCAACTTCCAGTCGTGGAGCGATCCGTTCGTGATCGTGACCGCCTTGCCCGCGGCGATCGCCGGCATCGTCTGGATGCTGTTCGCCACGCACACCACCCTGTCGGTCCCCGCGCTGACCGGCGCCATCATGTGCATGGGCGTGGCCACGGCCAACTCGATCCTGGTGGTGAGCTTCTGCCGCGAGCGCCTCGCCGAGCACGGCGACGCGGCGAAGGCGGCATTGGAGGGCGGCTTCGTGCGCTTCCGCCCGGTGCTCATGACCGCGCTGGCGATGATCATCGGCATGGCGCCGATGGCGCTGGGCCTGGGCGAAGGTGGCGAGCAGAACGCGCCGCTGGGCCGGGCCGTCATCGGCGGCCTGATCTTCGCCACCGTCAGCACGCTGTTCTTCGTGCCGATCGTCTTCAGCCTCATCCACCGCCGTGGTTCCCAGCCGTCCTCGCCGACGGCGCACGCCTCCGGAGCGTCCCCGCATGTCGCCTGATCTGTCGCCCCCCGTTTCGCCACGCCGTCTCCGCCTGGCCGGCGTCATCGCCTCGATCGTGGTCCTGGCCATCGTCGTCGCCGGCATCGCCACGCGCGCCGGCGACGCGCGCCGGCTGCGTGCATGGACCGACGACCAGGCGGTGCCGACGGTCACCGTGGTGGCCCCGGAGACCGACCAGGGCACCGGCGTACTCAACCTGCCCGGTCGCCTGGAGGCGTATGCCCGCGCGCCGATCTTCGCCCGGACCAGCGGCTACCTGAAATGGTGGAAAGCCGACATCGGCGCCAGGGTGAAGGCCGGCGACGTACTCGCCGAGATCGAAACGCCCGACCTGGACCAGCAGTTGCTTCAGGCCAAGGCCGACCTGGCCAACGCCCGGGTCAACGCCGCCCTGGCCCAGACCACCGCCAAGCGCTGGCAGACCATGGGCCAGACCGAGGTGGTGTCGAAGCAGGCGGTGGACGAGAAGACCGGCGACTACGACGCCAAGCGCGCCCTTGCCCAGTCCGCACAGGCCAACCTCGAGCGCCTGGAGGCGATGAAGGGCTTCGCCAGACTGGTGGCGCCGTTCGACGGCACCGTCACCGCGCGCGAGACCGATGTCGGCGCGCTGATCAACGCCGGCGGCGGCGGCCAGGAACTGTTCGTCGTGTCGGACACGCACAAGCTGCGCATGTACGTGAACGTGCCGCAGAGCGATGCGCCGTCGGTGCGTGCCGGCAGCAAGGTGACGCTGACGGTGCCGGAATACCCGGGGCAGACCTTCAGCGGCGTCGTCGACAGCGCGTCGGGGGCGGTCAACGCCGCCTCGGGCACCACGCTGGTCCAGGTCGCCGTGGACAACCAGGACGGCAGGCTGATGCCGGGCGGCTACGCCAGCGTGCGCTTCGATCTTCCGGCCGACGCCGCGCTGGTGCGGGTCCCGGCCAGCGCGCTGGTGTTCGACGACAAGGGCCTGCGCGTGGCGGTGGTCGACGCGCACGACACGGTCGCGTTCAAGCCGGTGACCATCGCGCGCGACTTCGGCAAGACCGTGCAGCTCGGCTCGGGCATCGCCGCCGGCGACCGTCTGATCGAAAGTCCGCCGGACGGCCTGGTTGACGGCGACAAGGTGCGCATCAGCGCGCCGAAGGCGGATGGCGGACACGCCAAGGCGTGAACGCGGCTGGCCGGCGGTCTTTTCGAAGCACGCCGGCCATTGCAGCGCGCGGAACCGATGCGGGCCAACGCGCGGGCACCGGCCTGCACGGATCCGGAACTGCCGGCGCTCACTTCGCCGGAACGAACCGCACGGTTGCCAGGATGCCGCCGCCCTCGGCGCTTTCCAGCGCGACCTGCCAGCCGAAGCGCTCGCACAGCCGGCGCACGATCGACAGGCCCAGCCCGGCGCCTTGCGGGCGCTCCGGCTCGGCGCGGAAGAACGGCTCGAAGGCGTGTCGCAAGGCCTCCTCGGACATGCCGATGCCGGTATCGCGGATGCGGATGCGGTCGGCCTCGACCTCGACCTCGACGCGCCCTGCATCGGTGTAGCTGCAGGCGTTGCGCAGCAGGTTGCTGACCACCACGTGCAGCACCCGGGGCGGCGCATGCAGCGTCGCCGAGCCCAGCACGCGCACGCTCAGCGTCACCGGCTTGTCCGCCAGCAGCTCGCGCGCGTTCTCGGCCTCGTACGCGACCACGTCGGTGACGTCGAAGAGTTCGCTCTGCGGCACCACGTCCGCCTCGCGCGCCAGGATCAGGAAGGCGTCGATCACCGCCTCCATGTCGCGGCCGGCGCGTTGGATCCGCTGCAGGCTGCGCTGCAGGCGCGGCGGCAATTCCAGATCGGTCATCGCGATGTCGGTGGCGACCCGGATCACCGTCAGCGGCGTGCGCAGTTCATGGCTGGCATCGCGGGTGAAGTTGCGTTCGCGGGCGACGTGGTCGGTGACGCGCTGGGCCAACGTATGCAGGGCGGCGGCCAACTGCCGCGCCTCGCCCTGCACATCGGCCGGCAGGTTTTCCGGAGCCAGTTCGGCGGCGACTGGATGCCGCGGATCCCAGCGCGAGACCCGCCGCGCCAGCCAGTTCATCGGCGACAGCAAGCGGCGCGACACCCGCCAGGTCAGCCAGGCCACCACCAGCACCGCGATCAGGGTCAACAGGGTCGGCACCACGCCGAACCAGAACGCCAGCCGCTGCGCCGGCGCGCGCAGGAACACCAGGTATAGGCGGCCGGACGGGTTCTGGTCGACCAGCACGATCTCGCCGCCGGGGCGGTCCTCGTGCAGGCCGGGCGCCAGCGTGCGCAGGTCGATGGGCACCGCCGCATCGGAGTGTCCGGCCGGCACCAGATAACCGCGCAGGCTGTGAGTATTGGGGGGCGGCTGCTGCGGCTGTTGTGCATGCAGGCGCCAGTAGTAGCGCGCCTCCTGCTTCAGGATCGAGCCGACCAGCGAGTGCTGCACGATCGCCACCACCAGATAACTGGCAAGCGTGACCACACAGCCCGCAAACACGATGCGGGCGATCAGGGCGAGGCGAAGTTTGCGCGGCAACCCGTGCGGCATACGGCATCCGTGATCGTTGCCGCGATTATAGGAAGGCCGATCGTGAGCCTTTCGTGCAAGCGGCCCCGTTTGCGGGGACCGCTGCGGGTTTCACGATCGCGCGCCGCCTCAGCTCATCGGCTGGGCGATGTCGGCGATGCGGTAACCGGCGCTCTGCACGGTGTGCAGCAGCGGGCGGTCGAACGGCTTGTCGATGATCTTGCGCAGGTTGTACAGATGGCTGCGCAAAGTGTCCGAGTCCGGCAGGCCGTTGCCCCAGATCTCGCGCTCGATCTCCTGGCGGGTGACCACGCGCGGCGATTCGCGCATCAGGATGGTCAGCAGGCGCAGTCCGATCGGCGACAGCTGCAGCTCGGTGCCGGCGCGGGTGGCGCGCATGCTCACCGGGTCCAGCACCAGGTCGGCCACCTTCAGCACTTCAGAGCCGACCTGGCGGCGCTCGCGACGGATCAGCGCACGCAGGCGTGCTTCCAGTTCCTGGATCGCGAACGGCTTGGTCAGGTAGTCGTCGGCGCCAAAGCCCAGGCCGGTGAGCTTGTCGTCGAGCGTGTCGCGCGCGGTCAGCATCAGCACCGGGGTCGACTTGCGCGCGTCGTTGCGCAGGCGGCGGCACACTTCGATGCCGTCCAGGCGCGGCAGCATCAGGTCCAGCACCACCACGTCGTAGCTGTTCTCCGCCGCCAGGCGGTAGCCGTCCAGGCCGTCGCAGGCGTAATCCACTTCGAACCCGCGGCCTTCCAGATACTCACCGATCATCTCGGAAATGTTGCGGTTGTCCTCCACGACCAGCACGAGCCCGGATGTTTCCTTGGTCTGACGCATGATGCTTCCTCAGTCTTCAGCTTTGTGAAACATGCCGGATGTGCAGTGGTGGCGGCGTGAAGACCGCTTCATGTGCCTGAGTCATGAAAAAATTACTGCGCGATCAATGGTTTGAGTTGCGGCCATACGTTGTCCAGCACCTTGGGCTGGGCCGCGGCGGTCGGATGCAGGCCATCGCCCTGCATCAGCGCCGGGTTCAGCGCCACGCCTTCCAGCAGGAACGGCAGCAGGCCGGTCTGGTACTGCTTCGCCAGGTCCGCGTAGACCGCGCGCAGACGCTGCCGGTAGCCCGGTCCGTAGTTCGGCGGCACGTCGATGCCCAGCAACAGCACCTTCGCGCCGGCCTCACGGCTGAGCACGATCATCTTCTCCAGATTGCCGCGCAGTTCGGCCGGGCTGAGCCCGCGCAATGCGTCGTTGCCGCCCAGCTCGATGACCACTACCGACGGTTTGTGTTTCTGCAGCAGCGCCGGCAGACGGGTCAGTGCGCCGGAGGAGGTCTCGCCGCTGATGCTGGCATTGACCACCGCCGGTGGCGCCCGCATCTGTTGCTGCAGGCGCTTGTCCAGCAAGGCCACCCAGCCGGACTGCACCGGGATGTTGTGCGCCGCGCTGAGGCTGTCGCCGAGCACCAGTACCGGCCCCGTCGCACCTTTGGCACAGGCGATGGCGGGCAGCAGCACCCACCATGCCAATAGCAGCCAGGCGCGGCGCATCCAGGCCCGCTTGCTTCTCGTCTCGTCGCCGCGCATCCGGAGATTCCTCATCGACAGTCAGGCCCCCACTCTTCGCGCCGGTATCGCCATCGACGTACGCGATGTCGGCAAATCCGTCAGCGGACCGGAGGGCACGGTCCACATTCTCGACAAGGTGGGATTGACCATCGGTGAAGGCGACAGCGTCGCCATCGTCGGCGCCTCCGGGTCCGGCAAGACCACCCTGCTCGGGTTGCTGGCCGGCCTCGACCTGCCCACGCGCGGCGAGATCGTGCTGGCCGGGCAATCGCTCAACACGCTGGACGAGGAAGCGCGCGCCGCGCTGCGCGCGCGCGAAGTCGGCTTCGTGTTCCAGAGCTTCCACCTGCTGCCGTCGCTGACCGCGGCGGAGAACGTCGCCCTGCCGCTGGAACTGGCCGGACGCGAGGATCCGGCGCGGGTGCGCGAGGTGCTGGAGGCGGTGGGGCTCAGCGCGCGTGCGCGGCACTATCCGCGGCAACTGTCCGGCGGCGAGCAGCAGCGCGTGGCGCTGGCACGCGCGTTCGTGGCGCGGCCACGGATCCTGTTCGCCGACGAGCCCACCGGCAGCCTCGACCAGGCCACCGGGCAACAGATCAGCGACCTGCTGTTCGCGCTCAACGAAGGCAGCGACACCACCCTGGTGCTGGTCACCCACGACATGCGCCTGGCGCAGCGCTGCGAACACCGCTACCGGCTCGACGGCGGCCGCCTGCGCGCCGCCGACCCGGCGGACGCCGCATGAACGTGCTGCGCCACGCCGCGCGCGCGCTGCGCCGCGAACTGTTCGCCGGCGATCTGCTGACCGTGTTCGCGGCACTGGTGCTGGGCGTGGCGGTGATGACCGCGGTCGGCACCCTGGTCGACCGGGTGACCCTGGCGCTCACCGGCAGCGCCGCCGAGGTGATCGGCGGCGACCTCGGCGTCAGCGGACGCCAGGACATCCCTGGCGACTTCGCCGAGGAGGCGCAGCGGCGCGGCCTGCGCAGCACGCGCCTGGTCAGTTTCCCCAGCGTGCTGTTCCACGGCGACGCTAGCCAGATGGCCAACATCAAGGCGGTGGGCGCCGGTTATCCGCTGCGCGGCGAACTGCTGGTGGCGCGCGACACCGTCGGCGCCGGCAGCGAACGCGCCGGACCGCCGCCGCGCGGCGAGGCCTATGCCGATCCGCGCCTACTCGAAGCGCTGGGGCTGAAGCTCGGCGATGCGCTGGAGTTCGGTGCCGGCACGCTGCGCGTGACCCGCGTGTTGCGTGCCGAACCGGATGCCTCCGGCGAACTGATGCAGCTGTCGCCGCCGCTGCTGGTCAACCGCGCCGACGTCGATGCCGCCGGCCTGCTCGGCCCTGGCAGCCGCGCCTCCTATCGGCTGATGTTCGCCGGCGCGCCGGGCGAGATCGCCGCCCTGCGCGAATGGCTGGCGCCGCGTGCCAAGGCGTACCGCCTGGTCGGCATCGAGGACACCCAGCGCGGCGTGCGTGGCGCCTTCGACCGCGCCGGGCGCTTCCTGGCGCTGGCCGCGTTGCTGGCGGTGCTGCTGGCCGGCGTCGCCACCGCGCTGGCCGCCAACCGTTTCGCCCTGCGCCGCATCGATCAGGTCGCGGTCTTGCGCTGCCTGGGCGCGCGCCAGCGCGACATCCTCGTCGCGCTGGCGCTGCAGTTGCTGCTGCTGGCGATCCCCGCCTGCGTGCTCGGCGTGGGCCTGGGCATGCTGGCCCAGGTGGGCCTGGTCGAAGCGCTGGGCAGCCTGATTCCCAACCGCCTGCCGCTGCCGCAGGCGACCCCGGCGCTGGCCGGCGCCGGCATCGGCCTGTTGCTGCTGCTCGGCTTCGGCCTGCCACCGCTGCTGCGCCTGCGCGACGTGCCGCCGATGCGCGTGCTCAACCGCAGTTTCGCCGCGTTGCCGCCGACCTCGCTGCTGGTCTATGCCGCGGCCCTGGTCGCCACTGTGGTGCTGGCGGTCTACGCCACCGGCGACGGTGTGCTGGCGGCCTGGGTGCTGGGCGGCCTGACCCTGCTGGCGGCGCTGGCCGCGGCGGTCGGCGCCGTGCTGCTGGCAGTGTTGCGGCGACTGCAGGGGCGGCTGCGCGGGCCTTGGAAACTGGGCCTGGCGGCGCTGACCCGGCGCCGCGCGCTGAGCGTGGTGCAACTGGTGGGCCTGTCGCTGTCGCTGTGCGCCCTGCTGTTGCTGGCGGTGATCGGCCCCGGCCTGCTCGGGCAGTGGCGCGACCGACTGCCGGCGGACACGCCGAACTACTTCCTGATGAACATCCAGCCCGACCAGGCCGACCAGGTGCTCGGCACCCTGCGCACGCTCGGCGTCGCCGACGCGGCGGTGGAGCCGTTCAGCACCGGCAAGCTGGTGGCGATCAACGACAAGCCGCCGCAGCGCCGCGCGCAGGGTCCGGACGACGAGGGCGACGGTAGCGACCGGCCCATCAACTTCTCCTGGCGGCATGAGTTCCCCGCCGCCAACCGGCTGCTGTCCGGGCGCTTCTGGGCCGCCGACAGCACCGCCGCCGAGGCCTCGGTGGAGGAAGGCTGGGCGCAGCGCTACGGGCTCAAGCTCGGCGACCGCATCACCTTGCTGCTCGGCGACCAGCAGCGCAGCTTCACCGTCACCAATGTGCGCAAGGCCGACTGGGATTCGTTCCGGGTCAACTTCTTCCTGCTGCTCAACGCCGGTGCGGTGCAGGATGCGCCGTACAACCTGATCTCCGCCTTCCATCTGCCGCGCGCCTCGGCCGCGCAGTTGAGCGGGCTCAGCCGCGCCTATCCGAACGTGTCGCTGCTCGACATCGACGCGATCCTGCAGCGCGTGCGCGAGGTCATCGACCGCGTCGCCCAGGCGGTGCAACTGGTGATGGGCTTCAGCCTGCTGGCCGGCGCGCTGGTGCTGCTGGCCGCCCTGCAGGCCACCGCCGGGGAGCGTCGCTACGACAGCGCGGTGCTGCGCACCCTGGGCGCGCGCCGCGGGCAACTGCGCGGCGCGGTGCTGGTGGAGTTCGGCGCGCTCGGCCTGCTCGCGGCGATCCTCGCGGTCGGGGCCGCGGCGATCATCGGCGTGGTGGTGGCCAAGCAGGCCTTCGACCTCGCGCTGTCGCCACCGTGGCCGGCGCTGCTGCTCGGCGGCCTGGGCGGCGTGGCGCTGAGCCTGCTCGCCGGCTGGTCGGGCACCAGGCGCATCCTGCGCACGCCGCCGGCGCTGGCCTTGCGCGAGCCTTGAGTGGAGGCGGGATGACCAGCCATTCGGCTGTGGAAAAACGGGGATTCGGGATTCGGGATTGGTAGAGCGCCGCAGGCTGCGCGGACATGACGCCGTTGGCGCTCGGCGGCGGTCCTTGGCGACGACGGGTGCGATGCGTGCCGCACACGGGTAAGATCGCGGCGCATCGAAAGGAGAAACGCATGAAATGGATTGTCGCCTGTTGCCTGCTGGCCCTCTCCACTGCGGCTGGCGCCGTGGTGGTCAGGGCGGACGTGGAGGAAACGCGCTACCGGATGCCGGCGGCGGCATTCCCGGCCCTGGTCGACCTGCCCGGCGAAGGGCACGGCGTGCTGATCGCGCCGCAGTGGGTGGTCACCGCCGCGCACGCGGCACCGATGCAGATGCCGGGCATGGACCAGGATGTGTCCATTGGCGGCGTGGCGTACAGGATCAAGCGGGTCGTTCTCCATCCCGGCTACCGCAAGCCGGCCGATGCGCTGGTGCAGGAGGCACTGACGACGCACGACTTCTCCAGGTTCTATGCGGCGCTCGGCGCTGCCGACGATATCGCGCTGATCGAGCTGGCTGCGCCGGTGCCGGGAGTGGCACCGGTCGCGCTGTACCGCGGCGACGAGGAAGTGGGGATGACCGCCGAACTGATCGGCAAGGGCGCCACCGGCGACGGCAAGGCCGGCCAGGATCCCCACGGCGCCCACCGAGGCGTGCTGCGCCACGCCTTCAACACGATCGTCGGCGCCGACCCGCGCTACCTCTCGTATCGCTTCGACGCGCCCCCCGCCGCCCTACCGCTGGAAGGCATCACCGGCAGCGGCGACAGTGGCGGCCCCTTGCTGATCGGCACCGGCGACGCGCGGCAACTGATCGGACTGGCGTCGTGGGGCAACTATCCGCCGGACCATCCGTTCTGGGCGACCTGGACTACGGGTCGTCCATTCGTGCAGGGTCTTTACGGCCAGATCGTGCACGCCGTGCGCGTGTCGCGCTATCTGCCGTGGATGACGCAGGTGATGGCCACATCCCCGGATGACACGTCGTCGCCAACGACGACGCCCGCACACACGCACGACGCGGCACGCTGATACGCCAGCGCGGCGCCGCGCTGGCGCCGGCCTTGCGTCGGCTTGCCTCCCGTTAGCGCACACCTGCGGCGCTCAGAGCGTGAGCCGTGCTCTGCACGCCATCCAGCGCCGAACAGGTTCTGCGGCGACGCGACACACGCAAGAAAAAGGGGAAGGCGCCATCCCGGCCGCCTTCCCCACCCTGGCCGTGTTGCCGGCGCTGTCCTCAGCGCGCGGCCGGCGCCGGTGCCGTCCATTGCGCGAACACCGCATCGAGTTGCGCATCGCTGACCGGCTTGCCCTGTTGCACCGCCTCGGCCTGGCCGAACAGCGGCATGATGATCGCCATGCCATCGACCTTGGTCTTCAGGTGCACGCCCGGCGGCTTGCCGAGCAGGCCGTCCCAGCGCGCACGCACCCTGGCCCAGTAGCCCTGGGTCGCGGTCCAGTAGGCGCGAGCCGGGCTGAAATCGATGGTCGTGGTCCTGACATAGTCGTTGAAGCCGAACTCGCGGGCGATGGCCTGCTGGCTGCCATCGGGCTTGCGCAGCACCTTGGTGTTGAACTGCTCGTGGGTCCAGCCGGCCGGAGTCAGCGTGTGCCGGTTGATCACCGCCAGCGCGTTGTAGTCGCTGCGCTTGGTGTACTCGCGGCGCGGCAACGGGCGCCAGCTCAGGTCGCTGGTCCAGGTCGGATGGCCATCGGCGTAGTCCCAGCGCCCGGTGCCGCAGTAGCGCGGCGCGTCGCTGACCTCGTACACGCACTGGGTCCAGGCGCCGCGGGTGGCCGCGGCGTCGAGCGGGCGTACCTGCCAGGTCTGGTCGGCGCTGAACTCGAAGCGCTGCGGCGCCTCGTAGATCCAGTCCTGGCGCCAGTGCTTGGTCACGTGGCCGCTCTTGGGCTCCACCAGCAGATGCTGCAGCACCACCTTGCGCGGACTGTCCTCGACCACGATCACCACCTCGTCGCCACCGCTGCGCATTGGCGCGGCGCGCGTGTAGCCGGGTTGCAGCAGCACGGTCTCGTCGAAGGCGAACGCCACCGTGTACTCGCCCTGCATCGCCAGGATGCTGGCACGGTCGCGCGCCGGATCGGCGTTCTCGGCGTGGACGGGAAGACTGCCGGCAAGCAGCAAGGCGCAGAACGGGAGTTGGACTTTCATCATCGAGAGGTGTGTGGGTAGTGACAGGAAATGAGGAAACGCCATCGGCCGCTCACAGCCGCAGCAGCGGCCACGGCCGGTCGGGATCGGGGCGCGGCGCAGGGCGTCCGGCGCGGGCGCAGCAGCAGTCGTCGACCAGCACATCGCCCTCGGCCGCTTCCAGGCGCGCGATGCGGCGGGCGATGCTGGCACCCAGCGGCGACACGCCGGCGACGCTGGCCGCCAGCACGCCATCGGCGGCGTGCAGGCGCAGCGCCCGCGCGTGCCAGCCATCGCCGCGCAAACGGCCGGCGACGCGCCGCCACAGCCGCTCGGCGACGCCGCCGTCGGCGGCATCCTGCGCTGCGGGCAGCGCCGCCAGCAGCATGTCCCAGGCGACGAAATCGCTGTCGGGCAGCAGGTACAAGCGCCAGCAGCACTGCTGCTGGCGATCGTAGAAGCGCAGGCTCTCCAGCACGCCATCGCTGTCCACGTCCAGGTGCGCGGCCACGCTGCAGGCGTGGCCCCAGCCGATCAGTTCGGCGCCGGTGCGGGCACGGTACAGACACAACACGGTGCCCAGTGCGGCCAGCTGCGCCGGGCGCGGCAGCGGCGCAGCGGCGATCCGCTCCGGGCCGGTACGCGCTGGCGCGGCCGTGCGCATGCGCGGCTACCAGTCCAGCGCCAGGCTGACCGAGACGTTGCGCCCGGCGCCGGTGTAGCGATCGAGCACGCTGCTGCTGGCCAGGGTCGCGCCAGGCAGCATGTTCCAGTCGATGTAGCGGCGGTCGGCCAGGTTGAACACGCCCACGTCCAGCCGCGCACCTTCGGTGAAGCGCCAGTGCGCGAGCAGGTCCAGCGTCGCGTAGCCGGCCGGCGTGTAGTAGCTCGGCAGTTCCGGCCGGCGCTTCTTCGCCACCGCGGTGGCGACCAGTTGCGTGCCCCAGGTGCTGCGGTCGTAGCCCAGGCCGAGCACGCCGCGCAGCGGATCCACCGAGTTGAGCGGCGTGCCGTCGGTGCGGTTGTCGCCGCGCGCATAGGCGGCGCTGGCCTGCAGCGACCAGCCGCTCCAGCGCGCATCGAGTGCGCCGAAGTCGATGCCGGCCTTGGCTTCCACGCCGCGGATGGTCACCCGGTCGACGTTGCGCGATTGATACAGCATCAAGCCGTCGGCGTTGAAGCCGACGAAGCGATAGGACTCGATGAAATCGCGGTAGGCGTTGCGGTAGGCGCTCAGGCCGGCGTAGACGGCCGGACCGGCGTAGCGCACGCCCAGTTCCGCGCCGCGGCTGGTCTCCGGCTTCAGGTCGGGATTGGCGATCGCGGTGTAGCCGATCAACAGGTTGGTGAAGCCGATATTGACGTCGTTGTAGGGCGGCGCGCGGAAGCCGTGCGCATAGTTGGCGTACAGCGACCAGGCATCGTCCAGGCGCCAGATCGCGCCGAGCTTGGGCGAGACGTTGCGGTCGCTGATCTTCTTCGCCGCCACGCCGGGATTGTCGGTGGCGAAGATCGCATCGACCTGCGGCGACAGCCGATAGTAGTCGGCACGCAGCGCCGGGATCAGGCTGAAACGGCCGTCGGCCAGTGCGATCTCGTCCTGCAGGTAGGCGCCGGCCTTGACCGTCGTGGTGATCGGGAAGTCGCGGACCGGGAAGGTCTCCATGCCCACGGTCTTGCTGATCGCGCCGGTGCGCAGCGTCAGCGTGTGGCCGTCGCGCTTTTCGTGGGTGTCGGTGTGCGACAGATCGATGCCGTAGCTGATGTCGTGGACGGCGCTGCCCTGCTCCACCCGCTTGTGCAGATTCGCCTGCACGCCGTACAGGCGCTGGTCGAAGTCGTGCTCCATGTGCCGCAGCGTGCCGTTGCTGCGGCGCTCGTCGGTGCGCTGCAGGCTCTGGCTATCCTGGCGGTACAACTGCCACTGCAGGTCATCGGCGAGCAGCATGCCGAGCTGGTCCAATTCGAGCGTCAGCGACACGCGGGCGCGGGTCTGATGGTCGCGGCCGCGCTGCGACAGGATGCTGGCGGTGACGTTGCTCAGCGCATCGATGCGGGAGTAGTCCTCGTTGCCTTCGACGGTCAACTTCCAACGTTGGTTGGCGCTGGGCGCGTAGACCAGCTTGCTGAGCAGGCTGCGGCCGTCGCTGCTGAGCGGATTGGGCGCGGTGCGGGCGGCGCCGGTGCTGCGGTTGTCGCCCTGGGTCTCGCTTTCCTGGCCCTGGCGATGGCTGACCGCGGCCATGCCGCTCCAGCGGTCGCCGCCGAAGGCGACCAGCGCGCCGGCGAACAGCCCCTTCCACTCGCTCTCGTAGCCGAACTTCAGGCCGACGTAGCGGTCCTTGCCCGGCGCCAGGTAGTCGGCCGGATCCTTGGTCACATAGGCGACCACGCCGCCGAGCGCATCCGAGCCGTACAACGCGCTGGCCGGGCCGCGTACGATCTCCACGCGCTTGAGCGTGTCCATGTCGACGAAGTTGCGATTGGCATTGAGGTAGCTGCCGAAGCTGAAGGTATCCGAGACCGGGATGCCGTCGGTCTGGATCAGCACGCGGTTGCCGTCCAGGCCGCGGATGCGGATGCCGCCGATGCCGCTGAAGCGGCCGCTGTTGCCGGTGGCGGACACGCCGGGCGTGTAGCGCAGCAGATCCTTCAGGTCGTGGACCAACGTGCGGTCCATCTGTTCGCGATCGATCACGTCGACGCTGCCGGGCACGTCGACGATGGCGCGCTGGGTACGGGTGGCGGTGACCTGCAGGCGGTCGAAATCGCGGATGGCCGCCGCCGCACTGGCGGCGGCGTCAGCGTCGGAGGCAGAGGCGGAGGCGGGAGCGGCATGCGCGCAGGCGGACAGGGCCAGCCACAGCGCGCCGGTGAGCGGGGCGGTACGGAACATGGGGAGCATCGGTGGTCGCGGAAGACCCTCGACCGGCACGGCGCGGGGTCCGCGCCTGGCCGAGGGGGAGAGAAGGATCGCGACTGCGAGGCGGCCGCGGCCGACGCGCAAGGGCGTCGGCCAGGTGGCGGCAGGTCGAGCGGAAGGCCGGCCGCGCGCGGCGGCCGGAGGGCATTACTTGGTCAGGATCAGCTTGTCGTTGCTGGTGTGGCGCAGGCGATAGACGCGGTCGCCGTGCTGGATCAGCACTTCGCGGCGGCCCTTGAGCAGCGCCTGGCTGCTGATGGTTTCTTCGGCCGGCACCGCGCGCGGCACGGTGCGCTCGCGCAGGCTCAGGGTGTCGGGGTGACGCAACAGCACGGGTTGAGCGGTCATGGTCGAACTCCATCCACGGGGTGCATCGAGATGATAATGATTCTCAATACTTAATCAAGACCCATTCTCGCCCGATTCGATTCGCAGTACCGATCGAAATAAAGATCCCGAAAGATTTCAAAGATCGACACGAACCTCTCGCTTGCGCCGCCACGACATCGTGACGGGGCAAGCAAGTGCCGTCCTCAGCGCACGGCGGCTTCGACCCGCTCCCACCACGCCGCGTCGTCGCGCTCGGCCAATTCCAGCGCGGCCAGGTTCTCCAGCAATTGCGCGACCCGGCTGGCGCCGAGGATCACCGTGGACACGTGCGGGTTGCGCAGGCACCAGGCGATCGCCAGCGACGCCGGCGCCACGCCCTCGTCGGCGGCCAGCGCGGTGAAGGCGCGCGCGCGCTCGACCCGGCGCTGCGCCGGCGGCCCGATGACCTCCTGCTGCAGCCAGGCATTGCGCTCCTGGCCCAGCCGCGAGGCCGGATCGATGCCGTCGTTGTACTTGCCGGTCAGCAGGCCCGAGGCCAGCGGCGACCAGATGGTGGTGCCCAGGCCCAGTTCGGCGTACAGCGGCGCGTACTCCTGCTCCACGCGCTCGCGATGCAGCAGGTTGTATTGCGGCTGTTCCATCGACGGCCCGTGCAGGCCCAGCGCGCGCGCCACCTGCGCCGCCTCGCGGATGCGCTCGGCCGGCCACTCGGAGGTGCCCCAGTACAGCACCTTGCCCTGGCGGATCAGCGCGTCCATCGCGCGCACGGTTTCTTCCACCGGCGTGTCCGGATCGGGACGATGGCAGTAATACAGATCCAGATACTCCACCCGCAGGCGCTTGAGCGCGGCATGGCAGGCGTCGGTGACATGCTTGCGCGAGAGCCCGCGCTGGGTCGGGCGCGGCGATTCCACGGCGCCGAAGTAGACCTTGCTGGACACGCAGAAGCCGTCGCGCGGCAGCCGCAGGTCGGCGATCACGTCGCCCATCACCTGCTCGGCACGGCCGTGCGCATAGACCTCGGCGTTGTCGAAGAAATTGATGCCGTGGTCCCAGGCGGCGGCGATCAGGTTGCGCGCTTCGTCGCGGCCGGTCTGCCCGCCGAAGTTGATCCAGGCGCCGAACGACAGCGCCGACAGGTGCAGCCCGGTGGCACCGAGGCGACGGTAATGCATGGCAACTCCTCCTGCTGAGCGAACCCGCGGCAAGGCCGGCGGGTGGCCGCACAGTGTAGCGGCGCCGCGGCAAGGCCCCGTCGGCGGCAGCGGGGGCGCCCCGCTCTTGCGAATCCCCAATCCCCGCTCCCGAATCCCCGACTGAACACGCCTCGCCTTGCCGGCCGTCACCCCCTGCACTAGGCTTCCCGTCTTTGGTCGGGGACCGGGGACGCAGATGGTCGAGGGATTGGGAAGGATCGGCTTCGGCCTGTTCGGTTTGGCGGTGTTGATCGGGATCACCTGGCTGTTCTCCAACAACCGCCGAGCGGTGGACTGGAAGCTGGTCGCGACCGGCCTGGTCCTGCAGATCGGTTTCGCCTCGCTGGTGCTGCTGGTCCCGGGCGGGCGCGAGGTGTTCGACTGGCTCGGCCAGGTGTTCGTCAAGGTGCTGAGCTTCGTCAACGAAGGCTCCAGCTTCATCTTCGGCAGCCTGCTCGACACCAAGACCTATGGCTTCATCTTCGCCTTCCAGGTGCTGCCGACCATCATCTTCTTCTCCGCGCTGATGGGCGTGCTGTATCACCTGGGGGTGATGCAGGCGGTAGTGCGGGTGATGGCGTGGGCGATCACCAAGGTGATGCGCGTGTCCGGCGCCGAGACCACCAGCGTGTGCGCGAGCGTGTTCATCGGCCAGACCGAGGCGCCGCTGACGGTGCGCCCGTACATCCCGCGCATGACCGAGTCCGAGTTGCTGACGATGATGATCGGCGGCATGGCGCACATCGCCGGCGGCGTGCTGGCGGCCTACGTGGGCATGCTCGGCGGCGGCGATCCGGCGCAGCAGGCGTTCTACGCCAAGCATCTGCTGGCGGCCAGCATCATGGCCGCGCCGGCGACGCTGGTGGTGGCCAAGCTGCTGATCCCGGAGACCGGCACGCCGCTGACCCGCGGCACGGTCAAGATGGAAGTGGAGAAGACCACCAGCAACGTGATCGACGCCGCCGCCGCCGGTGCCGGCGATGGCCTGCGCCTGGCGCTGAACATCGGCGCGATGCTGCTGGCGTTCATCGCCCTGATCGCGCTGGTCAACGCGCCGCTGACCTGGCTCGGCGACGTCACCGGCCTGGCCTCCGCGCTGGGCCGCCCGACCAACCTGTCCACCATCTTCGGCTACGTGTTGGCGCCGGTGGCCTGGGTGATCGGCACGCCGTGGCCGGATGCGACCACGGTCGGTTCGCTGATCGGCCAGAAGGTGGTCATCAACGAGTTCGTCGCGTATACCGAGCTGTCGCGTATCGTCCAGGGTCAGGTGCCGGGCGTGAGCCTGAGCGCGGAAGGCCGGCTGGTCGCCACCTACGCGCTGTGCGGCTTCGCCAACTTCAGCTCGATCGCGATCCAGATCGGCGGCATCGGTGGCCTGGCCCCCGAGCGCCGGCACGACCTGGCCCGTTTCGGCCTGCGCGCGGTACTGGGCGGCTCGATCGCCACCTTCATGACCGCGACCATCGCCGGGGTGCTGTCGCACTTCGCGTGATCCGGCCGCAGCATCCGCCGCACCGGTTTTCTTTTTTTCCAGTTCCTGTCGAGAAGCAGTACATGCCTATGAGTTCGGTCATCGTCGTCGGTTCGTTCAATGTCGACCATGTGTGGCGTTGCGAGAATCTGCCCGCACCGGGGGCGACCATCGCCGGCCGCTACAGCACCGGCCCCGGCGGCAAGGGCTTCAACCAGGCGGTGGCGGCGGCCCGCGCCGGCGCACGCACCAGCTTCGTCTGTGCGCTCGGCGACGATGCCGGCGGCACGATGGCGCGTGGCCTGGCGGCGCAGGACGGCATCGCCCTGGTCGCCGAGGCCAGCACCGAGCCGACCGGCACCGGCGGCATCTACGTCGATGGCCACGGCCGCAACACCATCGTCATCGGCGCCGGCGCCAACGCCGCGCTGAGCCTGGACTTCGTGCAGGCGCAGCGCGCGCTGTTGGGATCGGCACGGGTGTTGCTGGCGCAGCTGGAGTCGCCGATCGAGACCATCGAGGCCACCCTGGCGCTGGCGCGCGAGGCAGGCCTGACCACGGTGCTCAACGCCGCCCCGGCCAACGCGCAGACCAGCATCGGCCTGCTCAAGCTGGCCGACGTGCTGACCCCCAACGAAACCGAGTTCGCCGCCCTGCTGGCGCGCCATGTCGGCGCGCGTGTGGACGCCGACGACGTCGCCGCCACCGATGGCGGCAGCCTGCACGCGCTGTGCCGCAAGCTGCTGCCGGGCGGCACCGTGGTGGTGACGCTGGGCGCGGTCGGCGCGTTCATCTCGCATCCCGAGGAGCGCCTGCGCGGCGACACCCAGCCCTACTACCGGATCGGCGCCGAGACCGCGCACACGGTGGACACCACCGGTGCCGGCGATGCCTTCAACGGCGCCCTGGTGGCCTCGCTGGCGCAGTCGCCGAACGCCGCGTTCGCCACCCACGTGCGTTTCGCCAATCACTACGCGGCGCGCTCCACCGAAGCCGAGGGCGCGGCGGCATCGATGCCGCGGCTGACCCCGGACCCCGCCTGAGCCTGCGCGCGGCGATCCGCATCGCCGCGATTGCCGCGTTTCCCTGACCACAACACCGCCGGCCGCCGTGCCGGCCGCATCCGACAAGGAGTTCCCGATGCCCCGTCATTCCCTGCTGCCGTTCGGCGCGCTGTGCGCGCTGCTGCTCCCGCTGTGCGCTGCCGCTGCACCGCGCTGCGACTGGAACAGCCTGGCCGCCGATGCCGACCGCGCGGCGGTGACCGTGTCCGCCGAGCGCCTGCAACAGGTGATCGCACCACGTTACGACGATGCCGAGCAGGAAGCAGGCGCCACGCTGGCGCGCACCTTGCTGCAGCGCGCGCAGACGCCGCAGCAGCCCGGCAAGCTGGAAGGCCGCTGGAAGGTGCGCTCGATCCAGGTCGACCCGCACTTCGCCTATGCCTATCCGTACTTCAAGGCCGAGATCCGCGGCGATGCCTGCGGCTATCACCTGAGCAAGACCAGCGGCTCGCAGCGCCGCAGCGGCACCCTGTATCCGCTGGCCGCCGGCAGTCACGAACTGGCCTTCCTCGGCGCCAGCACGGTGAACGACGAGCCTGAGGCGGCCTACGCCCCTGGCCATGTCTCCGACGGCACGCATGGCAACAGCGTCGGCCGCCTGGTCGCGCTGGGACCCAACGAACTGCTGCTGATCCTGGACGGCAAGGACAACGGCTTCGAGCTGTACCAGCTGATCCGCTGACGCGCGCGGCGTCTACCACCGCGGAGGGCGGCGCGACTGCGGCGCGCCGATACGCAGGCCCGCTACACTAGCGGCATGCGCATCGGCCCCTACACGATCGAACCGAAGGTGATCCTGGCACCGATGGCCGGGGTCACCGACAAGCCGTTCCGGCTGCTGTGCAAGCGCCTGGGCGCCGGCCTGGCGGTGTCGGAGATGACCATCTCCGATCCGCGCTTCTGGCAGACCCGCAAGTCGCTGCAGCGCATGGACCACGCCGGCGAGCCGGACCCGGTCAGCGTGCAGATCGCCGGCACCGAACCGCAGCAGCTGGCCGAGGCCGCGCGCTACAACGCCGACCACGGCGCGCAACTGATCGACATCAACATGGGCTGCCCGGCGAAGAAGGTGTGCAACGCCTGGGCCGGCTCGGCGCTGATGCGCGACGAGGCGCTGGTGGCGCGCATCCTCAGTGCGGTGGTGAAGGCATCGCCGGTGCCGGTGACGCTGAAGATCCGCACCGGCTGGGACTGCGACCACCGCAACGGCCCGATCATCGCGCGCATCGCCGAGGACTGCGGCATCGCCGCGCTGGCGGTGCACGGGCGCACCCGCGACCAGCATTACAGCGGCCACGCCGAATACGCGACCATCGCGCAGATCAAGGCGATGCTGCGCATCCCGGTGATCGCCAACGGCGACATCGATTCGCCGCAGAAGGCGGCGCAGGTGCTGGCCGCGACCGGCGCCGACGCGGTGATGGTCGGGCGCGCGGCGCAGGGCCGGCCATGGATCTTCGGCGAGATCGCGCACTATCTGGCCACCGGCGAACAGCAGCCGGCGCCATCGCTGACGTTCGTGCGCGACACCCTGCTCGGCCACCTGCAGGCCCTGCACGACTTCTACGGCGAGGCGCAGGGCGTGCGCATCGCGCGCAAGCACCTGGGCTGGTACGCCAAGGACCGGCCGGAGAACGCCGCGTTCCGCGCCGTGGTCAACCGCGCCGAGAGCGCACAGGCGCAACTGGCGCTGACCGCCGACTACTTCGACGCGCTGATCGCCGGGGTCCCGCCCGCGTTGTCCGCCGCCGCCTGACGCCTTCTTCCTGGAGCACCGCCATGAGCGCATCTGCCGAGACTCCGACCTATCTGCACGGCTATTCCGAGACCGAACAGGCACGCCTGCTGAAACAGGCGCGGCTGCTCGAAGCCACCCTGTTCAATCAGATCGACTACACCGGCGCGCGGCGCCTGCTGGAGGTGGGCAGCGGCGTCGGCGCGCAGACCGAAGTCTTGCTGCGGCGCTTCCCGGAGCTGCACGTCACCGGCATCGACCTGAGCGAGGCGCAGCTGCAGGCCGCGCGCGACAACCTGCAGCGCATGCCCTGGTGCCAGGACCGCTACACGCTGCAGCAGTCCGACGCCGGTGACCTGCCGTTCCAGCCGCGCAGCTTCGATGCGGCGTTCCTGTGCTGGGTGCTGGAGCACGTGCCGTCGCCGGCACGCGTGCTCAGCGAAGTGCGGCGGGTGCTGGCGCCGGGGTCGCCGGTGTACGTGACCGAGGTGATGAACGCCTCGTTCCTTTTGCACCCCTACTCGCCGAACGTGTGGCGCTACTGGATGGCGTTCAACGACTTTCAGTACGACCACGGCGGCGACCCCTTCGTCGGCGCCAAGCTCGGCAACCTGCTGCTGGCCGGCGGGTATCGCGACGTCAGCACCGAGATCAAGACCCTGCACCTGGACAACCGCGAGCCGGCGCGGCGCAAGACCATGATCGGGTTCTGGGAAGAGCTGCTGCTGTCGGCGGCAGACAGGCTGCTGCAGGCCGGCGCGGTGGACGCGGAGACCGTGGCCGGCATGCGCCGGGAGATGGCGCAGGTGCAGAGCGACCCGGATGCGGTGTTCTTCTATTCGTTCGTACAGGCGCACGCCACGGTGTACTGAGCGGCGCTCACGGCGCCGCTGGCGATGCCTGCGCGCCGACCGGCGCGGGCGACGCCGGTTCGACCCAGATCCGTTGCCACATCCGCGCCAGCGCTGCGCGAATCTGCCCACGTGCCACCGGCGCCCGGTACGCGGCCTGCAGTTGCCGCGGTGGAATCGCCTCCCAGCAGTCGCCCTGCTGCCGCGCCACCGCGAAGTTGAAGTTGTAGTCCGGTTCCAGGCCCATGCGCAGGTCGCTGAGCACCAGCTCGCCGTCCCTGACCTGCGCACGCATGAAACCGCGGTTGAACCAGCTCAGTCGCTGCACTGCCGGCAGGTCGCGTACCTGCGCCAGCGCCTGGGTGTTGGAGGGATAGCCCTGGAAGCGCATCGGCCCACGATCGGCGACCAGCGAGCGCTCGCCGATCACATAGCCGCTCGGCGTCATCGCCACCACCCGCCACAACAGCGTGTTGAACGGCATCGGCACCGAGAAGCGCGGCGCCTGCGCCAGGCCCATCGCCGCCAGCGCGCGGTCGGCCTGCCGATCGACCAGGTGCTTGGCCAGCAGCGACCAGCCCAGGTAGGCGCTGCTCAACAGCAGTCCGACAAGCAAAGCCTGCTGCGCAAAGCGGCGCGCGCGCGCCCACCATGCGATGCCACAGGCCAGCAGCAGCCACAGCGTGTAGGCGGGATCGATGATGAACACGCTCGACCACATGGCCGGCGGCGGCCGCAGCGGCCACCATAGCTGCGTGCCGTAGACGGTGAACGCATCCAGCAACGGATGGGTGAGCAAGGCCAGTTGGATCGCCCAGAACCAGCGACGCGGCGCCTCGGCCACGCGCCCGTGGCCGAGGCGGCGGAACAGCCACCAGATCAGCCAGCCGAGCAGCGGCAGCACGAACAGCGAATGACTGACGCTGCGATGCACCGTCATCAGCGTGACCGGATCGCGAGTGAGCGGCAGCAGGATCAGCGAATCGAGATCCGGCACGGTGCCGAGCGCGGCACCGGCGAGCAGTGCCGCGCGCCGATGCGCGGCCGGGGCGATGGCCGCGGCAACGGCGCCGCCGAGCACGATCTGGGTGAGGGAATCCATCGGGGGATGCTAGCAGCGATGCAGTGCTCGATGCGCAGCGGTGAGATACCCGCATTCTCGATGTGCCCGACAGGGAGAGGCGCCCCGTCGGGGACGCCTTTCTTTATTTCATCTGCACTGCCTGAAGCAGGATCAGGGGGAAATTTCTCCGGATGCGTAGAGTGGGAAATATCCCTGTGAAACGAGGATGCCAAAGGCCAAATACGAGGTGCCAGATGCCATTTCGCTGTCACCAAAGAGAAAGTAGCCCATCGCATCACTCGCTGCGACGATCGCCCAGCCCGTGTGCGGAGGCGCAGCCTGTCTCGATGAGGCGTCGGCCGCAAATTTGGACCAGTAGCGCGTGGAGTGCCTGACCACGCTCAGCCCACCCAGGACCAGCGCGCCGTTCTTCGACCTGGGATCGAGCCGCGCGATGCCTTCCCGTTCCAGTTCCTCGAATTGCACCGCCGCCGCGTCCAGGTCCTGGGCGTTCTGCACGATCTGGTCCATTCGCACGATGAACGAGAATTCGTAGGCGCTTAACTGCTGGCGCAGTACAGCCAGGTTCTCGGTCATCGGCCGGGTCGGGTCGATCGCATCCACCATGGGCTGCCGCGTGGCGATGAAGCGCTCCAGCGGCATGCCAGGGTTGTAGCCGCACTTCTCGACCAGCGCGGCGAGGGCCTCGTCGGGCGGGGCGTTGGTGTCCATCAGGCAGCCCAGGTACATGTTGTGCTGGATGCCGGCCTGTTCCATCGGATTCTCGGCCGCCAGCGCGGGGGCCGCGCCGAAGGCACTGCCGACCAGCAGGGCGGCGGTCGCGACAAGGAGTTTTTTGTTCATGAACATTCTCGTGCAATGGATGGAGAGAGAGGTGGCCAGGTCTCGACGTTCCTGCAGGCCCCGCAAAGGGCGACCACCGACGCACCGGCACATGGCGCAATGCGATACAGGGGAAGGCGCCCATCGGGCCTCCCCCCTCGGCGTGTCTGGCCCGATCGGGTCTCCTGGAAGGCTGGCGGCAGATGGATCGACTCAGGGTTGCGGATTGGGAGTCGGGCTCGCCGTGTCGAAGATCACGTCGTGGGCCTGGCTCGAGACCGTGGCCGCCGCCCCGACGTCGTGATTCGAGAGGAAATAGCCACCCACGTCGCTCACGACGACGGCCAGCCATTTCCAGAACCGCCCTTTCGAAGTGACGCCGCTCTCGGCCGCCTGCTTGGACCAGTAGCCATTGGAATGCCTGGCCACGCTCAGCCCGCCCAGGATCAGCGCGCCGTTCTCGGACTTGGGATCGAGCCGCGCGATGGCCTCGCGCTCCAGCGCCTCGAACTGGGCCGCCGCGGCATCCATGTCCGCGGCGTTCTCGACGATCTGATCCATGCGAACGAGGAACGAGTACTCGTAGGCATTGAACTGCTGGCGCAGTGCGGGCAGGTTTTCCGTCAGGGACCGCGTCGGATCGATCGAGTCGACGATCGGCTGCTGCGTGGCGATGTACCGCTCCAGCGGCACGCCGGGGGCATAGCCGCACTTCTTGACCAGCAGGGTCAGCGCGTCCTCGGCCGTGGCATTCAGGTCCATCAGGCAGCCCAGGTACATGTTGTGCTGGATGCCGGCATGGTCCAACGGGTTCTCGGCCGCCAGCGCAGGGGTGCCGACGACGCTGCCCGCCAGCAGAGCGGTTGCGACAAGGAACTTCTTCTTCATGAGCGTTCTCTCGCTATATGGAAGGGATTGGAGATGGCTGGGATGCGTGCACCGCCCCCGGAGGAAGGCCACCGCCGCATCGACACACGGTGCGATCCGGCGATTCCAGGCTAGGCAGGGCGACGGCGCAGCACGAGGGCGAAGCCGGGCCGCCCATGGAATGAACCGGGTCGGATTGACGAAGCCCGGATACGAGCACCACCGGTCGCGGGCGCGCGATCCTGCGGCGCGGCGCGATGCCGCCACCGAAGAATCAATGCGTTAGCCGGATTTATTCCCGGTCTATACCCGTGGATGCGCTGGCATCGGCCGTCGCGCCACTCGTAGGCTGCGGCTTCCCTTCTGCGCATTGCGAGATTCCGATGCCTGCCTCCCGCTCCGTCTTTCATGCCGCCCTCGTCGCGGTCCTGCTGAGCTTGCCGCTGATCGCCCACGGCCACGACACCCTGCCACCGGACTGGTGCCTGGAGCAGGACCAGGAACCGGAGGTCGTGGTGAAGTTCGATTTCGACGGCCAGCAGCTGCGGCAGACCATGGACAAGTGCGGCGTGGTCGATAGCCACGAGCCGTACACGAATACGCTGAACACCATTGCCGCCTATTGCGAGGTGGTGGCCCCGTCGCGATCGGCCAAGCCCATCGTGCTCGGCCCGACGACCTTCCTGGCCCGCGACCACCACAGCGCCTACCGCATGGAACAAGGCTTGAAGGGCGCGTGCGTGGTCTGCCCGGCCAAGCGCGGGCGCTGACCCACCGTGCAGGCGCGCTCGCTCCTCAGGGCGGCCAACGGTCGCCAGCAGGGCGGCCAGGCACGCTCAGCCGAGCGCGTCCCGTCGGGTGTAGGCAAGCACCGTGTCGATCCGCGACTGCAGCGCGGCGCGCGCCTCTGCCGAGATTCCCTCGCAGTGCGCGAGCACGAAATAGGCCGAGCGCAGCACGTCCCGCCAGCGCGGGTTGCTGGGCAACTTGGAGACCGCCAGGTAGCGCTCCATCGCCCGCGCGCGCAGGCGGCCATCGTCGATGTTCACGCGCCAGATCCGGCTGCGCTCGGCCAACTCCAGCCGGCCGGTCGCCGTGGTGCGCTCCCAGGTGTCGATGACCGCGAGCATCAAGTCGACCAGCGCGCGTCGGAAGGCATCGCGCAACGCAGGCGCGGCGGCTTCCTGTTGCGTGTGCTCGGCCTGCGCGGTGTCCGACGCCGCGTCAGTGTCGCGTTCCTGCAGGGCGAGGACGACCAGGCCATCGCCGCCCCGCCAGGGTGCGAGGGTAACGGCGAGCGGTGTGCCGTGCCGCGCCACGACCTCGAGGCGCTGCGCGGCGCTGTCCTCCATACGCTCCAGCGCCGCCTGCAACGCCGGACGGTCGCGTTCGGCAACGCAGGCGAACACCGCCTGCCCTACCGGTTCGGCGGCGTCCGTGCCGCCAAGCAGCAGGCGGCCCGCACGATTGGCGGCCAGGACCTGGCCTTCGGCATCGAGCAGGCACAGCGCATCCTCGCGGCTGTCGAGCAAGGTCTGCAGCAGGCTGCGATCCTCGGCCAGCGCATCGGCCTCGCGCCGATAACGGGCGAGCTGCTCCTCGTGGCGGACCTGCCGCGCGGCCTGCAGCAAGCGCTCGCGCTGCCGGCGACGTTGCAGCAACAGCCACACGCCGAGCACGGCGGCGACGCCAGACACCAGCGCCAGCCACAGCAGCAGCGTGCGTTGGCGCAGCTGGGCCTGACGCAGGCGGTTTTCGCTTTGCAGGGCGTCGATGGTGCGCTGCTTTTCGGCGGTGTCGAAGCGGATCCGCAACCAGTCCAGTTGGCGATCGTGCTGCGCGCGCACCAATGCGGCGGCTTCTGCGTTCGCGCGCCGCAGGGTGGCGATGGCGGCCACCGTGTCGCCACTGCTTTCCTGCAGCCGTGCCAGTTCCTCCAGCAGTGGCACCCGCACCGGATCGCCGCCGGCGGCCGCGGCCAGCGCCTCGCGCAGGCGTGCCGCGGCCGCCGCGGCATTGCCTTCGAGCCGGGCCGTCCGCGCCAGTTGCAGCTGCAGTGCCGATGGCAGCGGCAGCGCCCACGCCTCGGCGAGCGCCAGCGCACTGGAACTCCAGCGTTGCGCCTGCGCCACATCGCCAAGCGCCAGCGCCGCACGGATCAGGCCGTCGTGGACACGCAGTTCGTACACCCGGCGGCCCTGCGCGCGGTACACGGCCAGGGCCTCCTGCAACCAAGCCAGCGCTTGCGGCGTGTCGCCGCTGTCGAGCGCCAGCTCGGCCATGGTTTCCTGCACGTGCGCGGCCTCGATGGCGTCGCCCTGCGCGCGGTTGGCGGCCAGCGCATCGCGGTAGTAGCGCATCGCGGTGTCGGACTCGCGCAGTTCGCGATAGACGTCGGCAATATTGGTGAGCACCGACGCCGCTACTGCGCCGTGCGCACGCTGCAGGTCCAGGCTTAGCGTCAGGTTGCGCAGGGCGCCGCGGAAATCGCCGAGCCGGCGCAGCGCCGCACCGACGTTGTTCAGATCGCGCGCCTGCCCCACGCGGTCGTGCAGCGAGCGGGACAGCGTGGCCGCGCACTCGAAGCGCGCCAGCGCCTGCGGCAGGCGTTCGCGACGGAAATCGAGAATGCCGCGGCGGCGCGTGAGTTCGTAGCGCCATCGCGCGTCGCCGGCATCGCCGATATTGGCCTCGGCGCAGTCCAGCGCCTGCTCGGCGGCGTCGAAGCGGCCGCCGTCGAGCTGTTCCTTGGCCCGTGCGAACAGCGCGTCCATCCGCGTGCCACCGGTTGTGTGCAAGGTCGACAGGCCGGCCTGCTGCAGGCACAGCATCGCATCCGGGAGTTTGCGCGGTGCCTCGGCATCGGTGCAGCCGTAGACCGTGTTCTGCGCGATCGCTGTCCCGCACGCCGCGAGCAGGACGCCCAGGCACGCCGCTCGGACGCGTGCCCGCTGCCACGCGCGTGCAGTGGTGGCCTGGGCCTGGAGGGTCGTGCTGCAAGACGCCGACCAGATCGGGCTCGACCACGTCCATGCGGATCGCAGCGACCGGCCGCACACTGCCTTCCCTGGTTTCACGTGCTCCACGGCTCCAGAACTGATCGGGATGCGGCGCAGGTGCGCCGCAGCGATATGGCCCGGGGCGACAACCGGGCGCGGCCATGTGCTCCTGCCCGGGCGTATCGCTCCATCGCAACGCAGTAGACCCGATGCGCTGGAGGCCGGGCAAGCGCACGCCGCGGCGCTATCCGCACCACGTCGATCATCATGGAATGGACGTCACGCCGAGTTCTACGCCGCCGTCCAGTGCCACTGTGGCATCGCTGCGTCCGGTCGACCCGCACCGTGGTTGCGGCATGCGCAGTCCACGACGTGCTCAGAAACTCCGCAGAGAGCGGCGCAGCGTAGCCGCGCGCGAACCGTCTGCCTCAGGCCGCACGCGGCCAGGCGTTCTCCTGCACCAGCCGCAGGCGCGGCGGCAGTTCGCGCAGCACGTCGCCGCGATGCGAGAGCAGGCGCAGCGTGCCGTCGGCCTCCTCGGCGAGCGCGGTGAGGCTTTCCACCCAGTCGCCGTCGTTGGCGTAGACCAGGCCATCGCGTTCGAACAGGCCGGCGCGGTGCACATGACCGCAGATCACCCCGTCCAGACCGCGACGGCGCGCGTCGTCCAGGCCGGCAGTGACGAAGCGCTCGATGTAGCGCTCGGCCGCGCTGCTCTGCCGCTTCAGGTAGTCGGCCAGCGACCAGTAGCGCATGCCCAGGCGGCGGCGTACGCGGTTGGTCAGCTGGTTGCCGGTGAGAATGCGGTAGTACAGCCAGTCGCCGAACTTCTCCTGCAGGCCGCCGAACTGGGTCACGCTGTCGTAGTCGTCGCCGTGCACCACCAGCAGGCGGCGTCCGTCGGCGGTGGCGTGCACCGCGCGGCGGCGCACCTGCATCGCCGGCAGCGCCAGCCCGCAGAAGCGGCGGATCGGCCGGTCGTGGTTGCCGGGCACGTAGATCAGTTCGGTGCCGCCACGGGCCAGCGCATGCAGTGCATCGATCACGCGCTGGTGCGCCGCGCTCCACACCGCGCGGCGCTGCGCCATCCACCAGAAGTCGACGATGTCGCCGACCAGGTACAACTGTTCGCAGCGTAGGCCGCCGAGGAAATCGGCCAGTTCGCGTGCATGGCAATGCGGCGCACCCAGGTGCACGTCGGAGACGAACACCGCGCGGCGCGGCGACAGGCTGCTGACCGGATTCATGCCACCACCTCTGCTTCGTTGCGGGGACGTTCGAGGTAGCGCGCGCGCTTCTTGCTGCGGATGCGCTGCAGGTCCAGCTCGATCAGGCCGTCGACAGCGTCGTTGAACGCCGGATCCACGCCGAAGGCGAGGAAGCGCGCGCCGCCGGGTTCGCACAGATCGGTGTACTGCTTGTAGAGCATCGGCACCGCCGCACCCAGCGCGTCGAGGTTGCCCTTGAGCACCTTGAAGGCGGTGTCGGCGTCCAGTTCGTCGAACGCCGACGGCGCTTCCGGATACGGGAACGGCCGCGCCGAGGCGGCTTCGCCGCTGGCGTCGCCGTAGTAGCGCGCGTAGTAGGCCACGATCTGTTCGCGTGCCTGCTGCGGCAACGCGGCGCTGATCGACACCGCGCCGAACAGGTAGCGCACCTGCGGATGGTCTTGCAGATAGGCGCCGATGCCCTGCCACAGGTAGTCGATGCTGCGGCTGCCCCAGTAATCAGGCACAACGAAGCTGCGGCCCAGTTCCATGCCCGCGGCGATGCGCGGCAGCATGCCCTCGCCGTAGCGGAACAGTTCGGCGGTGTAGAAACCGGCCAGGCCGCGCTCGGCCAGCACCGGCGCGCCGCGAGCGACCCGGTAGGCGCCGACCACGCGGGTGGCGGCGCCGTCCCACAGCACGATGTGCTCGTACCAGGTGTCGTAGTCGTCCAGGTCCAGGCGCCGGCCGGTGCCCTCGCCCACCGCGCGGAAGGTCAGCTCGCGCAGGCGGCCGATCTCGCGCAGCAGCGCCGAGCCGGCACGCAGCCGGCCGACGCGGATCTGCTTGCCGTCCAGGGTGTGGCCGAGGCTGCGCAGGCTCGCCACTTCCACGGCCAGCTGCGCCGGGTCCTCGGCGGCGACCAGCGCTTCCTCGCTCGGCGCGGCCTGCCCGCCGCTGCGGCCGAGCGCATACAGCTCGCTGCGCAGGCGCCGCATCAGCTCGGCTTCGGGCAGGTCCTGCGGCAGCGCGCGGGCGCGGCCCAGGCTGAGCGCGATGCGGCGCTCGCGGCGGGCGAACATCTCCCGCGCCAGCAACGCGGTCCCGGCCGGCTTGAACAGCGCCGAGGCGCCATAGAACAGCGCCGAGTTGCGCGCATGGATGCGCACCGGCAACACCGGCGCGGCACTCCGCAGGGCGAAGCGCAGGAAGCCGCGGCGCCAGCGCCCGTCGGCGACGCCGCCCCAGCCCAGCCGCGAGACTTCACCTGCCGGGAACACGATCACACATTGCTCCTGCGCCAGCGCCTGCTCGATCGCCCGCACGCTGGCCGGCGACGGCGCACCGCCGAGGATGCGTACCGGCAGCAGCAGGTCGCGCAGCCCTTCCAGCGCCCACAGGAAATCGTTGGCGACGATCTTCACGTCGCGCCGCACCTGGCCGACACAGTCCAGCAGCGCCAGCGCATCCAGCGCGCCGGAGGGGTGGTTGGCGACGATCAGCAGGCGCCCGCGCGCCGGGATGCACTCGGCGGCGGTCGGCCCAACCACGTAGCGGGCCTGCAGGAAATCCAGTCCCGCCTGGACCAGGGCGAACCCGCGCAGGTCGCGGTTGGCCTCCAGGAACGCGTCCAGCGCGTCCAGTCCCGACCATTTCTGCAGGCCGCGCAGCAATGGCCGGACCAGCCGCGAGCGGCGCCCGGCAAACCAATGCGGGTAACGGTCCTGAAGACGGCGTTCGAGTGCGAGCACGGCAAGCCCCCTTGCTGACTGCGCACAGCTTCGGCCGCGGCGGCGACACCGATCTTGCAATCTGGCTACGGCAAGGTGACGGGCGCACCGTGGCGCGCCAACCGGTTAACCTTGGGCAACGTCGGCCCCGGGCACCATGCACGCCGCCCGGCGCCCGTGTATCATTCGCCTCCATCTTTTCATCCGAATACAAGGATATAGCCGCGATGTCCAGCTATCTCTTCACCTCCGAGTCGGTCTCCGAAGGCCACCCGGACAAGATCGCCGATCAGATCTCCGATGCGGTGCTCGACGCGATCCTGACCCAGGACAAGCGCGCGCGCGTGGCCTGCGAAACGCTGGTCAAGACCGGCGTGGCGATCGTCGCCGGCGAAATCACCACCAGCGCCTGGATCGACCTGGAAGCGCTGACCCGCAAGGTGATCCTGGACATCGGCTACAACAGCTCCGACGTCGGCTTCGACGGCGAGACCTGCGGCGTGCTCAACCTGATCGGCAAGCAGTCGCCGGACATCAACCAGGGCGTGGACCGCAAGAAGCCGGAAGAACAGGGCGCCGGCGACCAGGGCCTGATGTTCGGCTACGCCACTCGCGAGACCGACAGCTTCATGCCGGCCGCCATCCACCTGTCGCACCGCCTGGTCGAACAGCAGGCCAAGGTGCGCAAGAAGAAGAACTCGCCGCTGGCGTGGCTGCGCCCGGACGCCAAGAGCCAGGTCACCCTGCGCTACGAAGACGGCGTGGCGACCGCCATCGACGCGGTGGTGCTGTCCACCCAGCACGACCCGGACATCAAGCAGAAGCACCTGGTCGAAGCCGTGCGCGAGGAAATCCTCAAGCCGGTGCTGCCGGCCAAGTGGCTGCACAAGGGCACCAAGTTCCACATCAACCCGACCGGCAAGTTCGTCATCGGCGGGCCGGTGGGCGACTGCGGCCTGACCGGGCGCAAGATCATCGTCGACACCTACGGCGGCTGGGCGCGCCACGGCGGCGGCGCGTTCTCCGGCAAGGATCCGTCCAAGGTCGACCGCTCGGCCGCTTACGCCGCGCGTTACGTCGCCAAGAACGTGGTCGCCGCCGGCCTGGCCGACCGTTGCGAAGTGCAGGTCTCCTACGCCATCGGCGTGGCCGAGCCGACCTCGATCTCGGTCACCACCTTCGGCACCGGCAAGATCGCCGACGACAAGATCGAGAAGCTGATCCGCAAGCATTTCGACCTGCGTCCGTTCGGCATCATCCAGATGCTCGACCTGATCCACCCGATGTACCAGCAGACCGCCTCGTACGGCCATTTCGGCCGTACCCCGAAGGCCTTCACCTACACCGACGGCACCGGCGCCCAGCACCAGGCCACCGCGTTCTCGTGGGAGAAGACCGACCGCGCCGAGGCACTGCGCGCGGACGCCAAGCTGAAGTAAGCCGGCCTGCCGCGCTTGCGACACGGAACGGGCCGCACTGCGGCCCGTTCTGCGTTTGGGGTGATGGGTGGTGCTGAACCGTCGACACAGACGCTGTCGCGGATGCGTCGTCGTAGGCCACCGCCTCCGTGACTGGGCGTCACGACGAACGCCTGTCGCGGCTGAAGCCGCTCCTACAGGATCAGCAGCGCATCGCGGTCGCCGCGAGCAAAGGACACGGCACCGCAATGCCGGGCAACGCGTCATCCATTCACGCGTCAGCACGCCGCCCGTCGTAGGAGCGGCTCAGCCGCGACGGGCATTCCTGGGAAGGCCTGTCGCGGCTGAAGCCGCTCCTACGACGAGCAGACGAGCAAAAGCGCAGAGGCGCGGCGAACTGCTCAGCCGCGCCGCTGTAGCGCCGCCTGCAGCAACGACTGGAACTTCGGCAGCGGGCACAGCCCGGTCGCTGGATCGCTGCAACCCGGAATCTGCAGGGTCTGCAGCAGCGGCGGATGGCGCAGGCTCAGCGGGGTCAGTGCGCGCAGCTGGTCCAGCGACTGCGCCTGGTAGCGCACGCGCACGTAGCGCTGGCCGTCGCGTGCGTCGCGCACCTGCTCCACCACCAGCGCACCGCCCGGGGGTGCGTCGTCGCGGCCGAAACCGGGCAGATGGAAGTGCAGGTCGAGCAGGCCGCTGAGCGCGGCGATATGGGTGTCGCTGGCGACCAGCACGCTCAGCCGCGGCGCGTCGGCCGCATCCAATGTGTCCAGCAGGCGGTGCGCCAGCGGCGCGCCTGCGCGCGCGGCCATGTACTGCGGCCGCGCATAGATCTCGAACAGCAGGGCATGCAGGCGCGACACCGCAGCGATGCGCGCCGGGGTCGCGCGGCCCCAGCCGACCTGGTCCAGCGGCATGCCTTCCGCGTATTGCAGGATGAACACCTCGGCCGTGCCCGAGGTCAGGTCCAGCGGTCCGTGCAGGGCCAGGCTGCGTCCGTTCCCGCCCGGAGTCAGCGACGACGGCATGTGCACGAAGTCGCAGGTGTCGGTACAGCCAAGGATCTCCTGCATGGTCCGCAGTTCGCGTGCATACGGTGCCAGCACCGCGCCCGGCCCACCGGTCTGGCGCTGGATCGAGGCCACCGCGGCGGCGGCATCGAACTCCACCGCGCCGGCTTCCACCGGGCGGAACAGCGGGTCGTCACTGCCCTCGGCCTGGTGGCCGGCCTGCAGATGGCAGACGGGCGCGAGGGTGTCGGCGAGCAACTGCGCGCTGACGATGGTGCGCTGGTCGGTGTTGGCGTAGATGCTGACCGTGCCGTCGGCGGGGCAGCCCTGGGCCGGCAGCACGCCATCGCGCAGCAGCCATTGCCGGGTGTAGTCGCCGCTGCGCTCCACCGCGGTGCGGCCATGCGCGGTAAGCAGGCTCGGCGGCGTGTCCCATACCGGCCAGGGCTGCGGCGCCAGCGCAGCAGCCGCGGCCTCGCCCGGCAGCGGTGCGCGTACGCCATGGCGGAACAGCATCCACACCTTTTCCACCTGAAGCGCGGGCGCGGGCGCAGTCTTCGGCGCCGGCCGCGCCTGCGCGCCCAACGTCGCCACCACCAATACGCCCCACAGCATCCAGCGCAAGCTTGTCTTCATCGTCGTTCCCAAGATGGAAAATCTCATGGCGCGGTCGCGCCGCAGTCAGCGGTGACCCGGTCGCAGCGCAGGCCCGTGGCGATGCCGAGCCAGTAGTGCAGTTGCTGCGGATCCGGCGCGCCGGCGTAGTAATCGGTACTGATCCACTGCGCGCCGGCATCCAGCGCCGCCTGCGCACGGCGCCGGTCGTGCGCACGTGCTTCGCGGCCTTCGGCATCGGCGCGGGTGCGCACCACGAAGCCCTGCGCGACCAGCGCGCGGATCCGCGACGCCTCGGCCAGCGGATCCTCGATCGACAACACCGCCGCCTCCGGCTGGTCCGGCGCATACCAACCGAACATCATGCGTCCGCGCAGCGATGGATGCTCCTGTCGATACAGCGCCTCGTGCCGCGGATTGCCGTCGAGCACGAACAACATGCGGCCACGCGCCTGCGCCACGCGCGGCCAGGCATGCGCCAGCACCGCGTCGCGCAGGCTCGGCGCGGCGCCGCGCACATCATCGGGCACGATCAGGCGTGCGCGCCCGACCACCTCGGCGATGTCGCGGTCCAGCGCGTCCAGATCGTTGGCATCGAAGGCGGCACGGTGCGGCCACAGGCCCGGCACCGGATCGAAATCCACCGCGTTGACCAGCACCACCAGCGGCGCATGCCGCGGGTGCGCGCGCGACCAGGCGGCAAGGATCGCCAGGCAGTCGCGGAAGCGCAGGCAATGGCTGGCGTAGTCCAGGCCCGGCTGGTGCAGGACCTTGGCGCCTGGCGCATGCATCCTGGCGCGGGTCGCCGCATCGGCACGCGCATACGGCGCGGCATACAGGCCGCCGTGCGGGTCGGCGGCCACGTCGAGTTCGAGTTGCCGCAGGCCCAGCGCGAGCTGGGCCTGCGGCGAAGGATGGCCATAGGCCAGTGCCGGCCATTCGGCGGCGTCGTGCGCCTGCAGGCGCTGCCGCACCTGCGCCGTCGGCACCGGCCGATAGCTGTTGTGCGAGCCGAGCAGTTGCACCTGGTCCAGGCGCAAGCCGTCGATCGGCACTGTCGCCGGTGCCTCTGCCGCGCTGGCCGCTCCCGGCAGGCCAATCAGCGCCAGCCAGACGAGCAGCAGCGCGCTGCACACAACGCCCCACCCGCCGCGCGGCAGAGGGCCGTGCGGCGGGTGGGGACGTCCAGCGTGCGCAAGCGCCCGGTTCAGAACGTGTACTTCACGTTCAACAACGCAGTGCGGCCGGCATCGACGATGTCTGAGATCGCGGTGCTGTTGCGACCCACGTGCGCCCAGTAGCTCAGGCGATTGGTGAGGTTGGCCACCGACAGGTCGGCACGCAGGTGCTCGTTGAAGGTGTAGCCGACGTGCAGGTCCACGCGGGTGATCGGCTTGACCCACAGGTCGTCCCAGGTCGCGCCGCGGTTGTAATAGTCGTACACCGAGACGTATTCGCCGGAATAGTGGTAGGCCAGGTTCACCGACAGCGGACCCTTCTCGTAGAACAGTTCGGCGTTGGCCATCAGGTCCGGCGCGTTCTGGATGCGCTCGTCGTGGAAGCCGTCCATGCCCAGGTCCACGCGGGTGGTCTGGCGGGTGAGGTTGGCACCGATGCCGAAGCCGTCCAGCGGAGCCGGCATGCCCTGCAGGGTCTGCCGCACCGCGGCTTCGAGGCCCAGCACCTTGCCGTCGCCGCCGTTCTGCGGACGCACGTAGCGCACGTTGCCGGCGCCGGCGCTGCTGCCGGCGTTGGCCGGATCCGAGCCGCTCTCGTAGATGTAGTCGGTCAGGCGCTTGTAGTAGCCGGCCAGCATGGCGTGGCCGCCATGACCGTTGTCCCACTCGCCGGACAGGTCCACGTTGAGCGACTTGATCGGCTTCAGGTCCGGGTTGCCCTCGGTGATAACCGTGGTGCCGTCGCTGGAGACGTCGTAGTTGGCGCCGCCGCCGAGCTGCACCAGCGCCGGCCGGGTGTAGCTGGTCCACACCGAGGCGCGGTACACCGCATTGCCGGCGCCCGGGCGGTAGTTCAGGAACACGCTCGGCAGCGGCACGTCGTAGCTGGTGCGGTTGCTGCTGAAGAAGCCGGGCAGTTCGTTGCCGTTGGCGTCTTCGGGCATGGTCCAGAAGGTGTTGCGGATGCTGGTGTGCTCGAAGCGCACGCCCGGGATCACTTCCAGGTCGCCGCTGCGGAAGGTGGCCATCGCATACGCCGAGGTGACCGCCTCGTCGCCGCGCATGGTCGCGCAGTTCTGGTTGTTGATCGCCAGGCTGCCGCAGGTGTCGAAGCTGGCCGCGGTCAGGTGCTGGGCGATCATCGCCTTCAACCCGCCGTTGCTGAGCTTGACCGTCGGCCACGCGTACTTGCCCGGGTACACCGAATCGTACTGGCCCACCACCAGGCCGGTGTTGCGCAGCAGGGTGCCGTCGGTGAACTTGCTGTTGGTCCAGTCGCGCGAGGTGAAGTCGCGGGAGCTGTCGACGTACTTCACGCCGAACTGGATGTTGCTCAGCGCGCCCTGGTCGAAGTCGTAGCGCACGTCGAACTTGGCGCCGCCCTTGGTCTGGCCGCTGTAGGACTTGGTCAACTGGCCGTAGCGGCGCGCATACAGGCTGCCGATGTCGCTGGCCTGGGCCTGGATCGCCGGGGTCAGCAGCGGCTTGGGGAAGCCTTCGCTGTCGTAGCCGGAGAAGGTGTTGGCGCCGCCGTACGGGAACTGGGTCGAAGCGTACTGGTCCACGCGCGCGGAAATTTCCACGTGGTCCGGGCGATCGTTGTCGCCGTAGCTGTAGAACAGGTTCGGCGACAGCGTCCAGTTGCCCAGTTGCTTGTCGGCGCCGAACTGGAAGGTGGCCAGGTCCGCCACTTCCGGGTTGGTCTCGTACCAGTAGCGCACCGCAACACGGTTGATCTGCGGCTGATACACGCCGGTATTGCCGATCTGCACCAGGCTCACGTTGGCCGGCACCAGCTGGGTGTAGCCGGTGTTCTGCTCGGTCTTGGCGTAGGCGTAGGTGGCGCGCGCGTACAGTTGCAGGCTCGGGTCGACGTGCCAGTCGAAGGACACGTTGCCGCCGTAGCGCTTGGTGTCGCCGGCGGAATAGCCGATGTTGGCGCCGGTGGCCATCAGCAGGTCCTGCGGATCGTAGCCGGGCGCCGGCTGGCCGCTGGCGGTGGTACGCGAGAAGTACTTGCCCGACCAGTCGCCGCGCGAGGCGGCGGCGTTGGCCACTTCGCTGTTCACGTAGTGGCGCTCGTCGTAGTACGCGCTGGTGTAGATGCCGAACTGGTTGTCGGCGCCGAACTTGGCGTGGAACTCGCCGGATGCGCCCTCGCCCAGGCCGCTGTCGCCGTAGTCGCGCGCACGGCTTTCCATGCGGCCGCTGGCAGTGACGCTGCCGCCCATCGCCTCGCTGTAGTCGAAGCCGCTGGGGGTGCGGTAGTCGATGGTGCCGCCGATCGCGTCGCCGTCCATCGCCGCGGTGGAGGTCTTGTTCAACACGATGGTCTGCAGGCCCGACGGCGGCAGCAGGCTCAGTTGCACGCTGCGGCTGTAGGGCAGGCCCTGGGCGACGTTGACGCCGTTGATCAGGTTGACGTTGTACTCGGCGTTGAGGCCGCGCACCGAGGCGAACATGCCCTCGCCGCGCGCGGCGCCGTCGACGCCGCCGAAGTACGACTGCCCGGTGTTGACCACGTTGACGCCCGGCAGCAGGCCCAGCGCCTCGGCGATGTTGTGCACGGCGGTGTACTTCAGGTCTTCGGCCGACAGCACGTTGGCCGTGTTGGTGGCCGCCATCTGCATGTCCGCGGCGTTGTAGCGGGTGACGGCGACGGTGATCTTGTCCAGGGTCTTGGCGCTGGCGTCGGACGCGGGGTTCTGCGTCTCCTGCGCATCCTGCGCCTGGGCCAAGGCCATCGGCGCGACACCGAGCAACGCTGCGGCGATCGCCCATGACAGGCGTTTGGGAAGATGGATCGAGTGCGACATGAAGAATCCGAGCGTAGGCGCGACCAACGGAATGTTCCGCAGGCCGGGCATGGTGGGGAGAGAGGCCGTGATCGTGTTCACGGCGGCGCGCATTGTTGGCGGGCGCGGCTGCAATTTGATGACAACGATGTCACCCACCGCCATCGGCCATCGATCCGACGCATTTCCCGCGGAATTCGGCACAACCGCGACGATGCACGGCGCGGCGCTACGGGGCGTGGCGCCAAGGCAAGCGCGACGCGTTGGGCGCGTCTATCCGAGTTGCGTGGAGATGGGGCTGCAGGGATGCGTCGCCCGCCTCTCGGTGGGTGCGGTGCGCGACGCAATGCCGCCGCTGCGCTTCGAGACGCTGGCGCGGCCGAGCGCCGCGGTGTCCTCAGCGCGGCGTTGCGGCGGCGTCGACCTGCAGCTGCGCGTGCAGGATGCGGCGGATCTCCAGGATCGCCTGCGGCGTCTCCTGCACGCTGTGGCCCGAGGTGATCACCAGTTCGGAGACCGCGCCAGGCAGATGTGCGCTGCGGTACGGCACCAGCCCATCGTCGGAATCGGCCAGCGGCACCGCCGGATCGCGGCGGGCGATGATGGTGTGGTAGCGCACCGCCGGCGCGATCGGCAACTCAGCCGCCGCGCGCACGAACGGATCGGTGTCGCGCAGGTTGTCGATGCTGTTGGGCACGCGCACCGGCGCGCCATCGGGCCCGTCGATTCCCTGCAGCAGAGTATTCAAGCGATCAAGCAGCGTCACCGGCAGGCGTACCAGGCGCCCGGCCAGGCGCCCGAGGCGGCCTTCGGCGAAGGTGGTGCCGCGTTGCGGCGCGGCGATGAAGATGGCGCGGTCCACCTCCGGCAACGGCGCGAAGCGCAGCAGCGGCTGCAACTGCGCCAGCGCCTGCGGATCCAGCGGGCGGCGGTCGCCGCGTGCGCCGATCAGCTCGTTCCACAGCGTGTCGCCGGAGTCGCTGACCAACAGGCGCCCGATCACCCCGCCCATGCTGTGGCCGATCAGCACCATGTGCTGCGAGGCCGGCGCCTGCCCCTGCGGATCGAAATGGCGCAAGGTCTGCTGCAGTAGCGCGTCGATCTGCGCACGGTTCCAGGCGATCGGCATGTTGGTCGGATAGTAGACCTGCCAGATCTGGTAGTGGCGGCGCAGCTGCTCGTCGCCCATCAACTCGTTGGCGACGTTGACCCAGGCTTCCGGACTGCTGGCCAGGCCGTGTAGCATCAGGATGATGCGCCGGTCCGGATCGTACGGCTGCATCAGGTACAGATGCGGCTGCTCGATGCCATCCTCGCGGCCGAGCATCGAGCGCAGCGACTGCCGCGCGAAGCCGGCACGGGCCAGCCACAGGCCGTAGGCGGCGGTGAAGTTGGCCGCCAGCGGCAGGCGTTGGCCGTGCACCTCGACCTCGCCATCGCGATACGGATCGTAGGGCGCGACCACCACGCTGCGGGTGTCCAGCACCTGCGCCAGGCTGTCGCCGTCGAAGCGCAGCAGCACCGTGGTCGGCGCATACGGCATCTCGCTGAAGGCCGGCGCGTGCGGGTCCGGCGCGGTCTTGGCAGCGGTTGCCGCGGTCGGGTCGCCGACCTTTGACGGCGCAATCTCCGCGACCAGCTCGGCGCCGAAACCGTCGCGCCGGTAGGTGCTGCGCAGGCCGTCGAAGCGCAGCGTCGACGCCGGCAGCATCGCGTCCGGCCGCGCCACCCCGCCGGGCAGGCGGAAACTGCCCATGTCCGCGCGCACCTGCCAGCCGGCCGTGCGCAGCATGTCGTCGTCGTGCAGTTCGCCGCTGGCGCTGCCGGCACGCCAGCGCAGGAACAGCTCGCCGACCACCTGCTGCACCGCGTAGTTGTAGTAGTCGCGCACCTGGGTCTGCCGGTCCTCGAACGCGCGCGCGCTGGCCGGACGCTGGGTATAGAACAGATAGGCGTAGGCGTAGCGCGCGGCCTCCAGCCAGGCCTGCAGCGTCGCATCGTCCAGCGCCCTCGCCTGCCGCGGCGTGCGCACATTGGCCGCATGCACCCACAGCTCCGACAGGGTCGCCAGCCGCCGCTCCTGGTCCAGCCCCTGCAATGCGCGCAGCTGCGTGGCGCAGGCCGCAACGTCCGCCTCGCAAGTCTTGGGATCGAGCGCGAGCACGCGCAGCGTCTCCAGGCTGGCGTCGCTGAGCTTGCCGGTGCTGAGGACGTCGCCACGCTGGGTGGCGATGTAATCGGCGGCGCTGCGCGACTGCACGCTGACCATCGCGCAGCCGGTGCCGAGCAGCAGCGCGGCAGCCAACAGCCCGGTGCCGGCGCAGCGGGCAAGACGTGCGCGCAGGGTCATGGCGTGGCCGCCGGATCGTCGCCGGGAATGCCGGCGCGAATGCGCGTGGAGAAGTCGGCGTCAGCGCCCGCAACCCGCGCGCGTTCGCCGATACGGCCGCGCGCACGCAGCGTGGCCAGGCTGTAGCCGGGCATGAAGCCGTGCTGCGCGTAAACGTAGGAAGGCAGGTAGCCGGACAGCAGCAGGCGGACGTCGAGCGGTAGCGCGGGATCGAGCTTGCGCGCCAGTTCGAACACGATGGTGGTGCAGTTGCTGGTGGCGGTGTTGTAGAACCGCGGCGTGCGCTGCAATTGCTGCGCCCGCGCCACGTAGCCCAGGAACAGCTGGCGCAGTTGCGCGCGCGACAGGTTGAGCCGATACAGGTACACGTCCTCGCCGCGCACGTTGCTGCGCACCGCCAGAATGTCGCGCTCGTCGGCAGCCACCATCACCTGCTCGAAATTGCGGAAGAATCCGGCCAGCGCCGAGAACGCCTCGCCGCGCTCCTTGCGGATCTCCAGCGAGAACACCACGCGACGGCCGTCGTCGAAGCCGAACGAGACCAGGGTGTGGGCGATCGCCGGCCCCATCCAGTACGACAGCGCCAGGTCCGCCGAGGCCAGTCGGTCCAGATCGTAGCGGCGGGTCTCCCAGTGCGGGGTGTAGTCGTGGTCGCTGCGCCAGGCGAAGTTGCGCACGTTGTGCAGGGTCACCACGTGCCCGTCCACCTGCGGCTGCAGCAGTTGCGCGACATCGTCGGCCCAGTCGCGGTTCTGCTGCGGCTGCAGCGCCGACCAGCCCACCGCCATGCCCGCGCAACCGACCGCGAACAACAGCGGCAGTACGCGGTACTCGCGCGGATGCCGCAGGCCCCACAGCGCAGCGGCGCCGAGCGCGGCCCACAGCAGCGCCGAGCCGTAGCGCACCACGGCGCCGGTATGCGGCAGGTAGCTCAGGAACAGCGCGCCCCACAGGCTGGCGGCAAGGATCGCCAGCATCGCCAGCGCGCGTGCCAGCCGCCGCGGCCAGCGCCGTCTGGGCGCGCCCGTGTCCGCCGCGGCGCGCTGCCGCGCAGCGCCGGCAGCGCGGCTCACAAGTCCGCCGCCGCTGCGGGCGTGGCCAGGGCGTGGCGCAGCAGGCGGCAACCCCGCTGCGCCAGCGCCTTGCGCTCGGCTTCGTCGCTGCCACGCTGGCAGGCGCCGAGCATGTCCATCGCCAACCCCAGATCCTGGTCGTCCAGGTCGGCACGGCACAGGCCGGCGGCGATCGCACGCTGCAGGTACGGCAGCAGGATCGCCATCGCCCGCGCATGCGCCGCGGCGATCGTCGGATGCTCGCGCGGCATCGACCGCCAATAGTCGGCCAGCGGCGCCGACATCGCGATGTGCTCGGCGACGTCGTACAGCAGCAGGAACAGCCCGTCCGGCCGCGTGCCGATCTCGCGCGCGCAGCCCTCCAGGCCGTCCAGGCCGCGTTCCAGCAGGGCCGCCATCAGTTCGGTGCGGTCGGCGAAATGGCGGTACAGCGTGGCGCGGCCGAGCCCGGCGCGCTCCACCACCAGTTCCAACGGCGCCAACACGCCATGCTCGCAGAACACCTCGTCGGCGGCGTCCAGCAACAAGCGGCGGCGGTGGGCGGTATCGGCTCGCATTTCCATGCGCGGCATTATCGGACAATTTTGTCCGCTTGCAAGCGGATCGCGGTCGGCAGCCGCCGGCATCGACCGGCGGCACCTTGAAGCACTGGCCTCAGCCGGTGTTCTGCACGCCCTGGGCGACGCCGTTGACGCAGGCCACCAGCGCCCGCAGCAGGTCTTCGTCCTCGCCCTCGGTGGCGCGCCAGCGCTGCAGCAGGTCCACCTGCAGCACGCTGATCGGGTCGATGTAGGGGTTGCGCAGGCGGATCGACAAGGCCAGCCGCGGATCGTGCTGCAGCAGCGAGGTTTGCCCGGTCAGCGTCTTCACCCAGCCCTTGGTCAGCGCCAGCTCGTCGCGGATGCGCGGGAAGAAGCGCTCGTGCAGCGGCCCGGACAGGCGCGAGAACATCTCGGCGATGTTGAGGTCGCCCTTGGACAGGACCATGGCGATGTCGTCGAGGAAGGTGCGGAAGAACGGCCAGTCGACGGCCATCGCGCGCAGCGCGTCCTCGTGGCCGGCGTCCACCGCCGCCTGCAGGCCGCTGCCCACGCCGTACCAGCCCGGAATCACCGCGCGCGCCTGGCTCCAGGCGAACACCCAGGGAATCGCGCGCAGGTTGGACAGCGCCGCATCCTGGCCAAGCCGCCGCGACGGCCGCGAGCCCAGGGTCATGCGTTCGATCACGTCGATCGGCGTGGCCAGGCGGAAATAACGCATGAACTCGGCATCGCCGACAAAGCCGCGATACGCCTGGCTGCTGTGTTCGGCGACCAGGTCCATCACCGGCCGCCAGCCGTCCTCGCGCGCGTCGGCCGCACGCGGGCGCAGGCTCGACAGCAGCACCGCGCCGGTCATCTGTTCCAGCGAGCGCAGCGCCAGTGCGCGGATGCCGTACTTGCGGTGGATCACCTCGCCCTGCTCGGTGACCCGCAGACGTCCGTCGACGCTGCCGCGCGGCGCCGCCTCCAGCGCGCGCGTGGTCTTGCCGCCGCCGCGCACGATCGAGCCGCCGCGGCCGTGGAAGAAGGTCAGGCGGATGCCCAATTCGGCCGCCGCCTCCAGCAGTTCCACCTGCGCGCGCTGCAAGCCCCAGCGCGAAGCGGCGATGCCGCCGTCCTTGCCGCTGTCGGAATAGCCGAGCATCACCATCTGCACGTCGTCGCGCGCAGCCAGGTGGCGGCGGTAGACCGGATCGGCCAACAGGTCGCGCAAGGTCGCGGTGCCGCCGCGCAGATCGTCCACGGTCTCGAACAGCGGCACGATGTCCAGCGGCACCGCGCCGTCGTCATCGACCAGGCCGCCGCGGCGCGCCAGCGCCAGCACGGTCAGCACGTCGGCGCGGTCGTGCGCCATCGAGATGATGTAGCTGCCCAGCGCGTCGGCGCCGTGCCGCGCGCGCGCATCGGCGAGCGCGGCGAACACCGCGTCCAGCCGCGCATTGCCTTCGTCGTCGGCGGCCGGCAGGGTCTGCTCGCCGCCAGCGTAAGGACCGAGCAGGCGCGCGCGCTCCTCCACCGCCCGCGCATCCCAGTCCTGCGTGTCCAACGCGGCGGCGACCGCGCGCGCGTGCACGCTGGACTCCTGGCGCACGTCCAGCCGCGCCAGGTGGAAACCGAAGCTGCGCACCCGCCACAGCAGGCGCCGCACCGCGAACCAGCCGGCGTGCAGGCCCTTGTTGGCCTGCAGGCTGTCCAGGATCAACTGCAGGTCGCTTTCCAGTTCGGCCGGGGCGGCATAGGCACCCGGCGCATCGTCCAGGGTGGCCTGCAGGCGCGCGCGCATCAGATCGTTGAGCAATCGGTAGGGCATGTCGCCGTGGCGCGGCCGCGAGCGCGCGGCGGCCTCCGGCAGCAGTTGCCGGTAACGCTCCAGTTGCTCCAGCAGCGGTGCGCTGACCGCGACCAGGGTGGTCGACTGGCTGAGCAGGCTGGCCAGTTGCCACAGTTCCTTCAGATAACGCTCCAGCACCGCGCGCCGCTGCGCGTCGAGGGTGGCGGTGATGGTGGCGGCATCCACATTGGGGTTGCCGTCCATGTCGCCGCCGACCCAGGTGCCGAAACGCAGCAGCCGCGGCAGGGTCAGCGCCTGCCCGTAGGTCTCCTCGATGGCGTGCTCCAGGGTCTCGTACATCACCGGGATCACCCGGTACAGCACCTGGGTCAGGTAGAAGCCGACGTGCTCGCGCTCGTCCTCCACGGTGGGACGCACCGGCGAGGAATCGGCGGTCTGCCACGAGGCGGTCAGCGCCATGCGGAAGCGCGCCGCGTCGGTGGCGCGCTCGCCAGGCGTGCGCAGGCCGTCGAGGTTGTCGACCAGGCTGGCCACCATCAACTGTTCCTTCTCCAGCAGCGCGCGCCGCACCGCCTCGGTCGGGTGCGCGGTGAACACCGGCTCGACGTCGATGCGCGGCAGCCAGTCGCGCAGCTCCTCGAGGCCGACGCCCTGCGCCTTGAGCCGGCGCAAGGCGTCGTGCAGGCCGTCCGGCTGCGGCGTATCGGCGCTGCTGCGCTGGTAGTCGCGGCGGCGGCGGATGCGGTGCACGCGCTCGGCGATGTTGACCACCTGGAAGTAGGTGCTGAAGGCGCGCACCAGCGCCTCGGCGTCGCGCGGCGCGCGGCCGGCGAGCTGCTCGCTCAGCGACGACAGCGGCGCGGCACGCTGGCGGCGGGCGATCGCGGTGGTGCGGATGCGTTCGATCTCGTCCAGGAACTGCGCCGAGACCTGTTCGGCGAGCAGGTCGCCCACCAGGGCGCCGAGGCGACGCACGTCGTCGCGCAAGGGAAGGTCGGGTGTGGCGAAAACGATACTGCTGCGGGACTCGTTCATCGGAAAACGCATGGCTCGGCAGTGGGGGCGCCGCAAGCCTAACCGAAAAGGGATCGCGTCCCGTCGGCCGCGGCGACGGTTTCAAAGCGAACCATTTGCACCGCACGGCAGTGCCCTGTGCCACGGCTGCACGAAAACGTGCGGCCGTGGCACAGGCACGACTCAGCGCGACACAGCGCCTGCCGCAGTCGGCGTGGGCGCCGGCCCCAGATAGGTGCGCAGCCAGCGCTCGCTCTCGGCCAGCATCTGCAGCACCGACTCGCGCGCGCGGTAGGCATGCGCCTCGTTGGGCAGCATCACCAGCCGCGCGGTGCCGCCGTTGCCCTTGATCGCCGCGTACATGCGCTCGCTCTGGATCGGGAAGGTGCCGGAGTTGTTGTCCTCGGCACCGTGGATCAGCAGCAGCGGATCCTTGATCCGGTCGGCGTAGTTGAACGGCGACATCGCCTGGTACACCGGCTGCGCCTGCCAATAGGTGCGCTCCTCGGACTGGAAGCCGAACGGGGTCAGCGAACGGTTGTAGGCGCCACTGCGGGCGATGCCGGCCTTGAACAGGCGGGTATGAGCGAGCAGGTTGGCGGTCATGAAGGCGCCGTAGGAATGCCCGCCGATGGCGATGCGATCGCGATCGGCGACGCCGCGCCGCACCACCTCGTCCACCGCCGCCTGCGCATCGGCGACCAATTGCTCGACGTAGGTATCGTTGGGTTCGCGCGCGCCCTCGCCCACGATCGGCATCGACGGGTCGTTGAGCACCGCATAGCCCAGCGCCAGGAACGCCTGCGGCCCCCAGTAGCCGATCGCATTGAACCGATACGGCGAATCGGTGACCTGGCTGGCGGCATCGGCGGATTTGAACTCGCCCGGGTAGGCCCACATCAGCATCGGCAGCGGGCCGTCGCGCTTGGCGTCGTAGCCCGGCGGCAACAGCAGGGTCGCGGTCAGCTCCACGCCGTCCTTGCGCCGGTAGCGTATCTGCTCCTTGTGCACGTCGCGCAACTGCGGCGTGGGATGGGTGAAGCGAGTCAGCGCCACCGGCTCGGCGTTCGCGCTGTCGAGCCGATAGAAATTGCGCGGCTCCTGCGGCGTCTCGCGGGTGATCAGCAGGCGCTGGCCGCTGTCGTCGAGCAGGGCCTGCGGCACCGCGTAGTACGGCGCCTGCGACTGGAACAGGCGGGTGCTTTTCCGCGTGTCCAGATCGTAGCGGTCCAGGAACGGCCGATCGCCCTGCGGCGAAGCGCCTTCGCCGCGCAGGAACAGGCTGTGGCCATCGGCGGCGATCAACAGGCGCGGGTTGCCGGCGGCATCGCGCTCCGTCACCGGCGTGCCGGGATCTGCGTAGCGGTCCTCCTGCGAACGCTGCGCCAGTAGCTGCGGCGCCTGCGCGGGATGGTCCGGGGCCACGCGCCACTGCTTGGTCTGCCGCGTCTTCCACCAGAACTCGTCGATCAGGGCCAGATCGCCGCGGCCCCAGGCAATGCCGGCAAAGCGCGACTGCAGGCGCGCCAGCGTCACCGGCGGCGCCTTGAACGGCGCCGCCTGCATCATCACCGCGTCGCGCACGGCCGCTTCGCGCGCCGGGTCGCCGCCGTCCTGGGCTTCCGCCCAGACCAGGGTGGCCGGCGCGTCGCTGCGCCAGTCGATGTCGCGCACGCCGGTGCGCACCGCATCGTTGCCGGTCGGCAGGCCTTCCACCAGCGGCAGCTGCGCCAGCGTGTGCACCGGCTTGCCGGCGCGGTCGAGCACCTCGATGGTGCGCGGGAAGCCACTGGCCGGCACCAGGTAGGAGAACGGCCGCTGCAGGCGCTGCGCCAGCAGATAGCGGCCGTCCGGCGACGGCGCCAGCGACAGGTACAGGTCCGGGTTGGCGATGCGCTGCACCTGCCCGTCGACATCGACCAGCGCCGGCTGCGCGCGCAGTTGATCGTCGAACTGGCGCGCGTCGGCCTCGTTCTTCAGCAGGTCCTGATAGGTGCGCAAGGCGGTGGCGCCACCGCCCGCGGTCTGCTGCACCGCCGGCCCGGTCGGCACTGCATCGGCGGGCGGCGCCGCGCCCTGCTCCTGCGGCTGCAGCAGCACCAGCAACTGGCGGCTGTCGGGCATCCATGCGTAACCGTCGCCGGACACCGTGTTCAGCCGCTCGGCGATCCGCCGCGCTCGCTGCGCGGCGATGTCCACCACCCACAGCTCGTTGGCGCCGTTGCGTGCGTCGACCCGGTTGAAGGCCAGATGACGCTGGTCCGGCGCCCAGGCCATGCCGGCGATCGACAGCGGCGACGGCAGGCCGTCGATGCGCAGCTCGCTGCCGTCGGCGATGCGCAGCAACCACAGTTTGTCGCCGAAGACGAACCGGCTCTGCGAGCGGGTGCGCGGATGGATGCGCAGGCCGGCGAGCTTGAGTTCCGGCTGCGCGACCTGCGCGATGCCGGGCAGCGCGGGGAGCTGCAGCATCGCCGCCAGATCGCGCCGCGGGCTCAGCGACAGTTGCGGCGGCCGCGGTGCGTCGACAATGGCCTGCAGCGGCGCCGACGGCAGTTGATAGCCGCTGTCGGCTGGATCGGCGGTGGCCGCCGCCGCAGGTGCCGAGGCCGCGTTGGCGGCGGCGCTGCCGGCGGCGGCCAGGGCCGCGCACAGCAGGCCGCAGACCGGCCTGGCGACGCGGCGGCGCCCGCGCACTGTGATCTGGTTCATCTCTCCCCTCTCCTTCCCATCGAACGAACCGACGACGGTAGCAGGGCCGGCGTCGGGCGCCCCCTGTCGATGGTTGGGCCTGGGCGTGTCCTCCATGTTCTGACCGCGTGTTCAAGCGCCACACGCAGCAGCCGCTATAATCGGTTACCCCTTGCGCCGAGGGGCGCTGCGACCGGATCGAGACCGGATTCTCCGTCTCCAGATCCGGCCAGGCTCGGCGCGAGGCTTGAGCGACAACGGCGCCCGGACTTCGCGAGTTTCTCGCCATTGACCGGAGCTTTATCGATGAACGCTGCACTCAAGCGCTTTTCCACCGAGGGCGACTACAAGGTCGCCGACATTTCCCTGGCCGATTGGGGCCGCAAGGAACTGGACATCGCCGAGCACGAGATGCCGGGCCTGATGTCGATCCGCCGCCAGTACGCCACCGCCAAGCCGCTGGCCGGGGTGCGTGTCACCGGCTCGCTGCACATGACCATCCAGACCGCGGTGCTGATCGAGACGCTGAAGGACATCGGCGCCGACGTGCGCTGGGCCTCGTGCAACATCTTCTCCACCCAGGACCACGCCGCCGCGGCGATCGCCGCCACCGGCACCCCCGTGTTCGCCTGGAAGGGCGAGACCCTGGAGGAATACTGGGACTGCACTCTCGACGCGCTGACCTTCACCCTGCCCGACGGCACCCAGACCGGGCCGGAGCTGGTGGTGGACGACGGCGGCGACGTGACCCTGCTGATCCACAAGGGCTACGAGCTGGAGAACGGCTCCAAGTGGGTCGACGAACCGGCCTCCTCGCACGAGGAGCAGGTGATCAAGAACCTGCTCAAGCGCGTGGCGGTGGAGCGCCCGGGCTACTGGACCCGCGTGGTCAAGGACTGGAAGGGCGTCTCCGAAGAGACCACCACCGGCGTGCATCGCCTGTACCAGCTGGCCGAGGCCGGCACCCTGCTGATCCCGGCGATCAACGTCAACGACTCGGTGACCAAGAGCAAGTTCGACAACCTGTATGGCTGCCGCGAGTCGCTGGCCGACGGCCTCAAGCGCGCGATGGACGTGATGCTGGCCGGCAAGGTCGCGGTGGTGTGCGGCTACGGCGACGTCGGCAAGGGCTCGGCGCACAGCCTGCGCGCCTACGGCGCCCGCGTCATCGTCACCGAGATCGACCCGATCTGCGCGCTGCAGGCGGCGATGGAAGGCTTCGAGGTCAACACCGTCGAGGACACCCTCGGCCAGGCCGACATCTACGTCACCACCACCGGCAACAAGGACATCATCCGCATCGAGCACCTGACGCAGATGAAGGACCAGGCCATCGTCTGCAACATCGGCCACTTCGACAACGAGATCCAGGTCGAGGCGCTGTACAAGCTGCCGGGCGTGCAGAAGATCAACATCAAGCCGCAGGTGGACAAGTTCGTGCTGCCCAACGGCAATGCGATCTTCCTGCTGGCCGAAGGCCGCCTGGTCAACCTGGGCTGCGCCACCGGCCATCCCAGCTTCGTGATGTCCAACAGCTTCGCCAACCAGACCCTGGCGCAGATCGACCTGTGGCAGAACAAGGACAGCTACGAGAAGCAGGTGTACCGCCTGCCGAAGAAGCTGGACGAGGAAGTGGCGCGCCTGCACCTGGAGAAGATCGGCGTGAAGCTGACCAAGCTCACCGACGCGCAGGCCGCCTACCTGGGCGTGCCGGTCGACGGCCCGTTCAAGCCGGAGCACTACCGCTACTGAGCCGTTGGCAAGACATCGCCATGCAGACAAGAACGGGCGCCGCGAGGCGCCCGTTTTTTGTGCGGTCGGTGCTGCGAGCGCATGGTCGGGAGGCTAGGAACATGCTCGGGAGCTAGGAATTCGTATCGAGCGAAAACCGCCGGCATCGCTGAGCCAATCCCTGCTCCAAGCGGACTTTCCGCCAAGCTGACCGAAGGCGGCTGTCCGGCCAGGCCACCTGTACCACACCTGTGCTACATTGATTCCACACCAATCGCCTGGAGCTCCCCATGAGCACCACCACCATCCGCCTGCCGGACGCGCTCAAGGCCCGCATCGCCAAGGCCGCGGAAGCGGCCGGCACCACGTCGCACAACTTCATCTTGGAAGCCATTGCCGAGAAGGCCGAGCTGGCCGAGCGGCGCGTCGACTTCCATGCAGAGGCCGAGCGCCGTTGGGGCCAATTCCTCGAGACCGGCGAGAGCATTCCCTGGGACGAGATGCGTCGTTATCTGATGGAACGCATTGAGGGCAAGGACACTCCCCCTCCCGTCCCCCGCAAGTTCGCGAAATAGCATGGCGCACGTCGAGTTCCTGCCATCTGTCAACGAGGACCTACGGCGCATCATCGGCCATCTGGAACAACACGAAGCCGAACATATCCAAGAGCGTCTGAGCGAGATCGTCAGCGCATCGAATGTGCTGACGGACAATCCGCTGATCGGCCGGCTGACGCGCCATGATGTGCGTGAACTGGTCATTGGCCAAGGCGCTCACGGATATATTGCCCTCTACCGATACGTGGTTGCGCTGGATACCGTCTTTGTCCTGGCGATCCGCGCGCAACGCGAGGCAGGCTATGCACGCGATGCCTAACATCAAGGCCGGCGCGCCAACCTGATCGATGCGATGCTGACAGGGACATGGGCGCGCGAAGCCCCACCCCGACTGATTTGCTACAACGGCCCCCCTCGCGCCTGCTAGCGCGGCACTTCGCTGCCGGAAGATGACATGCTGAGTGACTCCCGCAGCAAACTGGCGATCGCGAAGCCAATCGCACCGTGCTTGGTCGTGGCACGAGCGTCGACCAGACCAAGCACGATGCGGCGCGGCTGCAGGCGCGGTTCGCCCATGACACCAACGGTATCGACCGGTATCGCATCGGCATGGACACGCAGGCGCCAAAGGTGACATGGCCCCACTGCAGATTCCGCAACGCACACACCGGACATCGCCATCTAGTGCCTGAGACGGCGCAAGTCTTTCAGATCTTGCGCTCGCCAGCCGGCACGTACACCGAAATCTGGATGCGGCTGCGCGCGTGATACGGCGCACGTGCCCAGTCGCTCCAGCGCGCCTCAAGACGCAGGCCGGCGATCTGCGCCATCAGGTCCAATTCGGACGGCCACACGTAGCGGCGGCGCTCGCGGAAGATGCGCGTGCCGGACTCACCCAGCACCACCACGCGCTGGTCGATGCGTTGCTGCAGCGGATCGGGCTGCGAGCACACCAGCATCACCGCAGCGCCGTCGCCGTCGCCGTCGCCGTCGCCGTCGGTATCCGGCACGTCCAGCACCTGGCTGACCTTGCCGCTGCCGTCGAATACCTCTGCGCCCGGCACCGCGGTCTGGATCAGCAAGCGTCCGTCGGGTGTCAGACAACGCGCAGCATTGATCATGCAACGCAGTTGTTCGGCCTGGGTCAACAGATAGCCGAACGCCGCCACTGCGTAGATCAGGCCGAACGGCCCGGACACCGGCATGTCGGCGAAGTCGGCGCAGACCAGCTGCAGACGTTCGCTGCCGGGTTTCGCACGCAAGGCCTCGAGCATCGCCGGCGCGTTGTCGATGCCGGTGACCGGCACATCGCAATGCGCAAGCGGCAAACCGAGGCGGCCAGTGCCGATGCCCAGTTCCAGTGCCGCACGGCCCGCGGCCAGCTCGGCGAGGACACCGACGCACTGCTGCGTGACGACGTCGGGCCAGCGATCGTAGAACCGGTCGTAGATCGCGGCCAGGCGGTCGTAGTCGTGGGTCACGGGCATCCGCAGCCACTCGTTGCCGAAGTGGCGCGACGATAGCACGCACTGATGCGACCGGATGGCGCTGCGCACAGGGCGATGCCGTGCATGGCAGGCGTTGCAATCCCCTGAGACCGCGTGCAATACACGGCACGGCGCAGCAGATGACAGGCGCATTGCAGTTGGCCGCGCTTCAGTCTTTCGCTTGCGTCGCCACACCCAAGCAGGGATGCTTTTCCCGCGTCTGTCACGGTGACAGACGCGACAACCGCAACAGATTCCCCGTTCAATCAGGAGTATCGCCATGAAACGCCTTTTTGATTCGCTGTCGCGCTGGGTGCAGAGCCTCGGCGGCCGCAAGCTCGGCTACATCTACACCTACTGACCTTCCCGCCACCGTCGTGTGGCGTGTCTGTGCGAGAGGGGGCAATCGTCCCCCTCTCGCGGCGCTTCTCTTCGCGCGACCACGCGCTTCGTTCGCCATGCGCCACATGCCAGCTTCCGTCTCGCGGCGCGTCACCATGCGGATCTTCGCGTGACCGAAGCGCACCGACTGCCACCAGGGCCGCGCGGGCACTGGGCGTTCGGCAATCGGCAGGCCTTCGCTGCCGATCCCCTGGAATTCCTGCAACGCAGCGCACGCGAGCATGGCGACGTAGTGCAGATTGCCGAGCGCACCTATCTGATCGCAGCACCGGCTGCCATTGCCAGGGTGCTCGGCGACGACGGCAGCCTCTATGCCAAATCGGATCCGGATCCGCGTGCGCGCCGCGCCGCATTCCCGGGATCGGTGATGAACAGCGAGGGCGAGGCATGGCGGCACAAGCGCCAGGCACTGCAGCCCGCGTTCCGCGCCAGCCTGGTGCGCGACTACGCCGGGCAGGCGCTCGCTGCCACGCAGGCGTTGTTGCAGGCGCGCAATGACAGCGCCCACGCCCAGGATCTGCGCCTGACGATGACGGCGCTTTGTGCGCAACTGGGCGCCGGTTTCCTGCTCGGCGACACGGCACACGCGCCGGCACTGCTGCGGCTGCTGCCGATGGTCGATGCGATCCTGCAGCAGACGCGCACGCCGTCGGCGGCACCGGCCTGGTGGCCGAGTGCCGGCAAGCGGCGACTGCGTACCGCACGCAGCGAACTGGACAGCGCGCTGACGCAGATCCTGGTGTCGCCGCATTCAGCAGGTACAGGCGCTTCGGTACTGGAGCTGCTGCAGCGCGACGATCCGCAGGGCCAGGGCGATTGGTGCCGCGACGAAGCGGCGGCGATGCTGATGTCGGCGCTGGAGCCGATGGCGGCCGGCCTGACCTGGACGCTGCTGCTGCTGGCCCAGCATCCGGCGATCGCGCAGGCGGTGGCGGAGGAAGCCGATGCCCTGCCCGGCCTCGACAGCGCGTCCGCCATGGCCTGCGACGACGCGCTGGTCGAACGCCTGCCGCTGGCCCGCGCCTGCGTGAAGGAAGCCATGCGCCTGTATCCGCCGGCGTGGATGACCGCGCGCATCGCCCAACGCGACACCACGCTGGAGGGCTTCGCGGTGCCACGCGGCACCCAGCTGGTCATCAGCCAATGGGTGGTGCAGCGCGATCCGCGCCACTTCGCCGCGCCGGACCGCTTCACGCCGGCACGCTGGCTGGACCCCGCACATGCGCCGGCGCGCTACACCTACTTCCCTTTCGGCGGCGGCCAGCGCAGTTGCATCGGCAGCCAACTGGCACTGGTGCAGATGACCGTGGTCGTGGCCGGCCTGCTGCGCGAGCGCACGCTGCAGCTGGCCGCGGATGCGCAGCCGCGGCCGTATCCGGCGCTGGTGCTGCGTCCACTCGATGTCCGCATCGCCCTGCGCCCGCGCACGGCAGCCCCGCCTCGCCAGTCGCCTACCGCGACGGCGCCCCTCGCTCCCACACCGGAAGCCCCGCATGGCTGATCCCGCCGCCTTCGCCAAGACCCGGGAATATCCCAACCGCTTTTTCGATTCGGCTGCCTGGAACGCGCTGGCCTTCCGCGACGGCGACATCGTCATTGCCAGCTACGCCAAGGCCGGCACCACCTGGCTGCAGCAGATCGTCGCGCAGTTGTTGTTCGAGGGCGCGGCGGACGTCGACGTATCGGCGATCTCGCCATGGTTGGACGGCGTGTACCCGGACCGCGCCAGCAAGCTCGCGCTGCTGCAGGCGCAGACCCACCGGCGCTTCATCAAGACCCATTTGCCGGCCGATGCATTGGCGGTCAGCGATCGCGCCAAGTATCTGTACATCGGCCGCGATGGCCGCGACATCGCGCTCAGTCTGTACGACCACCAATGCGCGGTCAGCCAGGATGCGCAGGCGCGGCTGGACGCCGGCGCGGCCGAACCCGGCAAGCTGCGCGTGGTGCCGCCGCCGAGCCTTCCCGTGGACGCCTACGTGGCGCATTGGCTGGCCCACGACGGCGCACCGTTCTGGCCGTTCTGGGAAGGCGTGCGCAGCTGGTGGCAGCAGCGCGCGCAGCCCAATGTGCTGCTGGTGCACTACGCCGACCTGCTGGAGGATCTGCCCGCACAGGTGCGGCGCATCGCCACGTTTCTGGAGATCCCGGTACGCGAGGCGACCTGGGAGACGATCCTGGCGCACTGCCAGTTCGGCTACATGCGCCAACACGCCGCACGCTACGTGCCGCAGGGCGCCGGGCTGTGGCGCGAGGGCGGCAAGGCCTTCTTCAACCAGGGCCGCAGCGGCCGCTGGCGCACGCTGTTGCCGGCGGCCGTCGCCGCCGACTATGAGGCGCGCGCGCAGGCCGAACTGGGTCGCGAGGCCGCGCAGTGGCTGGCGCAGGGCGCAGGGGCGTCGGCATGAGCCTGCGCATCATCGGCGCCGGCCTCGGCCGCACCGGTACCCTGTCGCTGAAAGTGGCGCTGGAGCATCTGGGCCTGGGCCGCTGCTATCACGCCATGGAACTGGCCGCGAACCTGCGCCAGGCCTTGCCGCTGTGGGACGCGGCGATCGACGGGCAGGCGGATTGGGAAGCGCTGTTCGCAGGCTACACCGCCACCGTCGATTATCCCGGCTGCTGCTTCTGGCTCGAACTGGTCGCACGCTATCCGCAGGCCCGGGTGATCCTGACCGTGCGCGATGCCGATGCCTGGTTCGATTCGGTGCGCAGCACCATCTTCGCCAGCGACGGCAGCGTGCCGGCCTTGTTCGGCCCTGATGGCCAACGTCTGAGCCAGTTCCTGCGCCGCGGGTTCGCCACACGCATCGACGATCGCGGCTTCATGACCGACTACTTCCACCGCTGGAACCAGGCCGTCATCGCCAACGTACCGGCACATCGCCTGCTGGTACTCGACACCGACGCGCAGAGCGGCTGGGAACCGCTGTGCGCCTTCCTCGGCGTGCCGGTGCCGACACAGCCGTATCCGCGCGTGCATGCGCGCGGCAGCAACGGCGCGCAAGCGCGCCCGCTACCGAGCGAACCAGCACAACGCGAACAACGCCTGCGCGCCTACCTGGACCGGCTCGCCGTGGAGGCGTTCGCGCCGTCCGTCGACGGCTGATCGCCACCCGGCTACAGCGAGAAATTGCGCTTGATGGTGAACGACCAGGCGCCGTCGATCGGATTGGTGACATGCACCCGGCCGTCGCCATCCGGCACGCCAGTGGTGTAGCGGCGGTAGACCCCGGCGCTGTTCCAAGCCCGCGAATAGGCCAGCCCGAACTCGGTGCCGCGCCAGGTACGGCTCAGGCCCACGCGCGCGTCGGTCCAGCCGTAGTCGGCGAAGTTGCGCACGTGCTGATGGCCCGCATGCATGCTCGCCTGCCAGTCCGACGCCAGCGGCAGCGTGGCGTCCAGCGCCAGATAGCCGGAGCCGCGCGAGTGCTGGCCCTGGCCGACGCCCAGCGTGGCACTGTTGTAGCCGAAGTAGTCGCGCGTCCAGGTGCTGGCGTAGGACAGCTCCACCGTCCGCCAGTGCGCGGCGACGATGGCTTCGCCGTAGTCGTAGCGGGTGCCGCTGGCGCTCATGCGCGCGCCGGGATACGCGTAGTGGTAGACGCCGGCGCGCCAGCCCCAGTCGCCATGGCTGGCTGCATAGCCGGCATATACGTCCCACTCCACGTGCCCGCCTTCGATGAAGTACGAACTCACGCCCGACGCCCAGGTGCCGGCATACCAGCCGCTGTCCGCGGCCACGTCCAGCCCGCCCTGCAGCACCGGCCGGCCCCAGCTCTGCTCGAAACCGCGCGAGACGTAGTTCGAGGTCGCCGCCAGATTGGCGCTGGCGGTCCCGGCCCAGGCCGGTGCAGCGGCGCCCAACGCGAGCAGGAGCACTCCCGTGCGCACGGCCCTCACGACGCCAGCTCCAGCCGCGTCCGGCCCGAGGTCCCCAGGCCGCCCGGCGATGGTGCCGCGAGCTTGAACAACGCCACCGCGCGCTGCAGTTCCTCGGCTTGCTCCTCCATCGCCCGCGCCGCCGCGGTGGCCTCCTCGACCAGCGCGGCGTTCTGCTGGGTCACCTCGTCCATCTGCACGATGGTCTTGCCGACCTGTTCGATGCCGGCGCTCTGTTCCTGCGAAGCGGCGGCGATCTCGCTCATGATGTCGGTGACCCGACGCACGCTGGCCACCACCTCGCGCATGGTGTCGCCGGCGCCGTTCACCAACGCGGTGCCGTCGTCGATCTTCCCGACCGAGGTATCGATCAGGCCCTTGATCTCGTGCGCCGCGGTCGCCGACCGCTGCGCCAGCGCGCGCACCTCGCTCGCCACCACCGCGAAGCCGCGCCCCTGCTCGCCGGCGCGCGCGGCTTCCACCGCGGCGTTGAGCGCCAGGATATTGGTCTGGAAGGCGATGCCGTCGATCACACCGATGATCTCGGCCATCTTCTTCGACGCGGCGGCAATGCCGGTCATGGTCTCCACCACCTGCTCGACCACTGCGCCGCCACGCGACGCCACACCGGCGGTGTCCTGCGCCAGGCGATTGGCCTGGTGCGCATGCTCGGCGTTCTGCTTCACCGTGGAGGTCAGCTCCTCCATCGAGGCCGCGGTCTCTTCCAGATTCGCCGCCTGCTGCTCGGTACGACGCGACAGGTCGTCATTGCCGGCCGCGATCTCGCCGGCGGCGGTGTTGATCGCGGTGGTGGCCTGCTGGATGCGACCGACGATGCCGGTCAGCTGCTCCACGGTGGCATTGGCATCGTCGCGCATCTGCGCGAACACGCCATGGAATTCGCCGTGCATGCGCGCGGTGAGGTCGCCCTGCGCCACGGCGCGCAACAGCGTCGACAAGGCCGAGAGATTGCCTTCGGTCAGCTCCATCAGCCGGTTCAGCCCGACCACCATGCCGCGGAAGTCGTACTGGAAGCGTTCGGCATCGCCGCGCCGGGAGAAATCGCCGGAGGCCGCGGCCTGTGCCAGTTCGGTGATGGCCTGGTTGATCGCCTGCAGGCTGTGCTTGGTGGTGCGCATCGCCTCGGTGATCGCCGCCTTCTCGCCCGGCAGCGGTTCCATGTCCACCTGCATGTTGCCGATCGCGTACTGCGACATCACCTCGACCAGGCGCCGCTGCACGTCCACGTGCGCGGCGACCAGCGCGTTGGTGCCGTGGACCATGCGCCCGTATTCGCCGGGGAAGCGCTCGGCGTCCATCCGGTAACTCATCTCGCCGGCGTCGTGGCGCTGCGCCATCTCCGCCTGGGCCTGCATCACCGCCTGCAACTGCGTCTGCATGCTGCCCATCGCATCCAGCAGCTGGCCCAGTTCGTCGTCGCGACGGTGGCGGACCTGGCTGTCCAGGCGCCCGGCGGCGACCGCCGAGGACACGCGCACCGCCTCGGCCAGCGGATCGAGCACCTGCCGGCGCAGCAACAGGTACAGCGCACCGCTCAGCAACAACGCCGAGAGCAGGCCGACCGCGGCGATGGTCCACAACAGCGCACGCGCCTTGGCCATGACCAGCGCATACGGCACCGAGATGCCCAGCGCGAACGCCTGGGGCGCATCGCCGATCTTCAGCGGCACGAACACGTTCAATGCATCCTCGCCGTCGGCGCGGCGATGGTCGAATACCACCTCGCCCTTGGCCACGCGCGCGAGCATGTCCTTGGACCAGGCGTCGTTGCGGGTCTTGCCGACCTGCTGCGGATCGCGGCTGGCCATCACCATGCCCAACGGCGACAGCAGGCTGGCGTAGCCCTCGCCCATCGGCCGCAGCGCGGCGATGCGCTGCTGCAGCGTATCCAGGGTGAAGTCGACGGTAACCACACCTAGGAAGCGGCCGTTCTCCAGGATCGGCGTGGCCAGCGTGGTCATCAACGTGTCCTTGCCGGCCACCGGGTAGTAGTACGGCTCGATCACCACCGGCTTGTGCGTATTGCGCGCCAGCAGGTACCAGTCGCCGTCGCCCGGCTTCTCGTAGTCGCGCAGCGCCTCGCGCACCAGCTTGCCGTTCTGCCGCGACCACCAGGTCATGTAGCGGCCGGTGGCATCGTGGCCCTCGGCACCGACGAAGGCCTTGTCGTTGCCGTCGAACGCGTCCGGCTCCCACATCGTGCTGATGCCCAGCCATTGCGGATGCGCGTCGAGCTGGCTGCGCAACACCGCGGTGGCGGTGGCACGCGACAGGCCAGCGGCGTGCTGCACGCGGAAGCTGTTGGCCAGCGCATCGCTGGCGTCGAAGGCAACACCGATCTCGCGCGACACGCGCTGCGCTTCCAGTTGCGCCAGGTTCTCGATGCTGGTGCGCGAGGTCGACAGCAACGCATCGCTGCTGCGCCAGTAGATGATCATCGCGGTCAGGCCGAAACAGGCGAGCGCGAGCAGGCCGGTACCCAGCATCAGGCGTTTGGCGACGCTGCCGCGACGTCGATGCGGCGACGGAGTGGACATGAAGGCTTCCTTGGCGGGGAGAGGGAATACGGTCGCGGGGAACGCGCACTGCGTCAGCTCACCGCAGCGCGCGGCGCGAGCGCGCCGTGTCCGTTGCCGATGATCTGCCCGGAACGCCTTCCCCATCGGGCCACGACGCGCGGCCGGGCATCACGTCCCGGCGCGGCTGCATGGCGGCCCACCCCATCGCTATCGTCCCGTCGCCCGCAAACTTGATGGCCATCCCGCGCCAGGCCGATGAACGGACGGGTGTTCGCGTTCAAAGCGGCCGATCGCGCGTGGTTTTCTCCTGTATGCATGCGCCAGTGAACAGCTGCGTGCACTGGTGCAGCACTGCGTGTCGGCATACACAAGCGCGACGGCATGAGGGACGAGCCATGCGGATACCGGCGAGGTACGCGCGGTATGCGAGCAAGCCGCACGCGAACGGACGGCGCCCCCGGTGCGGCCACGGCAGCCCGGTGTTGCTGCCGGCACGACGGTGCATCGACAATGGCCCGTACAAGGAGAGAGGCCATGCACCCTGCCCGCGACAGCTGGACGTCCATCTGCGACACGGTTGCGCCCGAAGACCACGACCTGGGCGACGACGTTGCGCTCGCCGTGGAGGCGCCGGCGCGCTATCTGCAGCGGTTCGAAGAATCGCTGTTCGAGCGCGGCATCGAAGAGCCCCATCAGGTCACTCCGTGGCTAGCCCTGGTCGACGGGTTGATCGCCCGGCGCTTGTGCACCGAGGTGGATTGGAAAGTGGACGCCGCCGACCTCGCCCACGCGCTGGGCGAACTGCGGCCCCTGGCGGGCATGCGGAACGTGCTGTCGCCACTGGCCGCATCGCAGACACGCAACGAAGAGGCGCTGACGCTCGCGGCGCGCTGCCTGCACGCGCAGGGCATGGCACTGATCCATCTCGACATCGACAGCGACAGCTATCCGTTGCTGGTCGTCCCTGTGGACCGGGGCGAGGCGACGCGGCGGATGGCCGAAGCGTTGGGCGAACGCGCCGCCGCCCTGTAAGCCGCGACGCGCGTATCGCCGTCGCACGCATCTTCCGGCGTGCTGGGCATCGACACGTGCGAGCCGGGCTTACGGCCGCCAGTTGGCGTTGTATTCCCAGAACGCCACGCTGCGTCGATAGGCGTCGCGATCCAACGGAACGCCGGAGCCACCCTCCTCCACGCCCAGCGCATTGCGCAGCATGGTGATCGGCGCCATCGGGATCTCCTGCGGCTCGGCGGTGTACAGGCAACCGACCACGCCCCAGTCCGCCTCGATCGGCGCGCCCTCGTGGGCGAGTTGTTCGCGGCTGTAGAGGATGGGCAGCAGGTACTCCGCCACCGGCGGCTCGACCCCTTCGAACCAGCGCACCAGTACCGGCAGTTCCTCGCGACTGCGCGCCTCGTAGCCGGAACGCAGCAGGCGCCGGTTGGCGTCGGTGATCGGCACGGTCAGGCAGCGCGTCGAGGTCCAGTTGCGGTGCACGTGCAACTTGCAGAATGGCGCGTAGCCGTCGAGCACCTGCAGCGGCGCGTGCGCGTTGAGATGCTGCTCGAACTGTTCCGGCGTGCAGTCCTGGATCGCATTGCGGCGGCCATCGCGCGGGAACAGGCGCGTGCGGGCGAACGGCGTGAGGACGATGGACATGGCGGACTTGGCGAACGAGGGCGGACAAGCGTAGCGCGCGGCACGGCCGGTGCCCACCGTGCCGCCAGATCCCGATGCGTATCTGGCGCATCAGCCTCAGCATGGGAAACCAGGATAGGAGCGGCTTCAGCCGCGACGGGCGTTACCGGCAATGCCGTCGCGGCTGAAGCCGCTCCTACGGATGCTACGCACCACGCTTCCGGTTAGGGATGCGCCAAGGCGTAATCGATCGCCGCGCGCACCGCCGCCGCCTGCGCGGCATTGCACTGCTCCGGCGTCGCGCTGGCGCTGTCCGGGTATACCTCGGTGGTGGTGGTGTAGCGCGCGTCGGTGATGCCCGCGCACAGGCCCAGCCGCTTCACCGGATAGTTGATGACACCCGGCGCGGCCAGCGGCGTGCCGATCAGTTCGCCGGCGGCATCGGCCGGTGCGATATGGGTGACCTGCGCCACCGCGGCCAGCACCGCCTGCTGGAACGCCGGCTGCGGATTCTCGCTGTCGCCGACCAGGTAGAACCCGTCGGGAATGCCGCCCGGCTCGTAGGCGATGCCATCGCGCGCGGCCAGCGCCGGACGGAACTCGGACTCGTCGCTGTCGGTGGTCTCGTGCAGGTCGATGTGCATGCGCACCCGATCGCGCAGCGGCGCCACCAGGCGCAGCAGCGCGGCCGACTCCTGCGCCGGGCTGTCGGCGCGGAACGAACGGTTGGGATCCAGCGCATCGGCGTTCCAGCGGTGAATGCGTTCGTACGCCCACGGGCTCACGCACGGCGCCACCAGCACGTTGGCGCGGCCGGCATACGCGTCGGCATGCTGCTGCGCGAACTGCAGCGCGCCATGCACGCCGCTGGTCTCGTAGCCATGCACGCCGCCGGTAACCAGCATGCACGGCGAGGCGTCGTCCCAGTTGCGGCTGCGCAAGGCCAGCAGCGGATAACGCTCCTGCGCATACGCCAGTTCCCCGTACGCGACCACCTCCCACTGCCCGCGCAGGCCTTCGATGGCGGCGACCACCTCGTCCTGGTAGCTGCGCCGGCGCGGCTGTGTAGCCAGCCAAGCCGCCTTCTCGGCGGGGCCCCAGGGCACGCCGGGGGTTCCGATCGGATAGAAGGCTGCGCTGGTCATGGTGCGGCTCCGCGTCGACAGGTGAGGGCGGCGACTGTAGCAAAGCGCATGGGCCGCGATGCGACATGTGCCGCGAATGCAGCGTTCGTGGTGCTCCCATGCGGAAGCGGAAACAGATCCCGCTTTCGCGCGCTGTCGCCATGAATACGTATGTAGCGCGCGCATGTTGCGCCGCGATGCGCGCTTAGCATCCTCCCGCCGCATGCCAGCCCCGCGGCGACGTCACGCCCTGTCCTGCAGGCGTTCCTGCCTGCGCCCACGCAACGAGGAGATCGAACGATGCGCGTCCCATCCGCCGCTGCAAATCGTCTGCTGCGCCTGCATCGCTGGCGCAGCCTGCTGGTCGGCCTGCTGCTGCTCCTGGCCACCGCCAGCGCCCAGGCCGACGTCATCCTGCATGCCTTCAACTGGCCGTACGCCACCGTGGAAGCGCGCGCCGCGCAGATCGCCGCCGCCGGCTACCGCAAGGTGCTGGTGGCGCCGGCCTACCGCTCGCAGGGCGACGCCTGGTGGGCGCGCTACCAGCCGCAGGACATGCGCCTGATCGACAACCCGCTCGGCGACACCGACGCCTTCGCCAGCATGGTGCAGGCTCTGAAGGCGGTGGGCGTGGAGACCTATGCCGACGTGGTGCTCAACCACATGGCAAACGAAGCGGCCACGCGCTCGGACCTGAACTACCCGGGCAGCGCGGTTCTCGGCCAGTACGCCGCCAATCCGCAGCGCTATGCGTCGCTGCGGCTGTTCGGCGACCTCTCGCAGAACTTCCTCAGCGCCAGCGATTTCGGCCCGGCGCAATGCATCACCAACTACAACGACCCCTACCAGGTGCGCACCTACCGCATCTGCGGCGGCGGCAACGATCCCGGCCTGCCGGACCTGGTCGGCAACGACTGGGTGGTGCAGCAGCAGCGCAACTATCTGCTGGCGCTGAAGGCACTGGGCGTGACCGGCTTCCGCATCGATGCGGCCAAGCACATGACCTTCGACCATTTGAACAAGGTGCTCGATGCGCAGGTGCGCTCCGGCGTGCTGGTGTTCGGCGAAGTCATCACCGGCGGCGGCAGCGGCAATTCCGACTACGACCAGTTCCTGGCGCCGTACCTGCAGGCCACCCCGCACGCGGCCTACGACTTCCCCTTGTTCAACTCGGTGCGCAACGCCTTCGCCTATGGCGGCAGCATGGACCAGCTGGTGGACCCGGGCGCCTACGGCCAGGCGCTGCCCGGCGCACGTGCGGTGACCTTCGCCATCACCCACGACATCCCCAACAACGCCGGCTTCCGCTACGCGATCATGGACCCGGTCGACGAGACCCTGGCCTACGCCTACCTGCTCGGCCGCGACGGCGGCGTGCCGATGGTGTACTCGGACAACAACGAGAGCGGCGACAACCGCTGGGTCAACGCTTACCAGCGCGACGACCTCAAGCGCATGGTCGGCTTCCACAACGCCGCGCAGGGCCGCGACATGCAGGTACTGGCGCACGGCGCCTGCTACCTGCTGTTCCGCCGCGGCGACCTGGGCATCGTCGGCATCAACAAGTGCGGCACTACCGTCACCGCCGCCGTACCGATGAACGGCAGCGTGCTGCGCTGGAACGTCGACTACACCGATGCGCTGGGCTCCGGCAGCGTGGTGCGCATTTCCAGCGGCAGCTACACCTTCAGCCTGCCGCCGCGGCAGGCGCGGATGTGGAAGCGCTGAGCCTGCGAGCGGACGCGGCGCGCCCACCGGCGCGCCGCAAGGGGGCTGCGTCGCCGATCCGGGCGGCGCGGTGGCGGCTGACCAAGGTGCGGCCGCCATCGCCTATTGCATATCCATCCGGATGAAGAGATATACTGACGACACCGCCCGCTGCGTTGCGCCCATGACCGCCATCAGCTTCGAGTTCTATCCGCCCAAGACCGACGAGCAGCGCGCGCAGCTCGACCGCACCGCCGCGCGGCTGAAGGCCTACGCCCCGGAGTACGTGTCCTGCACCTTCGGCGCCGGCGGCTCGACCCTGAGCTACACCTCCGAGACCGTGCGCCACCTCAAGCAGCACCACCGCTTCGAGGCTGCGCCGCACCTGTCCTGCGTGGGCGGCAGCCGCGAGGAGATCCGCGAACTGCTCAAGTTGTACCGCGCCATCGGCTGCCGGCGCCTGGTCGCGCTGCGCGGCGACCTGCCGTCCGGCATGGGCCACCCCGGCGACCTGCGCTACGCCGCCGACCTGATCGCCTTCATTCGCGCCGAGCACGGCGACGCCTTCCACCTGGAAGTGGGCGCGTATCCGGAGACGCATCCGCAGGCCAACGACGCGCTCAGCGACCTGCGCCACTTCAAGGCCAAGGTCGACGCCGGCGCCGATGCCGCCATCACCCAGTACTTCTATAACGCCGACGCCTACTTTCACTTCGTCGACGCGGTGCGCAAGCTCGGCGTGCAGATCCCGATCGTGCCCGGCATGATGCCGATCTCCAACTTCAGTCAGCTGCGGCGTTTCTCCGAGCAGTGCGGCGCCGAAATCCCGCGCTGGATCGGCAAGCGCATGCAGGCCTACGGCGACGATGCCGAGGCCATCCGCGACTTCGGCGCCGACGTGGTCGCCACGCTGTGCCAACGCCTGATCGACGGCGGCGCGCCCGGGCTGCATTTCTACACGCTCAACCTGGCCAAGCCGACCACCAGCGTGCTGGCACGCCTGCGCGGCGCCATCGCCGCCGGCTGAGTGTCGCGGTCGCGGTCGCGGCCGCTGTCGCTGCCGCTCGGGATTCGGGATTCGGGATTGGCAACAGCGGCGCGCGCGGCCTCGCTTTGGCGAATCCCCAATCCCGAATCCCCAATCCCGGCTTCGTAGGCATTCGCTCCGCGGTCACGCCGGCTGCCGCTACCCTGCGCCGATGCGCGCTCTTCCGCCGATCCTGCTGGCTCTGTGCCTGTGCCTGTGCGTGTTCGCCACTCCCGCCGCGGCGCAGCGGGTGAACCGCTGCAGCGGCCCCGACGGCACCACCGTATTCAGCGATCGCCGTTGCGAGGACGTCGGCGCGATCGACCGGCTGCCGCCGCCGGTTGCGCCCGGCAATGTCGGCGACAACGCTCGCGGCCTGGCGCCGCCGCAGTGCGTGCGCCGGCTCAGCGTGCTGGTCCAGCAGATCCGCACCGCAGTCGAGACCCGCGACGTCAACCGGCTGTCGGCGCTGTATTGGTGGAACGGCGCTTCCGACGACGGCGCGCAACGCATCTTCGACCGGCTGGAGGCGATCGTGCGCCGCCCCCTGGTCGCGATCGTGCCGGTGGTGCCGGACACCAGCGGGACCAACGCTCCTGCAGCCGGCACGTCATCGACAGTCGCGTCCGCGACAACGGCCACGTCGGCCGCGACGGATGCCGACAGCGGCGAGGCGCCATCGCGTCCGCATCCGACCGGCCTGCGTCTGCAGCAGACCCTCGCCGGCAGCATCACCCCCACCTCCACCGTGCTGGACCTGCGCCGGCAGTACGACTGCTTCTGGATCAGTTTCTGAGGAGCCGGGATTGGGGATTGGGGATTGGGGAATCGCAACAGCGGCGTCCCGTACGCTCCTCCCCCCTCGCGCAGGAGCGGCTTCAGCCGCGACCTGTCGGAGATCCGCTGTTGCGGCTGAAGCCGCTACCACAAGTACGGCGCCAGCCTCGTCGGAGGATCACTGTGGGAGGGACTTCAGCCCCGACGCATTGCGCCATCGGAAGGCGCACCACTTCGCGCGCCACGGCTGCATGACAGTTGACTCCTGCGGGAAGCGGTTGCCACCGCCCCGCTCACGCCACATCGGCCGCCAGCGGCCATAGTCCGCGGATCGCGGCGATGCCCTGGCCGCCGTGACGGCGTGCCTCGGCCACCTGGGTCGGTGCCAGGCCGCCGATCGGGTAGATCGGCAGGGCGACCTGCTCGCGCAGGCGCTCGAACGCCTCCCAACCCAACGGCGCGGCGCCGGGGTGGCTGGCGGTGGCCGCCAGCGGCCCGACCACCGCGAAATCGCAGCCGATGCGCTGCGCCGCCTGCAATTCTTCGAGACTGTGGCAGGACGCCGCGACGGGCTGGCCGGCCGGCAACGGACGCGCCTGCCAGTGCGGCAACTGCTCCGCGCCCAGGTGCACGCCCACGCCCAGTGCCTGCGCCAGCGCCACGTCGCGGTTGAGCAGCACCTGCGCGCCACGTGCCGCGCACAGCGCCGCCGCGGAACGGGCCAGCGGCGACCACTGCTCGGCCGGCAGGCCGCGCGCGCGCAACTGCACGCGGCGCACACCGCCATCCAGCGCGCGCTCCAACGCCGCCAACCAGGGGCCAGGTTCGGCCGGCTCAGGCGTGACCAGGTAGCACGCGGGCTGGCGCAGCATCGCCACCACCGGCTGGTCGGCCGGCGGCATCGCGTAGCGGCCCAGCTTGTCGGCGCTCACCCAGGTCAGCGCCTGGCCCTCGCGGCCGCGTGGCGTGCCCTTCCACGCCGACACCTGGCGCACTTCCAGGCGCAGCCGCTTGTCCGGGTAGCGCTGCGGAACTTCCATCAGCCACTCGCCGACCACGGCGTCGATGCCCAGTTCCTCCTGCAGTTCGCGCACCAGCGCCTGCTCCGAGGTCTCGCCGGGCTCGCGCTTGCCGCCGGGGAATTCCCACAGACCGGCCAGGTCGCGGCCCTCGGTACGGCGGGTCAGCAGGATACGGCCGCGCGCATCGGTGATGACGCCGGCGACGACATGGATGGATCTGAGCGGTTCGGACATGGCGCAAGCTTGCCGTTTCCGGCAGCGCCAACGCAATCAACCAGGGTCACATCGGCGCCGATCGGCCGCGGAGGCGGCATCCCGCGCGACCGGGCAATCCCCGGGGCGGGACCATGACCTGCACCCAGCGCGGCTTGAAGACGCGGGCGTGTCGCGCCAACACCAAGCGTTGCGCGCTGGTCCACATGCGACGCTGCGTGGCGTGCCCGCTCATCGTGCCGCTGCGGCACGCATCGTGGTGGTTGGGTGCACTTCCGCAGCCCCGGCTGCGTTCCAGCCGGGACGGGCCTTCACGGAAAACCTGCCGCGGCTGAAGCCGCTCCCACGGAGACGGCTGCATTCCAGATCGCGGTGCCGATCATCCCCACTCCCCACTCCCCAATCCCGGCTCCCCGCTCAGGCGACCAGGTCGTGGCCGATCCGCCACAGCACCCCGCCGGGATCGTGCAGGGTGAAGTCGCGCATGCCCCAGGGCCGGTCCTCGGGTTCGCCCAGGCGCGCGCCGTAGCGGGCGACCAGGTCGGCCGCGTGCAGCCGCCGCCACCAGGCATCGGCGTCCTCCACCCACAGGTGCAGCATCAGGTTGTGCGCCAGGGCTTGATGGTAGCCATCCTGCAGCAGGAACGCGCAACGGTCACCGTGGCGGAAGCAGGTCAGGCCGTCGCCGAGCGGCTCGGGCACGAATCCGACCTCCGCATAGAACCGCGCCGACAACCCGAAATCCTGCGCCGGCACGAAGACCTTCAGTTCCAGGCTGCGCAAGGTTTCCATGGCACTTCCTCCAACGCATGCGTGCGATTCGTGACCCAGCATGCCACGCTGCGACGGTACACGCGCGTCAGCACGAGCACGCGCAAGCCTCCCTCTCCCCGCCCCGGCCGCGGCATGGCCGCTGGAGCACGCCCCGGCCTTGCGTAAGGGCTTGGCAAACGCGCCCCGCACTCACAGCGGCTGGGTCAGATACCGCTGCAGCGTCTCTCCCAACACCCGCACCGCCAGCGGCCGGGTCAGACCCCTGGCCGGAAACTCCAACACGTAGCGCACCAGGGCAAAACCCAGCATCTGCGAGGCGATCAGGGTCGCGCGCGTCTCTGCCGCCGCGCCCGGTCCCAGGTAGCGCCGCACCGCCGTGCGCAACTGCGTCTCGAAGATCTCGGTGATCCGCGCCTTCGCATCGGCATGGCTCACCGCCGCGCGCAGCAAGGCCACCAGTTGATGCCCCGAGGGCGCGTCCTCCCAGACCGCGAAGAAATGCGCCGCCAGGCGTTCGCCTATTTCCTCGGCTGGCGTGTCGCGCAGATCCGGAAGGTGCAGGTCGAACTCCACTGCCGCCAGGAACAGCTGCTCCTTGCTGCCGTAGTAGCGGATCACCAGCGCGACATTGGCCTGCGCCTGCGCCGCGATCTGGCGCACGGTGGCGCCGTCGTAACCATGCAGGGCGAACAGCGCCCGAGCCGATTCGAGAATGCGGTCTTTGGTGGCCTGAGAGCGTGTCACTGGGGTGTCCGTGGGAGGAACAGACTAGCGCCTGTAAACGGAAGTTTACTCCACGCGGGAAACGGCGCAGGATGTAAACACACGCTTACCAGGGAAGTGCGATGAACACGTATGGCGACACGCTATCGACGGACGTACTGATCGTGGGTGCCGGGCCCAGCGGGCTCGCGCTGCGCCTGGCCCTGGATCGCCTCGGGATCGCCTCGCTCCTGATCGACCGGCATCCGGCAGGGCTGAACACCTCGCGCGCCGCGGTGATCCATGCCCGCACCCTGGAAGTGCTCGAACCGCTCGGGGTCGTGCCGCGCCTGCTCGCGGCAGGCGTGAAGACCACCCGGTTCTGCGTGCGCGACGGCGACCGGGTCCTGCTGCAGATCGGCTTCGACGACCTGCCCTCGGCGCACCGATACGCGCTGATGTGCCCGCAGAACGCGACCGAGGCGATCCTCGGCGACGGGCTCGGGCCCGATTCCGCCACGGTGTGGCGGCCGGCACGCCTGCTGTCGTTCGCGCAGGCAGCCGATGGCATCAGCGCCGACCTGGAACTGCCGCAACAGCGCAGGCAGTTGGTGCGTGCGCAATGGATCGTCGGCTGCGACGGCGCGCACAGCACGGTGCGGCAAGGCGCAGGAATCGCATTCGAGGGCGGTGACTACACGGAAACCTTCGTGCTCGCCGACGTGCGCATGGCATGGCCGCTGCCGCGCGAGGAAGTCAGCCTGTTCTTCTCGCCGCAGGGCCTGATGGTGGTGGCGCCGTTGCCGGAGCCCGACGGTGCAGCCGGCGATCGCCATCGGATCGTGGCGACGGTGACGGACACGGCCGGGCCGCCGACCCTGTCGCAGATGCAGGCCTTGCTCGACGCGCGCGGCCGCATCGACGCGCTGCTCTGGAGTTCGGACTTTCATCTGCAGCATCGCGTGGCCGCGCAGATGCGGCGGGGACGGGTCCTGCTGTGCGGCGATGCGGCGCATGTGCACAGCCCCGCCGGAGGCCAGGGCATGAATACCGGCATCCAGGACGCGATCGCCCTCGCGCCTGCGCTGCAGCGGGCACTCCACCAGCAGGATGACCACGACCTGGATGCGTGGGCCAGCCGCCGCCATCGCATCGCCCGCGGCGTGGTGCGCATGACCGATGCGATGACGCGTGCGGCCACCGCTACCGCGCCGATGACACGTACTGTTCGCAATGGCCTGCTCGGCCTGATCGATCGTGCGCCCCCGATCCAGCGCAGGCTGGCGGCGCGATTGGCCGAACTGGGCAACTGAGCGTCGGACGGTCGCTGCCCCGCAAGGGTCGGGAGCAGCGGATCCGGGATGCCGGGGCCTAGGAAAGGGCCGGCGCCCACAGCGGCTGCGCACGTGCGCAGCGCTGCGGCGGGACCAGACTCAGCTCAGCTGGCCGTGGCAGTGCTTGTACTTCTTGCCGCTGCCGCAGGGGCAGGGATCGTTGCGGCCGACCTTCGGCGCTTCGCGGGTCACCTGCGCCACGGTCGGCGCTCCCGCCTCGCCGCGCTGCACCTGCTCGGCTTCCTCGTCGGCGCCGTAACCGCCGGCGTCCTGGTGCTGGAACTGCGCCTGGCGCAGCTGCGCCTCCACCTGCTGGCGCTCCTGCGCCTCCAGCGCGGCCACTTCCTCCTCGCTGCGGATGCGCACCCGCGCCAGCAGGGTGACCACTTCGCGCTTGGCGTGCTCCAGCATCTCCGAGAACAGCTCGAAGGCTTCCTTCTTGTATTCCTGCTTGGGCTGCTTCTGCGCGTAGCCGCGCAGGTGGATGCCCTGGCGCAGGTAGTCCATGCGCGCCAGGTGCTCCTTCCAGCTCTGGTCGAGCACGGTGAGCATCACGTGCTTCTCCAGCGCGCGCATGGTCTCGCCGCCGACCGCCGATTCCTTCTCGCGGAAATGACGGTCCACTTCCTCGCGCACCTTCTCGACGATGCCGTCCGCGTCCAGTTCCTCATGGCGCTTGACCAAATCGGTGATCGACAGCGACAGGCCCAGTTCGCTGGCCAGCGTGGCTTCCAGGCCCGGCAGGTCCCACTGGTCGTCCACCGAGTTCGGCGGCACGAAGCGCGACACGATGTCGTAGATCACGTCGTCGCGGATGCCGTCGACGTTCTCCTTCACCGACTCGGCGTCCAGCAACTCGTCGCGCTGGGCGTAGATCACCTTGCGCTGGTCGTTGTTGACGTCGTCGAAGTCGAGCAGGTTCTTGCGGATGTCGAAGTTGTGCGCCTCGACCTTGCGCTGCGCCTTCTCGATCTGCCGGCTGACCAGCTTGTCCTCGATGACGTCGTCTTCCTTCATGCCCATCATGCGCATCGCCTTCTGCACCCAGTCCGAGGCGAAGATGCGCATCAGGTTGTCTTCCAGCGACAGGTAGAACCGCGAGGAACCCGGGTCGCCCTGGCGACCGGAACGGCCGCGCAGCTGGTTGTCGATACGCCGCGATTCGTGGCGCTCGGTGCCGATGATGTGCAGGCCGCCGGCGGCCTTGACCGCGTCGTGGCGCTCCTGCCAGGCCGCCTTCAGGCGCGCGCGCGTCGCCTCGTCCGGCTCCTCGCCCAGCGCATGCAGTTCGGCTTCCAGCGAGCCGCCGAGCACGATGTCGGTACCGCGGCCGGCCATGTTGGTGGCGATGGTCACCGCGCCCGGCTGGCCGGCGTTGGCGACGATCTGCGCTTCGCGCTCGTGCTGCTTGGCGTTGAGCACCTCGTGCTTCACGCCGGCCTTGCGCAGGTGCTCGGACAGCATCTCCGAGGTCTCGATCGAGGTGGTGCCGACCAGCACCGGCTGGCCGCGCTTGGCGCAGTCCTCGATGTCGGCCAGCACCGCGTTGAACTTGCCCTGGCGGTTGAGGAACACCTGGTCCGGCCAGTCCTTGCGGATGGTCGGGCGGTTGGTCGGGATCACCACCACTTCCAGGCCGTAGATGCTCTGGAACTCGTAGGCTTCGGTATCGGCCGTACCGGTCATGCCGGACAGCTTCTTGTACATGCGGAACAGGTTCTGGAAGGTGATGCTGGCCAGCGTCTGATTCTCGCGCTGCACCGGCACGCCTTCCTTCGCCTCCACCGCCTGGTGCAGGCCGTCGGACCAGCGCCGGCCCGGCAGGGTGCGGCCGGTGAACTCGTCGACGATCACCACCTCGCCGTCGCGCACGATGTAGTCGACGTCGCGCTGGTAGATCGCGTGCGCGCGCAGCGCCGCGTTGAGGTGGTGGACCACGCTCAGGTTCTGCGCCCCGTACAGGCGGTCTTCCTCGTCGGTGAGGATGCCGGCGGCGCGCAGCAGCTCTTCGGCGTGCTCCATGCCCGCTTCGGACAGGTGCACCTGCTTGCCCTTCTCGTCGACCCAGAAGTCGCCCTCGCCCTCTTCCGACTCCTGCTTGACCAGCTGCGGCACGATGCGGTTGACGCGGATGTACAGCTCCGGCGACTCGTCGGCCGGGCCAGAGATGATCAGCGGGGTGCGCGCCTCGTCGATCAGGATCGAGTCCACTTCGTCGACGATGGCGTAGTTGAGCCCGCGCTGGAAGCGATCGGCCTTGGACAGCGCCATGTTGTCGCGCAAGTAGTCGAAGCCGAATTCGTTGTTGGTGCCGTAGGTGATGTCGGCGGCGTAGGCGGCGTGCTTGTCGCTATGCGGCATGCCCGGGTACACCACGCCCACGCTCAGGCCCAGCCAGTTGTACAGCTTGCCCATCTGCGCGGCGTCGCGGCGCGCCAGGTAGTCGTTGACGGTGACCACGTGCACGCCCTTGTCTTCCAGCGCGTTGAGGTACACCGGCAGCGTCGCGACCAGGGTCTTGCCCTCGCCGGTGCGCATTTCCGCGATCTTGCCCAGGTGCAGGACCATGCCGCCGATCAACTGCACGTCGTAGTGGCGCATGCCCAGCACGCGCCGGCTGGCCTCGCGGCACACCGCGAACGCTTCCGGCAGCACCTTGTCCAGGGTATCGCCGCCGGCGATGCGTCCGCGCAGTTCCGGGGTCTTGGCCTGCAGCTGCTCGTCGGAGAGCTGCTCCATCTCCGGCTCCAGCGCATTGATCTTGGCGACGATACGGTGGAGCTGGCGCAGTTGGCGCTCGTTGCGGCTACCGAAAACGCGAGTAAGCAGACTGTTGATCATTGAAGGAACCGGTTGGAAAGGAACGCCCGCGCGGCCCGATCCCCAGGGAATCGACGGGCCGCAAACGAAACAGGGCGCGAGGCGCCCTGTCGATGGCAAAGCACATTGTAGCTTGGGGCGGGGCCCGGCGATTCAAGCGCCGGCACGCCGCCCCCTGCAGAACTCAGCCGCGGCCGCGGCGACCCACCGGAATGGCGCCATCGCCGAGGAACTTGGCCGGGTTCACCACCACCCCGTCCTTCCACACCTCGAAATGCACGTGGGCGCCGGTGGACCGGCCGGTGGAGCCGGCCTTGGCCACTTCCTGGCCGACCCGCACCAGGTCGCCGACCTTCACCGACAGCCGCGAATTGTGCGCATAGCGGGTGACATAGCCGTTGCCGTGGTCGACCTCGACCACGTTGCCGTAGCCGCCGCGCACGCCGGAATAGCTGACCACGCCGTCGGCCACCGCCAGCACCGGGTCGCCGACATTGGCGTGGAAGTCGATGCCCTTGTGGTTGCCGGTGCCGCGGCCGAACGGATCGGCGCGGCCGCCGAAGGCCGAGGTGATGTAGCTGTTGCGGATCGGCATCCGCGAGGGCACCGCGTTCTGGTCCAGCTGATGGTCGAACAGCAGCGATTCGAGCACCGACAGCTGCTGGCCTGAGGTGGCGAACTTCTGCTGCAGCCCGTCCAGCTCCTTGCCGAGCTGCTGCGCGGGCATGTCGTGGCTGGGCTCGTCGTCGCCGCCACCGACGCCGACCGGCTGGTCGAAGTCGAACTCACCGTCCTGCAGCTTGCCCATGCGGGTCAGGCGCTCGCCGAGCGCGTTGAGCCGGGTCGCCTGCGCCTGCAGCTCGCCCAGGCGCGCGGCCAGGGCGTTGACCTGGGTCTGCGCGTCGCGGCGCACCTGCGCCAGCTCCTGGTCCTGCCGTTCGAGCTTGGCGCGCAGTTGCGCCGAACCACCCCATCCGGCTGCGGCGCTGACGCCGATGCCGAGTACCATGCCGAGTCCGAGGACCGCGCCGAGCGCGGCGAGGGGGCGGCGATCGGCGAAATCGCGCAATCGCCACGGCAACGTCTTGACCCCCTTTTCACTGGAACGGATTACGATCTTCTTGAACGTCATATGAGTTTTCATGTCTAAGCGAAAGTCCGGCGAAGGCCATACCGCCACGCCGCAGCCGGCGTTGGACGCCGCACTGGCGGACAAGGCGGGCGACCCGTTGCGACGCGCCCTGTGGCTCGACGCGCTGGACCGGCAGTTACGCTCCCATCTGCCGCCGAACCTGGCCTCCCGTTGCCGGTTGGCCAATGTGAACGGCGAGCAGCTCGTTTTTCTCGTTGAGTCTCCGGTCTGGCACGCCCGGGTCAGGCTGGCCGAGGCCGACATCCTTGCTGCGGCCCGTTCCCTCGGGCTGAAAGCCACCAAAGTGACCGTCAAGACTGCGACTGCACCCGCGCATTCCCCAATGCAGCAGGCAAGAAGCAAGCCAGCTCCGGTTTCTGCGGCCACGCACAAGGGGCTGCGCGAGGCTCTGGCTTCCCTGCAGGACGTCGGCTCCGCGACGCCTGATGCGACCGCGGGCTCCGACCGCGGCCGTCGACGTACGTAGACACGCACGCCGCGACCCGACGCATCCTAGCGGGCGTCGGGCGTGAGGTCGTTACCGATTCGTTAAATCGATGTTAAGGGGAGAAGAAGAACCGGCCGATTGCCGATTCCGTGATCCCCACCCGGCCGCTGGCCGGGCTGAACGGATTCAGGCGTAAGCCACGGCCCCGTAGGCCACCGGCGCCTGCTGCGCGGCGGATTCGAAGCTGACCCATTCCCAGGCCGCCTGTTCGGCGAGCAGCGCGCGGACCAGCTTGTTGTTCAGCGCATGGCCGGACTTGTAGCCCTCGTAGGCACCGAGGATGGCGCCGCCGGCGAGGTAAAGGTCGCCGATCGCATCGAGGATCTTGTGGCGCACGAACTCGTCGGCATAGCGCAGGCCGTCATCGTTGAGCACGCGGAACTCGTCGAGCACGATGGCGTTGTCCATCGAACCGCCCAGGCCGAGATTGCGCTCGCGCATGTACTCCAGGTCGCGCATGAAGCCGAAGGTGCGCGCGCGGGAGATTTCCTTGATGTAGGCCATCGTCGAGAACTCGATTTCCTGGCGCGACTGCTTGGCCGGGATCATCGGGTGATCGAACTGGATGGTGAAACCGAGCTTGTAGCCGCCGTCGTAGGGCACGAAGCGGGCGATCTTGTCGCCGTCGCGCACTTCCACTTCGCGCTTGATGCGGATGAAGCGCTTGGCCTTGTCCTGCTCGACGATGCCCGCCGACTGCAGCAGGAACACGAACGGACCGGCCGAGCCGTCCATGATCGGCAGTTCGGCCGAGGACAGTTCGACGATGGCGTTGTCCACGCCGAGGCCGGCCATCGCCGACATCAGGTGCTCCACGGTCTGGATCTTGGCCTGGCCGCGGCTCAAGCCGGTGCACAGCGTGGTCTCGGTGACCAGCTCGGCATCGGCAGGCACGTCCACCGCCGGATCCAGGTCCACGCGTCGGAACACGATGCCGTGGTCGGCCGGTGCGGGGCGCAGGGTCATGTAGACCTTGTCGCCGCTGTGCAGGCCCACGCCGGTGGCGCGGATCGTGTTCTTGAGAGTGCGTTGCTGGGTCATGGCAGACAGTCTGGAAACGTCTGTTCGCACGGGAACTGAACAGACAACGAGAATATCACGCGTTTAGCCAAATTTTAACAAAGCGGTCACAGCATCCCATGGGTGCAACGCTGGCCCGCGCCGGCGTCGCGGTCGCAAAAACCTGCCGGGTCGCGAGGACCCGGCAGCAAGGGACACGGCGCGCCGACCAGGGAGGCGCTCCTGGACGGCGGTGTTGCGGGCCGGCGCGAACGCCGGCCGATGACGCATCGACCTCAGTCGGCCTGGCGGCGCAGGGTGGGCCGCTTGCTTGCGAAGCACGGCTTCGCGAGCGGCCCCGCGCCCGGCCATGGATGGCCGGGCAGGCCCATCCGCAAGCCGGACGGCTGCGCCAGGGACGGCATCAGTCGGCCTGGCGGCGCAGGAACGCCGGGATATCCAGGTAGTCGCTCGGCAGGTCGGCCGCGGCCGGGGTCGGCGCGGCGGCCGCCGGGCTCATCGACTCGCCGCTCGGACGACGCAGGCCCAGGCCCATCGCACCGCCGACCGCCTTGGACACGGCATCGCCGCCGTGCTCGAAGTCGCCGAACTCCGGCTGGCCGGTGGTGGCGTTGCGCACCAGCTTGATCGGCGCACGCTGCTCCGGACGCTGCGACTGGCGCGACACCGCGCGGTTCAGGCCGGTGGCGACCACGGTCACGCGCACTTCGTCCTGCATGTCCGGATCCAGCACGGTGCCGACCACCACGGTGGCGTCCTCGGAGGAGAAGCCCTCGATGGTGCGGCCGATCTCGTCGAACTCGGCCATGGTGAAGTCCGGGCCGGCGGTGATGTTGACCAGGATGCCGTTGGCGCCGGCCAGGTTGACGTCGTCCAGCAGCGGGTTCTGGATTGCGGCTTCGGCAGCGGCCTGCGCGCGATCGTCGCCGCGGGCCGAGCCGGTGCCCATCATCGCCAGGCCCATTTCCGACATCACGGTGCGCACGTCGGCGAAGTCGACGTTGATCAGGCCCGGACGCACGATCAGGTCGGCGATGCCCTGCACCGCGCCCTGCAGCACGTCGTTGGCGGCGCGGAACGCCTGGATCATGGTGGCGTTGCGGCCGAGCACGGTGATCAGCTTCTCGTTGGGGATGGTGATCAGCGAGTCGCAGTGCTGGCTCAGTTCCTCGATGCCCTTCAGCGCCACCTGCATGCGGCGGCGGCCTTCGAACGGGAACGGCTTGGTGACCACGGCCACGGTCAGGATGCCCATTTCCTTGGCCAGCTGCGCCACCACCGGCGCGGCGCCGGTGCCGGTGCCGCCGCCCATGCCGGCGGTGATGAACACCATGTCCGCGCCCTGCAGCGCGTCCATGATGCGCTCGCGGTCTTCCAGCGCGGCCTGGCGGCCGACTTCCGGGTTCGCGCCCGCGCCCAGGCCCTTGGTGACGTTAGTGCCGAGCTGCAGCTGCAGCTTGGCGCCGCAGTTCTTGATCGCCTGCGAGTCGGTGTTAGCGGTGATGAATTCCACGCCGTCCACGCTGCTGCTGACCATGTGCGCGACCGCGTTGCCGCCGCCGCCGCCCACGCCAACGACCTTGATCACTGCATTGGGTGCCATCTTTTCAATCAGTTCGAAATGCGCCATGTCCGTGTCCTCTTGAGCCGGGATTGGGGAGTGGGGATTGGGGATTCGGAGAACTCCGATCCTTTTTCCCTGCCTCTCCGTCCGGCGAGTGTTGTTGTTTGGATGCCGGGATTCGGGATTCGGGAGTGGGGATTCGCAAGAGCGACTACCCAGTTCCGTGACCCTTTCCGCGGCGGAATCACTGCAAAAAAACCTATCGCCTGCCTACCTACCGCTCTCCACTCTCTCTACCTACCGCTGTTGCTCCCACCAATCCCGAATGTCGAATCCCGAATCCCGGCTCCATCAAAACTCGCCGCGATACCAGTTCTTCAATTTCTTGAACAAGCTGCCGGCGCGGCCGGTCGGCAGCGACGGGCGGCGCGGGTGTTCGATCTGGCTGCCCATCAGCAGCAGGCCCACGCCGGTGGCGTGGACCGGGTTGCCCACGACCTCGCCCAGGCCGGTGACGTGCTGGGGAATGCCCACGCGTACCGGCATCTGCACCATTTCCTCGGCCAGTTCGACCACGCCTTCCATCTTCGAGGCGCCGCCGGTCAGCACCATGCCGGCGCGCACCAGTTCCTCGAAGCCGGAGCGGCGCAGTTCCGCCTGCACCATCTCGAAGATCTCCTCGTAGCGACCCTGCACCGCCTGCGCCAGCGAATGGCGCGGCATGCGCCGCGGCGGGCGGTCGCCGACGCTGGGCACCTGGATGCTTTCTTCCGCGGTGGCCAGCTGCGCCAGCGCGCAGGCGTAGCGCACCTTGATCTGCTCGGCTTCCGGGGTGGGCGTGCGCAGCATGTGCGCGATGTCGTTGGTGACGTGGTCGCCGGCGATCGGCAGCGAGGCGGTGTGGCAGATCGCGCCCTGCACGAACACCGCCAGGTCGGTGGTGCCGGCGCCCATGTCCACCAGCACCACGCCCAGCTCGCGCTCGTCGGCGGTCAGCACCGCCACCGAGGACGCCAGCGAGGACAGGATCAGGTCGTCCACCTGCAGGCCGCAGCGCTGCACGCACTTGCTGATGTTGGCCGCCGCCGACTGCGCGCACACCACCAGGTGCGCGTGTACCTCCAGGCGCACGCCGGTCATGCCGACCGGGTTGCGGATGCCTTCCTGCGAATCGTCCAGCACGTACTCGCGCGGGATCGCGTGGAGGATGCGCTGGTCGGCCGGGATCGCCACCGCCTTGGCCGCTTCCAGCACGCGGTCCAGATCGTTCCAGGTCACCTCGCCGTCGCGGATCGGCACGATGCCCGGCGAGTTCTTGCACTGCACGTGGTTGCCGGAGATCGACGCGTACACCGAGCGGATCTCGCAGCCAGCCATCAGCTCGGCTTCCTCGATCGCGCGCTGGATCGACTGCACGGTGGATTCGATGTCCACGACCACGCCGCGCTTGAGACCGCGCGATTCGTGCGAACCGATGCCGATCACCTCGATCGGGTTGCCGGGCGAATATTCGCCGACCAGCGCGACGACCTTCGAGGTGCCGATGTCCAGTCCAACGATGAGGGATTTGTCGCCTTTGCGGTTCATGTCTTGGAGCCGGGAATAGAGAATCGGGAATGGGGAATGGAGAAGAGCGGGCTCTCGCGATGGGATGGAGGGTCGGCCAGTGCCGCGTGGCGCGTGGGCTGGGCCGGCGCCGCGGGTTTCTTCTCCTTGCCCGGCTCCTTACTCGGCTCTTTGCTCTCGGGTACCCATGCCACCGTGAATCCGTTGGTGTAGCGAAGATCGGCGCGCGCCAGCGGCGGCTGGCCCGGCTGCAGCAGTTGCGGCAGCACCCGGGCGAAGCGCTCCAGGCGCGCGCGCGCGTCGTCGCGCCCGACCACCACCTGCACGCCGTTGCCCAGCGCCAGCGACCAGCTGCCGCGCGCGTCCAGGGCCACGCCCTGCACCGGCAAGCCGACCGGAGCGAACAGCGCGCGCGAGGCGTTGTACAGCGCGACCACGTCGGCGGCCTTGGCGTCGGGACCGTCCAGGTGCGGCAGCGCCACGTCGCGCAGTTCGTTGGGCAGGGCGAAGATGCGCCCCTGCTCGGACAGCATGCGGTCCGCGCCCCAGCGCGCGAACGGACGATGTTCGGTGACGCGCACTTCCAGCACGTCCGGCCAGCGCTTGCGCACGCGCGCGCTCTCCACCCACGGCAGGCGCTCGATCGCGTTCTGCGCATCCTGCAGGCGCACCGCGAAGAAGCCGCGCCGCGCATACGGCAGCACCACCTGGCGCAACTGCTCGGCGGACACGCGCTTGAAGTCGCCGCTGACCTGCAGCCGGCTCAGCGGCCAGCGCTCGGCGCCGACCCAGCCGTTGAGCACGGCCACGATCGGCAGCGCGACCAGGGCCAGTGCCAGCAACCAGGCGAGGATGCGCAGGGAGGCGTTCATGGGCGCGCTCCGCGTGCGGGATTGGGGATTGGGCATTCGGGATTGGCGCAATGCGCGCAGCAGACCGCGCCGGCGGCGCGAAGCGCCGACGGTGCGAATCCCCAATCCCGAATCCCCAATCCCGGCTTCACAGCGTCTGCTCCAGGATGCGCCAGCACAGGCCGGCGAAATCCACGCCCAGCTGCGCCGCGGCCTTGGGCACCAGCGAATGGCTGGTCATGCCCGGGGCGGTGTTGACCTCGATCAGTTGCAGGCCGCGCACGCGGTCGCGCATCACGTCGACGCGGCCCCAGCCGCTGCAGCCGGCCGCGGCGAAGGCCTGCAGCGCGAGCTGGCGGATCCGGGTCTCGTCCTCGCCTTCCATGCCTGGGCACAGGTATTGGGTGTCCTCGGCGATGTACTTGGCGTGGTAGTCGTACCAGTCGCCCGCGGGCACGATGCGGATCGACGGCAGCGCGACGTCGCCGAGGATGCCGACGGTGTATTCCTCGCCCTGCACCATCTGCTCCATCAGCAGTTCGCCGCGGTAGTCGGCAGCGAAGGCGCGCACCGGCGCCAGGTCGGCCTCGGACAGCACGCGGAACACGCCGACGCTGGAGCCTTCGCAGGCCGGCTTGACGAACAGCGGATAGCCCAGCGCGGCGGCCGCCGCGGCCAGGTCGGCCTGGGCGTCGATGCGGGCGAAGCCCGGAGTCGGCAAGCCGGCGGCGATCCACACCTGCTTGGTGCGGATCTTGTCCAGGGTCAGCGCGCTGCCGAGCACGTCGGGGCCAGTGAACGGCACCTGCAACGCGCGCAGCAGACCCTGCAGCACGCCGTTCTCGCCGTCGCCGCCGTGCAGGATGTTGAATACGCGGTCGACCTCGCCGGCGCGGATGCGCTCAAGCAGAGCGGAAATGCCGTCCACCGGCTGCGCGTCGACGCCGCGGCTGCGCAGCGCCTCGAGCACGTTGGCGCCCGAGTTCAGCGACACCTCGCGCTCGCTGGAGCTGCCGCCGAGCAGCACGGCGACGCGGCCGAACGCGGCCGGGTCGGTGACGCGCGGCGGCGGCAGGGTCTGCGCGCTCATGCGTCCGCTCCGCCGGCGAAGCCGTGCTGGGCGATGTGCTGGGCGACGTAGCCGATGTCGCCCGCGCCCATCATCAGCAACAGGTCGCCGTCCTGCAGCACGTCCGGCAGCACGCTGTCGAGTTCGCCGACCTGGCCGACCACCACCGGCTCGCTGCGGCCACGTGCGCGGATCGCACGGGCGAGCGAGCGCGCGTCTGCGCCCGGGATCGGCGCCTCGCCGGCCGGGTAGACCTCGCTGAGCACCAGGGCGTCCACTTCCGACAGCACCGCGGCGAAGGCATCGAACTGGTCGCGGGTACGGCTGTAGCGATGCGGCTGGAACGCGACCACCAGGCGCTTGTCCGGCCAGCCGCCACGCGCGGCAGCGAACACCGCGGCCAGCTCGCGCGGATGATGGCCGTAGTCGTCGACCAGGCGCACGCGCGCGCCGCCGGCGGTGGTCACTTCGCCCAGGTCGTTGAAGCGGCGGCCGATGCCGGCGAAGCTCTGCAGCGCGCTGGCGATCGCCTCCGGCGCCACGCCCAGCTGCCAGCCGATGGCGGCGGCGGCGAGTGCGTTGAGCACGTTGTGGCGGCCCGGCAGCGCCAGGGTCACCGGGATGCTGCTGCCTTCCGGCAGGCGCAGGGTGAAGCGCATGCGCGGGCCGTCCTGGACCACGTCCTCGGCGCGCACGTCGGCGTTCTCGCTGAGGCCGTAGCTCATCACGTGACGCGGGGTCTTCGCTGCCAGCGCGGCGACTTCCGGATCATCGATGCACAGCACCGCCAGGCCGTAGAACGGCAGGCGCTGCAGGAACTCGGCGAACGCGGCCTGGACCCGGGCGAAGTCGTTGCCGTAGTTCTCCAGGTGGTCGGCATCGATGTTGGTGATGACCGAGATCAGCGGGTTCAGGCGCAGGAAGCTGCCGTCGCTCTCGTCGGCCTCGGCGACCAGCCACTGGCCGCCGCCGAGCTTGGCGTTGGCGCCGGCGGCGAGCAGTTGCCCGCCGATCACGAAGGTCGGGTCCAGACCGCCTTCGCTGAGCACCGCCGCGGCCAGGCTGGTGGTGGTGGTCTTGCCGTGGGTGCCGGCCACCGCGATGCCGCGGCGGAAGCGCATCAGCTCGGCCAGCATCGCCGCACGCGGCATGATCGGAATGCGCTGGCTGCGCGCTTCCATCAGTTCCGGGTTGTCTTCGCGGATCGCGCTGGACACCACCACGCAATCGGTGCCGAGTACGTTGGCGGCCGAGTGCCCGCGCATCACCCGCGCGCCGAGTTTGACCAGGCGCCGGGTGGCCGCGTTGTCGGCGTTGTCCGAGCCGGAGACCTCATAGCCCAGGGTCAGCATGACCTCGGCGATGCCGCTCATGCCGGTGCCGCCGATGCCGACGAAGTGCACGCGCGGGAACGCGCGGACCAGATCGCCGGTGTCGTGGAGACGGCGGATCATTGGGCACCTCCGGTGGAGGTGCCGGGATTCGGCATTGGGGATTGGGGATTCGTGTCGCTGGCGGCCGATGGCCGCAGCGCTGCACGCTGTACGGGTGTCTGCATGGTGTCCTGCTTGTGCTCCTGCTTTTTACCAATCCCCAATCCCGAATCCCGACTCCCGGCCTCTTCCAACACGATGTCCGCGATGCGTTCGGCCGCATCCGGCTTGGCCAGCTGGCGTGCGGCCTCGGCCATGGCCAGGCGCTGTGCGGGCTGTGCCAGCAGGTCGCGCAGCACGCGCTGCAGGTGGTCGGCCAGGGCGTCGTCCTGTTTCAGCAGCACGGCCGCGCCGCGCTCGACCAGGTATTCAGCGTTGCGGGTCTGGTGGTCGTCGACGGCGGCGGCGAACGGCACCAGCACGCTGCCGATGCCGACCGCACACAGTTCGGCCAAGGTCGAGGCGCCGGCGCGGCACACCACCAGATCGGCCCAGGCGTAGGCGTCGGCCATGTCGCCGATGAAGGCTTCGACGCTGGCGGCCACGCCGGCATCGGCATAGGCGCGCGCGGCTTCCTCGCGCAGCGCTTCGCCGCACTGGTGGCGCACCTCGACGGCCACGCCGAGCGCGGCCAACGCCTTCGGCAATGCCTGGTTGAGCACACGTGCGCCCTGGCTGCCGCCCAGCACCAGCAGCCGCGGCGCGCCGTGGCGACCGGCCAGGCGCTGCGCCGGCGGCGCCAGCGCGGCGATCTCGGCGCGCACCGGGTTGCCTACCGCTTCCTCGCGGGTGGCGAAGCTGCCGGGGAAGCCGGTCAGCACGCGCCGTGCGACCCGCGCCAGCACCTTGTTGGTCAGGCCCGGCGCGCGGTTCTGTTCGTGCACCAGCAGCGGCAGCTTGAGCAGCCGCGCGGCCAGGCCGCCGGGACCGGCAGCGAAACCGCCGAAACTGATCACCGCGCGCGGCGCACGCCGGCGCAGTACGAAGCCGGCAGCGCGCACGGCGCGCATCACCCGCACCGGCGCGCCGAACAGGGCCAGCGCGCCCTTGCCGCGCAGGCCGCCGATCTCGATGGTGTCCAGCTCGATGCCGTGTTCCGGCACCAGCCGCGTTTCCATGCGCCCGGCCGCGCCCAGCCACACCACCGGCACGCCGCGCGCGCGCAGCACCTTGGCCACGGCCAGCGCGGGGAAGATGTGCCCGCCGGTGCCGCCGGCGAGGATCATTACCGGACGATCGCCCTGCACCGCGCTCATCCCAGCCTCCCGAAGGTGGGTTCGACGCGCGGCTGCATGCGGCTGGTACCGCGCCCCGGGGCGCCGCCCTGGATCGCCGCGGCGACCGCGCTGGCGCTGGCCTCGCGCGCGGCGTGCAGGTCCTCGGCGTTGTCGACGGTCTGCTTGACCGGCATCGCCGCATCGCTGCGCACCAGCGCCACCTGGCGCTCGGCGCGGTTGAGTTCGTAGGACACGCGCAGCAGCAGGCCCATCGCCACGCAGGTCATGAGCACGCTGGAACCGCCGGCGGAGATCAGCGGCAGGGTCAGGCCCTTGGTCGGCAGGATGCCCAGGTTCACGCCGACCGAGACGAAGCTCTGCAGGCTGATCCACAGGCCGATGCCGAAGGCGATGTAGCCAGAGAAGTGGCGCTTCATCTCCACGCAGCGCATGCCCAGCCAGAACGCACGGCCGACCAGCAGCGCGTACAGCGAGATGATCAAGCACACGCCGACGAAGCCCAGCTCCTCGGCGATCACCGAGAAGATGAAGTCGGTGTGCGCTTCCGGCAGGTAGTTGAGCTTCTGCACCGAGCCGCCCAGGCCGACCCCGAACAGTTCGCCGCGGCCCACCGCCATCAGCGCGTTGGACAGCTGGTAGCCGGAGCCGAGCTGGTCGGCCCAGGGATCGAGGAAGGAGGTGATGCGGCGCAGGCGATACGGCTCGAGGATCGCGATGAAGGCGAACACCGGCAGGCCGATCACGATCGGCATCGACATGCGCGGCAGGTTCACCCCGCCCAGCACCAGCATGCCGGCGGTGATCGCCAGCAGCAGCGTGGACGAGCCGAAGTCCGGCTGCAGCAGCAGCAGGCCGACCAGCGCCACCGCCACGCCCAGCGGCTTGAGCATCGCCGGCCAGGTCGCGTTGACCTCGTCGCGGAAGCGCACCAGGTAGCTGGACAGCCACACGATGTACAACACCTTCACCGCTTCCACGGTCTGGAAGCGCGAGATGCCCAGGTTGATCCAGCGCCGCGCGCCATTGACGGTGCTGCCCAGGCCAGGCACGAACACCACCAGCAGCAGGCCGAAGCAGGCCAGCAGCAGCAACTGGTTGTACTGCTCGATGTTCTTCAGCTCGGTGCGCATCGCCCAGATCGCCAGGCCGACGCCGCCGGCCAGGAACAGCAGGTGGCGGCTCAGGTAATAGAACGGGCTGGTGGTCAGCTCGATCGAGCTGGAGCCGACCATGACCACGCCCAGCGACGCCAGCGCCACCGCGGCGCCGAGCAGCCACGGGTCGTAGCGGCCACCGATGGCCTCCAGGCGGGTCGCTTGGCGGGCGGTGTCGTTCATCAGCGCACCTTCAACGTGGCCAGGCCGACCAGCACCAGCACCACCGAAATGATCCAGAAGCGCACGATCACCCGCGGCTCCGGCCAACCCTTCAGTTCGAAGTGGTGGTGGATCGGCGCCATGCGGAACACGCGCTTGCCGGTGAGCTTGAACGAGGCGACCTGGATCATCACCGACAGGGTCTCGATGACGAACACGCCGCCCATGATCACCAGCACCAGTTCCTGGCGCACGATCACCGCGATGGTGCCCAGCACCGCGCCCAGCGCCAGCGCGCCGATGTCGCCCATGAACACCATCGCCGGGTAGGTGTTGAACCACAAGAAGCCCAGGCCCGCGCCGGCGATCGCCGCGCAGATGATGATCAGTTCGCCGGCACCGGGAATGGTCGGGATCTTCAGGTAGGCCGAGAACACCGCGTTGCCCGAGGCGTAGGCGAACACGCCCAGCGCGCAGGCCACCAGCACCGTCGGCATGATCGCCAGGCCGTCCAGGCCGTCGGTGAGGTTGACCGCGTTGGAGAAGCCGACGATCCAGAAGTAGGCGATGGCGACGAAGCTGATCCCGGCCAGCGGCAGCGCGATCGACTTGAACATCGGGATGTAGAAGGTGATCGCCGCCGGCACGTCGGCGGTGTAGTACAGGAACAGGCCCGCGGCCAGGCCGAAGATCGACTGCAGCAGGTACTTCCAGCGCGACTTCAGGCCGTTCGGGTCGCGGCGCACGATCTTGATCCAGTCGTCGTACCAGCCGATCACGCCGAACGCCAGCATCACCGCCAGCACCAGCCACACGTAGCGGTTGCGCAGGTCGCCCCACAGCAGCACCGACAGCAGCACGGTGAGCAGGATCAGCGAGCCGCCCATGGTCGGGGTGCCGGCCTTGGAGAAGTGGGTCTGCGGGCCGTCCTGGCGGATCGGCTGGCCGCCCTTGAACTGCGCCAGCTTGCGGATCACCGCCGGGCCCAGCCACAGCGACAGGAACAGCGAGGTCAGCGCCGCGAGGATGCCACGGAAGGTCAGATAGCCGAACAGCCCGAACATGCTTTCGAGCTGCTGCAGCCAGCGGGCGAGTTCAAGCAGCATGCGGCGCCTCCTGTGCCTGGTTCAGCAGCGCGCGCACGACGGTATCCATGGCGCTGCCGCGCGAGCCCTTGACGAGGAGCGTGGCCGGGACCCGGGACCCGGGTCCCGGGTCCCGCGAAGGCGCGCCAACGGACGGCGCGCCGGTGTTCTCATGCATGTGCTTCACTTCCTGCTCTTGATCCTGCTGTTCCCGGGTCCCGGCCACGGCCGCCAGATCGCGCTGCAGCGCTTCGATCAGCGCCGCATGGCTGTCGAACACCCGGCCGTTCTCGCCGAACGCCTGTGCGGCATGGGCGCTGAGCGGGCCGAGCGCGTACAGCCGGGTCAGCCCGGCATCGCGCGCGCGGCGGCCGCCGCTGGCATGCAGCGCCTCGGCGCCGGCGCCAAGTTCGCGCATGTCGCCCAGCACCAGCCAACGCTCGCCGCCGGCCGCGGCCAGGGCGTCGATCGCCGCGGCCAGCGAGCCGGGGTTGGCGTTGTAGCTGTCGTCGATCAGCACCGCGCCATTGGGCAGCGTGTGGGTGATCTGCCGACCCGGCACCGGCTGCACCTGCGCCAGGCCGGCGGCGATGCGCGCTGGCGCCACGTCCAGCGCCAGCGCCAGCGCGGCGGCGGCCAGGGCGTTCTGCAGGTTATGCCGGCCCGGCAGCGGCAGCGTCGCCTCGACGTCGCCGCGCGGCGTGGTCAGCACGAACTGGGTGCGGTCGGCGGCCATGCGGATCTGCGCGGCACCGACCTCGGCGCCCGGCTGCAGGCCGAAGCGCAGCACCTGCGGCCGCGCCTCGCCCATCGGCAGGCGCTGCTCGAACCACAGGCCGAACGCGTCGTCGGCATTGATCACCGCGGTGCCGTCGGCCGGCAGCGCGGTGTAGATCGCGCCCTTGGTCTGCGCCACGCCGAGCAGGCTGCCCATGCGCTCCAGGTGCGCGGCGGCGATGTTGTTGACCAGCGACACCTGCGGCGGCGCGATGTCGGCGAGGTAGGCGATGTCGCCCGGCTTGCCGGCGCCCATCTCGTAGATCGCGTAGTCGGCGTCGTCCGGCGCCTCGATCACCGCCAGCGGCAGGCCGATCTCGTTGTTGCGGTTGCCGGGGTTGGCATAGACGCTGCCGCCGTCGATGCGGCAGGCATGCTGCAGGATCGCCAGCAGCAGCGCCTTGACGCTGGTCTTGCCGTTGCTGCCGGTGATCGCGGCCACGCGGGTGGCGCGGCCGCGCTGCATGCCGGCGGCGATCCGCGCCAGCGCCAGTTGGGTATCGGCGGCGACGATCTGCGGCAGTTCGATCTCCGGCTGCACGCGCTCCACCAGCAGCGCGCTGGCGCCGCGCGCGGCGGCGTCGGCGGCGAAGGCGTGGCCGTCGAAACGCTCGCCGCGCAGCGCCACGTACAGGCTGCCGGCAGCCAGGCTGCGGGTGTCGTGGCTGATCGCATCGATCGCCACGTCGTCGCCATGCAGTTCGGCGCCGGCCCAGTGCGCGATCATCGACAACGGCAGGCGCTTCATCGGGCCACCTCCGCCGCATGCGCGCGCAGGGCCTGCGCGGCGACCTCGGTGTCGTCGAACGGATGCCGCACGCCGGCGATCTCCTGGTAGGGCTCGTGGCCCTTGCCGGCGATCAGCACGATGTCCTCGGCGCCGGCGTCGGCGACCGCCATGGCGATCGCCTGCGCACGGTCGCGCTGCACCTGCACCGCCTGCATGCCGTCGAAGCCGGCCAGGATGTCGGCGACGATGCGGTCGCCGTCCTCGCCACGCGGGTTGTCGTCGGTGACCACCACGCGCTCGGCCAGGCGCTGCGCGATCGCCGCCATCTGCGGGCGCTTGCCGGTATCGCGCTCGCCGCCGCAACCGAACACGCAGGTGATGCGGCCCTGCACGTGCGCGCGCAGGCTCTGCAACGCCTGTTCCAGCGCGTCGGGGGTGTGCGCGTAGTCGACCACCACCAGCGGCTGCGCGCCATCGCCGCCCAGCCGGTTCATGCGCCCGCGGATCGGCTGCAGTTGCGCCAGGGTGGCGGCGATGCGCACCGGCGCCACGTCCAGCGCGTGCAGCGCGCCGGCCACGGCCAGCAGGTTGTCGACGTTGAAACGGCCCAGCAACGGCGACTGCAGCGGATGCCGCTCTTCGCCGATCGCCAGGGTGAAGCCGATGCCGCGCGCGTCCAGGCGCAGCGCCTCTGCGCGCACCTCGGCACCGTCCTGGCCGCGCGAGCTGACCGCGATGCGGCGCAGCGCCGGATCCAGTTTTTCCAGCAACGCGCGGCCGAACGCATCGTCCAGGTTGATCACCGCCGACTTCAGCCCCGGCGTGGCGAACAGGCGCGCCTTGGCCGCGCCGTAGCCCGCCATGTCGCCGTGGTAGTCGAGATGGTCGCGGGTGAGATTGGTGAACACCGCCACGTCGAAATGCACCGCGTCCACGCGGCCCTGGTCGAGCGCGTGCGAGCTGACTTCCATCGCCACCGCCTGCGCGCCGGCGTCGCGCAGCTGCGCCAGCAGCGCGTGCAGCGGCAGCACCAGCGGCGTGGTGAAACCGGTCGGCTGCACCTGTCCGTACAGGCCGGCGCCGAGCGTGCCGATGCTGCCGCTGCGGGTGCCCAGCAGATGCCAGGCCTGCGCCAGCAGTTGCACGGTGGAGGTCTTGCCGTTGGTGCCGGTGACGCCGACCATGGTCATGGTCTGCGACGGATGGCCATGGAACTGATCGGCCATCGCGCCCATGCGCGCGCGCAGGCCCGGCACCGCGATCGCGTCGGCCGGCGCCGGCAGCTCGGCCGGGGCCGGCGGGTCGTACAGCACCGCGACGGCGCCGTTGGCGCGCGCCTGTTCGACGAAACCCAGGCCGTGCGCGCCGAACCCGGCGATCGCCACGAAGGCATCGCCCGGGCGCACCGCGCGGCTGTCCATCACCAGACCGGACACCTGCACGTCGTGCGGCAAAGCCACACCCGGCAACAGTTGCGACAGCGACATCGCGCGGGTCACTGGCGGGTCTCCTGCAGCGGCGCCGGCAACGCGGCCGGCGCCGGCGGCGCCACCGCGCGCGCGCTGGGCAGCGCGGCATCGACCTCGGCGGCGGCGTCGGGCACGGTCGCCGGATCCGGTTCAACCTGCGCCGGCGGCGGCGCGTGGCCGCTCTTGCCGGCGGCCTGCGCGGCCAGCCACGACTGGATGTCGTCCGGCGGCACGTCCATCAGCCGCAGCGCGCCTTCCATCACGTTGTGGAACACCGGCGCCGAGACCAGGCCGCCGTAGTACTTGGCGCCCTGCGGGTCGTTGATCACGATGACCGTGGCGAAACGCGGGTTGCTCGCCGGCACCAGGCCCGCGAACAGCGCGTTGTAGTGGCCGCGCTCGTAGCCGCCGGGGCCGGCCTTGCGCGCGGTGCCGGTCTTGCCGGCGACGTGGTAGCCCAGGATCGCCGCGCCCTTGGCGCCGCCCTGGGTGACCACGGTCTCCATCATCGCCACCACTTCCTTGGCGATCGCCGGATCCAGCACCTGCTTGCTGTCCTCGTGCTGGCCCTTGACGAAGGTCGGGGTCACCAGGCGCCCGCCGTTGCCCAGCGCGCAATAGGCGCGGGCGATCTGCAGCGGCGTCACCGACAGGCCGTAGCCGTAGGACATGGTGGTCTTGGACGAACCGCTCCAGCGCGCCGGCGACGGGAACACGCCGGCCGATTCGCCGGGGAAGCCGCTGTGCGGGGAGCTGCCGTAGCCGTAGCTGTGGACCTGGTCGTAGAAGGTCTGGTCCGGCAGTTTGGCCGCGATCTTGGCCGCGCCGATGTTGGAGCTGCGGGTGATCACCCCGGTCACGGTCAGCACGCCGTTGTTGCGCGGCACGTCCTTGATGGTGAAGCGGCCCACGGCCATGTAGCCGGGGTTGGTGTCGATCAGCGTGTCCTTGGTCACCACCCCGGCCTTGAGCGCGGTGGAGATGGTCAGCGGCTTCATCGTCGAGCCCGGCTCGACCAGGTCGGTGACCGCGCGGTTGCGGCGCACGTCCGGGTTGACCCCGTTGACCGCATTGGGGTTGTAGGTCGGCAGGTTGACCATGGCCAGGATCTCGCCGGTGGCCACGTCCATGATCACGATCGAGCCGCCGGCGGCCTTGTTCTCGACCAGCGCGTTGCGCAGTTCCTTGTAGGCCAGGAACTGGATGCGGCGATCGATGCTCAGGGTCAGGTCCTTGCCCGGCTGCGCCGGCTTGACCAGGTCGATGCTCTCGACGATCGCGCCCTTGCGGTCGCGGATCACCCGCTTGGCGCCCGGCTTGCCGCGCAGCCAGGAATCGAACGCCAGCTCCAGACCTTCCTGGCCGCGGTCGTCGATGTTGGTGAAGCCCAGCACGTGCGCCATCGCTTCGCCCTGCGGGTAGAAGCGGCGGAATTCGCGCTGCGAGAACACGCCGGGGATGCCCAGCGCGACCACCGCATGCGCCTTGTCCGGATTGATCCGGCGCTTGAGGTACATGAACTCCTTGTCCGCCTTCTGCGACAGCTTGGCGGTCAGCTCGTCGACCGGCAGATCCAGCGCCTGCGCCAGCTGCGGGATGCGGTCCGGGCTGCGCAGCAGTTCCTGCGGGTTGACCCAGATCGACTCCACCGGCGTGGACACCGCCAGCGGCTCGCCATTGCGGTCGGTGATCATGCCGCGCGAGGTGGCGATCGGCAGTTCGCGCAGATAGCGCGCCTCGCCCTGGCGCTGGTAGAAGTCGCTGTTGATCAACTGCACGTAGGCCGCGCGGCCGATCAGGGTCACCGAGCACAGGCCCAGCGCCGCGCCGACCAGCACCAGGCGGCCGCGCAGGTTGAAGTTGCTGCGGGTGCGGTTGCGTCCGCTCTTGCTCACGGGCGCACCACCACGATGTCGCCGGTCTCGGGGAACTTCATCCCCAACCGCTCGCGCGCGACCTGATCGACGCGATTGCTCTCGGCCCAGGTCGCCTGCTCAAGCTGCAGCCGCCCGAACTCGATGTTCAGCTCGTCGCGGTTGTGCTCCAGCCGCGACAGCTCCACGAACAACTGGCGATGGCGATGGCGCATGTACACCACGCCGATCGCTGAGGCGATGGTGCAGGCGAGCAGGACGATCAGCAGCAACCGGCTCATGGGGCGTCTCCGTGCGGAGACGCCGGGATTGGGGAGTGGGGATTGGAGATTGGGGAGGAGTGCTCGTCGAATCCCGAATCCCGAATCCCCAATCCCAGCTTCTCAGCCACCCGCAGCACCGCGCTGCGCGCGCGCGGGTTCACTGCCAGTTCGTCGGCGTCGGCCTTGATGGCGCCGCCGTGCAGGCGCAGGGTCGGCACGAACGTGGTGGCCTCGGGCAGGCGGCGGTTGCTCGGCGGGGCCTTGGCGTGGCGCTGCATGAACTGCTTGACGATGCGGTCTTCCAGCGAGTGGAAGCTGATCACCGCCAGGCGGCCGCCGGGCTTGAGCCGGGCCAGCGCCGCGTCCAGGCCGGTCTCCAGATCGGCCAGTTCGCGGTTGATATGGATGCGGATGGCCTGGAAGCTGCGCGTGGCCGGGTGGGTCTTGCTGTCGCCGCGCGGCATCACGCTGGCGATCAGCTCGGCCAGCTCGGCGGTGCGGGTCAGCGGTTGCTTCTCGCGACGGGCGACGATGGCGCGGGCGATGCGCCGGCTCTGCCGCTCTTCGCCGTAGGTCCACAGCACGTCGGCGATCTCGCGCTCGTCGGCGCGCGCCAGCCACTGCGCCGCGCTCTCGCCGGCCTCCGGGTCCATGCGCATGTCCAGCGGGCCGTCCTTGCCGAAGGAGAAGCCGCGTTCGGCCACGTCCAGCTGCGGCGAGGACACGCCCAGGTCGAACAGCACCCCGTCCAGGGCGGTGGCGGCGTCCCACTGGCCCAGCTCGGCAAAGCTGCCGCGATAGATGGACACGCGCGCGTCGCCGCCGAACGCATGTTCGGCTTCGGCGATCGCCTCGGGATCCTTGTCCATCACCAGCAGCCGGCCTCCTGGGCCGAGTTTGTGCAGCACCCCGCGCGCGTGTCCGCCACGCCCGAACGTGCCATCCAGATAGATTCCGTTTTCGATCACCTGCAGCCCGTCCAGGACCTGCGCGAACAACACCGGCACATGCGCCGCCGATGGTTGCGACACCGGGAGGTGACCGGCCTGCGCCTGTCCGCGCATCCGGACACCCCGACTCACAACTTCAGATCGAGCAATCCATCGCCCAGATCCTCGTCAGACAACGTCTGCTGGATCAGTGCGCGATGAGCCTGCTCGCTCCACAGTTCGAACTTGTCGCCCATGCCCAACAGCACGGCGCGCTTTTCAATGCCCACCGCAGCGCGATGGCTCGGCGGAATGGTGATGCGGGCGTTGGCGTCCAGCTCCAGCGCGGCCGACGAACCCACCAGCTTCTGCTGCAGGACCCGCACCACGCGCTGGGTATTGGGCTTGGCCATGACGTCGTCACGGACCCGCTCCCACTCCTTCTCCGCATACAGCCACAGGCAGCCGGCCTCGAACGGGTTGTAGGTCAGCACCAGCCGATTGCCGCTCACGCGCGCGACGAGGTCGCGGTACGCGGTGGGAACCGCCATACGCCCCTTGTCGTCCACAGTGATTGCGGTCTCGCCCTGAAACACGACGCCTGCACCTTTCCGAATCCGCCTGGGCGGTCATTGAACCACGAAAAACCACAAAAAACCCGGTTTCCCCTCAAGTGCCCACCTTAGCAGCGCGCAACAGGTTGTCAACAACTTTGCGAGCGGCAAATCGCTAGCGGGATCAATGGTTTGCAGCAATCTTTAGAGACTTGTTCAAGGCTTATCCACAAGTTACTGTTTCGTCTCAAATTTTGAGATTGAACGGAAATTCAGGCCTGTGTACGGGGCGTTAAGGCCATCGTCACCGGCCGTCGACATGGCACATGGACTCGCACCCGATTGCGCAAGCGCGCACACTGCGGCGCATGTGTCTGGTCGTTCTCGCGCACGCTGCGCACCCGCGATGGCGCTTGCTGCTGGTCGGCAACCGCGACGAATTCCACGCCCGCCCGACCGCGCCACTGCAGCGCTGGCCGGCCCCGGCGCAACGCCTGCTGGCCGGGCGCGACCTGCGTTCCGGGGGTACCTGGGTGGGGCTGGACGAGGCCGGCCGCTGCGCCGTGGTCACCAATGTGCGCGACCCGCTGGCGTCGATGTCCGGCGCTTCGCGCGGCGCCCTGATCGCCGACTACCTGACTGGCGCGCAGCCGGCTGCGGCTTTCGCCGAAGCACTGGCGGCGCGCGCCGACGCCTATCCGCCGTTCAACCTGCTGCTGGCCGATGCCGCCGGCGCCGCCTACGTCGGCAACCACCCGCCCGGCCGCAGCGCCCTGGCGCCAGGCGTGCACGGCATGTCCAACGGCGCGCTGGACGCGCCCTGGCCGAAGACCCTGCGTCTGCGCACTGCCGTGACCGCCTGGATCGCCGCCGGCGAAGACGACCTGGCGCCGCTGTGGCGGGCGCTGGCCGACGAGACCCTGGCCGACCCGGACAACCTGCCCGACACCGGGGTCGGCCCGGAACTGGAGCGGCGGCTGTCGCCGGCCTTCATCCGTGGCCATGACTACGGCACCCGCGCCAGCACCATCGTCGCGGTGGACGCCGCCGGCCACGGCTGGATCCACGAGCGCCGGTTCGGCCCGGATGGGGTGTTCCTGGGGGAGACGCGGCTGGAGAACCGGGACTCGTGACTCGTGACTCGTGACCCGGGATTCGGGATTCGGGATTCGGGATTCGGGAAGCATGGGATGAGGCGCGAAATCGCTGTCAGCGACCTGATACAAAAAGCGGCGATTTTCGTGGGAGGGACTTCAGTCCCTCCCACAATGCAATCGCAACCGCCCTGCACTCGCGTAAAAATCCCGAATCCCGAATCCCGAATCCCGGGCTCCGGCTTAACATGCGACAATGCGCGCGGCGGAGTCGGCCAGACAGTCGCGTCATCCCCTCGCACTTCGGTGCGGCGGGATGCCGAGGAAAGTCCGGGCTCCATAGGGCAAGGTGCCAGGTAACGCCTGGGCGGCGCAAGCCGACGGAAAGTGCAACAGAAAGATACCGCCTACGTCTGCGCAAGCAGGCCGGTAAGGGTGAAATGGTGCGGTAAGAGCGCACCGCGAGTCCGGTAACGGACCGGCACGGCAAACCCCACCTGGAGCAAGACCAAATAGGGACCTCATGGCGCGGCCCGCGTCGGGTCCGGGTAGGTTGCTCGAGCGTACCGGTGACGGTGCGCCTAGAAGAATGACTGTCCACGACAGAACCCGGCTTATCGGCCGGCTCCGCCGCTTTTTTCTACGCCCCCTGCCCACCGCTGGCCGGGGACAGCCGCCCGGCCTGTCCAGACGGGCCACTATTGCGCTGCGCCAGTCACCATGGCGACGAATTCGGGGCCGGTCATGTTCCTGGTGGGTTCGGCGAACGAGTAGCTGGCCGGCTTTTCGTCGATGAAGATCTGCGACGTCAACGCGAAGCCGGAAGGATCCTCGAAGAGGTGAACGGACAGCGCGTGGTGCGTCCCGTCCTTGGACCGCCACATCAGCGTACTGCCGCAGACCTTGCAGAAGCACCGCTCCCCCCATTCGGACGAGGCATACACGCCCACGTTCTCTGCGTTCTCGACCTCGACGTCGCGGCATTCCACCGCGAGGAATACGCCGCCGGACCAGCGACGGCACATCGAACAGTGACACGCCCCCATTTCGCGGGCGGAAAACGTCGCCTGCAGCCGAACGGCGCCGCAGAGACACGCGCCCTGCTCCTTCGCAACTGCTGTGCTCATTGTGTGCCCTTTCATCAAAGAAGCAGAAATGGAACGCCCCTACAGCCTGGCACGGGTGGTGCCGAACGCCCGGCCTACTGCCACGTCAGCCGCCGTACAGGGCCTTGCGCGAAGCACCGGTCAGTTCGGCGGCGAGCTTGGCGGCGGTGGACGGCGGCAGGTGCTCGCTGAGCTTGGCGTAGACGCGGCGGCCCTCGGCCAGCTGCGCGTCGGCGTCGTCGCCGGCGCCCTGCACCATCAGCACGAACTCGCCCTTGCGCTGGTTGTCGTCGGCCTCGACCCGGGCGTGCAGGTCGGCCAGGGTCCCGTCGAGCACGGTCTCGAACAGCTTGGTCAATTCGCGCGCCAGCACCGCCGGGCGGGCATCCCCGAAAGCGGCGCGACAGTCGGCCAGGGACTCGGCGATGCGGTGCGAGGCTTCGTAGAACACCAGGGTGCGCGGCTCGCCGGCCAGACGCAGCAGGCGCTCGCGGCGCGCCGAGGCCTTGGCCGGCAGGAAGCCCTCGAAGGCGAAGCGGTCGCTGGGCAGGCCGGCCACGCTGAGCGCGGCGATCACCGCACAGGCGCCGGGCACCGGACTGACCCGCACCCCGGCCGCGCGCGCCGCGCGCACCAGGCGGTAGCCGGGGTCGCTGACCAGCGGGGTGCCGGCGTCGCTGACCAGGGCCAGCGACTGGCCCTCCAGCAGGCGCGCGACGATGCGCTGGGACAACGCCTCCTCGTTGTGTTCGTGCAGCGCCAGCAGCGGCCGCTCGATGCCGAAGTGGGCCAGCAGCTGGCCGCTGCGGCGGGTGTCCTCGGCACAGATCGCCGCCACCGAGCGCAGCGTCTCCTGGGCGCGCGGCGTCAGGTCGGCGAGGTTGCCGATCGGCGTGGCGACGACATGCAGGGTTCCGGGCTGGGCGCTCATCTACGGCTTTCCATGGTCAAGGGTAGAATCGTAGCGGTTTTCCCCGGCGCGCCCGGCGTGCCCAGCCGAATGGACCAGAAATGAACAAGCGATTCGCAAGGATTTCCGCCCTGTCGCTGCTGGCGTTGCTCATCGCCGGCTGCGCCACCTCCAGCGTGACGCCGAGCGCCTCGCCGGCCCAATCGGCGGCGCTGGCGCTGCTGGACCAGGGCAAGCCGCGGGATGCGGCGCAGCAGCTCGAGGCGCAGGCCGCCGGCGCCACCGGCAGCGAGCGCAACCAGTTGCTGGGCGACGCCGCCTTCGCCTGGTACGAGGCCGGCGACGCCGCGCGCGCGCGCAGCCTGCTGGCACAGGTGCAGGTGCGGCAGTTGCCTCCGCTGAGCAAGGTGCGGGTGGCGCTGGTGGAAGCCGAACTGGCCCTGGCCGACCGCCAGCCGGCCAAGGCGTTGCAGGCGCTGGGCAGCGATCCGCAGGCGGTGCCGCAGAACCTGCGCGCGCGCTGGCACCTGGCCCGCGCGCAGGCGCTGGAAGGCACCGGCGACGCCACCGCGGCACTGGACGAGCGTGCCCGCGCCGACAACGGCCTCAGCGGCCAGGCGCGCAGCGACAACCAGCGCGCCATCGTGCGCCAGCTGGCCACGCTCAACGACGCCACCCTGCAGGCGCGCGCCGCCGCGCTGCCAGCCGGCGACCCGCTGTACAACTTCGTCGGCCGCGCGCTGCTGAGCCGCGGCCTGGCGCTGCCGCGTCCGTTCGACCGCGGCGAGCAATGGGGCTTCGATACCAGCAAGCGGCCGCCGGCCGAACGCGACGGCTACCGCCCGCCGGCCAAGCTGGCGGTGCTGCTGCCGTTGAGCGGCAACCTGGCCACCGCGGCCGCGCCGGTGCGCGATGGCCTGCTCGCCGGCTACTACGGCGAGACCCGGCGGCGTCCTGCGATCGACTTCATCGACACCACCGGCACCCCGGCCGGGGCGCTGGCCGCCTATCAGAAGGCGGTCGACGGCGGCGCCGATTTCGTGGTCGGCCCGCTCGGCCGCGACGAGGTCACCGCACTGTTCGGGCGCGACGCGCTGCCGGTGCCGGTGCTGGCGCTGAACCGCGGCACTCACGCGCCGCCGGGCGGCAGCGCCGGTTTCTCGCTGGCGCCGGAAGACGACGGCATCGCCGCCGCCGAGTACCTGCTGGCGCACGAGCGCCACAACACGCTGGTGATCGGCAGCAACGACGACAACGGTCGCCGCGCGGTGGCCGCGTTCCGCGACCGCTTCAGCGAGCGTGGCGGCAAGGTCGCCGGCAGCGTCAGCGTGGCCGACACCCCGGGCGACATCGGCGCGCAGCTGCGCAACGCCGGCGCGGCGGACTCGGTGCTGCTGGCGGTCAAGGGCAACACCGCCCGCGCGCTGGCGCCGCAGCTGGCGCTGGCCGGTTTCGCCGGCAAGACCCGGGTGGCGACCTCGCAGCTGGTGCTGGGCACCGGCAAGCCGGAGGACGACCTGGTACTGGACGGCATCGTCTACCCGAGCGAACTGTGGAACGTGCGCGGCGTCGGCGGCCTGCCGGCGGCGACCAGCGTGGCCGACATGCTGCCGACCGCACGCGGCCCGGCCGCGCGCCTGTTCGCCTTCGGCTACGACGCCTGGCAGATCACCGCATACCTGGAGAAGCTGGCGACCGGCAAGGACAGCGGCCTGCGCGGCGCCACCGGCGTGCTGCACCTGGACGGCTTCGGCAACATCGTGCGCACCCCGGCCTGGTCCACCTTCAGCGGCGGGCGTCCGACCCCGCTGCCCGATGGAAACTGAGCGGCGCCGACGCGGCAACGCGGTGGAAGCGGCGGCGCGCGCCGAACTGGAGCGCGCCGGCCTGCGCCTGATCGCCGCCAACGTCGCCTTCCGCGGCGGCGAGCTGGACCTGGTGATGCAGCAGGCGCAGAGCCTGGTGTTCGTCGAAGTGCGCTACCGGCGCAGCACCGCGTTCGGCGGCGGCGCGGCCTCGGTCGACCTACGCAAGCGCCGCCGCCTGCTGCTGGCGGCGCAACTGTTCCTGGCCGCGCATCCGCAGTACGCCACCTGGCCGTGCCGCTTCGACGTGGTCGAGGCCGAGGGCGATCCGCCGCGGCTGACCTGGCTGCGCGACGCGTTCCGCGCCGAGGATTGCTGAGATGCCCAGCATCTTCACCCACGCCGCGGTGCCGCTGGCGCTGTGGGCCGCCGCCGACCGCGGGCGCATCTCCACGCGCCTGCTCGGCGCCGGCATCGTCGCGGCGATGCTGCCCGACGCCGACGTGCTCGGCTTCGCCCTGCATATCCCCTACGCCGACGCCTTCGGTCATCGCGGCGCCAGCCACTCGCTCTTGTTCGCCGCGGTACTGGGCATGCTCGGCGCGCTGCTGCACCGTCCCCTGCGCGCCGGCGCGTTGCAGGCGGCCACGTGGATGTTCGTCTGCACCGCCTCGCATCCGCTGCTCGATGCGATGACTTCCGGCGGCCTCGGCGTGGCCCTCGCCTGGCCGTGGAGCGAGCAGCGCTGGTTCGCGCCGTGGCGGCCGATCCGGGTCTCGCCGTTCGCCAACGGCTTCTTCAGCGCGCGCGGCGTGGCCACGCTGCTGTCGGAACTGCGCTGGGTGTGGCTGCCGCTGGCGCTGGCGGTGCTCACCTGGAAACTGCTGCAGCCGCCCTCGCCCTCCGCTCCCTCTTCGCCGCCTTCGCCATGACCACACCCCTCCCCACCGCACTCACCGACACCCTCGCCGCGCTGCTCGGCGCCGACGGTTGGCGCACCGATGCCGACAGCCGCCGCAGCTACGGCGAGGACGATTCGCGGCGCTGGGCGCTGGCCGACGCGGTCGCACTGCCGCAGACGCGCGAGCAGGTGCAGGCGATCGTGCGCGCCTGCCGTGCGCACCGCGTGCCACTGGTGGCGCGCGGCGCCGGTACCGGCACCGCGGGCGCCGCGGTACCGTTCAGCGGCGGCGTGGTGCTGTCGTTCGCGCGCATGAACCGCATCGTGCAGCTGCGCCCGGCCGACCGCTGCGCGGTGGTCGAACCCGGCGTGCTCAACGGCGACCTGCAGCAGGCGCTGGCGCCGCACGGGCTGTTCTGGCCGCCGGATCCGTCCAGCGCGGAGATCTGCAGCGTCGGCGGCAACCTCTCCACCAACGCCGGCGGGCCGCGCGCGGTGAAGTACGGCGCCACCCGCGACAACGTGCTCGGCCTGGTCGCGGTGACCGGCACGGGCGAGCTGATCCGCTGCGGCGGCGCCTACACCAAGGACGCCACCGGCTACGACCTGACCCACCTGCTGGTCGGCAGCGAAGGCACCCTGGCGCTGATCGTGGAAGCGACGCTGAAGCTGTCGCCACGGCCGCTGGCGCAGGCCGGCCTGCGCGCGCTGTACCGCGACGCCGCCGGCGCCGCCGCGGCGGTGTCGCGGCTGATGGCGCAGCCGAGCACGCCGACCATGCTGGAGTTCATGGACCGCAGCGCGATCGCGCTGCTGCGTCGCAACGGCAGCGACGTGCCCGAGGCCGGCGCGATGCTGCTGATCGAGGCCGACGGCGACCACGACACCCTTCCCTACACGCTGCAGGCGCTGGGCGCGGCGGCCGAGGGCGACGGCCTGCTGGCCCTGGACGTGGCCGCCGACGGCAGCGCACGCGACCGCCTGTGGGCCGCGCGCCGCGCGCTGTCGCCGGCGCTGCGCACGATCCGGCCCGGCAAGATCAACGAAGACGTGGTGGTACCGGTGTCGCGCATCCCCGAGCTGGTCGCCGGCGTGGAAGCGCTGGCCGCCGAGTTCGACCTGCCGATCGTCGCCTTCGGCCACGCCGGCAACGGGAACCTGCACGTCAACATCATGTACGCGCCGGACGACGCCGCCGAGACTGCGCGCGCGCAGGCCGCCCTGCCGCGGCTGTTTGCCCTGGTGCTGTCGCTGGAAGGCACGCTGTCGGGCGAACACGGCATCGGCGTGGCCAAGCGCGACTACATGGATCAGGCCTTCGACGCCGCCACCCTGGACGCGATGCGCGCGATCAAGCGGGCACTGGATCCGGATGGGATTCTCAATCCGGGGAAGGTGTTGCCGGAGGCTTGAGCGGGATTCGGGATTCGGGATTCGGGATTCGGGATTCGGGATTCGGGATTCGGGATTCGTAACAGCGTCTTTCGCGTGCGGATCCATTGCAACGTCGACCTAATCCTGATTTCCGTCGCTGTCGGGCTGTGTCCGTCGCGATACGCCCTGTGGAGCGACTTCAGTCGCGACGGGCCTTACCGAAAACGCGGGGTCGCGGCTGCAGCCGCTCCAACGAACACCGGGCAAGGCCGACGCGACACATCACGCGGACGGACACTGCACGCCGATGAAGCGCAACCCCACGCCCGGCTCGGTGGCGATGTAGCGCGGGGCCACCGCGCTGTCGCCGAGTTTCTGCCGCAGCTTGCCGACCAGGATGCGCAGGTAATGCGTGTCGTCCTGGTGGGTGGGACCCCACAGTTCGCGCAGCAGTTGCGGCTGTGTCACCACGCGGCCGCTGTGCCGCAGCAGCAGCGCGAGCAGCGCGTACTCCTTGCGGCTGAGCGGCAGCGCCTCGCCGTCCAGGCGCACCTCGCGCAGGCCCAGGTGGATGTGCAGGTGGCCGTCGTCGAACACCGGCTCGGCCTCGCCGGCCACCGGTTGCATGCGCAGCAGCACGCGGATGCGCGCCATCAGCTCCTGCACGCCGAACGGTTTGGTCACGTAGTCGTTGGCACCGGCGTCCAGCGCCTGCACCTTCTCGTCCTCGCCGGCACGCACGGTCAGCATGATCACCGGCACCGACGACCATTGCCGCAGTTCGCGCAGCACGCTGTGCCCGTCCTGGTCGGGCAGGCCGATGTCCAGCACCACCAGTTCGGCGCCGTGCGCGGCCAGTTGCGCCAGGCCGGCGGCGCCGGTGTCCGCCTGCAGCACGCGGTAGCCCTGCGCGCGCAGGCTGATGTCGAGGAACCGGCGGATCTGCGGCTCGTCGTCGATGACCAGCACGCGCGGCGGCGGAATCGGATCGGCGTGGGACTCAGTCGGCATCGGGGCGGGACGGCGGCGCGGCGGGTTCGATGAGCGGCAGGGTAATGCGGATTGTGGTGCCACGACCATCGGGGCCGGGCAGCGCCTCGACGCTGCCGCCGTGCGCGCCGATCATGCCCTGGCAGATGGTCAGGCCCAGGCCGGTGCCGTGGCGGCCGCGGTCGCCGCGCTCGACGCTGTAGAACATATCGAAGATGCGCGCGCGCTCGTCCTCGGGAATGCCCGGGCCGCGGTCGCTGATGTCGATGCGCAGGCGGCCCTCGACCATGCCCGCGGCGACGCGGATCGCCGCATCCGCCGGCGAGAACTTGGCCGCGTTCTCCAGCACGTTGAAGATCGCCTGCTCGACCAGCGCCGGGTGCACCCACAGCGTCGGCAGGTCCGCGGCCAGGGCGATGTCCAGGCGCACCTGCGGCTGGTAGCGCTGCAGGCGCCGCGCGGCCGAGCCGATCAGTTCGTCCACGCCGATCCAGTCGCGGTTCAAGGTCAGCCCGGTGTGGCCGAGCCGGGTCATGTCCAGCAGGTTCTGGATGTAGCGATCCAGGCGCTCGCCTTCCAGTTGGATCGTCTCGAGCAGGCTGCGGCGATCCTCCGCGTCCATCGCCTGGCCGTAACTGGACAGGCTGCTGGCCGCGCCGATCATCGCCGCCAGCGGCGAGCGCAGGTCGTGTGAGACCGAGGACAGCAGCGCCGAACGCAGCCGCTCGGTCTCGCCGCTGACCCGCGCACTCTCCAGGTCGGCGACCAGGCGCGTGCGCAGCGCGGCCTGGCCGATGTCCTCGACCATCGCCTCGGCCAGGCGCTGCTGCTCCAGGCCAGGGCGCTGCACGCCGGCGCCGAAGCGCAGGCCGACCACGCCGATGGTGCCGCGCTCGTGGCGCACCGGCAGGAACCACCAGCTCGCGCCGGCCAGCGTATCGGTGAAGCGACCGGTGGCCTGGCCGTGGCGCTGCGCCCAGTCGGCGGCGCTGCGGTCCACCGCGGCCATCGTCGGCGCGTAGTCGTCGGCGCCGTCATGGGCGCGCTCCAGCGGCTGCAGGCGCAGCCAGGCCTCGGCGTCGAGCGTACCGGCGAGCGCGCGGCGCCCGGCCTCCAGCACCTGGCCGAGGTCGGCAGCGCTGGTCAGTTCGCGACCCAGCCGCTGCAGTGCGGTGGTCTGCGCATTGACCGCGCGCAGCGCCAGCACCTGCATGCGCAGGCGCGAGGCCAGGCGCCCGGCGACCAGCGCGGCGACCAGGAACAGCAGCACCGTGACCACGCCCTGGCGCGCGCCGATCTGGAAGGTGAAGCGCGGCTCGATGAAGAAGAAGTTGTAGCTGAAGAAGCTCAGCAGCGCCGCCAGGACCGCCGCGGCCATTCGTGTCTTCGACGCCACCATCACCACCGCGACGATGAACACCATCGACAGGTCGTCGATACCGACCCAACGTTCGGCGACCCAGGCCACCACCACCGCCAGGACGGAGGCCAGCGTGGCGAACACCAGGTCGTCGCGCGACAGCCAATGCCCCGGACTGCGCCAGCGCCGCCGCGCGCGCGCGCGCGCCTCCGGCGAACTGATGATCACCAGCTCGTAGTGCGCGCCGCGTTGCAGCAGTTGCTGGGTCAGTGTGCGGTTGATCATCCGCGCCAGCGGACGCTCGCGGGTGCGCCCCAGCACCAGCGTGGACACACCACTGCGCGCGGCATGGTCGAGCAAGGTATCGGCGACGTTGGCGCCGTGCAGCAGCGCGGCGTCGCCGCCGAGCCGACGCGCCAGCGCGAAGGCGCGGTCGATCTCCAGTTGCCAGTCGGCGTCGGGCTGCGCCTGGGTCTGCACGGTGACCACCGTCCACGGCGCGCCGCGGCGTTCGGCCAGGCGCCGCGCCACTCGCACCAGGTAGTCGGACTGGCCGCGCCCGTCGATCGCCACCATCACCGTGCGCCGCAGCGCGACGCTGGTGCGGCCCTGCGCGGCTTGCACGTCGCGCAGATCGTTGTCGACGCGGTCGGCGGCGGTCTGCATCGCCAGTTCGCGCAGCGCGGCCAGGTTCGACGGCGAGAAGAACGCCTGCAGCGCCTGCCCGGCCTGCTCGGGCAGGTACACCTTGCCCTGCTGCAGGCGCTCGATCAGTTCGCGCGGCGGCAGGTCGACCAGCACGATGTCGCGCAGGCGGTCGAAGATCGCATCGGGCACGGTCTCGCTCACGCGCACGCCGGTGATGCGGTGGACGACGTCGTTGAGGCTCTCCAGGTGCTGGATGTTGACCGTGCTGTAGACGTCGATGCCGGCGTCGAGCAATTCCTGCACGTCCTGCCAGCGCCGCTCGTGGCGGCTGCCGGGCGCGTTGCGATGGGCCAGTTCGTCCACCAGCACCAGCGGTGGGCGCAGCGCCAGCAGCGCATCCAGGTCCATCTCGTCGAGGGTGCGGCCGCGGTACTCCAGGCGCCGCCGCGGTTGCACGGTGAGGCCTTCCAGCAGTGCCGCGGTCTCGGCGCGGCCGTGGGTCTCGACCACACCGACCACCAGGTTGCTGCCCTGCTGCTGCAACTGCCGAGCGCGCGACAGCATCGCGTAGGTCTTGCCGACCCCTGGCGCCGCGCCGAGGAACACGGTCAGGCGCCCGCCGCGCTCGCGCTGCAGTTCGCCGATCAGGGCGTCGGCCTGTTGGGTGCGGGGGTCTGGCATCGAAGGGCCGGGATTGGGGATTCGAAATTGGGGATTCGCGAAGCGTACAGCGTCAGGCCATGCGCTCTACTGCTTTTGCCCATTCCCGATTCCCGTTTCCCCATTCCCGGCCGCGTCCAAGGCCAAATTCAGCGCCAGCACATTCACCCGCGGCTCGCCAAGCACGCCGAACTGGCGCGGCTGGGTCTGTGCGGCGACCAGGGCGGCGACGGTCTGCGGCGGCAGGCCGCGCGCGGCGGCGACGCGCGCCACTTGGATGTGCGCCGCATCGACGCTGATGTCCGGGTCCATGCCGCTGCCGGACTGGGTGACCAGATCGTCCGGCACCTGCGCCGGGTCGATGCCTTCGCGCGCGGCGACCGCCTGGCGGGTGTCGTCCAGGCGCTTGCGCAGGTCGGGGTTGCTGCGCGCCTGGTTGCTGCCGGCCGCCGACATCGGGTCGTACTTGGCGCCGGACGGACGCGGCTGGAAGTAGCCCGCGGCGGCGAACGGCTGCGCCACCAGCGCCGAGCCGACCACGCGGCCATTGTGGGTGCGCAGGCTGCCGTTGGCCTGCGCGGGGAACAGCGCGCCGGCCAGCACGGTGGCCAGCAGCGAGTACAGCGCCGCGGAGCCGAGTACCAGCAGCGGCAGCACCAGCACGGCGCGCCAGCGCATCGGCTCACGGGGGGAAACGGAAGACACGGTCATGGGAGCGATTCCGGAAGGAGCGTCAAAATCGGCACCGGGCTCAGCCCAGCGCCACCAGCAGCATGTCGATGGCCTTGATCCCGACGAACGGCAGCAGCACGCCGCCCACGCCGTAGATCAGCATGTTCCGGCGCAGCAACGAAGTCGCCGAGGACGGGGTGAAGCGTACGCCGCGCAACGCCAGCGGAATCAGCGCCGGGATCACCAGCGCGTTGAAGATCAGCGCCGCGAGCACTGCGTTGGTCGGGCTGGACAGGCGCATCACGTTCAGCGCGGCCATCTGCGGGATCGAGGCGGCGAACAGCGCCGGCAGGATCGCGAAGTATTTGGACACGTCGTTGGCCAGCGAGAAGGTGGTCAGCGCGCCGCGGGTGATCAGCTGCTGCTTGCCCACTTCCACCACCGCCAGCAGCTTGGCCGGATCCGAATCCAGGTCGACCATGTTGCCGGCCTCCTTGGCCGCCTGGGTGCCGGAGTTCATCGCCAGGCCGACGTCGGCCTGGGCCAGCGCCGGCGCGTCGTTGGTGCCGTCGCCGACCATCGCCACCAGGCGTCCGCCGGCCTGCTCCTGGCGGATGCGCGCCAGCTTGTCCTCGGGCGTGGCTTCGGCGATGTAGTCGTCGACGCCGGCCTCGGCGGCGATGGCTGCGGCGGTGAGCGGGTTGTCGCCGGTGATCATCACCGTCTTGACGCCCATCGCGCGCAGCCGCGCGAACTTCTCGCGCACGCCGTGCTTGACCACGTCCGACAGCTCGACCACGCCCAGTACGTGCCGGCCCTCGGCCACCACCAGCGGCGTGGCGCCGCTGCGCGCGACCTGCTCGACCCGGCTCTTCAGCTCCGCCGGCACCTGCCCGCCCAGCGCGGTGACGTGGCGGATCAGCGCATCGGCGGCGCCCTTGCGGATCGAGCGCGGCGACGCCGTGCCGAATGCCGGCAGGTCGACGCCGGACATGCGCGTCTGCGCGGTGAAGGCGACGAACTCGGCGCCTTCCGGGTCGGCCGGCGGCAGGCCCTGCTCGCGCGCCAGGCGCACGATCGACTTGCCTTCCGGGGTCGGGTCGGCCAGCGACGACAGCATCGCCGCCTCGCGCAGTTGCGCCACGTCCACGCCGCTGAGCGCATGGAACACGGTGGCCTGGCGATCGCCGTGGGTGATGGTGCCGGTCTTGTCCAGCAGCAGCACGTCGACGTCGCCGGCCACTTCCACCGCCTTGCCCGACTTGGCCAGCACGTTGGCCGACAGCGCGCGATTCATGCCGGCGATGCCGATCGCCGGCAACAGCCCGCCGATGGTGGTCGGGATCAGGCACACCAGCAGCGCGATCAGCAGCAGCGGATCCACGTGCACGCCGACGAAGCCGGCGATCGCCGGCAGCGAGGCGACCACGATCAGGAAGGTCAGGGTCATCGCCGCCAGCAGCATGGTCAGCGCGATCTCGTTCGGCGTCTTCTGCCGATTGGCGCCTTCCACCAGCGCGATCATGCGGTCCAGGAAGCTGTGGCCCGGCTCGGCGGTCACCTTCACCAGGATCTCGTCGGACAGCACCTTGGTGCCGCCGATGACGCCGGAGCGGTCGGTGCCCGCCTCGCGCAGCACCGGCGCGGACTCGCCGGTGACCGCGGCCTCGTTGATCGTGGCCAGGCCGTGCACGATCTCGCCGTCGGCCGGGATCAGTTCGCCGGCCGAGACCACCACCAGGTCGCCCGGGCGCAGTTCGGCGGCGGGCACGCTGGCCTCGCCGTCCAGCCGCACGCTGGCGACCCGGCGCGCGACCAGGTCCTTGCGCGCGCGCCGCAGCGACGCGGCCTGGCCGCGGCCGCGCGCCTCGGCCACCGCTTCGGCGAAGTTGCCGAACAGCACGGTGACCAGCAGGATCGCGGTCACCGCCCAGCCGAAGCCGGCCGGGCCCTGGCCGGACACGGTGATCAGCGCCGACAGCAGCGTGCCGGCGAAGACCACGGCCATCACCGGGCTGCCGAGCAGGTGCCGCGGCGACAGCTTCAGCACGCTGTCGCGCAAGGCCGCGCGCAGCGCCGCGGCATCGAACAGCCCAGGCCGGCGCGCCGGCGAAGAAGCCACGGAAGTAGAAGGAAGCGGGGTGCTCATCGTCGTCGTCTCAGTGCGCGGCCAGGGTCAGGTGATCGGCGATCGGTCCCAACACCAAAGCCGGCGTGAATTGCAGAACGGTCAGGACCGCGATGACCGCGATCAGGGTCAGCGCGAAGGTCGGGGTTTCCACCTGCAGGCTGCCGCCGGTTTCCGGCGCCACCCGCTTGCGCGCCAGTTGCGCGGCCACGATCAGCGGCACGATCAGCGCCGGATAGCGGCCCAGCAGCAGCACCGCGGTGCAGCTCAGGTTCCACCACGGAATGCCGTCACCCAGGCCCTCGAAGCCGGAGCCGTTGTTGGCGAAGGCCGAGGTGTACTCGTAGAACACCTGGCTGATGCCGTGGAAGCCGGGATTGGAGGTCGCCGAGATCGACGCCGGCAAGGCCAGGGTGACCGCGGTGAAGCCGAGCAGCACCAGCGGCTGCAGCAGGATCAGCAGCGCCAGCAGGCGCACTTCCGGCGCCTCGATCTTGCGCCCGAACAATTCCGGGGTGCGCCCGGTCATCAAGCCGGCCAGGAACACGCTCAGCAGCAGATACACCAGGAACTGCTGCAGGCCGCAGCCGATGCCGCCCCAGATCGCGTTGATCAGCATGTTGACCATGGCCACGCCGCCGGTCAGCGGCGCCAGCGAATCGTGCATGGCGTTGACCGAGCCGTTGGAAGTCTGCGTGGTCAGCGAAGACCAGGCGGCCGAGGCGTCCACGCCGAAGCGTACTTCCTTGCCTTCCATCAGCGCGGCACTGCCGGGCGCGTGGCCTTCGGCCCACAGCGACACCGCGGTGGACGCCAGCGACATCACCAGCATGCTGCCGAACACCAGCGCGGTGAACTTGCGGCGCCCGGTGAACGGACCCACCATGAATGCCACCGCCACCGGGATCAGCACGATGCCCAGCACCTCCAGCAGGTTGGAGAACGGCGTGGGATTCTCCAGCGCCATCGCGCTGTTGGGCCCATACCAGCCGCCGCCGTTGGTGCCGAGCTGCTTGATCGCCACCATCGCCGCGACCGGGCCGAGCGGGATCTTCTGCGTCTGCTGCCCGGCGCTGGCGTCCAGCGGCGTGGCCACCGGGCCGGCGGCCAACGTCGAGGGCACGCCCTGCTGGGTCAGCAGCAGCGTCCACAGCAGGCACAGCGGCAGCAGGAAGCGCAGGGTCGGACGGATCACGTCGGCCCAGTAGTTGCCGACGTCCACGTCCTGCGGCAACTCGCCGCCGGCCGCCGCGCGCGCCGCATCGTGGCCGCGCCCACCGAACAGGCCGCGCAGCGTCGCCGCGACCAGCGCCAGGCCCATCATCGGGGTGATGAACTGCAGGCCGACCACGCCCACCGCCTGCGACAGGTACGACAGCTGCGCCTGGCCCGAGTAGTGCTGCTGATTGGTGTTGGTCAGGAACGAGACCATGGTGTGCAGGGCCACGTCCCAGCGCATGTTGGGCACCGCATCGGGATTGAACGGCAGCCAGGCCTGGGTCACGAATAGCGCGAACACCAGCACGCCGAGCACCAGGTTGCTGGCCAGGAACGCGCCGGCATAGGCGCGCCAGTGCATGCCGCGCGCCGGATCGGTGCCGAGCAGGCGGTACAACGGGCGTTCGATCCAGCCAAACAGCGCGTCGCCGCGCATCGGCGCCCCGCGCATCACCTTGGCCAGGTACAGGCCCAGCGGCCATCCCAGCAGCAGCGCGAGCGCATAGACAAGCAATGTATCGATCATGGAAGTGGCACTCGGCTCAGAAATCTTCGGGGCGCAGGATCACGTACAGCAGGTAACCGGCCGCGACGATCACCGCCACGCCGCAAACGAACGAAAGCCAACCGCTCATGGTCTCAACTCCGAAACAAAGGGACGGCCCGCCGCAGGGCAGGCCGCAATCACGTGGGAACACCGCCGTACGCGACACGCGCACGGAGGCAGAAGGGAAGCGCAACATGGCGAGGGACGCCGGGTCGGACAGGCCTTCTGGCCCAGGCCGGCATTATCGAAGCCGGCGCCATAAACTCTCCGTGGCGAAGCCGCGCGGCGCGCATAAATTCTGCGTAAAACCGTGCGTGCCGGCGTATCGCCATGGTCGGCGCCGGCAGCGCACGATGACGCGCGACACGGCCGGCGCCGCGCGCGCCGTCCTCAGTAGTGCAGGATCGCGTCGATCAACGCAGTCGCCTGATGATTGCGGCGGCCGCCGTCGTAGGCGGGAAAATCATAGGCGTGCTCGTAGCGCAGCTCGGGGCGGATCTCCAGGTCCTGCGACACCCAGTGGGTGAGGCCGATGGTGTGGCTGGAGTAGCGCGTGGCGAAGCCGGTGCGCTGACCGTCGTGATCGTTCACGAACTCGTTGCGGATCGCCAGCATGTCCGAGGCGCCGAGCTGGATGTTGACGTAGTTGACGATGGCGTCGGCGCTGCTGCGGCCCAGCGGGAAGTCGGGCGCCTCGCCCAGCGCATAGCCCGGGCGTCCGGTCGGCGCGTGCGATTGCGACGGATCGGTCGCCAGCGCCTGGTCGCGCACGTAGAGGTGGTAGGCCTCGGTGAGCATGTGCACCTTCGGCGAGAAGCGATGGCCCCAGGTCAGCACGAACTCCTGCAGGTTGTTGTAGGTCTGTGCGGCGTTGTTGTACGACTCCACGCACGGATACAGCATGTCGTCGTTGCTCTTGGAGACCCAGCGCAGGCAGGCCTGCGCGCTGAGGCGGCTGGTCGCGTCCCAGATCGCCGAATCGTCGCCGCCGTGCACGCCGAGCTGCAGCGTCCACTGGTCGTTGAGCTTGGTGGTGGTGAGGATGCCCATGTTGGTATAGGCGTCGACCGTGTACAGGATCGAATGGGTCAGCAGGTAGTTGTTCGGCGAGAACTGCGCCTCGATGTCCGGCAGCGACAGGTAGCGGCCGACCGTGACCAGCATGCCCTGCGCCACCGACGGCAGGTACAGGTCCACGTGCGCGATCATCGGATCGTTGCCGTAGATCTTGCCGTTGAGCGCACTGTTGGCCTGCGGGTGGTGCAGCAACTGATCGCTGGTGACCCCCTTCATCGTGGTGTAGTGGTAGTCGTAGCCGTACAGGTCGTCGAGATGGAAGCCCCAGTCGACATGATCGGTCTGCACGGTGTCCGGCACGCGCTGCAGGCGGATCAGCGCCTGGTTGAACTCGCCGCGATTGGGCCGCGTGGAGTAGGACAGCGGATAGTTGGTGCGCGAGGACGTGCTGGCGTTGAGCGAGGGATTGATCCAGCCGTACAGCTCGATGCGGTTGCGCTGCATCCACTGCCCCACACGCGTGCATGCCAGCGCCTTCTCGACCGGGTACTGCGCATTCTCGTTGGGCACGCCGACCGGGTAGTCCACGGCACCGAGCTGCCATTCGGCCGACGGAAACGGCGGCGAGGAGAACGGCGAAGCCAGGCCGCGGCGTGCCGGCGTCGGCGCATCGGGATCGGCCGGTTGCGCATCCTCGCGATAGGCCGAGGCCAGGCGCGAGAAGAAGCCATTGGCACAATCGGCGCTGCGCGCCAGCGGCGCCGTGGCGGCGTCCGACGCCGGCATCGCGTCCGACACGGGCGCAGCCAGACCCGCGGCGGCGGCATCGCCGGCGCACAGCAGGGTCAGTGACAGGAACAGGGGGTGCAGCTTCATGGACATCGCGACTTCGGCTCTGCGACGAGCCGTCCTTGTTTGGGTGGAGGGAGGCAACGACAGCGCGCCGCGTCACGCGCACGCGCCATCGCTGGCGATGCGCCGGATGGCGCATCGCGGGGAGAGAGTTGGAATGCAGCGCCGCGGTGGCGGCGGTGTCAGACAGTCAACGCGCGTGCAGTGAGCGCGCGCGGCGGCGTGGCGGCGGACGCTGCAGCGCGCTGCGGCAGACATCGTGGCGTCGCAACGCACGTGACATGACGGCCACGCTGACGCGGGCACTAGGCGAATGCGCGACCGGAGGCGACATATTGCGCATGCAAGCGATCATTGCGGTCAGCGACACGCTCAAACTTCCAGCCATCGATTCCACGCAAGCATCCCCGTCGTCAGCGCGGAAAGTATAGGAATCGCCGGATATCTTCGTTGCAAAGCGCGCGCCGGTTCGAATAAAACCTACGTAAATTCGTATGCAGAATGGGCCGGTGCGCTGTGTGGCGATGCGTGGTTCCGTACCCTCATCCGCCCCTGCGGGGCACCTTCTCCCGAAGGGAGAAGGGAAGAGCCGAAGCCCCTCTCCCACCGGGAGAGGGGTTGGGGTGAGGGTACGGCGCGCGAAGCGTCGCCTCGACCTGATCATGCGAGGCTACGCCCGTACCCTCATCCGCCCCTGCGGGGCACCTTCTCCCGAGGGGAGAAGGGAGAGCCAAAGCCCCTCTCCCTCCGGGAGAGGGGTTGGGGTGAGGGTCCGGTGCGCGAAGCGTCGCGTCGACCTGATCATGCGAGGCTTCGCCCGCACCCTCATCCGCCCCTGCGGGGCACCTTCTCCCAGGGGGGGAGAAGGGAAGAGCCGAAGCCCCTCTCCCGCCGGGAGAGGGGTTGGGGTGAGGGTCCGGCGCGCGAAGCGCCGCGTCGACCTGATCATGCGAGGCTTCGCCCGTACCCTCATCCGCCCCTGCGGGGCACCTTCTCCCGAGGGGAGAAGGGAGAGCCAAAGCCCCTCTCCCACCGGGAGAGGGGTTGGGGTGAGGGTCCGGTGCGCGAAGCGCCACGTCGACCTGATCATGCGAAGCTTCGCCCGCACCCTCATCCGCCCCTGCGGGGCACCTTCTCCCGAGGGGAGAAGGGAGAGCCAAAGCCCCTCTCCCGCCGGGAGAGGGGCTGGGGTGAGGGTACGGTGCGCGAAGCGCCACGTCGACCTGATCATGCGAAGCTCCGCCCGCACCCTCATCCGCCCCTGCGGGGCACCTTCCCCCGAAAAGGGGGCCATGGTCCCGAGGGGAGAAGGGAAACGCTAACTGCCTCAGTGCAACGGCACGCTCAGGAACGACGGCGTGGCCGTCGGCGAGCTGAAGCTCACCGTGCCGCCGAAGCGGCTGGCCGAGGTGTAGCGCGGATCGGTGGTGTCCACCACCAGCACCAGGCGGCGACCAGCCGGGATCTCGACCGCGGTCGCCTGCAGCGCCAGGTCGAGCGTCACCGGTGACCCTGGCGTCGCATTGCGCAGGGTGTACGGCACGTGGCTGAGCAATTGCGCCGAACCCGAACTGTCCATGCTGTACAGATAGGCGAACAGCGACACGTTGGACTGACTCGGGGTCACCGTCAGCCGCAGCGACGGCGCGCCGGCCAGGCGCTTGTCGCTGGACAGCACCGGGCCGCTCCACACTGCGGCACCAGCACGGCTGACCAGCGGGATCGAGGTCGTCACCGGCTGGCCGAGGCCCTGCAGCAGGCCGCTCAACATCACCACGCCGGAGTCGGCCAGGGTCGGCACGCCGGTGGCGATGCGGTAGTTCCAGCCGCTGCTGTTGCCGGTGCTCAGCGAGCCGGTCGGCAGCAGCAGGCCGCTGGGGCCGGTCAGGCCGTAGCGCGTGGCGCCGGCCTGCACGCTGTTCCAGTCGGCATAGCTGAGCCAGGTGCCGCCGAGGGTCGACAGCTGCACCGGCGCTTCGCGGTCCACGCCGTTGTCGCGGCCCTTCAGGTAGCGGTCGAACCAGCGCGTGGCCTCGGTATACACCTGGTTCGGCAGGCCCAACGCGCCCGGCAGTTCGGCGGTGGCGTGGTCGCCCTGGCTGAACATCAGGTGCTTGGGCACGCTGAGCTGGTTGTAGAGGTTGATGTACTGGTTCGGCGGGAACAGGCCGTCGTTGAACGCATTGGCCAGCAGTACCGCCGGGCCGTTGCGGTTGAGCGCCTGCACCTCGTTGATCACCCCGCGTTCGGCGGCCTTGGGCAGGAAGCCCTGCACCGCACCGTCGTAGTCGCCCACCGCCACGTGCGCGGTGATCTGCGCCAGTTCCGGACCGGGCCGGCCAGTGGCGACCCCGGCGGCGACCAGCATGCCCACGCCCTGCTGGCTGACCGTGCTGTTGGCGTACAGCGACGCCTGCAGGTCGGCCCAGCCGCTGAGCGCGGCCACCGCCTTGATCCGCGGGTCGCGCGCGGCGGCGAGCAGACTGGTGCCGGCGCCGTAGGAGATGCCCGACACACCGATCGCCTTGGCGTCGGCCGGAGTGTTGGCCAGCGCCCAGTCGATCACCGCGCTGACGTCCTCCACCGTCGGCTGCCCGGCGATGTCGATCAGCCCCTGCGAGTCCCAGAAGCCGCGCGAGGTGTAGCTGACCACCACATAGCCGTCGTTGGCCAGTTCGCTGGCGCGGCCCACGTACTCCAGGTTGGGCAGCGACCAGCTGGCCGGCATTACCACCAGCGGGAACGGTCCCGGGCCCTGTCCCTGCGGCACCAGGACGAGCGCGCCGAGCTTGGTGCCATCGAAACTGGAAATGCTCTGGTACTGCTTGCTGAAGCCGGCCGCAGCCGCGGCGGCGGAGAACACCAGCAACATCGCGCCAAGGGCGATGCGACGTGACACGGACATGCGCATGGACTGCCTCCCAAGCGGCGCCGAACCGGAATGGCCGGCTGCCGGAACGGTACTGCCAGAACGGTGACAAACGCTCGACACGGGGCCGGGCAGGCGGACCGTACCACCAGGTACGGGCGATATTCACGCCGCAGTGCGGCACAGTATGGAAGGCATCCGAGTGGCGGCGCAGTACTGCCCGCGTTTCGGCCGCGGTTTACGCCTGCACATGACCTGACGTGAGCCGTGCGCCAGACCTATTTAATACGTCCAGCGATTCTTTGTGTCAGGCGCTTGCCCACCTGGCGGCAACCTCCTGTAGCGCCGAGCTAGTCAGTGACGGATCGAACGCGATCCATCGCTACGTGGCCAAAAAGAACCAGCGCTATCTGTCCACACCATGTTTTGCGTCGGTTCCGATTCTAGGCATAGCGTCGTCGCTGGCCCCAATCCTCCACTACTTTGGCGCAGATGCGCATGTCCGAAGACAGACGCCTTCTCGCAAAAACCAATAACATCTTCGAAGCCGACCGCATCGACTGATATGATCGATTGGCAGGGGATGGAATCAACACATGGAGCTACAGATGAAGTGGATGCAATTTGCAACAACCGTCGCAATATTGACATTTTATTCGGGTATTGCGCCTGCAGAACCGAGAGAAGCACCGACGGCCGTTACTGCAACGGCTTGGACTGATTTGCAGCCGCAACTGCAGGCAGCGATGCAGGCCTTCATAGACAAACAGGAACGATACCCGGGTCAAGACAAAACGATCGTAGTGCGGGTTTCATACGATGCCCCCTCCAAAATCGTGATTGTGGACCTTGGCCGAGGCTTCATACCGAAAGGCATGACCAAATGGCGCGAAAGCTTCAGTGATACCTACAACAGGGTAAGCCAGTATGGGCACGATCTTGTCGATGGAATCATCGACATCTCAACTGTTTCACTTCGCTTCGACGGCTCAAGCATCAATGAGCTGTTTCCGCTCGACTTCCCGGTGCAATCAGATCGTTCCGATACATCGACCCTACCGACACCGCCACCGGTTGCCCTCAATCCGGGAAGTGGCTATTACTTCAACCATGGATCCAACCAATGGGTTACACAGCAAAGCCCAACCAATGGAATCCTTGAGGATGACTATACCGCAAATTTTTCCAGCAATCTCCAAAACCAAATCTTGAGCAAGAACACAGCTGTAAAAGGCATCAAACAGACCAGAAATCTCAGTGATCTCTTTATCGACCCACAGAGCAATGTCGCTGGATGGAGACTGGCAACCAGATACTACATGCAGAAGCTTTATCCCGACAACGGACCTACGTTGTGGAACATTTTCCCAAATGGAACTGACGACACAACGCGCATCGACCTCCGCGAGCAAGACGAAGACCTGGCTTCCAGGCCGCTTTATGCCAACTTGTTAAGTGCCACCCACCTGATCTCCATCCATACCAACAGTGGCGAGCCAGGCAAGACGGGGACAGAGGTCATCGTACAATCTGGCAGTCCGTTCGCTCAAAAGCTCGGAAACAGTGTCCTGTGCTATTTGCGAGAACAGATCCACTCCGTACCAGGCTATGAGAATTTCAAGATCGCGCATAGCGTGACCGAATTGGACAAGATCGAAAATCGCTACGCCACCATGCCAGCCATCATTATTAAGCTGGGTTATCACACCAACGCGCAGGACGCTGCAGCACTGAATGACCAGAATTTCGCGAAAGCCGCGCTACGAGGAGTGGAGAAGGGACTGAGATTCCGCTCGGTTGATTGCTCGCCATTCACCCTCGTCAGCATTGAGCAGCCCACCTCCGGACGCTCGCAAAATGTGTATCCGAAGCTGACCTACTCTGGCGACTTTGATACTTGGCTTCACATCGACACGACGTTTATCAGCTGCCCTGTCGGCACCTGCAAATCGAAGCACTTTCAATTCGCGCGATCGCCTGCAGATAAAACGGTAGAGCTCGAATTTTCCTGCCCGTCCGGAATAAAGCAGCCAACGACATTCGTCGCAAAGACAAAAATCTACGACGCTTTCAACGTGCAAGGCGGCGAATTGCAGCACAAGTACATTTGCACACCTTAGACCCACTGGGTTCCATGGCGCTAATCAGCGCCATGGAACCTCCTTCGTTATCCGGTTTATTCAGCACCTTACCGAGCCAATCCTGATTATTGGTCTACCGAATGCAGTGCCAGCGAGCGCAAGAGCGGTTGGCACCCCATGCGGCGCACAACTCAAACATCCCACTCGCTACCAGCAGCCTTCGACAACCACCAGGCACTGCCGGTTCGGATCCCCAAACGGAGTGCGCCCCACTAGTTCGAAGCTGGCATCGGACGTATCCCTAAGCACTTCGCCGGCATCCTTCAGATCGCGCCTCTGCAAATCGATCAGCCTGAACATTGACAAACTGGGCCACTGAGCGTGATCAGCCTAAGGCCCTTGAATCGATTAGCCACAGCGACGTATCAGCGCCACGCCCGTGCTTGCTCGGCAACGATCCACCCGCGCGAGATAGCAAGCTACTTGACGAAATGCTCGTATCCACGCCGCGGCGGTTGCCACGGCCGGCCGTCGGCATCGCGCACCACAATGCCGCGGCCGGCGACGATGCGCCCGATCGGCGTCGCCGTGACCCCGACCGCCTGCAGCGCCTGCACGATCGCTGCGCGCTGCGCGGGGTCGGCAGTGAAGCACAGCTCGTAGTCGTCGCCGCCGCCCAGTTGCCAGGCGTGCACCTGCGCGGCATCCGCGTCGGCCGGGGCGGCGACCGCCGGCAGCGTGGCCAGCTCCAGTTCGGCACCGACGCCGCTGCGCACGCAGATGTGTTCCAGGTCGGCCAGCAGGCCATCGGAGACATCCACGCAGGCCCGCGCCAGGCCGCGCAGGCGCAAGCCGGCCTGCACCCGCGGTGTCGGCCGCAGCAGGCGCTGGCGCAGGTGTTCGTGCAGCGGATCGGCGGCCGGCGCGGTCACGTCCAGGCGGCCGCCCTGCCACAACGCCAGCGCCGCGGCAGCCTCGCCCGGCTGGCCGGTCACCCAGACCTCGTCGCCCGGCTGCGCGGCATCGCGGCGCAGCGCCGCCGTCGCCGGCACGCTGCCGATCGCGGTCACCGACAACGCCAGCGGCCCGCGCGTGGTGTCGCCACCGGCCAGGCCGATGCCGTGCGCGTCGGCCAGGGCGAAGAAGCCCTCGGCGAACGCATCGACCCAGGCCATGTCGACCTGCGGCAACGACAGCGACAGCGTGCACCAGCGCGGCTGCGCGCCCATCGCCGCCAGGTCGGACAGATTCACCGCCAGCGTCTTCCAGCCGATGTCGGCGGCCGCGGTTTCGGCCGGGAAATGCACCCCGGCATTGAGCGTATCGGTGGTGATCGCCAGCAATTCCCCCGCCGGCGGCAGCAGCAACGCCGCATCGTCGCCGATGCCCAGCGGCAGATCCGCACGCGCCCGACTGCGCGCACGCAGGCGCTCGATCAGATCGAATTCAGGCATTGAAGGGCCGGGAATGGAGATTGGGGATTGGGGATTGGCAAAAGCGCGTCCTCGGACGGGAATGTCGCTCTGGCGAATCCCCAATCCCGAATGCCCAATCCCGCGCCGTCAGGCGCCGCCGCCGCCCGACTCCACCGCGCGCCACTGCAGCGCGGCGCGATCCAGGACGCCGTTGACGTAGGTATGGCCGTGCTCGGAGCCGAAGCGCTTGGCGGTCTCGATGGCTTCGTTGATCACCACGCGGTACGGCACGTCCATGCGGTGCAGCAGTTCGTAGGCAGCCAGGCGCAGCACCGCGCGCTCGATCGCGTCCACTTCCTCGACCGTGCGGTCCAGGTAGCCGACCAGCGCCTCGTCCAGTTCGGCGCGGTGCTTGAGCACACCCTCGACCAGGTTCTCGAAGTACACCAGGTCGGCGATCTCGTGCGCCTGCTCGTGCGCGAACTGCGCGATCACGTGCTGGGCGTTGCCGCCAGAAATCTGCCAGGCGTAGATCGCCTGCAGCGCACGCCGACGCGCGCGCGAGCGCAGGACCGGATCGACACCATCGCGGCGTGGGTGGTGCTTGTGGCCAGCGGGTTTGTTCACGGCAGCAACTCCAGCAGGTTGACCATCTCCAGCGCGCTCAGCGCCGCTTCCTCGCCCTTGTTGCCATGGCTGCCGCCGGCACGCGCCTCGGCGTCCTCGACCTGCTCAACGGCGAGCACGCCGTTGAGCACCGGGATGCGGAAGTCCAGCGAGACCCGCAGCAGGCCCTCGGCGCAGCCATCGGCGACGTGTTCGTAGTGGCGGGTATCGCCACGGATCACGCAGCCCAGCGCGATGATCGCGGCGTGCTTGCCGGTCGCGGCCAGGCGTGCGGCGACCAGCGGCAACTCCCACGCGCCCGGCACGCGGATCACGTCCACCGCCTCATCGGCGATGCCGTTGCCGGACAGGCTCTGCCGCGCGCCGGCGACCAGCACGTCGGTGATGCGGGCGTTCCAGCGGCTGGCGATGATCGCGAAACGCGCCGACTCGGGAGTGCGGAGGTCGCCTTCGTAATGGGACATGGCGGTGGCAGCTTGAGGGGGTGGGAGAGTTTAACAGGCAGGGAGGCCAGGGCCCGGAAAGCGATCCAGGGGAACCGCGTAGTCGGCCGAGCACCGCCAATGGCGAGAATCGCCCGGAATCAGCTTTTACCGATTCCCCAATCCCGATTCCCGATTCCCGAGTCCCGGCTCAATGTGCTCCACCACCTCCAGCCCGAACCCGGCCAGGCCGATCTGCCGGCGCGGCGTGCCGAGCACGCGCAGCTTGCCCAGGCCCAGGTCGGCCAGGATCTGGCTGCCGGCGCCGTTGCGCCGCCACTGGCCGACGTCCTTGCCGTGCGCCGCCTCCGGCTGCGCGCGCAGCCGCGCCAGCAGCGCCTCGCTGTCGCGCGGCGCCGACAGCACCACCATCACCCCGCGGTCGGCCGCGGCGATCGCGCGCAGCGCGTCGCTGGCAGCCACGCCGAAATCATCGCGGCGCCAGTGCAGCAGATCGGCGAGCGGATTCTCCACCTGCACCCGCACCAGGGTCGGGGTGCCGGCGTCCGGGGTGCCGCGAACCAGGGCGAAGTGCAGATCGTGGGCGATGCGGTCGCGGTAGGTGACCAGGGTGAAGCCGCCGAACTCGGTGTCGATGGGCCGCTCGTCGATGCGCTCGACGGTGTGCTCGGTCGCCAGGCGGTAGGCGATCAGGTCGGCGATCGAGCCCATCTTCAGGCCATGGGTGCGGGCGAACTCCTCCAACTGCGGACGCCGCGCCATGCTGCCGTCGGGATTGAGCACCTCCACCAGCACGCCGGCCGGCTCCAGCCCCGCCAGCATCGGCAGGTCGCTGGCCGCCTCGGTGTGGCCGGCGCGGGTCAGCACACCGCCGGGCTGGGCGATCAGCGGAAAGATGTGGCCGGGCTGGCTGAGGTCGTGCGGCTTGGCATCGGGCTTGACCGCGGTGCGCACGGTGTGGGCGCGGTCGTAGGCGGAGATGCCGGTGGTCACGCCTTCGGCGGCCTCGATGCTGACGGTGAAGTTGGTATGGAACTGCGCGGTGTTGCGCTGGACCATCGGCGCCAGGCCCAGCTGCGCGCAGCGCTCGCGGGTCAGCGACAGGCACACCAGGCCGCGCGCGTGGGTGACCATGAAGTTGATGTCCGAGGGCTTGACCAGCTCGGCGGCCATGATCAGGTCGCCCTCGTTCTCGCGGTCCTCGTCGTCGACGATGACCACCATGCGGCCGGCGCGGAGTTCTTCCAGCAGCTCGGGGACGGAGGCGAAATTCAGGCTCGGGGTAACGGAAGGCGACATGCGGGGACTCGCGGAAAGACGGAGGGTGCCGCGCGCGCCGCAGGCAGCGGCGTGGCGCGACGAAAAGGCGAAACGGATGCGGCCAGGATCAGTCCTGGCGGCCCTGCAGCAGGCGTTCGACGTAGCGCGCGACCAGGTCGATCTCCAGGTTCACCGCCGCGCCGACGGCGGTCTGCGCGAACGCGGTGTGCGCCACGGTGTGCGGGATCAGCGCGACTTCGAAGCCTTCCGCATCGACCGCATTGACGGTGAGGCTGACCCCGTCCACGCAGATCGAACCCTTCTTGGCGATGTAGCGCAACAGCGCCGCCGGCGCGGCGAAGCGCCAGCGCTGCGCGCGCGCGTCGTCGTGGATCGACAGCACCTGGCCGAGCCCGTCGACATGGCCGCTGACCAGGTGCCCGCCGAGGCGGTCGCTGGGGCGCATCGCCCGCTCCAGGTTCAGCGCCGCGCCCTCAGCCAGGCGGCCGAGCGTGGTCAGCGTCAGGGTCTCGGTGGAGGCGTCGGCCTGGAACGAGGCGGCGTCGAACGCGATCACGGTCAGGCACACACCGTTGACCGCGATGCTCTCGCCCAGACGCACGTCGGCGAACGGCAGGCTGCCGGTAGCGAAGGTGAAGCGGATATCGCCGCCCTGCGGCTGGCGTGCGGCGAGATGGCCGACGCCTTCGATGATTCCGGTGAACATAGCTACGTTTCTCGCAATGGGGTGAGCGAAAAACGCCACAAGGCAAACAGGCACGCGCACAGCCGCAAGGCTGCGCGAAGGCCGTCTTCTTTCATCCGGACTATACCGTCGGCTCCGGCATCGCACCGGATCTGCTGACCTTCCCGATTTCGACGCGTCGCGCCTGCGCCGGGAAGCGCTCGCGGGCTCGTGCGCGAACGCACCTACCGCCGGTGGGGAATCGCACCCCGCCCTGAAGACGTTTGTGGTCGCCGGCGAACCGGCCCGCGCATTCTAGCAGGCGCGGCATACGGGCCCGGCCTGCATTACCCATCGCGGCGGGACGCTGCATCACGCAGCTCGCCGCGAAGACAGGAATGTGAAATATACGTTAAGATCCTGTTTGCGACAGGAGACGTCGCCTGTGTGCCGCCCTGCATTGGGGCGATGACACTGCCATTCATCCGGAGAGCACCACCCATGCGCAACACCCTGATACTGGCTGCCCTGTTGGCGGCCGCACCTTTTGCCGCGTCGGCCGAAGGCCTGAGCTACAACTATGTCGAAGGCGGCTGGAACCGCACCGACATCAACGTCAATGCGTCCTCCGAGAACGTCAACGGCGGTTACCTGCGCGGTTCCTGGCAGATCGCCGAGCCGGCGTATGTGTTCGCCGGCTACCAGCGCGCCAGCGAAGACTTCGCCCTGTCCGAGGTGTACAGCGGCAAGGTGACCGTGCAGCAGGCCAACCTGGGCATCGGCTACCGCCAGGAAATGACCGAGCGCGTCGATTTCATCGCAGACGCCAGCGTGTTGCGGATCAAGGCCGAAGCCGACCTGCGCGAGGACGGCGTGCGTCTTGGCCGCGGATCCGATTCCAGCACCCTGGGTGCCGTCAATCTCGGCTTGCGCGGCAAGCCCTCGCCGCGGACCGAAGCCTGGATCAAGGCCGGCTACATCGACGGCAGCGATGCCGACGAAGGCAAGTTCGTCGGCACCCTCGGCGGCCAGATCAACTTCACGCGCACCTGGGGCATGGTCGGCGAAATCGAATACATCGATGACGCCAGCCAGTACAAGGTCGGCGTGCGCGCAAGCTTCTGATCAAAAGCGCGGCGTTTTGCGCGCACAAAGGGCACGCCGGCATACACCGCCGGCGTGCCCTTTGCGTTTATGCCTCACGTTGATGGACTCAGCCCACCAACGGGAGATAGCGCAAGCGCAGGTCCTGCCCCAGTTGCACCACGTCGGCAAGCTGCAGCGGCACGCGCTGCGCCATCGTGTCGATGCCGAGCCCAGCCAATAGCGGGCGGGCGGTATCGCCCAGCAGCAGCGGCGCCATGTACACCAGCACTTCGTCGACCACGCCGGCGCGCAGCAGTGCGCCGCTCAGCGTCGCTCCGGCCTCGACCTGGACCTCGTTGATGCCGCGCTCGCCGAGCAGGTGCAGCGCCGCGTGCAGGTCGCAGCGGCCGTCGTGCAGCGGCACCGCGGCGAAGGCGGCATGCTCCAGCGTCGGCGGCACGCAGTCCGGCGCGTGCAGATACAGGGTCGGCGCGCTGCCGTCGCGGACCTTGGTCTGCGCCAGGCTGCGCAGTTGCGCATCCAGCACCACGCGCAGCGGCGGCGCCACTTCGATCGCGGCATCCAGGCGCACGGTCAGTGCCGGATCATCGGCCAGCACGGTCCCGGCGCCGGTGAGGATGGCGCCGGCGCGGGCGCGCCAGTGCTGCACATCCTGCCGCGCCGCCGCGCCGGTGATCCATTTCGATTCGCCGCTGGCCAGCGCGGTGCGTCCGTCCAGGCTGGCGCCGAGCTTGATCCGCAGCCATGGCCGGCCGCGCTCCACCCGCGACAGGAAACCGCGATTGAGCGCACGCGCCTGCGCCTCCATCAGGCGGGTCTGCACCGCGATGCCGGCGGCGCGCAGCAGCGCGAAGCCGCCGCCGTTGACCTGCGGGAACGGATCGGCCATCGCCGCCACCACCCGCGTCACCCCGGCCTCGATCAGCGCCAGCGCGCACGGCGGAGTGCGGCCGTAGTGCGCGCACGGCTCCAGGGTCACGTAGGCGGTGGCGCCGCGGGCGCGTTCGCCGGCGGCGCGCAGCGCGAACACCTCCGCGTGCGGCCCGCCGGCGCGCTGGTGGAAACCCTCGCCAACCACCACGCCGTCGCGCACGATCACACAACCGACCATCGGGTTCGGGCGCGTGGTGTAGGCGCCGCGCTCGGCCAGGCGCAGGGCCTGCGCCATCCAGCGATGGTCGTCGGCGGAGAAGCCGGGGACGAGGTCGGCACTCATGCGGATGCGGCGGCAGCGCCGGCGTCGCGGCGCATCACCACGATCTGTAGCGGCCCCAGCGGCAGGTCGGCGTGGCGCCGCCAGCCCAGGCGCTCGTAGAACGGCACCAGCACCGGCTCGCAGTACAGGTACAGCCACTGCACGCCGAAGCGCGCGGCGGCCTGCACGCAGTGCGCGACCAGGGCGGCGCCGACGCCGGCACCGCGTGCCTGCGGCCGCACGTACAGCGTGGCCAGCCATGGCGAAAACTGGCGGATGCGCGCGTCGTCGTTCTGCAGCAGGCTCACCGATCCCAGCCAGTCCTCGCCATCCAGCGCGATCCAGGTGGTGGGAATGCGGCGATCGTCGCGATGGCTGCGCAGGTCGGCCTCGGCCTCCACCACGTTCCATTCCGGCAACAGCGGGCCGAACGCCTGCAGATGCTCCTGCGCCAGCGCCGGGATGTGCTGCGCCGCCTCGGCCAGACAGACGATGCGCATGCGCTCAGCGCTTGCCGGTCTTGTCGCCCGGCTTGGCCGCGCGCACCAGGTCCAGCAGCGGCAACTGCTCGCTGCCCACCGGCAATTCGCGCTCGAGCTTCTCGATCTCCTCGCGGAAATCGGCCACGTCCTGGAAGCTGCGGTACACCGAGGCGAAGCGCACGTAGCCGACGTGGTCGAGCTTGCGCAGCTCGGCCATCACGTACTCGCCGACCCGGATCGAGGGCAGTTCGCGCTCGCCGGACATGCGCAACTGGTGCACCACCGCGCGCACCGCCGCCTCGATCTGCTCCTCGGCCACCGGCCGCTTCTGCAGCGCGCGGTCGAAGCTGGTGCGCAGCTTGCGCGCATCGAACGCCTCGCGGCCGCCGTCGCTCTTGATCACCGTCGGCAGCTTGAGTTCGATCGTCTCCAGCGTACTGAAGCGCTCACCGCAGGCCTCGCACTCGCGACGACGGCGGATCGTCGCGCCGTCCTCGGACACGCGCGAATCGATCACCCGGGTATCGGTGTGCTGGCAGAAAGGACAGTGCATCAGGGGCCGGGATTGGGGGTTGGGGATTGGGGATTGGAAAAAGCGGGCGTCTCAGGACCGGAGCTTACGCTCCATCCCGAATCCCCAATCTCCAATCCCCGCCGCTCAGCCATACACCGGATACTTGCGGCACTGCGCGGTCACCGCGTCGCGCACGCGCGCCAGCACGGTGTCATCGGCCGGGGCGTCGAGCACGTCGGCGATCCAGTTGGCCAGGTCGACGCAATCCTGTTCCTGGTAGCCGCGGGTGGTGATCGCCGGGGTGCCCAGGCGCAGGCCCGAGGTCACGAACGGCGAGCGCGGGTCGTTGGGGACCGAGTTCTTGTTGACGGTGATGTGGGCCTTCCCCAGCGCCGCTTCCGCGTCCTTGCCGGAGACGTCGCGGCCGATCATGTCGACCAGCATCAGGTGGTTCTCGGTGCCGCCGGAAACGATCTTGTAGCCGCGCGCGATCAGGGTCTTGGCCATGGCCTGCGCGTTCTTCACCACCTGCTGCTGATAGGTGGTGAACTCCGGCTCCAGCGCTTCCTTGAACGCCACCGCCTTGGCCGCGATCACGTGCATCAGCGGGCCGCCCTGGATGCCGGGGAAGACGATCGACTGCAGCTTCTTGGACAGGTCTTCGAGCTTGTCGCCGGCGCCGGCGGCACTGGCGAGGATGATGCCGCCACGCGGGCCACGCAGGGTCTTGTGGGTGGTGGAGGTGACCACGTGCGCATGCGGCAGCGGAGTCGGATAGACGCCGGCGGCGACCAGGCCGGCCACGTGCGCCATGTCGACGAAGAAATACGCGCCGACCTTGTCGGCGATGGCGCGGAAGCGCGCCCAGTCGATCACCTGCGAGTAGGCGGAGAAGCCGGCCACCACCATCTTCGGCTTGTGCTCCACGGCCAGGCGCTCGACCTCGTCGTAGTCGATCAGGCCCTGGTCGTTGACGCCGTACTGCACGGCGTTGAACAGCTTGCCGGAGGCGTTGACCTTGGCGCCGTGGGTCAGATGGCCGCCATGCGCCAGCGACATGCCGAGGATGGTGTCGCCCGGCTGCAGCAGCGCGAAGTACACCGCCTGATTGGCCTGCGAGCCACTGTGCGGCTGCACGTTGGCGTAGTCGGCAGCGAACAGTTGCTTGACCCGATCGAGGGCCAGTTGCTCGGCGACGTCGACGAATTCGCAGCCGCCGTAATAGCGCTTGCCCGGGTAGCCTTCGGCGTACTTGTTGGTGAGCTGGCTGCCCTGCGCTTCCATGACCAGCGGGCTGCAGTAGTTCTCGCTGGCGATCAGCTCGACGTGGTCTTCCTGGCGGCCGGCTTCGGCGGCGATGGCGCGGGCCAGGTCGGGATCGTAGGTTTCGATGCGGGCGTCGCGCGGGAACATCGGGTCTCCAGGGGCATGGACAGAAGGCAGACCGCTAGTTTAAGCCCCGCGCAGGGCCCAGGGCGAACCAAAACGCAGACGGCCTCCCGAAGGAGGCCGTCTGCTGGTGCCGCAGCAAGGCTCAGCGACCGCTGAGCACCAGGTCGGCGATGATGCCGGTGGCGATGGCGACCAACAGCAGGTTGCCGGTGTCGTCGCGCACCCAGCGATAGCCGTGAGGCGGACGCCGGACCTGGTAGCGGTCGTAGTCGTAGACCACGTAGTTCGGGCCGTAGTAGCGCTGGCCGCGCGCCCAGCGCGGCGGACCCGGGCGGTAGTAGACGACGTCCGGCCCGGTGCGATAGCCGTCGCGGTAGCCGCGGTCGTAGGCACGGCGGGCGTCGCGGCGGTCGCGCTCACGGTCGCGCCAGTAACGCTCGCGATCGGCGTCGCGGTAGCCGCGGTCGTACCAGCCATGGTCGCGCGGACCCGGTCCCGGCGGCGGAGGCGGCGGCCCCGGAGGACCCGGCGGGCCCCAGCCCGGGCCCGGGCCCGGGCCGCCCGGACCCCAGGCGAATGCGGGTGGCGCCATGAAACCCAGCGCCAGCGCGGACGAGAGGGCAATTGTGGCAAGGCGTTTCATGTTCATGGCAACTCCGTCACGTGGTGTGGCGATTGCATTTAGGCCCTTGCCATCTGAACCGCCTCCTTCTGGAATCGGTTACGTATTCAGCTTTCCCGATCGGACTAAGAAAGCGTTCATCCATCAGGGTTTGCGGCCTGTGCGTGCAGACGCAACAGCGCCGCCTGCGCTGTGTCATCGGCTGGCAAATAGACCACCAGGCGGTTGCCGTTGCGCGGCGCCGACCACCAGTTGACCTGGTGCAGGCGCAGCTCGCCTTCCTGCGGGTGGCGGAAGCGCTTGAGCTGGTTCTCCACGCCGCGCACCTCGCGCCGCTGCCGCCACAGCGCATCGAACTCGGGCGAGGCGGCACGGTAGCGCGCCAGCAAGGCTTCCCATTCCGGCTCGCCCAGGTGCTCGGCCATCGCCGCGCGCAGCAACGCCACCATGTGCTGCAGCACGTCCTGCCGATCGAGCAATGCGTCGCGCCAGCGCGGATTGGTGAAGGCCTGATAGACGCAGTTGCGATCGGTGTCGGGCAGGTCGGCCAGGGTCACGCCCATCAGCCGCTCGAAGGCCGGGTTGGCGCCGAGGATGTCGAAGCGCGGGGTCTGCAGCATCGCCGGCCACGGCCCGAGCTGATCGAGCAGCATGCGCGCGGTGCCGGTCAGGCGTTCGCACGGCGGCGCCGCCAGGGCGGTCGTGCCGCCCACGCCGGCCAGCGCCAGCACGTGCGCGGTTTCGACCTCCGAACACTGCAGGGCGCGGGCGATGGCGGTCAGCACGCGCGCCGAAGCGCGCACCGGGCGCCCCTGTTCAAGCCACGTGTACCAGGTCACGCCGACATCGGCGAGCAAGGCGACCTCCTCGCGGCGCAGGCCGGGGGTGCGTCGCCGTCCGCCGCGCGGCAGCGCCAGGCGCGCCGGATCCAGGCTCTCGCGGCGGGCGCGCAGGAAGGCGCCCAGCGCGCGGGCACGCTCGCTGGCCAGGGCCGGGCCCGACGACGCGGCAGGCGTGGCAGACGCGGCGGCCCGCTCCGGCCTGGAGGTGGAATGGGCGAGGTCCAGTTGCATCGTCTTCTCCGCTTCGTTGTCCGCCAGTGCCACGATCCCGTGCGACACACAGCGCTCGCTGCGCCGCCATTTCCGGTCATGCCGCCTGGGACGTCGCACCCAGAGCAACCGTCCGAGATCCCAGGGAGGCACTACCAGTACCAAGATAAATGAGTCCTTGTACCAGTTTAGAGGCTCTCCATACTGCGCGCCATGACCACGCTCCCCCCCGTCTCCGCCATGCCCGCCACCGCCCCCACCCTGAGCCGCCGCGGCCTCGGCATCCTGCTGATCGGGCAGATGCTGCCGTTGATCGACTTCTCCATCCTCAATGTCGCGCTCGGCTCGATCGCGCGCACGCTGCATGCGTCGGCGATGCAACTGGAGCTGATCGTGGCCGTCTACGGCGTAGCCTTCGCGGTGGGCCTGGCAGCAGGCGGCCGGCTCGGCGACAACCTCGGCCGGCGCCGCGTGTTCGGTGCCGGCGTGCTGCTGTTCGGCCTGGCCTCGTTGCTGTGCGGCGTGGCCGGCTCGGTGACGGCGCTGCTGGCCGGGCGCACGCTGCAAGGGCTGGGCGCGGCACTGGCGGTGCCGCAGATCCTCGCCACCATCCACGTCAGCCTGCGCGGCAAGGCGCACGCCCGGGCGCTGGCGCTGTACGGCTCGCTGGGCGGCATCGCCTTCGTCATCGGCCAGGTGCTGGGCGGATCGCTGGTCAGCGCGAACATCGCCGGCTCCGGCTGGCGCAGCGTGTTCCTGATCAACCTGCCGTTCTGCCTGCTGGCGCTGGCCTGCCTGCGCGCCGTGCCGGAGACGCGCGCGGCGCGGCGGATGCCGCCCGACCTGGCCGGCGCCGCGCTGCTGGGGCTGTTCCTGGCCTGCCTGCTGCTGCCGTTGGCGCTGGGCCCGGCGCTGCACTGGCCACCGGCATGCCTGGCGGTGCTGGCCGCCTGCCTGCCGCTGCTGGCGGCACTGACCCGGGTCGAACTGTGGCAGGAACGCCGCGGGCGGACGCCGCTGCTGCCACCGGCCTTGCTGCGGCTGCCCAGCGTGCGCTTCGCGCTGCTGGTGGGCGGGGTGTTCTTCACCTGCTGGAGCGGCTTCATGTTCGTGCTGGCGCTGACGCTGCAGACCGGCGCCGGACTCTCGCCGCTGCAGTCGGGCAACGCCTTCATCGTGCTGGGCGCGGCCTACTTCGCCTCCGCGCTGGTCAGCGCCCGCGTGGCGGCGCGCTGCGGCCCGGTGCCGACGCTGCTGCTCGGCTGCCTGGTGCAGATGCTGGGCCTGCTGGCGCTGGGCTGGACGCTGCACGCGGTGTGGCCGCATCCGGGCGCACTCAACCTGGCTCCGGCAACGGCGCTGATCGGCGCCGGCCAGGCCTGGATCGTGGCCAGCTTCTACCGCATCGGCCTGTCGCAGGTGCCCACCGACCATGCCGGCGCCGGCAGCGCCATGCTTTCCACCATCCTGCAGGCGGCCATGGGCCTGGGGCCAGCGGCACTGGGCGCGATCTACGCCCACGCCCGCGGCGGCGGCAGCCTGGCCGCGATGCAGGGGGCGCTGCACAGCGAGTGGCTGGCGATGCTGTTGCTGGTGATCTGCGCACTGTTCTATCTGCGCCGGCAACGTCGTGCCGGCACATCGGCAACGGCACCGAGCGCGGCGCTGCCGCCGATCGCCGAGTAGGCCGCACGGCAACGCCCGCGCGTCTGGTGCCGCAACCGCGCGGCAAAGAATGCAGCCGGCCGTCCGGCTATAATCCGTCATCCCTTTCGACGCCCTCCGGCCGCCGGCCGGCGGGCGCCCTGCGCCTTTGGAGCCGCCATGTCGCAATACATCTACACCATGAACCGGGTCAGCAAGACCGTGCCGCCCAAGCGCCAGATCATCAAGGACATCTCGCTGTCGTTCTTCCCCGGTGCCAAGATCGGCCTGCTCGGCCTCAACGGCGCCGGCAAGTCCACCGTGCTGAAGATCATGGCCGGCGTGGACACCGATTTCGAAGGCGAGGCGCGCCCGCAGCCCGGCACCAAGGTCGGCTACCTGGCGCAGGAGCCGGAGCTGGACCCGAACAAGACCGTGCGCGAGTCGGTCGAGGAAGGCGTGGGCGAAGTGCTGCAGGCGCAGGCCGCGCTGGAAGCGGTGTACGCCGCCTATGCCGAGGAAGGCGCCGATTTCGACGCGCTGGCCAAGGAACAGGAGCGCCTGGAGGCGATCCTCGCCGCCGGCGATGCGCACACCCTGGAGAACCAGCTCGACGTGGCCGCCGACGCACTGCGGCTGCCGCCGTGGGACGCCAAGATCGCCAACCTGTCCGGCGGCGAGAAGCGCCGCGTGGCGCTGTGCCGGCTGCTGCTGCAGAAGCCGGACATGCTGCTGCTCGACGAACCGACCAACCACCTCGACGCCGAGTCCGTCGAATGGCTGGAGCAGTTCCTGGCGCGCTACAGCGGCACCGTGGTCGCGGTCACCCACGATCGCTACTTCCTCGACAACGCCGCCGAGTGGATCCTGGAACTGGACCGCGGCCGCGGCATTCCGTGGAAGGGCAACTACACCGAGTGGCTGATGCAGAAGGACGAGCGCCTGAAGCAGGAAGAGAACCAGGAGAAGGCGCGGCAGAAGGCGATCCAGAAGGAACTGGAGTGGGCCCGGCAGAACGCCAAGGGCGGCCGCTCCAAGGGCAAGGCGCGTCTGGCGCGCCTGGACGAACTGCAGTCGGTGGATTACCAGAAGCGCAACGAGACCAACGAAATCTTCATCCCGCCGGGCGAGCGCCTGGGCAACTCGGTGATGGAGTTCAAGAACGTCTCCAAGAAGTTCGGCGACCGCCTGCTGATCGACAACCTGTCGATGATCATTCCGCCGGGCGCCATCGTCGGCATCATCGGCCCCAACGGTGCCGGCAAGTCGACCCTGTTCAAGATGATCACCGGGCAGGAGAAGCCGGATTCGGGCGAGATCGTGGTCGGCCCGACCGTGCAGCTGTCGTACGTGGACCAGAGCCGCGACAAGCTGGAAGGCAACCACAACGTCTTCCAGGAAATCGCCGGCGGCCTGGACATCCTCAACATCAACGGCATCGAGATCCAGTCGCGCGCCTACATCGGCCGCTTCAACTTCAAGGGCCAGGACCAGCAGAAGATGGTCGGTTCGCTGTCAGGTGGTGAGCGCGGCCGCCTGCACATGGCCAAGACCCTGCTGCAGGGCGGCAACGTGCTGCTGCTCGACGAACCGTCCAACGACCTGGACATCGAAACCCTGCGCGCGCTGGAAGACGCGCTGCTGGAGTTCCCGGGCAACACCTTCGTGATCTCGCACGATCGCTGGTTCCTCGACCGCATCGCCACCCACATCCTCGCCTTCGAGGGCGACTCGCACGTGGAGTTCTTCCAGGGCAACTACCGCGAGTACGAGGAAGACAAGAAGCGCCGCCTGGGCGACGATGCCGGCCCCAAGCGCCTGCGTTTCAAGGCGCTGAAGTAAGCTGCAGCGCGTTCGTGCAGCACCCGCCACGGCCCGCCTCGCGCGGGCCGTGTGCGTTTTGCGGTTGTGTCCACGATGACGTTTGCAGGGACGCTCGTAGGAGCGGCTTCAGCCGCGACCGGGCGTTACCGGTAGCGCCTCGGTCGCGGCTGAAGCCGCTCCTACGAAAAGCACGTCGGTCCTGCGCTACAGCTCGTAAGACAGCACGTCCTCGAAGCCGAACTTGTCGAAGTCGCGGATGCGCGAGGGATACAGCCGGCCGATCAGGTGGTCGTGCTCGTGCTGCACCACGCGGGCGTGGAAGCCCTCGGCCTCGCGCTGCAGCGGCGTGCCGTCCGGCAGCACGCCGCGGTAGCGGATGTGCCGGTAGCGCGGGATCACCGCGCGCAGCCCGGGAATGGACAGGCAGCCCTCCCAGCCATCCTCCAGTTCGTCGGACAGCGGTTCGATCTCGACGTTGGCCAGGGCGGTGCGCGGCACCGGCGGCGCCTCCGGATAGCGCGCGCTGCGCTCGAAACCGAACACCATCAGTTGCAGATCCACCGCGATCTGCGGCGCGGCCAGGCCGACGCCGCGCGCGGCGTCCATGGTCTCGAACATGTCGGCCACCAGCGTGTGCAGCTGCGCGCTGTCGAAGTCGGTGACCGGTGGCGCCTGGCGCAGCAGACGCGGGTCGCCCATGCGGATGATGTCGCGGATCATGTGCGGACTCCTGGACGGGGATGCCCGCGATTATCCGCCGTGGCGGCGACGCGTGCAGCGGGGCTACGATGTACCGTGGCCCCAGCTACGGTCTGCAGCGGTGCATATCTGCATTCCAGCAAAGCGCCGACGCAACGTCGTAGGAGCGGCTTCAGCCGCGACAGGTTTCATGGGAACGCCTGTCGCGGCTGAAGCCGCTCCTACGACGGGAGCAGTGCGCCTGCCTCGCCCTACTCCGGCACGTATGGCGAGGCCAGCACCTGCGGGCGACGGCCGAGGCCGGCGCCGAGCCGGTCGAGCACGAAGCGCACGTAGAGGTTGGTGCTGAACTGGGTGTAGTCGCGGGCATTGTTGAACAGCAGGCGGCCGCCCAGGAACAGTTGCGGGGCGATCTGCCATTCGGCCGCGCCGGCGATGTTGTAGGACATGCCGGTCTTGCTCTGCCCGGCGTAGACCGGCGCGACGTAGCGGTCGGTCAAGCCCAGCAGTGCGGCCAGCGAGGCGGCGTCGTAGGCGGCCTGCTGCATCTGCGCGCTGGTCGGGAAGTACGGGCTGTCGTCGCTGCGGAAGTGCTGCACGCCGACGCTGGCGTCCACGCTCCAGTTGACCGTGCGCCCGGCCGTGCGCCCGCTCCAGTGCACCGGGAAGCCCAGGTCCACGTAGTCCTGCGGGCTGAAGTAGCCGCCCTGGCCATACGTGTAGCCGCCCAGGTTCTTGTCGTACTGCATCGCGGTCAGGTTGAGGCCGGCGGTCAGCGACTGGTTCTCGGTGTCCAGCGCGTGCACGTACACGCCCAGGTCGACCTGGCGGTGGTCGTTGCTGGCGACGTTGCGGCCGACCAGGCGGTCGGCGCCGACGCTGGCGTAGCCACCGAGCAGGCCGTTGTCGAGCGTGGCCGACAGGCGCAGGCCGTTGCTGGTCACGCCGCCCCAGCCGAGCCCGGCGCGGCCGTCGTCGACGCCGCCGAAGGACAGCAGGCTGTCGCTGACCGCACGCCGGAACACCTCGCCCGAATAGGTCAGGGTGTCGCCGGCCTGGCCGCGATAGCCGACGCCGCCGACGATGCGCCGCTCGGGGAAGCCGACCGGGGTGCTGCCGAGGTCGGCGCTGAAGCCGCCGTTCTTGTAGGTCACCGCCATGCCGACGCCGCGCGCGTCCTGGTCCATGCGCCGCGCGCCGTTGCCGTTGGCGGCCATGGTGTACAGCGCCTGGCTGAAGCCGGCCGGGGTCAGCGTCGCGGCGGTGGGGTTGGCCGCCAGGTTGCGGAAGCGGGCGATGTCGGCGGCGCTGAGGTCGGCGCTGCGCGAGGCGTCGCCGAGGATGGCGCTGGCCAGCGTGCCGATCGCGGTGTCGGCGGCGGTATTGCCGAGCAGGAACGCCGACAGCGGCTCGGCGTACAGCGCCTGCAGCGCCGCCGCCTCGCGCTGCGCGTTGGTCAGCGTCGGGTCGGTGTCGTTGAACAGCTTGTTGTACAGCCCGGTGTTGACCGCGTAGGTGCGCAGCGCGTTGCGGGTGGCGTTGCTGTTGCCCTCGGTGAGCAGCAGTTGGTACAGGTCGCTGCCGACCAGGCTGTCGATCGGGGTGCGGTCGGCGGCCAGGGCATCGCCCATCGCCGCAGCGGGGCCGGCACCGAAGCGGCTGGCGGTGGCGTAGCCGGTGCCAAGCGTGCCGGCATCGAGCAGGGTCGGGGTGACGTCGACCTGCAGCTTGCCCTCGCCCACCGCGAACTCGCCGTGCAGCGGCACTTCCAGATCGCGCAAGCGGCCCAGGCCGGCTTCGCCGTCGCGGGCGCGGTAGCTGGCGCCGGTGGCGACGCTGTCGCTGTTTTCGGCCTGCACTTCGCGCAGTTCGTCGAGCACGCTGGAACCGCCCGCGGAGGTGGCCGGTGCCGCCGGCTGGCGCAGAGACGCACGCGGCGTGTCGGCCAGCAATCCATCATCGGGCAGCGCGAGCGGCGCGGTGCGGGCTGTGGTGCTGCGCTGGCCCGGCACCGGCAGCGCGGCCAGGGCCACGCCCACGGCGCTGGCGCTGGCCGGCGGCGGCAGGTCGTCACCGGTCACGGCCGGTGCGGACGCCGGCAACGCGGAGGCCGCGTAGGCCGGGGCCGGCACGCCGCCGCCGAGGCTGTCGGACACCACGGCGGCGCTGCGCGGCATGCGCCCGTTCATGCCGGCGAACGGATTGAGCGGGCGCCCAGCCGCGGCGTACGACGCCGGACCGTTGGCGACCGGCAGGCCGTTGTCGTACTGACCCGATTCGTGCGCCTGCGCCGCCAGCGCGGCGCGGAAATAGCTCTCGGCCTTGCGGTTCTTGCCGGCGCTGCGATACACGCGACCGGCCGCGGCGAGCACCTGCGGCGAATCCGGCGCCTGCGCCAGCGCGCGCTGCAGGTAGTCCTCGGCGCTGTGCAGGTCGCGCAGTGCGGCGGCGGTGTTGGCCGCGGCGATCAGCGTGTCCAGGTCGTTGGGCGACTGCTGCAGTTGCTGCTGGTACAGCACCAACGCCTGGCGCTGGTCGCCGGCGGCGGCGTACAGCCGCGCCAGCGCGGCCACCGCCTGCGGGTCCTGGTTCTGCTGCGCCAGCAGCGGCGCCAGCGCGTCGTAGGCGGCTTCGAGATTGCCGAGCTCGCGCAGGGCATCGACCTGGCGCAGCACGTAGCCGCTGCGCAGCGCCTGGTAGCGGCGCTGCTGCTCGGCGCTCATGTCGGTGTCGCGCAATTGGCGCAGGGTCGCCGCCAGTTCCGCGTCCTGATGCGCGCGCAGCAGCACGCCGGCGTACTGCAGGCGCGCCTCGGTGGAGGGATTCTGTGCGACCAGGCGCTGCGCCAGGGTCAGCGCGCGCGTGTTGCTGCCGATGTCGGCATAGGCGCCGGCCATCGCCGCCAGCAATGCCGGCTGCTCCAGCGCGTCGCCCAGCGCGGCCTCGGTGCGGCCCAGCAACAACTGCGCTTCGCCGCCGCGGCCCTGTTGTTGCAGCAGGCGCGCCTTGGCCGCCTGTTGTTCGACCCAGGCGGTGTTGCGCAGCGCGCTCATCTCGGCGGTGCGCGCAGTGGCCGGGATGCGCTCCAGGCTGGCGTAGGCGCTGGCCCAGTCGCCGCGTTCCTGCGCCAGCAGCGCGTTGGCATACAGCGCCTCGGGCATGTCGCCATGCACCGCGAGCAGGCCGTCCATGACGCTGCGCGCCTGGTCCGGACGCCCGGCCTGCTGGTACAGGCGCGCCAGATCCAGGCGCACCCAGGGATCGCCGGGGTTGTCGACCATCGCCGTCTCCAGCTCGCTCTGCGCGGTGACGGTGTCGCCGGCCTCCAGCGCCTGCTGCGCGCGGGCGCGCTGCAGGTTGGCTTTCAGTGCGGTCTCGCCGCCGGCCTGCTGGCGCTGCGCCGGGCTGAGCCTGGCGAACAGCGCATTGGCCTCGTTGGCGCGACCCTGGCGGCTGTACAGGGCGATCAGGCCATGCAGCGCGCCGGCATCGTCGGCATGCAGGCGCAGCGCCTCGCGGTAGCTCTTTTCGGCCGCGGCGGCATCGCTGGCCGACTGCAGGTCGCCCAGCAGCGCATAGCCGGCGGCCTCCTCGGGCTTGAGCTTGACCGCCTGCTGGGCCAGGCGCAGCGCCGCGTCGTTGTCGCCGCGCGCACGCGCGGCCTGTGCCTGCTGCAACTGCAGCCAGTAGCGCGCGCTGTCCAGCGCGCTGCGCCACTTGCCGTTGGCCGCCGCGGCCGGGCGCAGCAGTTCCTGCGCTTCGCCGAAGCGCTGCTGGCGCAGCCGCACCGAGCCCAGGCCGCCGAGCGCCTCGGCGTCGCGCGGACGCGCGCGCAGCACCTGCGCGAAGCGCTGTTCGGCCAGCGCCAGGTTGCCGGCGTTGAGCGCCTTGAAGCCTTCGCCCAGCTGTTCGCCGGCCGGATCGCCACCGCCTTGCGCGCGCCGCTCCTGCAGTTGCGCGGCCTTCCTGGCGATCTCCGCATCGTTCGGATTGGCGGCCAGGAACGCCTGGTACAGCGGCGCATCGGCAGGGCCGGCATTGAGCCACAGCAGGGCCTGACGCCAGGCGGCGCGCGCCGGGCCGGCGACATCGGTGCGCTTGCTCAGCGCGGCGAGCTGGGCGATGCCCTCGCGCCGGGACGGTTCGCGGTAGGTCTGCACCTGCGCCAGCGCCAGCGCCGCGGCGGTGTTGTCCGGCTGCGCGGCGGCCAGGCGGCGCAGGCCGTCGCGCGCGCCTTCCCAGCCCTGGGGGGTGCCGGCCAGCGCCTGGTAGTACTCCAGCGCCAGCGCGTCCGGCGGGCCCTTGCCGTCGAACAGCGCCTGGTAGGCGCGCACCGCGTCCACGTAGCGGCCGGCGGCGGCGGCGCGGCGCGCGTTGCGCAGGTCGACGTTGTCGCCGGTGCCGCCGATCGACATGGCCAGGCGCTGGGTCTGCGGTGCCTGCGGATGCGCCTTCTGCAATTGCGCCAAGCGCTTGCGCGCGTCGGTCTGGCGGCCTTGCGCCAGATCGATCTGGGCCAGGCCGAGCAGCGCGTCGGGCTGGTTCGGGTCGACCCGCAGCAACTTGCGCCAGGCGTCGGCGGCGAGGTCGTCGCGGCCCTGGTCGTGCCAGTAGTTGCCCTGGCTGACCAGTTGCTGGGTGGCGTCGGCGTTCTGCGCGTGGGCGCTGCCGGCGAGCAGGCACAGGTCGATCATGCCGGCCAGGTACAGGGGTTTGAGGTTCATGCGGAGCATTGGGTTCTCCAGGCGGGCTGCAGCGCGCCGTCTGCGGAAAAGCGGTAGCGGTTGTCGAGCCAGGCGCGTCCGAACAGGATCAGCACCCGGTCGTAGTAGGGAAGCCGGGCCGCGGCGGCGTCGCCGGGCGCGGGAATGCGTTGCGCCTGCGCCTTGAGCAGCGCCGGTTCGCGCAGCGCGCTCAGGTACGGCAGCAGCGCTGCGGCGAAGCCGGGCGGGGCCTGGCCGCTGCCGACGCCCTGGCGGGTATCGATCTTCTCGTCGAGGCGGCCCTGCGCGCGCAGTTGCTGCAGTGGGCCGGACAGATCGTCGAGCAGCGCCTTGCGCAGCGGATCGGCGGCATCGAGCATGCCGGCCCACAGGTACACGCGGATCGCGTCGTAGCTGCCGATCGCGCCCTTGTCCGGATCGACGCCGAAGGCGCGGCCGTCCCAGGCGATCCAGTCCGGCGCGAAGCCGACCGGCGCGCTGTCGCGCAGCAGGCGCGCGCTGCGCGTGGCCAGACCGGCCCACGGCCCCTTCGGATCGACCGCGGCGAAACGCCGCAGCAATTGCAGCGGCAGGTAGCTGGGATTGAGAGTCCAGCGCTGCGGCGTGGCGAAGCCCTTGGCCGCCGGCAACAGCATGCTGCCGAACCCGGGCAGTTCGACCAGCTCGGTGCGCCGCACCAGCGCCAGCATCTGCAGGCCGGCCTGGGTGTAGCCGGGCCGCTGCCACAGGCGGCCGGCCTCGAGCAGCACGTAGGCGATCCACAGGTCGGCGTCGCTGGCGCTGTTGCCGTCGATCACGCGCCAACTGCCATCGCTGGCGCGGCCCCACAGCCAGGCCGGCAGCACCTGCTGCGGGCGGCCGCCGCACAGGTTGTGCCGGGTCCAGCCGAGCACGCGCTCGAACAGCACCTGGTCGTTGGCCACCAGCGCGAAGAACAGCGCATAGGACTGGCCCTCGGAGGTGCTGCGCTGGTCGGCGTGCTGGAAATCGATCACCCGTCCGCTGGCATCGAGGTGCTTGGCGACGAACGCGGTCCACTCGCGCCACGGCGCGCAGGCCGGCGCCACCGTGAGCGCGGCGCGCGCCGGCGGCAGCAGCGTCGCCGCGCCGGCGGCGAGCAGGCCGCCGAGCAGGCGCCGGCGTTGGCCGGTGTGTCCGTTCACCGCCCTTCCTGCAGCCGTGCCGCCGAATGCCGGCGCAGCACCACGCGCGCGGCCAGCGCCAGCAGCACGCTCAGCACCACCACCACCAGGCCCAGCAGCAACGGGTGCTGCGAGAAGTACCAGCGCGCCCAGGTCGGCAGCGGCAGATGGCCGACGTAGTAGGTCTGGTTGCCGGCCAGGCTGCGCACCTTGCCCTTCTGCAGCAGCACCACGCTGCCCTGGAAGTCCTTCAGCGTGGCCGGCTCCAACCAGGCGTCGAAGAAGTCCTCGACGCTGGCCGGATCCTCGGCCAGCAGCGCGACCACGCTGCGCCCGGCCTTCAGCGGCGACTGGAAGCCCATCAACACCACGTCGCCGGGCGCCGGCTTCACGGCCACCTCCGCGGTGGTCGGCAGGTCGGTGCGGCGCGCATCGAACGAGAGGAAGCCGGGCAGCTTGTCCAGCACCCAGTCGCTCATCGAAAAGCGTCGCCCGCTGGCGCCGTCGCCGATCGGCAGGGCCGCGCTCCAGCGCTGGAACAGCGGCTGCGAGCGCAGGCTGCCGAACACCAGCAGGTCGCTGTCGGCGTGCTTGTCGACCTCGGCGGCGTGGATCAGGGTCACCCGCAGCGCCGGGTAGCCGGTGGACGCGCCGAGCCGGCCGAGCAGGGTCAGCAGGTTGGCCATGTCCTGGTCGCCGATCTCGTCCGGCACCACCACGGTGGACTCGGACAGGTCGGCCAGGCGCGTGAACGGGAAGCCGGCATTGCCGAACGCGGCCAGATTCGGCATCGCCATGTAGTGATGGAACGAACGCAGGTCCACGCTGGAGTCGGCGTCGATCGCGCCGGACACGTCGGGGAAGGTGTTCTTGCACGCCTCCGCCTGCGGGCGATCGAAGAAGAAGTGGAAGCGCAGCTGGCTGTTGGCCGAGAACGGCCCGGTCGGCAGCAGCAGCTTCTGCTCCACCGGCATCGCGCCCTTCGGCGAGAGCGCGTGCCACCAGCGCAGCGGCAACGACTCGGCATAGGCGTGGCCGTTGAGCGGCAGCGTGGTGACGAAGGCGTCGTTGATGCTGACGTTGAGCGCCGACTTGTTCTGCGTCTCCGGCACCGTGTAGCGGTAGCGCAGATTGACCGGGATGCCGTCGCGCTGCCACACGAACAGGTCCGGCGGCAGCTGCAGGCCGACCCGGATCAGGTCGGGGTGGTAGCCGCTGACGTTCAACTGCGCGGTCTGCGCAACCAGGTCGCCGAAGCGCACCGGCTTGTCGCCGGAGATCCAGTTGGGCGCGTCGTAGGGCTTGCGCGGCTGCGCCTGCTTGAGTTCGCCGATGCGCGCCACCGGGCCGTTGAGCGGCGTGCCCAGGCTCAGCGCGGTGGCGGCCTGCTGCAGGTCGTCGTCGTCGCGGCCCAGCACCAGCAGCAGCTTGCCGGTGGCATCGCGCGGATTGGTGATCATCGCCAGGGTCGGGCCGGCGATCTCGCTCAAGCCGGCCTGGGTCGCGGCCAGTTCCGCCGGCAGGGTCGCGGCGGTGGCGAACAGCACCGCGTTGCCGGTGGCCGGCACGTCGCCGATGGCCACGCCGAACGAGGCGCCGCGGTAGCCGGCCTGCGCGCCGAACCAGGAGGCGACGATGCCGGCGCTGCGCAGCGTGGCCAGGTCCGGGCGCTGCGGGAACACGAACGGCAGTTCCAGGCGGCGCGTATCGCGCTTGTCGTAGAACGGCACCGGCAGCAGCGCCAGATCGTTGCGCAGCACCAGCGGGGTGGCGGTCAGCGACAGCCGCGTGGACGGATCGATGTTGGCCCACAGGCTGGTGTGGTCCGGATCCTCGCAGTCGCGGGTGTAGTGGCCGATCAGCTGCAGGTTGAGCCGGTTGTAGTCGCTGATCAGGCGCGGATCGATCGGCACGTCGCTCTGCTGCAACTTGCCGGCGTTCTCGCGACTGACCGGCAGGGCCGCCACGGTGACGCCGTTGACGCTGACCTTCAGGTGCGACAGGTCCGGCAGCAGCGCCGGCGAGTAGCTGTACACCAGATGCAGGTTCGCCGCCTGCACCACTTCGTCGGTGCGCGTGCTGAAGGGAATGCCGGCGCTGCCCTGGATGCCGCGCAGGGTCATCTCGTAGTCGATGCCGAGCTGCTTGAGCGTGGCCGAGCGCTCGCGTTCGGCCGGCGCTGGCAGCGACGTGGCGGTCGCGGCGGCGGCCGGCGCGGTGGCAGGAAGGGTCGGCTCCTGGGCCAGCGCCAGGCCGGACAGGACCGTGAGACAACATGCAGCCAGGGCGGGTAGACGCATCGACGGCGACCGGAAAGAAAGGGAAGAGAGGAAGGAACGCGGCACAGCGGGACGACGACTCACGGCGCAGCCTCCTCGCCGGCGGTACGGCCGCGCCAGCCGCTGCGCGCGCTGCTGGCGACGTGCTGGCCGAGACGCCGGAAACCGCGCACGCTGGCAGCGAACACGCGCCCCAGCGACACCCAGAAGCGATCGCGGTCGTGGCGGCCCCACTGCGACACCCAGATGTCGGCGCGGGCGAAGGTGCAGGCCACCAGCCAGCGCTCCTGTTCGATCGACATCGGCCGGAACTGGATGCTGATCTCGCCGTCGCGGTCGTGGCGCACCATCGCCGGCAGGCGCTTGGAACTGCCGCGCTGCGGCAGCGCGATCTCCACCGGCAGGTCCGGCTCCACCGGCACCGGCTCGAGCAGGCGCAACGCCATGCCGCCGGTGGAGAAGTTGACGGTGCGGCAGGCCAGTTCGCGGCCATCGGCCAGATGCAGCGTGGCCGGGATGTCCAGCGGCACGCGGTGCGAACGGCGCACCTGGCGCATCTCGCTGGCGGTGGCGATGGTGGCGCCGAGCAGCAGCACGTTGTAGGCGGTCCAGGCCAGGTTGAACCAGATGGTCTGCGCCTCGCCGCCGGCCTGCACGCTGAGCAGGCGCATCACCCCGGCGACCACGCCGGCCAGGTTGAGCACCAGCAGGAACAGGTAGGGCTTGGCGATCTGCCCGTCGAAGTAGCTGCGCGGCACCAGACCGCCCTTGGGGGTGACGTTGAACTTGCCGAGCTTGGGATTGAACAGCGCCACCAGCGTCGGGCGCAGGATGTACCAGGCCAGGGTGGTCTCGTAGACCTCGTTCCACAGCAGGTGGCGGAACTTGCCCTGGGTGCGCAGGTTGGTCAGGTTGGCCTGCAGGATGTGCGGCAGGGCGTAGGCCAGGATCATCAGCGCCGAGGCGTGGATCACGTGCGCGCCGAAGAACAGGAAGGCCAGCGGCGCGGTGAGGTAGACGATGCGCGGCAGCCCGTAGAAGAAGTGCAGCATCGCGTTGGCGTAGCACAGCCGCTGCGACAGGCGCAGGCCCTTGCCCAGCAGCGGATTGTCCAGCCGCGCGATCTGCGCCATGCCGCGCGCCCAGCGGATGCGCTGGGCGACGTGGCCGGACAGGCTTTCGGTCGCCAGGCCGGCGGCCTGCGGCACCGCGATGTAGGCGCTGCGGTAGCCGCGGCGGTGCAGCTTCAGCGCGGTGTGCGCATCCTCGGTGACGGTCTCCACCGCCACCCCACCCACTTCTTCCAGCGGCTTGCGCTTGATCACCGTGCACGAACCGCAGAAGAAGGTGGCGTCCCACTGGTCGTTGCCGTCCTGCAGCAGGCCGTAGAACAGTTCGCCTTCGTTGGGCACCTTGCCGTGGTTGCCGAGATTGCGCTCGAACGGATCGGCCGAGAAGAAGTAGTGCGGCATCTGCACCACCGCCAGCTTGGCGTCGCGCAGGAACCAACCCATCGCCACCTGCAGGAACGAGCGCGTGGGGATGTGGTCGCAGTCGAAGATCGCCACATACTCGCCGCTGGACTTCTTCAGCGCGGCGTTGATGTTGCCGGCCTTGGCGTGGAGGTTGTTGGTGCGGGTGACGTAGTGGATGCCGGCCTGCGCGCAGAACGCGCGGAACTCCTCGCGGCGGCCGTCGTCGAGCAGGTAGATGTTGAGCTTGTCGGCCGGCCAGTCCATCACGCTGGCGGCGAGGATGGTCGAGCGCACCACCGACAGCGGTTCGTTGTAGGTGGGGATGAACAGATCGACGCTGGGCCATTCGCGCTGGTCGGCCGGCAGCGGCAGCGGCCGCCGGTTCAGCGGCCACAGCACCTGGAAGTAGCCCAGCGTCAGGATCACGAATGCGTACAGCTCGGCCAGCAGCAGGCCCAGGCCCAGGCTCAGGTCGACCGGGCTGCTCATGCCCACGGTCTGGGTCAGGCGCCACCAGATGTAGCGCGAGGACACCGCCAGCGACAGCGCCATCATCACCAGGATCGCCAGGCGGCTGCCACTGCGCCGCAGCAGCATGGCCGCGGCGAACACCACCAGCGAGAACAGCAGTTGCTGCGGCACATCCATCGGGATGGCGACGACGAAGACCAGCAACACGGCGCCCAGCAGCCACAGCGACCAATTGGCCAGGACATGCAGCGGGCGCGCGGCATGCGACGCGGAGGCAGCGCTCATCGGCGGTTCCTAAAAGGGGGAGGAGGCCGGCGCGTGGTCTTCCCCACCACGCGGCGACGGCAAACAGGTACGGCGCCCGCAGGCGCCGCGCGACATCAACGATTCAAAAAGCGCTTGAGCGGACCGCCCGGCGCCGGCACGGCGGCCTCGCGGCCGGCCTCGAGCAGGCGCTGGAACAGCTGCTGCAGCGGCGTGCCGGTGGCGGCGCCGGCGGCAGCGGCCGGTGCAGGTGCGGCAGGCGTGAGCGGCAACGGTGCGGCCGGGGACAGCGCGGCCGGCCTGGCCTCGATCGCGGCGCGTACCACCGACAGCATCGGCGCCGGTGCGGCGGGCGCCGGTGGCGGCGTGGCGGCAGCCGGCTCGGCGGCGCTGAGCCGGTCGGCGGAAAAATCCTGGTAGGCGGTGGCGCCGCTACTGCCGAGCTTGGCGAACAGGCTGGAGACGTCGTCGCCGGTTTCGGCACCCGTCTGCTTGGACTTTTTGGACATGACTCCCCTCATGACGATCAAAAAAGTTCGGTGCGTCGCGCCGCGCTCAGCCGACCCGGGCCAGCACCAGGCGGCGCAAGTCTTCGTTCGGGGTCGACAACGCACGCACGCCCAATCCGGCCGACATGCCGACCTGCACGAACCAGGCCTGGTACACCCCTTCCAGGAAGCCGTCGGCGCCGGCGGCCTGCCCGGCCAGGCCGATATGCAGCGGCGAACCGGCGTGCAGCAGGTCGACGCGGTCGGCATGTTCCTCGAACCGCGCATAGCCCCATTCCAACCGGTCCCAGACGCGATTGGCCGCGTCTTCCAGCTCCTGCAGGGTGGCGCAGGCACCGACCGGATGTTCGGCGGCGAAGCGACGGCCGATGCGCGCCATCAGCAGCGCCAGATCCTCGGGGCCCAACTCCGCGGCGAACTCCTCCGCCAACGCGCGCAGGAAGCCCCGCCACTGCCGCGAACAGGCCTGGGTGCGGTAATGGGTCGGCAACGCGTGAGCGCTCATCGGGAAGTCTCTGGCCAGGGACGGAACGACAACGGCGTAGCGGCTGTAGCGCCTGGGCGGCCCATCCTGACCGTCACTATTGCGACACAGTTCTCACTTTCCCGTGCAGTGTATCTCACTCTTTCTTCACCGCAAAGCCCTGTTGCACCGAACGGCGACTCCTGCCCGGCCGCCCCGGCGACCGGTGCCGCATCGGCACCGTCAGGGTCATTGCAGGCTCAGGGCTGGTCCTCGGCCGGCACCTGAAACACCTGCCGCAGGTAGGCCAGATAGGCCGGGTCGTCGCACAGGGTCTTGCCGGGCGAGTCGCTGAGCTTGGCCACCGGCTGGCCGTTGCAGCGAACCATCTTGATCACGATCTGCAACGGCACCAGGCCCAGGTCGTTGGTCAGGTGCGTGCCGACGCCGAACGCGAGCATGCAGCGCTCGCGGAAATGCGCGTACAGCCGCATCACTTTGTCGATGTCCAGGCCGTCGCTGAACACCAGGATCTTGCTGCGCGGGTCCACCCGATGCTGCTGCAGGTGCGCCAGCACGCGCTCGCCCCACTCGAACGGATCGCCGGAATCGTGGCGCATGCCGTCGAACAGCTTGCAGAAATACAGATCGAAATCGCGCAGGAACGCGTCCAGGCCGACCACGTCCGACAACGCGATGCCGAGATCGCCGCGGTACTCGCGCGCCCACGATTCCAGCGCCGCCGCCTGCGAGTCGCGCAAGCGCGGTCCCAGCGCCTGGAACGCCTGCAGATACTCGTGCGCCATCGTGCCCAGCGGCGTCAGGCCGTAGCGGCGGGCGAAGTACACATTGCTGGTGCCGACGAACTGCTGGCCCAGGGTCTGCTGCAGCACCGGCAGCAGTTCGCCGTGCCAGGCGCGCGAATAGCGACGCCGGGTGCCGTAGTCGGCGATGGCGCAGCCGTCGTAGCCCGGGGTGTCGCGCAGCAGCGCGATCTTGGCCTGCAGGCGGCGCAGGCCTTCGGCATGGTCGGCGCCGCCGGCGTTGCGGAACCACACCTCGTTGACGATCGCCAGCAGCGGCACCTCGAACAGGATGGTGTGCAGCCACGGCCCGCGGATGCGCAGCTCGATCTCGCCGGGCACGCTGGTCGAGGCCTGCAACTGCAGGTACTTGCGATCCAGGTGGAACAGCGCCAGGAAATCGACGAAGTCCGGCTTGATGAAACGCATCGCGCGCAGGTAGTCCAGCTCGTCGGCGCGGAAGCGCAGCGCACACAGCGCGTCGATCTCCGCCGAGATCTGCGGCAGGTACTGCGCCAGGTCGATGCCCGGGGTGCGGCACTTGAAGCGGTACTCCACCTGCGCGCCGGGGTGCTGATGCAGCACCGCCTGCATCATGGTGAATTTGTAGAGGTCGGTGTCCAGCAACGAGTCGATGATCATCGCGCGATTATGCGCCCGCTGCGTTGCCAGTCCGTTGTCGCCGGTTGCGCGCGTCGCAATGCGGCCGCACACCTCAACGCTTGAGCACCGCCTGCGCCGGCTTGTGCTGCACGGTGAAATCGCTGTCGCGGGCGCCGCCGGCGCCCGGATCGGTGTACCAGCACCACAGCGCGATGCCGGCGATGCGCGGCTGCGCGTCGAGTACATCGCGCCACTCGCGCAGCACCTGCGCCTGCAGCGCGGTGTCGACTTCGGCGCTGCGCTGCTCCGGGCTTTCCCACGGCGCGGCGAGGCTGCCGCGCGCCGAGCGCAAGCCGAGTTCGGCCACCCACACCGGGCGGCCGCTGCGCTCGCCCAGCGCCTGCACCCGCGCCGCCGCCGCATGCATCTGCGCGCGCCGCTGCGCCGGCGCCGCGGCCAGCGCCGGATACAGGCTGGTACCGACGAAATCGAAACGGTCCCAATAGCCGAAGCGCTCGGCCTGCTCCAGGCCGTCGGCGACGTAGCCGATCGGGCCGCGATAGACCTGGCGCACCGCCGCCAGCAGCGCCGGCCACTGCGGCGCATCCTGCAACTGGCGCAGTTCGGTGCCGACGATCAGCGCGCTGGCGCGCTCCTCGGCGGCGACCTGAGCCAGTTGCAGCAGCGCGCGCCGGTAGGCGGCGAACCAGGCGTCGCGATCGGCCGGCGCTGCCTCGCCGGCCCAGTGCCCGGGAATCCACAGATGCACCTTCAGCACCGGCTGCAGGCCGGCCGCACGCATCTGCCGCAATCCGGCGCGGATCAGCGCAGGACTGCTGTCGCTGCCCAACACCGGCGCCGAGGACTGCGGCGATGCCTGCCAGACGAAGGCGACCAGCAACGCGCGCGAGGCGCCGGCATCGGCCAGCTGCTGCAGCGACTGCTGTGCCGCGTTGCTGCCCCACGGCGCGCTGGGCGACACCTTGACGTTGGCACCCATCCACGGCGGTGCGGGCGCCGCACTGCAACCGCCGGCGCTCAGCGCCAGCAGCAAGGCGGCCAGCAATCTCACGGCGATCGGCGCCATACCCGGTAGATGCCCTGATGGTAGACCAGACTGTAGCCCGGCAGGCCCTGTTGCCATAGCTGCGGGAAGCGCCGGTTGAGGCTGTCCAGGGCGCCGGTCTGGCTGGCCGGGTCGCTCACCACCACCTGCGCCGGCATCTGCCGCGGATCGACCAGCGCCTGCTTGAAGCGCGGATCGAACGGCAGGACAAGTTGCTTGGCGTCACCGCGGGCAACGATCACCGGATAGCTGGCGCGATCGTCGAGCAGGGTCGGCAACCGCGCCTCGGCCAGCCACGCCCCCAACTGCGCGGCGTCGGCATGGCGCGGCGCTGCCGGCGCCTGCAGCGCGGCGATCCAGTCGCGGGTGGTGGAAGTGGCGGTGCGGGCGATCACCCAGCCGCTGGACACCGCGCCGGCCAGCAGCAACGCCAGGCCCAGCCAGCGCACGTCGCGGCGCAGGTCGCCCAGCACCAGCGCCACCGGCACCAGCAGCAGGGCCAGGAAGTCCAGCGGCTGCGCAGTGAAGCGCGCCCAGGTGGCCAGCGTGCCGGCGCCGATCACCGTGGCGGTGGCGGCCAGCACGCTGCGCCAGGTGTCGCCGGTGCGGGTGTGGCGCAGCAGCAGCAACAGCGGCGCGCTGACCATCCCGGCCAGCAGCAGCCACAGCGGCGGCCACCACGGCTGCGCCGCGGCCTGCTGCAGCCACGGCTGCAGCGCCGCCTGCGCATAGATGCCGCGGAAGGCGGAATTGGCGTCGCGCACGAACAGCAGCGGGTCGCCGAAGAACATGTAGTTGAGGTACATCCAGGCCGCCACCGCGAACAGGAACGGCAGGTAGCACACCAGGTAGAAGGCCAGCGGCGCCTGCCGCATCAGGCGCGGCGGCGCGATCAGGAACAGCCACGGCGCCAGCCCCACCGCCAGGAAGCAGGCGCGCTCGTCGACGAAGAACAGCAGGCACAGGCTCGCGGCCAGGCGCAGGTAGGCGAAGGCTTCCGGATCGTCGCGGAAGTGGCGCAGCGCGCGCGCGGCCACGTAGAACACCAGCAGGCCCAGGCCCTGGTTGTTGCCGGACAGGGTCGGCCACAGGAAGAACGGCTGGACCACCAGCCCGGCGCTCAGCGCCCAGGCCCAGCCGCGGCCCAGCCCGGCGGCGATGTCGCGCCACAGCAGGGTCACCAGAGTCGCCCCGGCCAGCACGTCGACCAGGTACGGCAGCAGCGGCGTGGACAGCCCCGGCAGGCCGCCGATCAGCACGCCCAGGTACAGCGAGGCCTGCGCGTACAGGAAGCCCAGGTACTCGATGCGGAAGCCGGCCGCGTCGCGCAACAGCAACAGCTTGGCGTACTGCGCCATCGCGTCGTCGCTCATGTAGCCGTGCGCGAGCAGCCGGTGGCACAGCAGCGCCAGCAGCGCCGCGGTGCACACGAACACCGCGGTGCCGCGCGCGCGGCGCGGCGCGTCAGTCGTCGAGCGCGGCGCGGCGCTCTTCGGCCATGTGCTTGCTGATGCCATGGGTGGTCTTTTCCCAGTAGAACGGGTTGCGGATGAGCTGCCACAGGCCCTTGTAGGCGGCGATGGACTGCAGCAGCCAGTACAGCGGCACGGTCAGCGCGTAGGGCGCCAGGCGGAAGTAGTCGCGCTTGAACGCCGCCACCAGGGTCATGTAGATCAGGAAGCCGTTGCCGAGCAGCAGGTTGAGCAGGCTCAGGTACAGCAGCGCCGGCGGGAAGAACGGATCGAAGAACTTCGACCCGACCGCCAGCCACAGCCCGTAGCTCAGCCACATCAGCGGCGCGGCCAGCGCGGTGAAGAAGGTGCCGCCGACGAACAGCTGGAAGCCCCAGAACCCGCGCGCGCCGGTGGAGCGGTACAACTGCAGCGGGTTGCGCATGTGCACCAGCCACGTCTGCATGTAGCCCTTGAGCCAGCGCGAGCGCTGCCGAATCCAGTTGGGGATGCTGACGTTGGCTTCCTCGAACGTGGTCGAGTTGACCACGCTGACGCGGTAGCCCTGCTGGGTCAGGCGCACGCCCAGGTCGGCGTCCTCGGTGACGTTGTACGGGTCCCAGGCGTGGACCTTGCGCAGGATGTCCAGGCGGAAGTGGTTGGAGGTGCCGCCGAGCGGGATCGGGATGCGCAGGGTCTCCAGCGCCGGCAGGTAGAAGTCGAACCACAACGTGTATTCCAGCGTGAACATGCGCGTGAGCCAGTTCTCGTCGGCGTTGTAGTAGTTCAGCCGCGCCTGGATGCAGGCCACGTCGGCCGGCGACTTGCGGAACGCGGCGACCACGCGCTTGAGCTGGTCCGGCTCCGGCTTGTCCTCGGCGTCGTAGATGGTGAGCATCTGCCCGCGGGCGAAGCGCAGCGCGTAGTTGCAGGCCTTGGGCTTGGTCTTGGGCTGCGACGGCGGCACCCGGATGATCTCGAAGAACGCCTCCAGGCCCAGCGCCTTGGCCGCCTCGATGGTCTCGGTATCGTCGGCCTCCAGCACCAGCTTCACGTCCAGCTTGGAGGTGGGATAGTCGAGCCGGCGCAGCGCATTGGCCAGGATCGGCAGCACGTCCGGTTCCTTGTACATCGGCACCAGCACCGTGTAGACCGGCAGGTCCTCGTCGCCGAGCGCGGCCACTTCCTCGTCGCTGACCTTGATGTCGATGCGGCGCCGCGCGCCGCGCCAGGCCAGCACCAGCTTCAGCCCGAAGGTGGCCAGGAACGCCACCGCGATCAGCGTGTTGAGCGCGATCAGCGTGACCAGCGGCCACAGCGCCAGCGCCGCGGCCAGCACCACGGTCAGCGCCACCAGGAAGGCGGACTGCGCGCGGGTGATCACCTGCCGCGCCGAATGCTCCGGCGCGTGTTCGGCCAGCAGGTTCAGCGCGTCGTGGGTGAGCTGCGCGTCGGCGTGCTGCTGCAGGCTCCAGACGATGTCGAACTTGGAGGTGCCGACGAAGCGCACCTGCTCGCCGTAGGTGGCGCGCGCCCAGGCGAAGATCTCCGGGCCGGGATCAGCCACCGCCAGCACGAGTTGGCCGTCCTCCTCACGCCACGGCAGCACCAGGCGCTGCGCGTAGTCGGCCAGCCGCTCCGGCTGGAACAGCGCCGGGTCGATCGGCTGCTTGAGCAGATTGACGAAGTTCAGCCCGAAATGCTGCGCCAGCACGGTGTAGAAGCGCAGCGGCGCGACCCCGCGCTGGGCCAGCACCACGTCGCCCAGGCGCGAGCGCCAGCGCGCCTGCAGGGCCAGCGCGTTCTGTAGCAGCGGCGGGTCGATCACCCCCGCGGCGACCAAGGCCTCGCCGATCGGCACCTGCAGGCCGCCCTCGGTCGCCAGCCGCCCGAGCCGGCCGGGCACGCTCGCCTCGGCGGCGGCGCTGTCGTGTTCGCCGGACACGGTTAGAACCGCCACCAGGCGGCGACGAACGGGCCGCCCGCGCCGCCGGTGTTGCGCCCAGCCACCGGCTGCTGGTAGCCGAGCTGCAGCTGCGTGCCGCCGGGCAGCGTGTACAGCACCGAGGCCTGCAGCTTGCTGAAATCGAAGTTGTTGCCGCGGATCGGCGTGTTGTCGCCGGGCGCGTAGATCCGGTTCGGCCCCTTGCCGTTGCCCAGGCTCTGGATCACGTTGAACTCGCCGATCAGCATCCAGCGCGGCGCCAGTGCCACGCCGCTGGACAGGTCCAGCCGTGCCTCGTCGGAGGCATCGCCGCCGCGCAGGCGCACCGCCGTGCCCAGATCGACATAACCGTCGTGCTCGCCCAGCCGGTAGCCGCGGCCGACGCTGTAGCGCAGCTCGGCGCCGTAGTCGCCCTGGCCCAGCGCCGGCCGCTCACCGTCGCGCTGGCGCGCGTAGCCGGGGACCAGTGCCAGCACCTGCAGCGCGCCCTGCCAGGGACCGTCGCGGCCGTCCGGGTCGAGCCGGTAGCGCAGGCCGATTTCCTGATCCGACCAGCCGCTGCTGTGGCGATCGCCATAGCCGCTGTCGTTGCGGTAGCCGACCTTGCTGAAATAGAAGTTGCCGACCAGGGTCAGGTCCGAAGTCAGCGCGTATTCGCCGTAGAGATTGAGCTGGTCCTGGCGGCTGCGCCCGGCATCGGGGAAGTTGCCGGACTGGCCGTGGCTGTTGAACACCGCGCCGCCATCGGTGTGGCTGGCTTTGAGGATCACCAGCCCGTGGCCGGCCTCGTCGACCCAGGCACTGGCGTAGCAGGGACCGGCGGCCAGCGCGAGCAGCGCCAGCGCCAGCCGCGCGCGGCGCGCAGGCGTGGCGCTGCCGGCAGCAGGCATGGGCATAGCGGGCGCGCAAGCGCGCGCGCGGGTGCGCGGACGCACGCCATCGAAATCATGCATGGTTGAGTTCCTGGTGGGGGTCCCCGAACCGGAAAAGCAGACGCGGCCCAGGGAGGAAATCGGCGGAACACGCCATTTGTTAAGTGACGCACTTCCCAATATAGCGAATTTATGTTGCTATGCCGCACGCGCGCGCAACGCGGCCGATTTCGTTCAGCCTGGGCGGCGCCAGCACAGCCGGGCGAAGGTGACCCAGGCATGCAGCCAGATCACCGCCCACACTGCCACCCGCAGCGGCCAGGCCCGGGTCGGTGCCTCGAACTTGCGGAAGTAGCGCCACAGGCCGCGGTGCTTGTGCCACTCGACGAACCACGGCCGCTTGCGGCTGGACACGCCGCGTACGTGCAGCACGCGCAGGGTGTTCAGCACCGCCACCGTGGCCCCGGCCTGGCGCGCGCGGCGGCACAGGTCCAGGTCCTCGGCATGCAGCCGGTAGCCGGCGTCCCAACCGCCGATGCGCGCGAACAGCGCACGCGGCAACAGCATCAGCGCACCGGACAATGCCGGTACCGGCTGCAGCGGCTGCGCCGGGTCGGCCGCCAGCGCCAGCCGCGAGCCGGCCAGCGGATGCCGCAGCATCGCCGCGAAGTCCGGATCGCGTCGCCGCACCGCGGCGTCGGCGCGGCCGTGCTCGTCGACCTGCTCCACGCCCAGCAGCGCCTCGCCGAGCGCGGCGGCCTGCGCGCGCAGTTGGGCCAGGGTGTCGGGCTCGACCATCAGGTCGGGATTGACGAAGGCCAGCCACGGCGCGTCGCTGGCCGCGGCGCCCTGGTTGCAGGCGGTGGCGAAGCCGGGGTTGTCGGGATTGGCGATGAAGCGCACCCGCGCATCGTCCAGCGCATGCCGTTGCACCACCGCCAGGGTGTCGTCGCGCGAGGCGTTGTCGATCACCCGGATCTGCGCCACTTCGGCCGCCGCGCGCAACCGCTGCAGACAGGCATCGATGGTGCTGCCGCTCTCGTAGGTCACCACCACCACGGCTATCTGCTGTTCGCTCATCCGCCAATTATCCCGCATGTCTCCCGCATGCGCCGCCCGCCACGCGCGCGGCGGGCATGGCGGCGGCGGCGATTGCCGCGCATACTCTGCGCCCCGTGCGCTGCGCGGCCGCCTGCGGCCCCGCGCGTGCGGGAGACGGAGCGATCCGTGCCCTCTCCTTCGCCCAGTGCAGATGCCGGTCAGCGTTGTTTCCTGTCCCAGGCTGCCGCCCCACCCCGCACACCGCGCGCGCCACCTGAGCCCGCGCGCATGCCGAGATGCCGGCGGCGCCACCGTCCCCGCTCCCGATCGCGCGACCGGGCCCTCCGCCAGGCCTCCCCGCTCCTGGTCTAGACCAACCATCCGCGAAAGCCGCGCCGCAGCGCATTGCATGCCCGGCATGCAGCCGCCAACGTGGCGCACTGGGTCGCGCCGACGCCACGAGGCGCGCGCATGAGCGCCCGCCACCAGATGCACGGCATGGGCACGCAGACCGTCGTGGCCGACTGGCCGCCGCTGTCCGACGGCGAGGTGGAGGCGCTGCTGCAGCAGTACCCCGTGCCCGGTCGCCTGCGCGCCCTGCGCTGGCACAGTCCGCGTCCGTTCTCGGCGGCGGCGGAGGTCGAGACCACCGCGGGCACGCTGTTCGTCAAGCGCCACCATCGCCGCGTGCGCGACCTGCACGCGCTCGGCGAAGAGCACGCCTTCATCGCCCACCTGCGCGCGCGCGGCATGCCGGTGCCGGAGGTGCTGCGCGACCGCGACGGCGCCAGCGCGGTGCGGCGCGGCCACTGGACCTACGAAGTGCTGCGCGCCGGCGAGGGCGAGGACCGCTACCGCGAGGCGATGTCGTGGACGCCGTTCGCCGACACCGCCCATGCCGCCGCCGCCGGCCGCGCGCTGGCCGCGCTGCACCGCGCCGCCGCCAGTTACGCGGCGCCGCCGCGCACCACCACTGTGCTGGTCGCCAACCTGCGCCTGTTCGTCCAGCCGCAGCCGTTGCAGGCGCTGCAACACGACCTGGCGCGGCGCCCGGCGCTGGCGGCGTGGCTGCAGCAACGCGACTGGCAGGACGACCTGCGCGCGCACCTGCTGCCCTGGCACGCGCAGGCCTGGCCGCTGCTGCAGACACCGCCGCCGGCGCTGTGGACGCACGGCGACTGGCATGCCTCCAACCTGCTGTGGCGCGGCCATGGCCCGGCCAGCACGGTCAGCGCAGTGTTCGATTTCGGCCTGACCGACCGCACCTTCGCCCTGTTCGACCTGGCCACCGCGATCGAACGCAACCTGATCCCGTGGCTGCAATTGGACGACGGCGGCAGCGCGGTCGCCGACCTCGACCAGCTCGACGCGCTGCTGCAGGGTTACGCCTCGCTGCTGCCGCTGGACGCGGCGCAACTGCGCTTGCTGACTGCGCTGCTGCCGCTGGTGCATGCCGATTTCGCACTCAGCGAGATCGAGTACTTCGCCGGCATTACCGGCTCGGATGCGCACGCCGAGATCGCCTACCGCCGCTACCTGCTCGGCCACGCCGCCTGGTATGGCGAGGACGAGGGCCAGCGCCTGCTGCGACATCTGCAGCGGCGCGCCGCGGCCGCGCCATGAACCGCCGTCTCGACACCGTCACGCCTGTCGTCCGCGCACTGCGCGGGCGTGCCGCTTCCCTCTTTCGTTTCGTTTGCCCGAGGTCGTCCCGCATGCTTCCCACCCGCCGCTTCCCCGCCCCGCACGCTCTCACGCTGGCGCTGGCCATCGCGCTGCCGCTGCCGGCCCTGGCCGCCGACGCAGCGCCGGCATCCGCCGCGACGCAAACCCCGGTCGACCTGGACGCCGTCAACGTGCAGGGCCGCCAGCCGCACAACCGCAGCAGCCTGAGCGGCTACGGCGATGCGCCGCTGCTGGATACGCCGATGGCCATCGACACGATCGACCGCACCCAGCTGTCCGACCGCCAGGTGCGCGTGCTCAGCGAGGTGCTGCGCGCCGACGCCGCGGTCGGCGACAGCTACGCGCCGATCGGCTACTACGAGAACTTCCTGGTCCGCGGCTATTCGCTCGACGCGGCCAACAGCTACCGCATCAACGGCCTGACCATCGCCGGCGAACAGAACGTGGCGCTGGAGAACAAGGAGCAGGTGCAGGTGCTCAAGGGCCTGTCCGGGGTGCTGTCCGGCATCACCACCCCGGCCGGGGTGATCGACTACCAGACCAAGCGCCCGCAGCACGTGCGCAGCCTGGTGCTGAGCGGCGACGACGACGGCAGCCGCGGCGCGGCGGTGGACCTGGGCGACTGGTTCGGCAGCGAGCGCCAGTTCGGCCTGCGCGTCAACGCTGCGCACGAGACGCTGCGCAGCTATGTCGACCACGCCGACGGCCACCGCAACTTCCTGTCGCTGGCCGCCGACTGGAACATCGATCCGCAATCGACCCTGCAGCTGGACGTGGAATACCAGGACCGCCAGCAGCGCTCGGTGCCGGGCTACCAGTTGCTCGGCGGCACGCAGTTGCCGAGCGGGGTGTCCGTGCATCGCCTGCTCGCCTACCAACCGTGGTCCAAGCCGGTCGGCATCGAGGCGCTGAATGCGCAGGTGCGCTACGAGTACCGCTTCAGCGACGCCTGGAATGTGCACGTCGCCGCATCGCATAGCCGCGCGCTGATCGACGATTACTCCAGCTTCGCCTGGGGCTGCTACGGCGCGGCCAGCTGCGCCGGCGACGCGGTGCCCAACTACTTCAGCCGCGAAGGCGACTACGACATCTACGACTACCGCAGCCCGGCCGACAGGCGCCGCAACGACGAACTGCAGGCGATCGCCAGCGGTAGCGCCAGCACTGGCGTGCTGCAGCACCAGTTCCAGGTCGGGGTCGACTATCTGCATCGCACCATCGACCGCCACGGCTCGATCAATGAAATGATCGGCAGCGGCAACATCGACGCCGATCCGCCGCTGCTGGCGCCGGCAGACGCCGTGCTCGGCCCCAAGCGTCGGCGCCTGGACAGCGAACAGACTGCCCTGCTGGCCAGCGACCGCATCGGCATCGGCGATGCCTGGCAGCTGCTGCTGGGCGCGCGCCAGGTGCGCTACGACGAACGCGCCTGGGACCGCGACGGCAACCTGACCCGGCAAACGCGCCGCTCGGTGCTGCTGCCGCAGGCGGCGCTGCTGTTCAAGGTGCAACCGTCGCTGTCGCTGTACGCCAGCTTCGCCAAGGGCCTGGCCCCGGGCGGCACCGCGCCGTGGTTCGCCAGCAACGCCGACAGCATCCTCGCCCCCACCAGCGCCTACCAGCGCGAGGCCGGCATGAAGTACGAGCGCGACGGCGTGACCCTGGGCGCGGCGCTGTTCGACATGCGCCAAGCCAACCAGTACGCGCAGCCGCAGGCCGACGGCAGTTTCCTGTTCGTGCAGCAGGGCCGCCTGCACAACCGCGGCATCGAACTGTCCGCCGCCGGCACGCTGGGCGCCGGGCTGCATCTGCAGGCCAGCGTCGCCGGCATCCGCGCGCGCGCCGAGGGCACCGGCACACCGAGTGACGAAGGCCACCAGGCACTGAACGTGCCGCGGTTGCGCGCCAGCGCCCAGGCCACCTGGGACGTGTCCGGCGTGCGCGGCCTGGCGCTGCTGGGCGGCGCGCAGTACAGCGGCGCCAAGTACGCCGACCGCAGCGGCCAGGTCGCCGTCGGCGGCTACAGCGTCTACAACCTGGGCGCCCGCTACGCCACCCGACTGGGCACGGTGCCGACCACGCTGCGGCTGAGCGTGGACAACCTCACCGACAAGCGCTACTGGCGCGACGTCGGCGCCTACGAAGGCGACGACTATCTGTTCCTCGGCGCGCCGCGGACCGCGCGGCTGGCGTTGCAGTTCGATTTTTGAAGGGCCGGGATCGGGGAATCGGGATTGGGGATTGGTAAAAGCCGAAGCTAGATGCGGATGCGTTACTGGTGTGGGAGCGGCTTCAGCCGCGACGCGCTGCCGCTGACCGGTCGCGGCTGGAGCCGCTCGTGCAACACCCACGATCCCATGCGTTTGCGAGATGTCCTGATTCAGATGCCTTGATCCACGATGACGTCATTCACCATCCCCTCTTCGAACGCCAACTGTGCTGAGGGCCGTTGTAGGAGCGGCTTCAGCCGCGACGGGCTTTCCCGGTAACGCCTATCGCGGCTGAAGCCGCTCCTACAAAAACGAGCGCAATGCTGCGCGCTCGCGCACCCCTCCAATCCCCAATCCCCAATCCCCACTCCCCAATCCCGGCCTCCCACCCATGTCCCCCCTCGAACTCCTCGCCGTGCTGATCAACGTGTTGGGCGTATGGCTGACCGCGCGGCGGGTGCGCTGGTGCTGGCCGGTCAACGTGGTCGCGGTACTGCTCTACGCGTGGCTGTTCTATCGGTGGAAGCTGTACTCGGACATGCTGCTGCAGGGCCTGTACGTGGTGCTGCAGGGCTACGGCTGGTGGCGCTGGAGCAAGGGACTCGGCGACGACGGCAAGGTCCAGGTCGGCTCGCTGCCCTGGGCCGAAGGCGTGCGTTCGGTACTGGCCGGCGCCGCCGGCGCGGCGCTGTTGGGTTGGTGGATGCACCGGCACACTGATGCCGCGCTGCCATGGCTGGATGCGGCGCTGTCGGCGTTCAGCGTGGTCGCCAGCGTCTGGGCCGCGCGCAAGCGCATCGCCAACTGGGGCCTGTGGATCGTGCTGGACTGCGTCTACGTCGGCGTGTTTCTTTACAAGGGGCTGTATCCCACCGCCGCGCTATACGCCGGGTTCGTGGTGCTGGCGGTGTACGGCTTGCGGCTGTGGCAGGCGGATCTGCGCCGTGCACAATCCCTCGCCTGACCCGCCGCTCCCTTTTCGCTGGCTAGCGGCGCGACGCGCGCCGTCGTCGGGGGGCGAACGGCGCGCAGCGACCATACGACCATCAGACGCTCACGCAGCGTCCGCGGGCTTGCCGGCGGCGTAGTCTTGTCAGCCACGCTTCACCACGCCCTGGACTTCGCATGAGCTTCGCCACCACCGCCGGCTTCGCCCAGCGCATTGCCGATGCGCTGCTGGCGCGCATCGCCGCTGGCGAATGGCGTGCCGACCAACGCCTGCCGGTGGAGCGCGAACTGGCCGCGCTGTTCGGCTGCACCCGCATCACCTTGCGCGAGGCCCTGCAGCAACTCGAATCGGACGGGCACATCTACCGCGAGAACCGTCGCGGCTGGTTCGTCAGCGCGCCGCGGGTGCGCCACGACCCCAACAGCATCGCGGGCTTCATGCAGTACGTGGCGGCACAGGGCGGCGTACCGCGCACCGAACTGCTCGCCGCGCAGCGCCAGCCGGCCGGCCCGGCGCTCGCCCGGCACCTGCACCTGGACGATCCCGCGGCCGAGGTGTTCGTGCTGCGGCGCCGGCGCTGGATCGGGCGCCGCGCGGTGCTGCTGGAGACCAATGCGATTCTCGCTGCGTGGGCACCCCACCTGCTCGACCACGACCTGGCCGGCTCGCTGAGCGCGGTACTGACCCAACGCCTGGGCTTGCAGCAGGCGCGCAGCCGGCTGTCGATGTATCCGGCCACGCTCGATGCCGAGCAGGCCGCGTTGCTGCAGTCCACCGCCGGCACGCCCTGCTTCCGCCTGCAACGCGTCAGCTACGCCGCCGACGGCCGCGCCGTGGAATTCGACATCGAGTCCTGGCGCCACGACGTGCTGGAAGTGTCGGTGGACGTGTACGCGCCGCCGGAATGAGGCTGACTCTGCATATCGCCGCGCAGGCGCGCTGCCGGGAGTGGCTTGTATGGCCATCTGGGTCGCTCCCGCGTCACCACCAGAACCGCAGGCGAAGATCGCCCCTGCCGATGCAATAGTCTCCCCGCCCCTTCGGGATACCGTCGATCCCGTCTCGCAGGGCTGCAAGCCAGACCGCGCCAATGTCGAGTGCGGCCGGCGCTAGATCCGCTGGAAACGACCACAGATCATCGGTTGTCGAGAAGGTGAGGCGCAGCTTCTCCGGAGCGACCCACGCAGCGCGGCCGCGCCGATTGTTTGGAACGACAAGCTCGGCCTTAGTGGGTGCTGTGATCGCGATAGCACGTGAACCGCCGCCATCGGTGACCAACGCATCAAGCGGGCCAGCAGGGACTGGCATCCATCTGGATCTGCGTTGAGATGCCAGCCGGGGTAATTGCGCTCGTTCTCGAGATAGCGCCACAGCGAGATGCGGCCGGATTGCGTCCAACAATGCGCACGCCGCAGGTCGGGCGGCGCCAGGCTACGCATCGAACAGCGCGCGTTGCGGATCCGGTGGCGGCAGCGTGTCGTACAGGCGCTGCAACTCCTCGCGGCAGGCGCGCAGCGGATCGTGCATCAGGAACCCGGCCAGGCGCGCGTGCCAGGCCGGCCAGCGCGTGGCCAGCGCGTCCATGTCGCCGTCGGCGGCGCGGCCCTCGCCGCTGCTCGCGACATGCGCGGTCTCGCACAGCACGTTGCGCCAGCCGAGTCCAGCCATGCGCAGCGACAGGTCGGTCAGCGCCGCATACCAGGAGCCATAGCTGCTGGCGTCCAGGCCGCCGGCGCGTTGCCGCGCCACCCCGCGCAGCACCACCGCATGGCACACCGCCGACGGCAGTTCCGGATGCAGCGGTGGCAAGGCCGCGCAGGCCCGTGCCAGGCGCTCGGGATCCTCGGGCAGCGGATTGATCTCGCCCAGCCGCGGCCACGCGCAGGCTTCGCCGGCATTGCTCCATGGCGTGGCGCTGGCGATGGCCGCATCGCGCGCCAGGCAGGCGCTCAACTGCAGCAACCAGCCCGGCCCGGGCTGCGCATCAGCAGCCAGCACCGCCACGTCGGCGTCGCCGCAGGCGCGCAGCATCTCGTCTACATGCGCGACTTCGCCGAGCATGCGCGGCCGCCGCGTGTAGTCGGCCTGCAGGCGCGTACGCGCCAGCCAGGCCTCGATCACCCGCATGCCGCGCGGCCCGGCCTGCGCATCGTCGGCCAGCCACACACGGGTGCCGGCCGGCGTGTTCGCCTCCAGCGCGCCCAGGCAGGCGTCCAGCGCGACGTCGTCGACGCCGACCGCCAGCAGCACGATGGGCAGGTCTATACAGACACCTGCAAGCCCGGGATCAAACGCATATTCTGCTCATCACTCAATTCACGAAAAAATTATCGACATACACCATGGAAGGCACATTCTGCACTTCGCCCAAGTTGGTTACATAGTTCGATGTGTAGCCCGATATCGTGACCGTCACTTGCTTCCCGGCGTACTTCGACATGTCTATATTGCTCACCTGCCTGAACCTCGGACACGACTGTGTCACGGAACAGCTTTGCTGCTCCTGGTTTCTACCGCTGTAAGAAGCCAGGGACTCCGTCGCTCCTGTGGCCAAATCCTTGATCGTGACGTACAGGTATCCCGTCTCAAAAGTACGTGGAGTCGATGCGGGCTGGAAGATATCCCCGATCTTGTAGGCAAAGCTCAGTTTCGCCGCAACGGGAACGACGAAGGTCTGGGACACGCGCCCACACAGATTATTCGCTCCCACGTCTCCTCTATAGTCGAACGACACGACCGCCACATAACCATCGGCCGGACTCTCTGTGGCACCACCCAATCTCGCCCCGCCCTGAGTGTAAGTCGCGTTCGCGCAACTCGAAAAAGCACCGGACTTGCCGAATGCGGTTTCCCATACCCAAGGCTGACCAGGCCTATTGAACGCTCCGTTCACTACTTGAGCATGCGCACTTAAAGGCAACACGCCGGAAACAGCAAAAAGCAGAAGAGCGCATTCTTTACGCATAAAACCTCCTGTAATTCATCTTGCTCGCCACTGAAACAGGACATTACATCAGACTGGATATCCACAGACTCCGTTGAAAGGCAGAAAAGGCTAAATCCTAGCGGCAGATCAAAATTGAGCCTCGCAACAGCAAAGATCGCACTCCACCATGCCTGACCGCATCCACATAAGATACTTGATCGGTTAGCGACTTGATCGTGTGCGCGGCCTGCGTTTCAGCAAGCCGCACACAGGAGTGTCCGCTTACTTCTTGCCGCGTGCCGGCAGCGGCTTCATGGCCTCGAATTTCTGCCCGTATTCGTCGGTGAGATTGCGCGCTTCCTGCGGGTTGCGCACGATCGTCGGGGTCAGCAGTACGATCACTTCGTTGCGGCTCTTGTCCTGGGTCTTCTGTCCGAACAGCGCACCGACCACCGGCAGCTTGCTCAGGTAGGGCACACCGTTGCTGCCGTCGGTGGTGCTGTCGCTGATCAGGCCGGCGAGCATGATGGTGTCGCCGCTCTGCACCGCGGCCTCGGTCTTGACCCGACGGGTGTTGATCGGCACGTTGCAGGCGGTGCTGGTGCCAGCGCTGGTGCCGCAATTTGTCGGCGCCGCACCGGGCGAGCTGACCTCCTGCACGATGTCCAAGAACACCATGCCGTCCTTGGTCACCCGCGGGCGCACCTTCAGGATCACGCCGGTGTCGATGTAGTTAACCGAGGAGTAGGTAGTGCCGGTGCCCAGGCCGGTGTCGACGCTGACCGAATTGATCGGAATGCGCGTACCCACATTGAGCGTCGCCTCGGCGTTGTTGCGCACGAACACCGATGGCGTCTGCAGCAGCTTGACGTTGGTGATCTGATCCAGCGCCGTGATCACCGCTGCGGCGTTCCTGCCTAGGAAAGTCCAGCCCAGGCCGCTACTGCCGGTGATCTTACCGGCGATATCGCCCCAGATCTTGCGGCCCTGCGCACTGGGCAAGCCTGCTCCCGGTCCGAGACCGGTGGAGTTGGCCACGTTGGAATCGGCAGAGGCGTTGACCGAATTCTCGAAGAACCAGTTGACGCCATACTGCAACTTGCCGGTCAGGTTGACCTCGGCCACCTGCGCCTCGATGTGCACCTGCATCGGCATCACGTCGAGCTTCTCGACTATGTCGCGGATCGAGCGCCAGGCCTGCGGGGTCGAGCGCACCAGCAGGGTGTTGGTTTCCTCCACCGCCGACACGCCGACCTTGTCGCCCTGCACTTCCAGGGTCACGCTGCCGTTGCCGGCAGTGCGCGGCGACAGCTGCAGGCTGCCGTTGCCGAGGCCGCCGCCGCTGCTGCCGGAAGAACTGCTGCCGCCGCCCAGGCTGTCGCTGCTGCCACCCAGGCTCCCGCCCAAGCTGCCGCCGCCCAGGCCGCTGCTGTCGCTGCCGTTGAAGCCGCCTAGGCCGCCACCGTTCAACTGGCTCATCTGCGAACCCGGCATCAGCGAGGCGTTGGAGTCGCCGCGGTTGCCGCCGCCGGCGCCGAACACTTCGGCCAGGCGGTCGGCCAGGTCCTTGGCTTTGATGTACTTGAGCTCGTAGGAGAACAGCCGCGCGCCGCCGCCGGCGCTGTCGATGCGATCCAGCCACTCCTGGATCTGGTCCAGGTAGCGCGCCTGCGGGGTGATCACCAGCACCGCGTTGGCGTTCTCCAGCGGCATGAAGCGGAACATGCCGGCGCTGGGGGTCTTGCTGTTCTCGCCGAACACCTTCTCCAGGTCGGCCGCGACCTGCTCGGCCTTGCCCGACTGGATCGGGAACACGCCCACCGACATGCCCGACAGCCAGTCGACGTCGAAGATCTGCACGGTGCGCAGGTAGTTTTCCAGTTCGGCGCGGGTGCCGCCCAGGGTGATGACGTTGCGCGAGCCGTCGATGCCGACGATGGCGTTCGGTCGCGCGTACGGCTCCAGCACCTTCTTCATCTCGCTGGCGGAGATGTATTTCAGCGGCACCACGCGCACCTCGAAGCCGCGCGCGTTGGCCGGCGAGGCGGTGCTCGGCGCCACCGTACCGGCCAGGGCCTGGTCGGCGGGGACGATGTTGTAGCGGCCGCCGCTGTAGACCATGCGCGCGTTGTTCCAACCCAGCACCATCTCCAGCAGGTTCAGCGCCTGCGCCGGCGACACCGGCTTGGGCGTGGCCAGGGTCACCGTGCCCTGCACGCCCGGCGCGATCACGTAGTTCTGCCCGAGCATGTCGCCGAGGATGGCCTTGACCACCGCCTGCAGCGATTCGCCCTCGAAGTTGAAGGTGGCGCTGCCGCTGCTGGCGTTGCCCAGCGACGGTGCTGGCGCTGCGGCGGCCGCGGAATTGATCATGGTGCCGCTGCCGCGGCGGATCACCGGGGTGGCGCGCTCGGGCAAGGCATTGGGATCGGCCGGGCCGCCCTCGCCGTCGTTCTGGGTGCTGCCGGCCGCGCCGACCTGGGGATTGATCGCGGCGCCGCGACGGACGTCCGGCGAGGGCGTGGTGGCGCAGCCGGCCACCAGGCCGATGGCGAGGAACAGGGAAAACAGACGCGGCGTCATGCGATCACTCTTCAAGGGTTCTGACCTGAGGGGTTGTTCTGGCGCTGTTGCTGCAATTGCCGGCGCCGCGCTTCGATCCGCTCGCGGATGGCCTGCAGCTGCTCCGACGAGGGAGCCGGCGACGACGGCGCGGGTGCGCTCGGGGTCGGTGCCTGGTTCGGCACCGGGTTGGGGGCGGACTGGGTCGGCGGGCGCGGCGCGGTGGCGCTGGACTGGCCGTTGGGCGCGGACGCAGGCGGCGGCATCTGCCCTTGCCCGGCAGCCGTGCGCCCGGCCTGGCCGAGCACGGTCGGCGGTTGCCCGCCCTTGCCGTCGAACACCTTCAACTCCAGGGTCTGGGTGCCGCCGCTACCGCTGACCGTGGCCTGGCGCGGCGCCAACGACAGCAGCCGCCAGCCCTGCACCGCGGCGCCGCCTTCCTGCAAGCGCAGCGATTCGCCCTGCTCGGTGGTCAGCGTCGCCATCTTGAAGCCGTCGGTGAGCAGCACGCCGGTCAGGCGCACGTTGGGCGCGGCGGACTGGCCGCTGTCGGCGCTGAGGAAGAACGGATGCGGGCGGCGGTCCTCGGCGAACACCGGGCGCGCGGCGATCTCCCCGTACTGGGAGAAATCGCCCAGGCGCTGCGTGCTCGCCGCGGGCAGGCCCGGCAGCCGCTGCAGCATGGACGGATCGTCGGGCAGGGGCGCTACGCGCTCGCCGAGCCCGCCCAGGCCCAAGGCCCAGACCAACAGACCCCACAGCGCCAGCGTGCCCAGCCACACGGTGCGCAGGCCCATCGCTTCAATTCGCATGGCGGCCCTCCACCTGTTGCGGCAGGTCCGCCGGGGCGGCATTCGCGGCGCCAGGCGTGCCCGGCAGGTTGGTCGCGCTGGGCGCGGCCTGCGGCGCTGGCGCGGCAGCCGGCTCGCTCGGCCCGGCACCGGCGGAACCGCCAGCGTTCATCACCGGCGTGGCCGCGGCGGGTGCCGCCGCTGCAGCCGGGTCCGGCGTGGCGGACGCCGGCGGCGCCGGCATCGCGTTGGGACGCAGGTAGCCGGCCAGTTCGAAAGCCACGTCCAGGCCGTTGCCGCTCTCGCCCGGCGAGAGCTGGTAGCGCTGCGCCATCACGTTGAGGTTGTCGACGAACAGCGCCGGCGTGCCGCTCTCCAGCGCATGCAGCACGGCGGCCAGTTCCGGCGTGCCGCAGCGCAGGCGCACCTGCACCGCGACGCGGGTGAAGCGGTCGCTGCGATTGTCGGCGGCCAGCGGCGAGCGGTTGCTGATCGCGCAGCTGCGGTTGCCGGGGCTGGCCGTGGCCACCGCGCTTTCCAGGCGCTGCACCAGGCCGGCCGAGGCCAGCTCGGCCGAGGTCTCGCGCAGGAAGCCCGGGCGCGTGGCCAGTTCGCGCTGCGCCTGCTGCAGCCGTTGCGCCACCTGCGGCGCCTGCTGCAGCTGCATGCGCACGCGCAGTTCGCGCTGGCGCAGTTCCTGGATCTGCGTATCGACCTCGCGCATCGGCACGGTCCACCACGGGTGCACTAGCACCAGGTAGCCCAGCGCCAGCGCCGCCAGCAGCAGCCCCAGCGCCAGCCAGCGGTCGCGCTTATCGACCTGCACCGGCATCGGCGGCCTCCTTGCGCTTGGTCCCGGCCAGTTCGGCGGTAAGGGTGAAACGGTCGCGGTGGCTGCCCGGGTCGGCCTGCAGTACGCCGGTCAGCGACGGCGTACGCCACAGCGGCGAGCCTTCCAGGCGCCCGACCAGCGACGAGGCTTCGCTGCTGAGGCCGATCAACTGCAACTGGTTGCCCTCGATCGAGAACTTCTCCAGATAGGTGCCCTCCGGCAGGCGCTTGCTCAGTTCGTTCCAGACCTCCACCGAGGCCGGGCGCTCGGCGCGCAACTGGTCGAAGAATGCGGCACCTTCGACTAGGTCGATCAGTTGCTGGCGCTGCGCGGCGACCGCGCGCGCACGCTGCGCGCCGTTGTCCACCTGCGTGCGCAGGTGCTCCAGCGCGTCGCGGCGGTTGTCCAGCAGTTGCCAGCCGGCCGCGCACAGCGCCAGCAACGCGGTGACGGCGAGGATCGCGTTCCAGCGCCGCATCGGGTCGGCGCGGCGGTGGCGCTGTTCCTGCGGCAGCAGGTTCACCCCCAGCGGCGCGCCATCGCTGCCGGCGACGTCGATGCCGGCCAGGGTCGGGCGCAGCGCGCCAGCGCTGGCCTGCAGGTCGTCCAGCACGCGGCGCGGTGCCACCACCAGTTCGGCGTCGAGCTGGGCGTCGTCGCGGCGGCCCTCGGCGCGCACGTCGTAGATCACTTGGTCGGCCTGGAACGGGGTCTGCCGGTCGATCTCGAACTTCACCACCTCGCGCAGGTGCTCGGCGGCCGCCGCCGGCAGCCGTAACCGGCGCTGCAGCGCCGCCTCGGCCGGCAACAGCCACACCCGCGGCAACGCCGCCAGGCGCGGCCCCAGCAATGCCTCCAGTTCGTCGGGCAGCAGCGGCCACGGCAGCGCCAGCGGCGCGCCCAGTTCGGACTCGACCTGCCGCGCCAGCATCAGCTGCTCGCCCTCGCGCCACAGCAGCAGCCGCGCCTGCGACCAGCCCAGTTGCAGCTGCCAGCGCGGCGGCAGCCACGCCATCAGCGAGCGCTGCCACCAGGCCAGCAGCCCGCCCGCACCGGGGGCGATGCGTACGCCAAGTTTGTCCATCGTGTCGCGCCACGCCGTCATCGCACCGTCGTTCCTTCTTCCCAACGCAACACAGTGTAGGCGGAGCCCGGCAGCGCCGACGAGCCTGGGCGCACCACCGCACGCAGCACGCCCTCGCGGCCATTGCCCAGCCGCGCCCGGCTTTCGATGCTGTAGGTGCCGCCACCGCCCATGCCGACCATGCCGAGCTGGGTCTGGTCGGTGCGTTCGCGCTGCGCCAGCACCTGCTGCGCGTCCAGGCCGAGCGCGGTCAGCACCGGCCCCGGCGCGAAGTCCGGCGTCGGCCGCGACACCCCACCGTACAGGGTCAGGTTGGGCAGCAGCTTGGCGTATAGCTCCGGGTCCATCCCCAGTACCAACTGCAGCTCGGCCAGGCTCTCGAACGGCGCGTCCTTGGCGCCGTAGGGCAGGCCGGCCGCGGCATAGTCCGGGTCCTCGGCGCCGTTGGGCTGGGTCAGGTTGTCCGGGTCGCGCCAGTCCACGATCGCCGCGGCGATGCGCTCGGCACGCTGCGGATCCTCGCCGACCGCGCGCACCAGCGCCGCCAGCAGCTGTGCATCGGCCATGTTCAAATCGACCTTGCCGCTCTCGTCGGTGACCCGCAGGTCGACCGTGGCGCCTTCGTACTGCCAGCGGTAGCGCCGCCCGTCGGCGCGCCAGCCCGGCTGGGTGGGCGTGCCAGCGAGCCGGGTCAGCGCGTATTCCAGGCCGGCGCGCGCGCGCTCCTGCGCCTCGGCGCCGTCGCCGAGCACCTTGCCTTGCAGGTTCTCGGTACGCGCGGTCAGCGCGAAGGCGCCGATCAACGCGGTCAGCAGCGCGATCAGCCACAGCACCAGCACCAGGGCGGCGCCGCGGTCGCGACGTGCCGCGCTCATTGCCGCATCTCCGCGCCGCCGGCCTGGCGCAGCGCCACCACCAGCGGCGGCCATGCCGTGCCGTCGCCGCTGCGCAGTTCGATCGAGACCAGCAGCGGCAGCGTGTCGGTGCGCTCCCAGCGCTCCTGCCAGGGGCCGATGGTGCCGCGCTCCGGGTCCAGGCCGCGATAGCGGAAGCGCACCTCGCGCAGGTCGCGCGCCAGCGGCTCGGGTGGACGCGGCGGGGTCTCGGCCAGTTGCTTGCCGGCCTGCACCTGCACCAGCGCGATCGCCAGTTGCCGATGATCGCCGTCGCCGCTGACCCGCAGGTCGTGCAGATAGGGACCGCCGCGGCCGAGGTACTCGGGCAGATCGGCGACGAACTGCATGCGCTGCGGTTCGCCGACGAAGCGCACCGGCTGCAGGGTATGGGTGTCGATGTCCAGTGGCAGCGACTGCGCGCCGCTCAGGCGCCGGCGCAGGAAACCCTCGACCGCGCGCATGCGTTCGCTGCGCCCGGCGATCGCTTCGCCGCGGCCGCTGATCGCCATCGCCGAGCGCAGCGTGGCGAAGGCCAGGGTCAGGCCGCCGACCAGCAGCACCGTGGCCAGCAGCACTTCGATCAGGGTGAAGCCGCGCGCAGTGGCGCGGTGCGGCGCGCGCGCGTTCATTGCGGCACCCCGTTGCCTTGCGGGGCGACCAGGCGCAGGGTCCTCCACTGCAGTGCCTGCGCCGGCGTATCGCCCCAGCGCACCTGCAGGGTCAATTGCAGCAAGGTCGGCGCGCCGGGCGTCACCGCGGCATCGGGCGGCCGCCGCGGGTCGGCGTAGGGCGCCACGTCCAGGGTCCAGCGGTAGCGGCCCTCGTCCAGCGTGCCCTGGCTGCGCCCCGGCTGCAGCGGCTGCTCCACGCCCTGCGCCGCCAGCAGCGATTGCGCATACAGGGTGGCGCGGCTCAGTTGGTCGGCGCGCTGCACCTGGCGCGCGGCACCGGACAGCGAGCCCAACAGCAGGGTCAGCGCCAGCGCCAACAGCGCGAACGCCACGATCACCTCGATCAGGGTGTAGCCGCGCTGGCGGTTCATGGGCCCGCCTGGTCCGGTGCACGCCCGACCGTGACCTCGCCGGTCAGCCAGGTCACATCCACGCGCCAGCGCGCCTGGCGCGCCTGCAGGTCGATGCGCCCGCCGGTGGAGGCGCCGTCCTCGAAGAACTGGATCGCGCCCTCGCCGTCGCGGCGCTGCGCCTGGCGCGCACCGGTGAAGCGAATCGTCAGCGAGGGCGGGATCTCGCCGTGGCGGCCGTTGGGCGCCTGCCAGCGGTGCGCCTGCGGATCGATCAGGAAGCGCTGCGGCTGGCCGCTGGCGATCGCCTGGGTGCGGGTGTAGCGCAGTTGCGAGGCGATCTCCTTGGCCGCCGAGCGCAGGCGCATGCCGTCGATGCCGCCGGTCAGCACCGAGGCCGCCAGCAGCGCGGCGATCGCGATCAGGCCCACCACCAGCAGCATCTCCAGCAGCGACACGCCGCGCATGCGCGCACGCGCAGCCGGCGCGCACGCCGGCGCGCCGAAGCGCAGCGCGCCGGCAGGGGCCCGGATCACGGCGCCGGATCACTCGTACTTGATGTCGGCGTCGTAACTGCTGCCGCCGGGCTGGCCGTCCTTGCCCAGGCTGATCAGGTCGAACGGACGGCCTTCGCCGGGCACCTTGTACTCGATCGGGTGGCCCCAGGGGTCGTTCAGTTCCGCCGGCTTGGCGTACGGGCCGAGCCAGCCGCTGACGCCGCCCGGCGCGGTGACCAGGTCGTCGAGCTTGGACGGCAGCTTGCCGGTATCGAGCTGGTAGTTGTCGATCTTGCCGGCCATGGTCTGGATCTGCGACTTGGCCAGGTTGGCCTTGCCGCGATCGGCACCGCCGAGCACGCGGCTGCCGACCAGGGTCAGCACCGCGCCGATCAGCACGATGACGATGATGATTTCCAGCAGGCTCATGCCCGCCTGGCGTGCGGCGGACGGGGAACGGGTGAGGGAGCGGCGGAGAGTGCGCATTGCATGGATCCTTGCGGTGGAAGACCTATGTAGCCGAACACGGTGACGATGGCAGCCGGCGCCGGCCGGCGGTACAGCGGCGCGTCACGCACGCCGTCACACCTGGCGGCGGAGGATCCGTGCCGCGCGCACGCGCGACCGCGGCCGGCATGCGCGGCGCCGCTGGCAATGGGACAGGGACGGCGGCGGAAGGTTCCCGGCCGGAAACGCGCGGCGTCACAGTCCGCGAGGGCCGCCCGAGGCCCGGCCGTGGCCGGGCGTTCGGCGCCACATGCACCATGGCGCACCGCGCGGACGCACCAGGCAAGGCCGCTGCCGTCCATGGCGTCGCAGTGCCGGCTCCGGATAGACCGGCCCGGCCATCCATGGCCGGGCGTTCGGCCATGCGCGAACCGGTGGTTCGCAAGCGCATGGCCTCCTTCGATTCATTCGGCCGCTGCGCCAGACGCACGCGCGGCCATCCATGGCGCAACATCACGGGCGCCGGAACCACCGGCCCGGCCATCCCTGGCCGGGCGTTCGGCGCCACATGCGCCATGGCGCGCCGCGCGGACGCACCAGGCAAGGCCGCTGCCGTCCATGGCGTCGCATTGCCGGCTCCGGATAGACCGGCCCGGCCATCCATGGCCGGGCGTTCGGCCATGCGCGAACCGGTGGTTCGCAAGCGCATGGCCTCACCCAATCGCATTGGTGAGGTCGTAGAGGGGGACGAGGACGGAGATGATCACCAGGCCGACCACCGAGGCCAGGACCAGGGTGATCGCCGGCACCATCGCCGCCAGCAGGCGGTCGATGGCCTGGGCGGTCTCCTGCTCGAAGGTATCGGCGGTCTTCAGCAGCATGATGTCGAGCGCGCCCGATTCCTCGCCGACCTGGATCATCTGCAGCGCCAGGCGCGGGAAGCGCTTGCCCTTGGACAGCGACGCCGACAGCCCGTGGCCGTTCTTGACGTCGTCGGCGGCGGCGCCGACATCCGCCGTCAGCGCCAGGTTCGACAGCACGTTGCGGGAGATGCCAAGCGCCGCCAGCAGCGGCACGCCGTTGCGCAGCAGGGTGCCGAGGGTGCGGGTCAGGCGCGCCGTCTCCAGTCGCGAAATCAGCACGCCGACGAAGCGCTGGCGCAGCAGCCAGGCGTCGAAACTGGCGCGGAATGCGGGGTCGCGGCGCTTGCGGTCCACCGCCAGGAGGGTCACCCCGGGCACCACCAGCAGCACGATCCACCAGTCGCGCACGAACAGGCCCACGCTCAGCACCGCCTGGGTGAACCACGGCAGCGCCACGTCCAGGCTCTCGTACATCTGCGCGAACTGCGGCACCACGTAGCCGAGCAGGAACAGCAGCGCGCAGCCGACCACGCTGACCAGGATCGCCGGGTAGATCAGCGCGTTGATCACCCGTCCGCGCAGTTCGCGGCTGCGCTCCAGGTACTCGGCCAGGCGCTGCAGGGTGTCGTGCAGGCTGCCGCCGGCCTCGCCGGCGCGCACCATGTTGATGTACAGGCGCGAGAACAGCCCGTGCTGGCGCTCCAGCGCGGTGGACAGCGGCGCGCCGCCGCGCACCGCGTCGCGGATGTCGCCGACGGTGCGCTTGGAACGTTCGTCCTCGGGCAGTTCGAGCAGGATCGACAGCGCGCGGTCCAGCGGCTGGCCGGCGCCGAGCAGGGTCGCCAGTTGCTGGGTGAACTGCACCAGCGCCGCGCCGTCGAACGGCTTGGGCCGGAACAGCCCGCGCAGCGAAGTGCCGCCGCCCTCGGCGGCGAGCCGGGCCTGCATCGGCATGTGCCCCTGCTCCTGCAGGCGCAGCGCCACTTCCGCCTCGCTGGCGGCTTCCATCTGCCCTTCCAGGACCTCGCCGTGCGAGTCCAGGGCCTTATAGCGATAGAGCGGCATCAGACGCGGGACCCGAGACCCGGGACCCGGGACCCGGAAAACAGCAATGCCGCATCGCGCGCGCGCCGACGCGACGCGCCGAACGAGCATGCGGGTGCGACGGACCTGCGCGGCAGCGACATCAGGTTTCCTCCGTCACGCGCAACACTTCCTCGATCGTGGTCTGGCCGCTGAGCGCCTTGGACAGGCCGTCCTCGTACATGGTGCGCATGCCGGCCTCGCGCGCCAGCTGCTCGATCTCGCCCATGCCGGCGTGACGCATCACCGCGCGCCGCAGCACGTCGTTCATCACCAGGAATTCCATGATCGTGGTGCGGCCGACGTAGCCGGTCGGCGCGATCGCCGAGGGCCGCGGGCGGTACAGGAAGATCTCGCCTTCCGGCTGCAGCCGGCGCAGTTCGAACTTCTCGATCTCCTCCGGCGAGGCCGCGTAGCGCTCGGCGTGGGTCGGCTCCAGCCGCCGCACCAGGCGCTGGGCGAGGATGCCGTTGATGGTGGAGGTCAGCAGGTAGTCCTCCACGCCCATGTCGAGCAGGCGGGTGATGCCGCCGGCGGCGTTGTTGGTGTGCAGGGTGGACAGCACCAGGTGGCCGGTCAGCGCGGACTGGATGGCGATGCGCGCCGTCTCCAGGTCGCGCATTTCGCCGATCATGATGATGTCCGGGTCCTGGCGCACGATGCTGCGCAGCGCATGCGAGAAATCCAGGCCGATCTGCGGCTTGGCCTGGATCTGGTTGATGCCCTCGATCTGGTATTCGACCGGGTCTTCGACGGTGATGATCTTGACGTCGGCGGTGTTGAGCTGGCTCAGCGCGGTGTACAGCGTGGTGGTCTTGCCCGAGCCGGTGGGGCCGGTGACCAGCAGGATGCCGTGCGGCTGCTCCAGCACCTTGCGGAACTGCGGCAGGAACGCGTCGGTGAAGCCGAGCCGGTGGAAGTCGAACACCACGGTTTCGCGGTCGAGCAGGCGCATCACCACACTCTCGCCGTGCGCAGTGGGCACGGTGCTCACGCGCAGGTCCAGTTCCTTGCCCTGCACCCGCAGCATGATGCGGCCGTCCTGCGGCAGGCGGCGCTCGGCGATGTTGAGCTTGGCCATGATCTTGACGCGGCTGATCACCGCCGCGGTCAGATTGGCCGGCGGGCTCTCGCCGTCGATCAGCACGCCGTCGACGCGGTAGCGCACCTTCAGCCGGCTCTCGAACGGTTCGATGTGGATGTCCGAGGCGCGCAGTTCCACCGCACGCTGGATCACCAGGTTGACCAGACGGATCACCGGCGCTTCGGAGGCCAGGTCGCGCAGGTGTTCGATGTCGTCGGCGGCGACGCTGTCGCCGTCGGCGGTTTCCACGATCGCGCCCATCGCGCTGCGGCCCTGGCCGAACCAGCGCTCGATCAGGTCGTCGATCTCCGAGCGCAGGCCGACCCGCGGCAGCACCTGCAGGCCGGTGGCCAGGCGCACCGCGTCGGCGGCATAGGCGTCGTGCGGATCGGCCATCCACAGTTCCAGCACGCCGTCGCGCTCGCCCAGCGGGCACACATGGAACTGCTTGAGGAAGCGCAGCGACAGCGGCTGCGCCTCGGGCAGGCTCTCCGGCGCGGTGGCCGGCAATTGCTTGGCATCGAGCAGCGGCAGGCCCAGGACCTCGGCGCTGAGTTCGGCGTGGTCGCGCTCGGAGACCAGGCCCAGGCGCGCCAGCAGCGCCAGCAGGCTGCCGCCGGATTCGCGCTGCAACTGCCGCGCGCGCGCCAGGTCGCCGTCCTTGAGCCGGCCCTTGGCCAGCAACGCCGCGATGATGCGGGTTTCGGGCGTCTCCACGGCGACGACAGTGTCCTTCACGAGCGCATTCACGCGATCCCTCCCAGATGACCGTGCGACTTTAGCAGTTCGGCATGACCCGACGCCGAATCCGACCCGCTCCCCTGCCGCTGTCTACCGGGCGGCCAGGAAGCGGGTGCAGGCAGGCCCGTCGCGGTCATCGGCCTGACATCCTGGCAGGACATGCTGATAAATTGCGTAGCGCACCATGGCGACCGCGGAGCAGGCCGCACGGCGCTGCCCCCCAGACGCAGGAAACCCGGCCGCAGCCGGGTTTCCTGGAACCGCATGGCGCTTCCCTGCGCCGCGTGCGCTTACTGGCGCGCGACCAGGCTCACGCCGTTGTAGGCGCTCTCGCCGACCAGCTTGATGTAGTAGGTGCCGGCCTGCGGCGCAGTGAAGCGCACCGTCTCGTTGTTGCCCGGACGGGTCGACTTGGCGTCGGCGTTGCCGGTACCCGGCTCCTTGCCGAAGCTGACATACAGCGACACGTTGCCGCTGCCGCCGTAGGTGAGGAAGCTCAGCACCGCACCGGCCTTGGCCTCGAAGCTGTACAGCACCTCGTTGCCCGCGGCACCGGCGAGGCCCGCCACCGCCACCTTGTTGGTCAGCGCGGTCGCCGGCGGCGCGCACTGCTCGGTGGCCGGATCGCACGGTTCTTCCAGCGCCTTGGCCAGGGCGGCCTTGGCGTCGACGATGCCGGTGCCGATCGGGGTGCTGGACGGGATCGACACCGGGAACGGACGCGCGGTCTGCTTGAGCAGGGTCTCCAGCGCCGCCGGGGTCAGCGGTGCCTTGCCCGCGGCGATCAGCGCGCTCTGCACCAGCGCACCGACCGCGGCCACGTGCGGCGAGGCCATCGAGGTGCCGCCCAGGCCCATGTAGGTGTAGCTGCCGGAGGTGGGCGTGGTCGCACCGTTGTACCCGTTCTGCCAGATGTAGCCGCCCGGGTTGCCGTCGACGCTGCCGCCGCCGCCCGGACCGGACAGGTCCACCTTGGCGCCGTAGTTGGAGTAGTAGGTGATGCCGCCGGTGATGCGGGTGGCGCCGACCGCGATCACGTTGTCGCAGCTGGCCGGGCTGAAGTTGGCGGCATTGGCGGTGCTGTTGCCGGCGGCCACCACCACGGTGGTACCGCGCGACACCGCACCGTTGATCGCCTCCTGGGTGGCGCTGTCGCAAGCGCCGCCGCCGCCCAGGCTCATGTTGATGACCTCGGCCGGGTTCTGGTTGGCCGGCACGCCGGACACGGTGCCGCCGGAGGCCCAGATGATGGCGTCGGCGATGTCGGAGGTGTAGCCGCCGCACTTGCCGAGCACGCGCACCGGCAGCACGGTGGCGTTGGGCGCCACGCCGGCCATGCCGATGCCGTTGTTGGTGGCTTCGGCGACGGTGCCGGCGACGTGGCTGCCGTGCCAGGAGCTGTCCTCGGCCACCGAGCCGGCGTAGCACTCGTTGTCGTTCTCCACCCAGTCGCCGTAGTCCAGCGCGCCCGGCACGCGGGCGTCGGTCGGACGCCGCGAGGTCGCCGCGTCGGAGATGAAGTCGTAGCCCTGCAGCAGGTTCACCGCCACGTCCGGGTGGTTCGGCAGGATGCCGGTATCGAGCACCGCGACCACCACGCCGTCGCCCTTGGACACATCCCACGCGGCCGGCAGGTTGATGCCACCGGTGGCGTTGCTGTAGTGCCACTGGTACTGCGCGTACAGCGGATCGTTGGGCACCAGCTGCGGCTGCACCTGCGAGGCGGCCCGCAGCACATCGACCGGGCGCAGCTTGGCGTCGACCTGCGCGTACTTCACCGTCGGGTCGGCGGCGATCTCCGCCACCACCTTGTCCAGGTCGGCCTTGCTCAGCTTGCCGGTCAGGCGGATCAGGTCCGCGCCGATGCCCAGGGTGCGCACGTACTCGGCGCGCACGCTGGCCGCGGCCGCGCGCGAGATGCCGTTGCCGCCGCCGAGGCTGGCGCGGCCCACCGCCGACTGCACGGTCGACAGCTTGGCGCTGCGGTCGCTGGCCGCGGCGGTGCCGGCGTTGTAGCGCACCAGGATGCGGTTGGAGGTCACCGCATCGGCCGGCGCGGACGTGCCCGGTTCCTTGACCGGCAGCGGCGCCGAAGCGCTGGCCGCGATCGCGCTCGAGGCTCCCAGTGACATCGCCAGCATGGCGGCGGCGATGGCATTGATACGAAGGTTTTGCTTGTCGATCACGTTGACGTCCTCTTCAAAGTTTCGTGGATCAGGCGACAGTTGCGGCCGTAAAACTCCCTCTACCGAATCCGTTGGCCGGCCCAGCCAAGGTCCTGTGGTCTGCCCCCTCAGGCCATTGCGTGGCGGACGGCGGCACGCGCCGCCGTCCGCGATGGATCACCAGCCGAAACCGGCACCGATGCCGATGGAGCTGTCGTCGCTGCTGAACGCACCGCCGATGGTCACGGTGGCGCGATCACTGAAGGCACGCTGGTAGCCCACCGACAGCGCCGACTCGCCGTTCTGGAAGCCGATGCCGGCGCCGACCCGGTTCTGGGTGCGGATGCCGGCGGCGCTGGTGGCCATGTTGAGCATGGCCGCGCTCATCGCGCCCTGGCGGTCGATGCGGCGGTCCTGGTCGCGCAACCGCGCATCGACGTCGCCGCGCAGCACCTCGAAGCTGTCGGCCATGGTGCCGAAGCGCGCATCGGTGTACGACTTGGCGGTAGCCACGCCGTTGTCGAGCTGGCTCTTGTTGACCGCATCGGTAGCCTGGGTGCCGGCGGCGACGTTGGCGAGCTGGCGCTCGTTGCCGGCGCTGCCGATCGAGACCGTCTGCGCACGATCGGCCACCGAACCCTGCCCCAACGCGACCGCACCCTGCGCCGTGGCGCTGGCGCCCTGGCCGAGGGCGGTGCCCGAAGCCGCGCTGACGCTGGCGCCCTCGCCCATCGCCACCGCATTGGTCGCCACCGCCGCGATATGGCTGTTGGCGCCCACCGCGGTGCTGCCGTCGGCGTTGACCTTGGCATTGCTGCCGATCGCGGTGTCGTTGGGACCATGCGCGTAGGCGCTGCCGCCGATGGCGGTGCCGGTGACGTCGTTGGCGCGCGCGGCGGTCCCCACCGCCGTGGCACTGGAGGCCACCGCCACGTTTTCGCCGACCTGCGCGGTGCCGATGCTTCCGGACACCGGCGTCGCCGCTGCTGCAGTGGCAGCCGTCGCTGCCGACGCCGCAGGCGCAGCCTCGGCCTGCACGGCCACCGCACTGGTACCGACCATGCGTGCGCTGCGTGCCGCGGTGGCGCTGCCGCCGCTGCGCGCATCCAGTTCGCTGACCTTGCCATCCAGCGCTGCCAGCGCCGCGCCGACGTTGTTGTAGCTGGCACCCTGGATCACGTAGGTCGGCGCCACGAACAGGCCTTGCGCACCGAGCCCGGCACCGCCGCCCAGGAACGTGGCCATGTTGCTCAGCGACTGGTACAGCTGCCCGCCGTTGATCGCCTCCGTGCTGCCGGCGGCAAGGCTGCCGGCGGTCAGGTTGACGATGCGCCGGGTGGCCGGGCCGCCGCGGCCGTTGCCGCTGCCCAGCGACACGGTGTCGGCCTCGTACACGCGCGAGCCGGCGCCGAGCGCGACTGCGTTGTCCGCCGAGACGCCGGCATTGGCGCCGAGCGCGACGCCGTTGCTGCCGCTGTTGCGGACGAAGCTGTTGTAGCCCATCGCCACGCCGTTCTCGCCGATCGCATTGGTCTGCAAGCCGATCGCGGTGCTGCGCGCACCGGTCGCCGAGCTGCCGGCACCGTTGGCGGTGGCACCGGCGCCGGCGGCGACGCTGCCCACGCCCAGCGCGGAACTGCGCAGGCCGCTGGCGATAGCGCCGGCACCGGCCGCGGTGCTGTCCACGCCACTGGCGCTGGCCACCGCGGTGCCGGAACTCTGGAAGCGCGCACTGGTGTCGCCGGCGGCGGTGGCCACCGCGTCCAGCTGCGCCTTGTTCACCGCATCGTTGGCGTTGACCGCGGCACCGACATTGGTGATGCGGCGCGTCGCCGGTGCGCTGACCCCGTTGCCGCCACCCACCGACACCACGTTGGCTTCGCTGGTGCGCGCGCCCGAGCCCAGGGCGACGCTGCCGGCGCCGCTGGCCGACGCGTTGATGCCAAGCGCCGTGGCATTGGTGCCGCCGAAGGCGAAGGCGTTCTGGCCGATCGCGGTGCCGCCTTGCGCCGTGGCCCAGGCGAACTGGCCGACCGAGGTGGTCTGCGCCGCCGTGGCCCAGGCCGAGGCACCGAGCGCGGTCGCATCTTCGCCGGTGGCGCGGGCGCTATTGCCCAGCGCCGACGCATAGGCACCGGACGCGGTGCTGCCCCACCCCAGTGCCGAGGCGTAGTTGCCTGCCGCCGCCGCACCGTAGCCGAACGCGCTGGTGCGGGTGCCGCTGGCGGCGCTGAAGGCACCGACCGCGGTGCCGTAGTCGCTGCTGGCGGCAGCCTTGTAGCCATCGGCGGTGGCCTGCAGTCCGCTGGCGATGGCACCGGCGCCGCTGGCGCTGCTGAACGTGCCGCTGGCCTGCGCCCCCGCGCCCAGCGCGGTGGCGCCGGCGGCGCTGGCGGTGGTGGTGCCGTCGAGCAGCACGTTGCCGGACGCATCGGTGTAGTACAGCGAGCCGCCGATCGCGGTGCTGGATTCGCCGGTGGCCGTGGCGTTGTAGCCGGACGCGGTGGCGTAGCGGGCACCGGCCAGCGCACCGCTGCCGAACGCCGAGGCGCCGGTGCCGTAGGCATTGCTGGCCTCGCCGGCGGCGGTGGCGTAATTGCCTTCCACGTAGCTGCCGACATCGTCGGCCGGATCGCTGCCGCCGCTGGCCTTGAACTGCTTGCCGGTGGCATCCGCGGACTGCTTCACCGCGTCGAGCTGGGCGACGTTCACCGCATCGGTGGCCTCGGTACCGGCGGCGACGCTGGTGATCTGCCGCTCCTTGCCGGCGCTGCCAACGGAGACGGTGTTGTCGCGCGCCGCCTCGGAGTTCGCACCCAGGGCCACGCTGTTGACACCGGACGCGTACGCGCCGTAGCCGAACGCGCTGGCGCTGTCGGCGCTGGCGTAGCTGAGGCTGCCGAGCGCACTGCTGAAGTCCGCGGTGGCGCCGGCGCCGGCGCCGAACGCCGCGCTGTTGGCGCCCGAGGCCTCGGCCGGGATCAGACCGAAGAACGAGGTGCCGCCGACCGCCACGCTCTCCTCGCCGGAGGCCACGCTGTACTCGCCCACGGCCACGCTGCCGCTGCCGGAGGCGGTGGAGGACACGCCGACCGCGGTGCCGTAGCTGCCGGACGCCAGCGCGCCATAGCCCAGTGCCGAGGACAGGTAGCCGGTGGCCTCGCTGTAGCCGCCCAGCGCGGTGCCGCCGGTGCCCGAGGCGGTGCTGCGGAAGCCGGTCGCCGTGGCCTGGTTGTCCGAGGCCACCGCTTCGTTGCCGGTGGCAGTGGCGTAGGTGCCGCTGGCCTGCGCACCGGCACCGGTGGCGGTGGCGCCGATCTCACTCGCCTGGGCGTTGCTGCCGATGGCGATGCTGTTCTCGCCCGACGCCTGGCTGGTGTTGCCCAGCGCAACCGCGTCGACGCCGCTGGACACGGCGTTGAAGCCGATCGCGGTCGCCCCGGCGGCCACGGCATTGGCGCCGCCGCCGAGCGCGGTGGCACCGTCGCCGGTGGCGTTGGCCGCCTCGCCGGCGGCCAGCGCGTTGTCGCCGTCGACCAGCGCACCGGCATCGCTGTCGGCGCTGCCGCTGGCCTGGAAGTACTTGCTGGTCGTCGCCGCCGCCTGCTTCACCGCATCCAGCTGCGCGACGTTGACCGCGTCGGTGGCTTCGGTGCCAGCGGCGACGTTGGTGATCTGCCGTTCCTGCCCGGCACTGCCCACCGACACGCTGTAGGCGCGGTCGGCAACCGCCCCGGCACCCAGCGCCACCGCATTGGCGGCGGTGGCCTCGCTGCCGGCGCCGAGGCTGATCGCGCTTTCCGCATCGGCCACGGTGTTGGTGCCGATGGCGATGGTGTTGACCTGATTGCCCAGCGCCTGGAAGCCCATCGCCACGCTGTAGTTGCCGTAACCGAAGGCGCCGCGGCCGACCGCGGTGGCGCTCAGACCCGGCGCCCAGCTGTTGAAGCCGATCGAGGTGGCGCCGCTGCCGCTGGCCCATGCACCGGTACCGAACGCCGAGGCATTGGCGCCGGTGGCCCAGGCCGAGGCACCGAACGCCGACGCGCCGTCGGCAGTGGCCCAGGCGTAGGCGCCGACCGCACTGGCGTCCTCGCCGCTGGCCCAGGCGTTGTCGCCCTGCGCCAGGCTGTAGTTGCCGGTCGCGCGCGCCTTGTAGCCGCCGGCGGTACTGTGGTCGCCGGTGGCCTGCGCACCGTAGCCGGTGGCGGTGGCGACGCTGCCGGTGGCCTGCGCGCCCGCACCGAGTGCGGTGGCGTTCTCGCCCGCATTGGCGCCGACCAGCACCGGCTTGCCGTCGGCATCGACGATCGGCTGGTTGTACTGGTCGTAGGCCTGGCCGCGGCCGCCGATCGCGGTGCCGCCGGTGCCACTGGCGCTGCTGCCGTTGCCCAGCGCCACCGCGTCGTCGCCCATCGCTGCCGCGCCGCTACCGAACGCCGCCGCGCCGCTGCCGTAGGCATTGGCCGCATCGCCGGCGGCCAGCGCGCCCTCGCCGTCGGCATAGGCGCCGACCGCGCCGCCGCCGTGCGCGAAGAACTTGGAGGTGTCTTCGGCGGTGGCGCGCACCGCATCCAGCTGCGCAAGGTTGACCGCATCGGTGGACTGCGTGCCCGCGGCGACGTTGACGACCTGCCGCTCGCTGCCGGCATCACCGACCGAGACCGTATTGGCCCGGCGCGCCACCGCGTTGGCGCCCAGCGCCACGCTGTCGGCGGCCAGCGCGGTGCTGTAGTAGCCGACCGCGGTGCTGTTGGCGCCGCTGGCCCAGGACTGCGCGCCCAGCGCGCTGGCGAAGGCGCCCGGCGCATAGGCGAAGTAGCCCAGCGCGGTGCTCTGCAGGCCCGAGGCTTCGGTCATGCTGCCGTTGGCGGTGGCGTAGTTGCCCGAAGCGATGGCACCGGCGCCGAACGCGGCCGCATTGGTGCCGCTGGCCTGGGTCTGCACGAACAGGCCCAGACCCGGGATCAGGTCGGCCGGACCGCCGACCGCGACGCTGCTGGTGCCGGTGGCCGCGCTCTGCGTGCCGACCGCCGTGGCGTAATCGCCGGTGGCATTGGCCACTGCGCCGAAGGCCGCCGCCTGCGCACCGCCGGCGTAGGCGCCCACGCCCACCGCCGAAGCGGCGAAACCGCTGGCGTCGGCGCTGGCGCCAAGCGCGGTGCCGCCGACCCCGGCGCTGGTGGCGCCGGTGTCCACCGCCACCCCGCTCTTGGTGATCAGCGGCTCGCCGTTGGCGTCCACCGCCACGCCTCCGACCGCCACCGCCGCCGGCCCGGTGGCCTGCGCATTGGTGCCGAAGGCGGCGCTGTTCTGCCCGGCCGCGACCGCGCCGCTGCCCACTGCGGTCGCCCCGTTGTTGAGCGCATCGGCGCCGGCGCCGAGCGCGGTGCTGCCGTTGCCGATGGCATTGGCGGCCTCGCCAGCGGCCAGCGCGTCGTCGCCTTCGACGTAGGCGCCGGCATCGCTGCTGGCACTGCCGCTGGCCTGGAAGTACTTGCCGGTGGTGGCCGCGGCCTGCTTCACCGCGTCCAGTTGCGCCACGTTGACCGCATCGGTGCCCTCGGTGCCGGCGGCGACGTTGGCGATCTGCCGCTCCTTGCCGGCAGTGCCGACCGAGACGGTATTGGCGCGATCGGCGACCGTGCCCTGGCCAAGCGCGACGCTGCCGCTGGCGGCGGCCTTGGCGCCGTAGCCCAGCGCGGTGGAATCGTCGGCCTGCGCCCAGGACGCGGCGCCGAACGCGGCGCTGGAGGCGCCGTCGGCCGAACTCAGCCAGCCGACCGAGGTGGAGAACGCGCCGTTGGCCCAGGCACCGGCGCCGAATGCGCTGCCGCCCTCGCCCTGCGCCTCGGTGGTGAACAGGCCGAGCACGCTGCCACCGACAGCGGTACTGGACGCGCCGCTGGCCAGGCTCGAATAGCCCAGCGCCACGGCGTTGCCGCCGCTGGCGTTGGCGCCGTAGCCGACCGCGGAAGCGAAGTCGCCACCGGCCTGGCTGAAGCCACCGTTGGCGGTCGCGGCCAGCCCGGTGGCCGCGGCGGAAAAGCCGGTGGCGGTGCTCTGCAGGCCGTCGGCGCGCGCCGCCGTGCCCAGTGCGGTGGAGAACGCACCATTGGCCTGCGCGCCAGCGCCGAACGCGCTGGCGCCCTGCTCGGCCGCGGTGGTGGTGCCTTCCAGCTGCACCTGGCCGTTCTCGTCGACGATCGACAGCGCACCGCCGACCGCGGTCGCCGAGGCGCCGACGGCGGTGGCGTTGCTGCCGACCGCGGTGGCATTGCCGCCCAGGGTGGTGGCGCCGCTGCCGAGCGCGCTGGCGCCGTTGCCGATGGCGTTGGCGCCTTCGCCGGCGGCGATCGCATTGGCGCCCTCGACGTAGGCGCCAGCATCGCTGGCGTCGCTGCCGCTGGACTGGAAGTACTTGGCGGTGGTGTCGGCGGTCTGCTTGACCGCGTCCAGCTGCGCCACGTTGACCGCGTCGGTGGCCTCGGTGCCGGCGGCCACGTGGGTGATCTGGCGTTCGTTGCCGGCCTTGCCGACCGAGACGCTGTCGTCGCGGTCGGCCACCGCATCGGCGCCCAGCGCCACGCTGTTGCGGCCTTGCGCGACCGCGCTGTTGCCCAGCGCGGTGCTGTTGAAGCCGCTGGCGCTGGAGAAGCCGCCGACCGCGGTGGCGTACTCGCCCGTCGCGTCGGCCGCCACGCCGACCGCGGCGCTGGCGGCGCCGGAGGCGATGCTCTCGGCGCCGAGCGCGGTCGCGCCATCGCCGCTGGCGGTGCTGTAGTAGCCGAGCGCGCTGGCCTCCACGCCGCTGGCTTCGCTGAGCGTGCCGCTGGCCACGCTGCCGTCGCCGCTGGCATTGCTGGCCGCGCCGGTCGCGGTGCTCTGCGCGCCGCTGGCGTTGCTCTCTGCACCGACCGCGGTGGCGTAGTCGCCGCTGGCGCTGGCGTTGTCGCCGATCTGCAGGGCCTGCGCCTGGGCGCTGGTGGGAAGGGCGCCCGCGCCCAGCGCCAGGGCGATCGCGCCGGCCAGGGCCAGGCCGTGTGCGCGTGCGGCGCGGCGGTCGCGGACGACGGCGCCGCGCGCATCGCCGCTGGCCAGTTCCGATGCCACGACCCACATCCCCAGTGCGTTGTTCCAGACCTTGCGATAAATCCGATTCATCGACGACTGCTCCTCAATTCGGCTGGTTTTGGTCAAAAAGCCACCCTCGCCCGGCGTTCCGGCCGGCCGACCCCCTGTCGGTTTTTTGGTGCCGCACGTCCCTTACCGGGACGCGAGAGGCTCACGCCTGTCGCTGCTCGGAGCTGTAGATGAACCGAGGTGGAATGCGGAACTGACTCGAGTGTTAACTCGGCTTCGGAATTACGTCAAGTTTTTGACTTGATGAGACACAGGTCGTGACAAAAGCCGCGAATTCAGCCTGGTTTCGTTAATTTTTCGACAAATATCAATGAAAACAATCAGGTCACGTCAATTTTTCGGCACGCACCTTGCCATTCTTGACATGCCGCCTTTCCGGCGATTTCTTTTTCTGTCAAGGACTTGACGCAAAAAGGTGGTAAGTGCGCCCTCGGACCGCCGACGCATGCCGAAGGCCGCACCAGACGGACGCGGATGGAGTCGATTGCGCGAAATGCGGCCCCCGAGAGCGCGCGAGGGGGACCTGGACGCATGGCCGTGATTCGGTCCCAGCTCGGGAGCCGCGGATCGTTCGGCAGGACGGTGTTGGTTTGCGCACGGCGCAGGCATGCAGGGGCGTCGCCACGGCGATCAGCCGAGAGAGATGGTCAGACGCGCAACGCTTTTGCAGGAGCGGCCTCAGCCGCGACCAGACCCCCTCAGCACAGGCGGGCAGGCTGCATCGAGGAATCTCCTCGCGCACAAAACGACTGCATGCGGTCCCTCAGGCGCAGTGGCCAGCCTGGGCAATTCCCGCGTCGGCAGCTGCGGTGCCGCCCGCTCCGACACATGCGGACGGGACAGCACACGCGTCGCAGCGCGTGCCCAGCGGCCGGCCTTGTTTGCGCTCGGCAGCCGCGACGTCGTTCGCCGCAGCTCGGGTCGGGCATCGTCCATGTGTGGCAAGCGTGGCGAAAATTCCGCGCAAGACACCAGGCTCGCTGCTCCGCCATCAGATGGCACGTGCCACATCAACGACGTGGATCGAAGCCGGAAGGTCTTCTTCTCTCCCAAGAACGCAACACAGCACCCGCTAGAAGTAGAACCCGATGTTGAGGTTGAACCGCGAGTGCCACCTGGACCGGTCGCCGTCGTCGATCGCGATACCGTCGCCGCCTGCGAACCACATGTTCCTGCCGGCGATCCAGTCCAGATAGGTCAGCATGACGCCCTTCTTGATGCTGCACCCGGTGACGTTCTGCGAGGACGAACGCAGGTCGGGCCGATCGTGGGTGGGCAGGGTCATGCTGAAGTTGTTGTAGCAGGTCACGTCGTCCAGCCAGCGCCCCTTGCCGAACGAATACGCGATGTTGGCGGTGGGGACATCGGCTTCGGCGGCGATCTCGAACGGCGCAAGGAACGCCGACATCGCGATGCGATCGCTCGGGACCGCGTAGCGATAGCGCGCCCACTGCACCTGGCTGGTCCAGCCGCCGCTGCTCCACTGCGCGTGCAGCGCCGCGGCGCGATGCCCGTAGCGGCGGCGATCCTCGACATCGAGTATCTGCCCGGAAAACGCCGACGCGCCAAGCAGGAGGCTGCCGTGTGCCAGGTCGACGCGGTGTTCGTAGCGCACATTCAGCCGATGGTATTCGCGATAGGGATAGCGCGCCGTCTCGGCGACATCGAACGAATAGCGCGCCGTGCGCGCACCGTCACCGTATTCGTCGCCCGAGAACCAGCCGACGTGCACGGTGTCGTTGCCGTTGGTGCGCATGAGTACCACGCCCGGGTCGTAATCGTCTTCGATGCCGAGGTAGTAGCCGGACCCGAACCAGAAACTGTTGGAGGCAGTCGGCAACAGGCCGAACGGCACCTGCTGGATGCCGGCCTTCAGCACCGTGCGATCGTCGACGTTCCAGCCCACGAACGCATGATGCACCGCATTGAATCCGTCGTACCAACGCTGTTGCGCAGAGACGAAGAACGGACCGTCTCCCGCATTCAGGTCGACCCGCAGCAGTTCCAGATCGAGGCCATGCGTGGGGCCGTAATCCAGCCAGCCGTAGTTGAAACGGACCGCTCCGCCGAGCTTGAAGTAGGTCTCGGTGTTCTGAGTGTCCTGTGCGCATACATGACCGCTTAAGGCAGCGGCCAGCACGAATAAAAGCCCGGAACGAAAGGACATGAGCGTGACCGCCTCCCTGGTGGTTGTCGCCAGACCAGTATCGGCCACGGCAGGCCCAGCATGAGCATGAAAACGGAGATCAAGTTTGGCGCGGGGACGTCGATACCTCAGCGCAGCGGTGTGCCCAGCAGGGTCGCCCATCATCCACAACGGGAGCAGCAATGAGCAGGACCCTCGTCCGCCGTCACAGCGTCGCCAGTCGTTTGATGATCGGCACCGGCATCATCGCCCTGCTGTGTTTCGGCATGACCGCCGCCATCACCTATTGGCGCAGCAGCCATGCCTTGCTCGACGCGTCGCATGCCATGCTGCGCGAAGCGGCGCGCCACGAGGCGAGCGAGATCTCCTCGGACATCGGTTCGGCCTTCGACGCCGGCGCGACCCTGGCCAACACCTTTCGCATCCAGCGCGGCGCCAACGGCGTGAGCCGGGACTCGGCCGCCGCCGTGCTGCATGAGCAACTGCGTCTTCACAAGCGCTGGCTGGGCATCAGCACGCTATGGGAGCCGAACGCATTCGATGGACACGATGCCGCCAATGTCGACGCGCCCTTCCACGATGCGACCGGGCGCTTCATGGTGTACTGGTCGTACCAGAAGGGCGAGCTAGTGCGCGAGGCGCTGCACAGCTACGACAAGCCCGGCGAGGGCGACTGGTACCTCGCGGCGCGCAACAGCCACGCGCCGGTGGTGATCGAGCCCTACTACTACCCGGTGGCCGGCGTCGACACGCTGATGACCACCTTGAGCACGCCGGTGATGGACGGCGACAAGTTCCTGGGCACGGTCAACATCACCATGTCGCTGGATGCGCTGCAGAAACGCGTGGCGTCGCTGCATCCGCTGGACGTGGGCCAGGCGATGCTGCTGTCGCCGACCGGCGCGGTGATGGCCAGCGCCGATGCCAAGCAGGTGGGCAAGACGCTGTCCGACGCCGGCACCCAGGCCATGCTGGCAAACGTGCGCGCGGGACAGATCAGCAGCGACGAGGCCATGGTGGCCGGAGAGGACTGGTTGCGCGTGTTCGTGCCGATGCGCCTGGGCCAGGCGCCGCAGGTATTCGCGCTCGGCATCATGGTGCCCAAGCACCACGTGATGGCGCAGGCCCGCACCTTGCTGTGGGTCATCCTGGCGGTGGGGCTGTTCTCGGCCGCGTTGCTGGGCGTGTCGCTGTACCTGCTGCTGCGGCGGCAGGTGCTGGCGCCGCTTGCCGAGGCGGTCAAGGTCTCCGCGGCAGTGTCCTCGGGCGAACTGAACAGCCGCATCGAACCGCGCCGCATGGACGAAATGGGGCAGCTGCTGCAGTCGATGGGCAGCATGCAGGCGCAGCTGCGCGCGGTGATCGAAGCGCAGGACGACATGGCCAGCCGGCACGACGCCGGCGAGATGAGCTATCGCATGGATGCGGCGCGCTTCCCCGGCGAGTACGGCCGCATGGTGGCCGGCACCAACGACCTGGTCGATGCGCATGTGCAGGTGCAGCGCGAGTTGGTGGCGGTCATGTCGCGCTACGCCGTGGGCGATATGCAGCCCGACATGCGCGCCTTGCCCGGCGAGAAGGCGGCGCTCAGCGATGCGATGGCGGCGACCAAGCGCAATCTGCAGGCGATCAACCGGCAGATCCTCGCCCTGGCGCAGGCCGCCGCGGCCGGCAACTTCGCCACCCGCGGCGATGCGCAGGCGTTCGACCACGATTTCCGCGGGATGGTGGAAGGGTTGAACAACCTGATGCAGACCACCGACACCAACCTGGCGGAGGTGTCGCGGTTGCTGCAGGCGATCGCCACCGGCGACCTCACCGTGCGCATGAACGGCGAGTTCCGCGGCGTGTTCGCGCAGATGCGCGACGACGCCAATGCCACGGCCAGCCAGCTGGCGCAGATCGTCGGCAGCATCCAGACCTCGGCCGCATCGATCAAGGGTGCCGCCAGCGAGATCGCCGCCGGCAACCAGGACCTGTCGCAGCGCACCGAGCAGCAGGCCGCCAACCTGGAAGAAACCGCCGCCTCGATGGAAGAACTCACCTCCACCGTCAAGCAGAATGCGGACGGCGCGCGTCAGGCCAATCAGCTCGCCATCGGCGCGGCCGGCGTGGCCGCGCAGGGTGGGCAGGTGGTGGACCAGGTCGTGGAGACCATGCGCGGCATCGAAGCCTCGTCCAGGAAGATCGCCGACATCATCTCCGTGATCGACGGCATCGCGTTCCAGACCAACATCCTGGCCTTGAACGCGGCGGTGGAAGCGGCGCGTGCCGGCGAACAGGGCCGCGGCTTCGCGGTCGTGGCCTCGGAAGTGCGCATGCTCGCGCAGCGCTCCTCCGGCGCGGCCAAGGAGATCAAGGACCTGATCGAAGACTCGGTGCAGCGCGTGGCCGAAGGCTCCACCCTGGTGCACAGCGCCGGCGCGACCATGAGCGAGGTGGTGGCCAGCGTGCAGCGGGTCACCGACATCATGGGCGAGATTTCCGCAGCGTCGCAGGAACAGTCGGCCGGCATCGCCCAGGTCAACCAGACCATCACCAACATGGACGAGACCACCCAGCAGAACGCCGCGCTGGTGGAAGAAGCCACCGCCGCCGCGCGCTCGCTCGAGGACCAGGCGGTGCAGCTCACCGAAGCGGTGGCGGTGTTCAAGCTCGATGCCGCGCATGCGGCCGCGCGGCAGGCGGTTCCAGGCCCGACGGCACCGCCAGCCAAGCGTCCGACGGCCGGCCGCCCTGCCGCGTCCCGGTTGCGCGCTGTCGTGACCACGCCCGACAGCGACAGCAGTTGGAAGGAGTTCTGAAACAGGCGCGGCGCGCGGTCGGCGCCCGCATGGTCCAACAGTGCCTGGCCTGGCCAGGCACTACGCGGCCGGCCTGTCGGCCAGGCGGACGCAGCGCGCGCGATGCGCCATCGCCTGCCCGCATCGCGTCGCGTCGCACCTGGGTGCTGAAGGCACAGAGGCGGCGCCCCGATCGGCACCGCGTCCCTCGAACAAGGCCTGATGTCTCCAGCGCGCTGCAGCGTCGCCGTCGCAGGGTGCAAGCACCCCTGCGGCGGATGGCTGCCGCGACCGCCCCCGACCCGCCACGCCCGCCACGCCCGCCAGGGGCGGACGTGGCGCAGGGGCGCTCAGCCCACCCACACCCGTGCATTGCGGAACATGCGCAGCCACGGCGCCTCGTCCGGCCACTCGGCCGGATGCCAGCTGAGGTTGAGCGAGCGCAGAGTCCGCTCCGGATGCGGCATCAGGATGGTCACCCGGCCGTCGTCGCTGGTCAGGCCGGTGATGCCGTCGGGCGAGCCGTTCGGGTTCAGCGGGTACTGCGTGACGACGGCGCCATGGCCGTCGACGAAGCGCAGCGCCACGCGCGCGGCCGCCTGGTCCACCGCACTGTCGAATTCGGCGCGGCCTTCGCCGTGCGCCACCGCCACCGGGATCCGCGAACCGGCCATGCCGCGCAGGAAGATCGACGGCGACTCCACCACTTCCAGCAGGCTGGTGCGCGCCTCGAACTGCTCGCTGCGGTTGCGCAGGAAGCGCGGCCAGTGCTCGGCACCGGGGATGATGTCCTTGAGCTGGCTGAGCATCTGGCAGCCGTTGCACACGCCCAGGGCGAAGCTGTCGCTGCGCGCGAAGAACGCGGCGAAGGCATCGCGCAGCGCCGGCCGTTCCAGGATCGAGGTGGCCCAGCCGCGGCCGGCACCAAGCACGTCGCCGTAGCTGAAGCCACCGCAGGCGGCCAGGCCGACGAAGTCGGCCAGGTTCACGCGGCCGGCGATCAGGTCGCTCATGTGCACGTCGAAAGCACGGAAGCCGGCGCGCTCGAACGCATTGGCCATCTCGATCTGGCCGTTGACGCCCTGCTCGCGCAGGATCGCCACCTTCGGCCGCTGGCCGCTGGCGATGAACGGCGCGGCGATGTCCTCGGCCGGGTCGAAGGCCAGCTTCGGCTTCAGCCCGGGCGCGGCGAAGTCGCGCGCCAGCGCGCGTTCCTCGGCGGCACTGTCGGGGTTGTCGCGCAACGTCTGCATGGCGTGGGTGACCGACCACCAGGCATCGAACAGCTCGTCCCAACGCCATTCGGCCAGGGTCTTGCCGCCCAGGCCCACGCGCACCGCCGCGGCGGTGCTGGGTCGGGCGATGCGCTGCGCGCACTCGGTCAGCGCGTGGCGCTCGACCAGGTCGGCGAACGCGGCGCGGTCTTCCTTGGCGACCTGCACCACCGCGCCCAGTTCCTCGTTGAACAGGCTGCGGAAGGGATCGTCGCCCCAGGCATCGAGGGTGATGTCCAGGCCTTGCCGCGACGCGAACGCCATCTCGCACAGCGCGGCGAACGCGCCACCGTCGCTGCGGTCGTGATAGGCCAACAGCATGCCGGCCTCGCGCGCATCGCGGATCAGCTCGAAGAACGCGCGCAGCCGCTGCGGATCGTCCAGGTCCGGCACCGCGCCGCCGAAGGCCGGCAGCGCGCCGTCGCCATGCACCTGCGCCAGCACCGAACCGCCCAGGCGCTGCTTGCCGCCGCCTAGCCCGATCAGCCACAGCTCACTCTCGGCCTCGCGCGCCAGCAACGGCGTCAGCTGCGCCCGCGCATCGGCGACGGGTGCGAAGGCAGAGACGATGAGGGAGACGGGGGAGACGCTTTTGTGCGTTTCGCCGGGACTGGAGAATGGGGAATTGGGAATCGGAGAAGCGGCGGCATCGGTGGCGGACGCGTCGCGCTTTTCCCCATTCCCGATTCCCGATTCCCGATTCACGGCGGTCACCGCCCACTGCGCCTGCATCGACAGCGAGTCCTTGCCCACCGGGATGCTCAGGTCCAGCTGCGGGCACAGTTCCATGCCCACCGCCTTGACCGCGGCGTACAGGCGCGCATCCTCGCCGTCGTGGTTGGCCGCGGCCATCCAGTTCGCCGACAGCTTGACCTGGTCCAGCGCCTGCACCGGCGCCGCGCACAGGTTGGTGATCGCTTCGCCCACCGCCATGCGCGCCGCTGCGGCGGCATCGAGCAGGGCCAGCGGGGTGCGCTCGCCGATCGCCATCGCTTCGCCGGCGTGGGTATCGAACCCGGCCAGGGTAATCGCGCAATCGGCCAGCGGCAGCTGCCACGGGCCGATCATCTGCTCGCGCGCGGTCAGGCCGCCGACGCTGCGGTCGCCGATGGTGACCAGGAAGCTCTTCGCCGCCACGGTCGGATGGGCCAGCACGCGCAAACCCGCCTCGCGCAGGTCCAGCGCATCGGTGTCCAGCTCCGGCCAGCGCGGCGCCGGCGGCTGCCGGGCGTCGCGGTGCATCTTCGGCGGCTTGCCGAAGAGGACGTCCATGGGAAGGTCGATGGGGTGCGGGGATTGGGGATTGGAGATGCGGGATTCGTGAGAAGCGGGGGAGCCGGCCGACGTCGTGCCGTTACCAATCCCCAATCCCGATTCCCCAATCCCGCCGCCGAGGACGCCATAGCCCACGACGAGCCGCTCCTCGGCGGTCGCCACACCGACAGCGGCAAACGGGCAGCGCTCGCGTTCGCAGATCGCGGCGAATTCGGCCAGGCGCGCCTGCGGCACGCCCAGCACGTAGCGCTCCTGCGATTCGTTGCACCACAGCTGCATCGGCGACAGCGACGGGTCGTCGCTGGGCACGCGGTCGAGGTCGATGAGGCCGCCCACGCCGGAGTCGTGCAGCAGTTCGGGAATGGCGTTGGACAGGCCGCCGGCGCCGACGTCGTGGAACCAGCGGATCGGGTTGTCCGTGCCCAGCGCCACGCAGCGGTCGATGACCTCCTGCACGCGCCGCTCCATCTCCGGGTTGTCGCGCTGCACGCTGGCGAAATCCAGGTCCTCGGCGCTGTCGCCGGAGGCCACCGAACTGGCCGCGCCGCCGCCCAGGCCGATCAGCATCGCCGGGCCGCCGAGCACGATCACCGCATCGCCGGGCTGCAGCGGGATCTTCTCCACCTGCACGCGGTCGATCGCGCCCAGGCCGCCGGCCAGCATGATCGGCTTGTCGTAGGCGCGGGTCAGGTCCCGCGTCTCCGGCAGCTCGAAGCTGCGGAAATAGCCGAGCAGGTTGGGCCGGCCGAATTCGTTGTTGAACGCGGCGCCGCCGAGCGGGCCATCCAGCATGATTTCCAGCGCCGGCGCCATGCGCGGGTTCAGCGGACGCGCGCCCTCCCACGGCTGCGGCAGGCTGGGAATGCGCAGGTGCGAGACGCTGAAGCCGGTCAGGCCGGCCTTGGGCTTGCCGCCGCGGCCGGTGGCGCCCTCGTCGCGGATCTCGCCACCGGCGCCGGTGGAGGCGCCCGGGAACGGCGCGATCGCGGTCGGGTGGTTGTGGGTCTCGACCTTGATGCAGAACGCCGACGGCGTCACCGCCTCGCTGCGGTACTCGCCGCTGGCCGGATCCGGGCGGTAGCGCGCGGCCGGATGCCCTTCCACCACCGCCGCGTTGTCGCTGTACGCGCTGAGCGTGTGCTGCGGGGTCTGCTGGTGGGTGTGCTTGATCATCCGGAACAGCGAGCGGTCCTGCTCCTTGCCGTCGATGGTCCAGCTGGCGTTGAAGATCTTGTGCCGGCAGTGCTCGGAATTGGCCTGCGCGAACATCATCAGTTCCACGTCGGCCGGGTCGCGGCCGAGCTCGCCGAAGCGCTGGCGCAGGTAGTCGATCTCGTCCTGGGCCAGGGCCAGGCCCAGCCGCGCGTTGGCCGCCTCCAACTGGTCCAGCGGGATACGCTCGACCTCGCCACGCGCAGGCGCCTGGAACAGCGCCTGCGCCTGCGCGGCGCCGTCCAGCAGCGACTGGGTCATCGGATCGTGCAGCAACCTGGCCAGCGCGGCCTGGTCGGCCGGCGCCGCGGGCCAGCCGGCCAGGTCCAGGCGGGTACCGCGCTCGACCCGGCGGATCGCCAGGCCGGCACCGCGGACCAGTTCGGTGGCCTTGCTCGACCACGGCGAGCGCGTGCCCAGCCGCGGCACCACGTAGCGCGAGCAGGTGCCCGCTTCGACCGGCGCCGGCGCGTCCTGCGCCTGCAGGATGCGGCGGGCCGCGACCAGGTCGAGCGCTGCGTCGGGTTCGCTGTCGAGAAAGTAGACGTGCCAGGCGCCGGCGATGCGCACGCCGGGGACGATGGACTGCAGGCGGGTTTCGAGCCGAGCGCGACGGAACGGCGAAAGGGCGGAAGCGCCCTCGAGGACGATCATGTCCGGGGAACCGTGTGAGGAAACGGGCTGGCTATTGTAAGCCGGGATTGGGGATTCGGGATTTGGGATTGGTAAAAGCGGCGTTTCGCGCGCGGACGCTCATCAGGCAACGCCATGAAGATGGCGTGTCCGTGGCGGGGTTGCGGCACGGGAGCGTCAATGGCAGCGCCCCGCGCGGGCACGCTCGCTAGGGACGCACCGACGGCGTCCTGATCGCAACGGGCTTAGAGATTCAGGCTCCCGGCTCGGGATGCGGGACGACCACGCGTTGGAATTCGCCGCAGCAGCGCTCCAGCGAATCCCCAATCCCGAATGCCGAATCCCCGCGCGCGGCCCTTAACGGCTTCCGCCAGCCTTCGCCGCTTCCGCCGCGCGCTTGTCCAGCGCTTCGCGCATCTTGGCCGGGGGCAGGTAGCCGCCGATCTGGGTGCCGTCCGGGGCGAAGATCGCCGGGGTGCCGTTGACGCCCAGGCGCTGGCCCAGGTTGTACTGCATGGTCACCGGGTTCTTGCAGTTGGTCGCGCCCGGCACCTTGCCGCTGCTCTTGGCTTCGGTCAGCGCCTGCTTCTTGTCCGCCGCGCACCACACCGCGACCATGTCCTTGTAGTCCTGGCTGCCCAGGCCCATGCGCGGGAACGCCAGGTATTCCACGGCGATGCCCTGCTTGTTGAGCTCGCCGATTTCGCTGTGCAGCTTGCGGCAGTAGCCGCATTCGATGTCGGTGAACACGCTGATGGTGTACTTGGGATTGGCCGGGGCGAAGACGATGCGATCGGCACGCGGCGCCGACTCCAGCAGCTTGCGGCGATAGCTCAGCAGGCCTTCGCTGGAGGTGAGCTGCTTTTCCTGGATGTCGAACGGCTGCGCCTGGAACAGATAGCGGCCGTCGTCGGACACGTACAGCACCTGCCCACCGACCACCACTTCGCGGAAGCCCGGGAACGGCGCTGCGCCGATGTAGTCGGGCTTGAAGTTGGGATCCAGCTGCAACAGCGCCGAACGCACGCGCTGCTCTCCCGGCGCACCGCTGGCGGCGGGTGCGGACTTGGCCGAGGCGGCCGCACCGGCCGGAGGCGTGGTGGACTGTGCGCAGGCGGAGAGCGAAGCCGCGCCCAACAGCGCGCAAAAAGCAAAACGGAGCATTGGCGATCCATGAGGGCTGCGAATCGCCCGATTGTCGCACACCCCCCGGCACGGTCCATGTAGACAGGCTGAGCGGCCAGCGCAGGCGCTGCGGCGGCGCTCAACCGCGCGGATGATGCTTGCGGTGCAGGCTCTGCAGATGTTCGCGCGCAACCAGGGTGTAGATCTGGGTGGTGGACAGCGAACTGTGGCCGAGCAGCATCTGCAGCGCGCGCAGGTCGGCGCCGCGGTTGAGCAGATGCGTGGCGAAGCTGTGGCGCAGGCCGTGCGGGCTGATCCGCGCCGGATCGATCCCGGCCACCGCGGCATAACGCTTGACCAGCACCCAGAACTGCTGGCGGGTCAGCGCGCGCCGCGCGGCGTCGATGAACAGTGGCACCACGCCGTCGCTGGCCGGCACCGGCTGCCCGGCCGCCAGCGCCGGGCGCGCGCTGTCCAGGTAGCGCTGCAGCCAGTGCTGCGATTCCTCGCCCAGCGGCACCAGCCGCTCCTTGCTGCCCTTTCCGGTGACCCGCAGCACGCCCTGGCGCAGGTTCACCGCATTGGCCGGCAGGTTCACCAACTCGCTGACGCGCAGGCCGGCGGCGTACATCAGCTCGAGCATGGCGCGGTCGCGCAGCCCGGCCGGCGCGGTCGCGTCCGGCGCCGCCAGCAGCGCATCGATCTGGCTCTCGGCCAGCGCCTTGGGCAGCGAACGCGGCAGCCGCGGCGGCTCCAGCAGCGCGGTCGGATCGTCGCCGCGCTCGCCGCGGCGCACGCGCAGCGCGAAGAACGCGCGCAGCGACGACAGCCAGCGCGCATTGCTGCGCGGCGAATAACCCAACTCGGTGCGCCAGGCCAGATAGTCGAACAGCGCCTGCCGATCGGCACCGGCCAGGCCGCCACCGGCGCCGTCGCGCCAGCGCGCGAAGCCCTCCAGGTCGCGGCGGTAGCTGTCCAGGCTCTGCCGCGCCAGCCCCTGCTCGGCCCAGGCCGCATCCAGGAACTGCTGGATCGCCACCGCATCGGCCTCGCGCAGCGGCGCGAGCCGTTGCGTCTGCTGACGGCGTTCGGCGGGGGAATGCAGGGAGGGCATGCGGGCGGGATTGGGGATTGGGGATTGGGGATTGGGGACTGGGGACTGGGACTGGGACTGGGACTGGGACTGGGACTGGGACTGGGACTGGGACTGGGAAAAGCCTAGCCACTTTGCCTGGGTGTGCAAGGTCGACGTGGCCGGGCAGCGCACCGGGATGGCGTGCGCCAGTAGCACCACTGCGATGCGCACGGTCCACCGCAACGCGCGCGACTGGCTCTAAGCTGTGCCGATGAGCGCATCGCCTCCCGCTTCCGCCCCCCATCCACGCGCGCTGCTGCTGTGGCGGCTGCTGGCACTGTTCTACGACGCCTGGCCGGTGCTGGCGCTGTGGTTCGTGATCTCGGCGCTGTTTACGCTCGGCTACACGCTGGAGGGCCATGCGCCGCGCGAGAACATCGCGCCGTTCAGCGCCCTGCAGTGGCTGCTGTGGCTGTGCTGCTGGGTGGTGGCCGGCCTGTACGCGACGCTGAGCTGGCGTCGCGGCGGCCAGACCCTGGGCATGCGCCCGTGGCGGCTGCGCCTGCACGGCGCCGAAGGCCACACACCGAGCTGGGGCGCGCTGTGGCGCCGCTATCTGGTCGGCACCGTGTCGTTGCTGCTGGGCGGCATGGGGTTCTGGTGGGCGCTGGTCGATCGGGAGCGATTGACGTGGCATGACCGCGCAAGCGGCACCTATCTGACCCGATCACCGAAAGCCAAGCCCTGACGCAGCGCATGGGCGGACGGCGGCGCCAACCGCTCTTGCCTTATCGGATCATGGCGGCAAGCGACCTCAGGATTGCTTCGCCGCCGAACCGCGCATGGCACACGAAGCGCCCTTTTTCAGGTGCCAAGCGCCATCCACACGCATGACGCCACCAGCGCGGCGTACAGCATGCACAGACCGAAGCCGAGCAGGCTGCACCGGAGCATCACTAACTGCTGCGTTTGCGGAACAGCAACCAGGACACGGTCAACATCACCAAGGGCGGCAAGGCGTAGGCGATGCGGTAGTCGAACTTCAGGGCGCCGGCCATGCGTCCGAAGAACAGCTGCAGGAGCCAGAACACCAGCGCGAACAGGATGCCCAGGAACAGGCGCTTGCCCATGCCGCCGCTGCGCAGCGCGCCGAACGCGAACGGGATCGCGGCGAAGCACAGCGCCAGCACGTTGAGCGGATAGAACCAACGGCTCCAGTACTGATCCTCGTAGTCGCGCGCGTCCAGGCCGTTGCGGCGGCGGTATTCGATGCTGGTGTGCAGGTCGCGCGCCGACAGGTTGCGCGGCTTGGCCAGGCCCGAGGCCAGTGCCGCCGCATCCAGGCGCGATTGCCACGGCAGGCTGTCGAACTTCTCGCGCTGCACCGAGCGCTCGGCGAAGGTGTCGCGGTAGGCCTGCTTGAGGGTCCAACTGCTGTGACGGTGCTCGGCGATGGCGGCGTGGGTCAGCGAGGCCAGCCGGCCGCTCTCGTCCAGCGTGTACAGGCGCACGTCGCGCAGCTCCAGCCAGGTGCCGCCGTCGTCCTCCAGGTGCTCTTCGCCGGCCTGGGCATTGAGGAAGGTGTTGCCCTCGCGCGCCCACAGCCCGGAATAGCGGGCCATGCTCATGTCGCCGTTGTACTTGGCGTTGGCCTTGATCGCGTCGGCCTGGTTCTGCGCCCACGGCGCCAGGGTCTCGCCGTTGAACACCATGGCCACGGTCAGCACCGCCATGGTCGAGGCCGCGGCCAGGCTCAGCCGGCGCCGCGACAGGCCCAGCGCGCGCAGCGCGGTCAGTTCGGAGGTGGCGGCGAGCTGGCCCAGGCCCATCAGCACGCCGATCACCGCGCCGGTCGGGAACAGGGTGTAGGCGCGGCGCGGCACCGTGTAGGCCACGAACGCGGCGGCATGGCCCAGGCTGTAGCTGCCGGTGCCGATGACCTTGAACTCGTTGGACAGGGCCATGATCACGTCCAGGCCCAGCAGCACGGCCCAGGTCAGCAGCACCGTGCCGAGCACGGCGCGGCCCACGTACACATCGTGCAGGTTCGGACGCAGCCTCATGCCGGCTGCCTCCGCGGCCGCGACAGCCGGCCATCGCGCAGGTACATCCACACCGCCAGTGCCAGCAATGGCAGGGTCAGCCACCACAGGCCGAGCGCACGCGGCAGCTTCTCGGTGCTCAGCCACTGGGTGCCGAGGAACATCAGGTTGGTGCCGACCAGGTAGGCCAGGAACGCCAGCATGATCCGGCCGTAGCGCTGCTGCCGCGGCGAACTGCGCGACAGCGGCAGGGTCAGCAGGGCGAAAGCCAGCGCCAGCAACGGCGGCGCCAGGCGCGCGTGCAGCTGCGCATTGGCCTGCGGGCGCGGATCGCCGATCAGCTTGCCGGTGGGCAGCAGTTCGGGGTCATCGTCCTTGCGCGCGGCGTTGCGGTCGGGCAACGCCACGTCGTTGCTGACGAACCGCATCATCCGGTAGTCCAGCCCGTCGCCGGCCAGCGGCCCCTCGACCCGGTAACCATCCTCCAGCCGCAGGTAGCGGTCGGCCTTGCCCTCGAAGAACATGGCGCCACGCTGCGCGGTGACCACGTCCAGGCGGCCGTCCTTCTGGCGCTGCATGAACACCTTGCTGAGCTTGGTGCCATCCCCGGACAGGGTGCTGATGTAGACGATGCCGCCATCGGACAGCGGGGTGAAGCGCCCGGCCTCCAGCCCGGCCATCAGCAGGCTGTGGTTGGCCTCGTCGATCAGCCGGTCGGAGGTGCGGTCGGCCCAGGGGCCCAGCCACAGCGAGCACATGCCGACCAGGGTCACCACCGGGATCACCAGCATCAGGATCGGCCGCAGCAGGCGCCGCGGACCGACGCCGATGGCGGTGATCACGGCCATTTCCGAGTCGCGGTACAGGCGCGCGAGCGCCAGCAGCAGGCCCAGCATCAGCGCCAGCGGCAGGATCAGCGGCAGGTACACCACGAACTGCAGGCCCAGCTGTGAAAACAACAACTTGGCCGGGATGCGGCCATCGGCGATGTTGCCCAGGATGTCCACCAGCACACCACCGACGCTGACCACCAGCAGCACGATCAGGGTGGCAGAGAAGCTCTGGACGAAATCGCGCAGCAGGTATCGATCGAGCTTCGGCATGGGGGTGGGTTGATTTAAACTCTCGGATTCGTTCGCGGCTGCCCCAGCCTATCCGACTGGGGGTAAAGAGTCCGCGATTGTACGGATTTGCCAACGGAATCTGATCAATGGCCCTGGAATTCACCCTGAACCACGACGCCCCGGCCACCGCGGCGTTCGACTGCATCGTCGTCGGCGTGTTCGCCGACAAGCGCCTGTCCCCGGCCGCCCAGGCTCTGGACGCGGCCAGCGGCGGACGCCTGACCGCCCTGGCCGAGCGCGGCGACGTCAGCGGCAAGACCGGCGCTACCGCCCTGCTCCACGACCTGCCCGGCGTGAAGGCGCCGCGGGTGCTGGCCGTGGGCCTGGGCGACGCCGCCAAGTTCGGCGTGCCGCAGTACCTGAAGGCGATCGGCGACGCCGCGCGCGCCCTCAAGAGCGGGCCGGCGACCAATGCGCTGCTGACCCTGAGCGAGCTGGAGGTGAAGGGCCGCGACCAGGCCTGGGCGATCCGCCAGGCGGTGATCGCCAGCGACCACGCCTGCTACCGCTACACCGCCACCCTCGGCAAGAAGAAGCCCGACGACAGCGGCCTCGCCCGCCTGGCCGTGCACGGCGACGACGCCACCGCGCTGGCGCAGGGCGAAGCGATCGCCGCCGGCGTGACGTTCGCCCGCGAACTCGGCAACCTGCCGCCGAACCTGTGCACCCCGGCCTACCTGGCCGAGACCGCGGCCGCCTTCGCCCAGGGCGTGGAGGGCGCCGAGGCCGAGATCCTCGACGAGACGCAGATGCAGGAACTGGGCATGGGCTCGCTGCTGGCGGTGGCGCGCGGCTCGGCCAACCGCCCGCGGCTGCTGGTGCTGAAGTGGAATGGTGGTGGCGACGCCCAGCCCTACGTGCTGGTCGGCAAGGGCATCACCTTCGACACCGGCGGCGTCAACCTGAAGACCCAGGGCGGCATCGAGGAGATGAAGTACGACATGTGCGGCGGTGCCAACGTCATCGGCACCTTCGTCGCCGCGGCCACCGCACGCCTACCGCTGAACCTGGTGGTGGTGGTGCCGGCGGTGGAGAACGCGATCGACGGCAACGCCTACCGCCCGTCGGACGTGATCACCAGCATGTCCGGCAAGACCATCGAAGTCGGCAACACCGACGCCGAAGGCCGCCTGATCCTGTGCGACGCGCTGACCTACGCCGAACGCTTCAAGCCTGCGGCGCTGATCGACGTGGCCACCCTCACCGGCGCCTGTATGGTCGCCCTCGGCCACCAGACCGCCGGCCTGATGAGCAAGCACGACGACCTGGCCGCCGAACTGCTGGCCGCCGGCGAGCACGTGTTCGACCGCGCCTGGCGCCTGCCGCTGTGGGACGAGTACCAGGGCCTGCTGGATTCCAGCTTCGCCGACGTCTACAACATCGGCGGCCGCTGGGCCGGCGCGATTACCGCCGGCTGCTTCCTGTCGCGCTTCACCGAAGGCCAGCGCTGGGCGCACCTGGACATCGCCGGCGTGGCCAGCGACGAAGGCAAGCGCGGCATGGCCACCGGCCGCCCGGTGGGCCTGCTGTCGCAGTGGTTGCTCGACCGCGCCGCAGGCGGCGCGGCGTGATTGGGGAGTCGGGATTGGGGATTCGTGAAAGGCGCCTCCGCGTTCCCTTTCCGCGCCTCTTGCTCCGGCAGGCGACCGTGATCCGCGGTTGCCAATCCCCAATCCCGAACAACGAATCCCTGCCCTGATGCGCGCCGACTTCTATCTGATCGCCAAGCCGCGGTTCCTCAACGAACCGTTGCGACTGGTGTGCGAGCTGGCGCGCAAGGCCAACGACGCCAACCTGTGGACGCTGGTGCTGGCACGCGACATGGCCCAGGCCGAGGAACTGGACGAGTTGTTGTGGGCGTTCGATGCCGACGCCTACATCCCGCACCAGATCGCCGACGCCGATGCCGACGAAGAAGAGGCGCAGGTGCTGATCGTCCCGCCCGGTGTCGACGCGCCGGAACGCCCGCTGGTGATCAACCTGCGCGATGCGCCCTACCTGGGCGCCTGCGAGCGCGTACTGGAAGTGGTCCCGGCCGACCCGTCCGCGCGCGAACCGCTGCGCGAGCGCTGGAAGCAGTACAAGGCCCAGGGCTACGCGGTCAGCAAGCACGATATGTGAGGAGCCGGGATTGGGGATTGGGGATTCGGGATGGGTCCCTGCCCCGCCCCATCATCGGCACCGCACGGCAACGAATCCCGAATCACGACTCCCCAATCCCGGCTCCCCCATGACCACCCTCGCCTCCAGCTACGATCCCAAGTCCTTCGAATCGCGCCTGTACGCGCAATGGGAAGCGTCCGGTTACTTCGCGCCGTCCGGGAAGGGCGAACCGTATACCGTGCTGCTGCCGCCGCCGAACGTGACCGGCACGCTGCACATGGGCCACGCCTTCCAGCAGACGCTGATGGATGCGCTGGTGCGCTACCACCGCATGCGCGGCTTCGACACGCTGTGGCAGGTCGGCAGCGACCACGCCGGCATCGCCACCGAGATGGTGGTGTCGCGCAACCTGACCCTGGAAGGCAAGGGCGAAACCCGCGATTCGCTGGGCCGCGACGGCTTCATCGCCAAGGTCTGGGAGTGGAAGCAGCACTCCGGCGACACCATCGAGCGGCAGATGCGCCGCCTCGGCACCTCGGCCGACTGGTCGCGCAGCACCTTCACCATGGATCCGCAGCCGTCGGCGGCGGTGGTCGAGGCCTTCGTGCGCTGGCACGAACAGGGCCTGATCTACCGCGGCCAGCGCCTGGTCAACTGGGACCCGGTGCTGAAGACCGCGATCTCCGACCTGGAAGTGGAGAACGTGGAGGAAGACGGCTTCCTGTGGTCGATCGCCTACAAACTGGAAGATGGCGCCAGCTACGAGCACGTCGAGCACGACGCCGACGGCAACGAGACCCTGCGCGAGACCCGCGACTACCTGGTGGTCGCCACCACCCGCCCGGAGACCCTGCTCGGCGATACCGCGGTGATGGTGCACCCGGAGGATGCGCGCTACGCGCACCTGATCGGCAAGACGGTGACACTGCCGCTGACCGGCCGCCGCGTGCCGGTGATCGGCGACGACTACGTCGACCGCGCGTTCGGCACCGGCGTGGTCAAGGTGACCCCGGCGCACGACTTCAACGACTACCAGGTCGGCGTGCGGCATGGGTTGCCGATGATCAACCTGTTCACCCCGACCGCCGCGCTCAACGACAGCGTGCCGGAGCCGTACCGCGGCCTGGACCGCTACGATGCGCGCAAGGCGGTGCTGGCCGACCTCGAAGACCTCGGCATCCTGGTCGAGACCAAGCCGCACAAGCTGCAGGTGCCGCGCGGCGACCGTACCGGCCAGGTGATCGAGCCGTACCTGACCGACCAGTGGTTCGTGAAGATGGACGCGCTGGCCAAGCGCGGCCTGGAGCTGGTCGAGTCCGGGCAGATCCAGTTCGTGCCGCCGAACTGGATCAACACCTATCGCCACTGGATGGAGAACATCCAGGACTGGTGCATCAGCCGCCAGCTGTGGTGGGGCCATCGCATTCCGGCCTGGTTCGACGACGCCGGCAACTGCTACGTCGGCCGCGACGAGGCCGATGCGCGCGCCAAGGCTGGCCTCGGCGCCGACGTCGCCCTGCACCAGGACAGCGACGTGCTGGAGACCTGGTTCTCCTCGCAGCTGTGGCCGTTCGCGACCATGGGCTGGCCGGAGCCGCAGGCGATGGCCGAGCGCGGCTTCGACCGCTACCTGCCGTCGAGCGTGCTGGTCACCGGCTTCGACATCATCTTCTTCTGGGTGGCGCGCATGATCATGGCCACCGACAGCTTCACCGGGAAGGTGCCGTTCCGCGACGTCTACATCACCGGCCTGATCCGCGACAAGGACGGGCAGAAGATGTCCAAGTCCAAGGGCAACGTGCTCGATCCGCTGGACATCATCGACGGCATCAGCATCGAGGACCTGGTCGCCAAGCGCACCACCGGGCTGATGCAGCCGCGCATGGCCGAGAAGATCGAGAAGGCCACGCGCAAGGAATTCCCCGAGGGCATCATCGCCCACGGCGCCGATGCGCTGCGCTTCACCATCGCCGCGCTGGCCGGCCACGGCCGCGACATCAAGTTCGACCTGGGCCGCGCCGAGGGCTACAAGAATTTCTGCAACAAGCTGTGGAATGCCAGCCGCTTCGTGCTGATGAACACGCGCCAGGAAGATGCGGACGCGGCGACAATCACGAACGCGTCGCCACGCGCCCAGATGGCGAACCACGCGGACACCGCTTTGAATGCCGGTTCAGCCACGCAACAGCCGGTGACCGATGCCGAGAAGTGGATCCTGCTGCGCCTGCAGGCGGTCACTGCCGAGGCACAGGCGCAGTTCGCCGCATACCGCTTCGACCTGCTCGCGCAGTGCCTGTACGAATTCGCCTGGAACGAGTTCTGCGACTGGTTCCTGGAACTGACCAAGCCGGCGCTGAACGGCGACGACGCGGCGGCCGCCAACAGTACCCGCCATACCCTGCTGCATGTGCTGGAAACCCTGCTGCGCCTGCTGCATCCACTGACCCCGTTCGTCACCGAGGAACTGTGGCAGCAGGTGGCGCCGCGCCTGGGCATCGCCGCGCCGACCATCTCGCTGCAGCCGTACCCGGACGCGGCGGCGATGGACGTGACCGGCTACGACGGCGCCGCGGCCGACGTGGAATGGCTGAAGGCGATGGTGTCGGCGCTGCGCCGCGTGCGCAGCGAATTGCAGGTGGCGCCGTCGCGGCAGGTGCCGCTGCTGCTGCAGGGCGGCCAGGCGCAGGACCGCGCGCGGGTCGAACGCTTTGCCGCGCAACTGCGCTTCCTGCTCAAGCTCGAGGCCATCCAGTGGCTGGATGACGGCGCGACCGCGCCGGCCGCAGCCACCGCGATCGTCGGCGAACTGAAACTGCTGGTGCCGCTGGAAGGCCTGGTCGACCTGGATGCCGAACGCCTGCGCCTGGACAAGGAGATCGCCCGCGTCGCGTCCGAGAAGGACAAGAGCGAAGCCAAGCTGGGCAAGTTCACCGACAAGGTGCCGGCCGCGGTGATCGAGCAGGAACGCCAGCGCCTGGCCGACTGGAGCGCGCAGTTGGACGGCCTGCGCGAGCAGCGCGCCAAGCTGTAGCCAGGCAGGGCGGCATGCGCATGCGCTGGCGCGTGCCGCCACCGTTACTCGTGCTGGTCGGTGCGGCAGGCGCCTGGGTCGCGGCCCGGGCATGGCCCGCGCCGACCTTGCTACTGCCGGGTCAACGCGCGCTGGGCGTGGTGCTGATCGTGGCTGGCGTGATCGCCAACGTGGCACCGAAACGGCATTTCCGCCGCGCCGGCACCACGGTGAACCCGCTGCAGCCGCACCGCGCCAGCGCGCTGGTGCAGTCCGGGCTGCATCGGCATTCGCGCAACCCGATGTACGTGGGTCACGCGCTGATGTTGCTGGGGTGGCTGCTGTGGCTCGGCCATCCCGCCGCCGGCGTGGCCCTGGCCAGTTACCTGCTGTACGTCGATCGCGTGCAGATTCCGCGCGAGGAAGCGGCGTTGCAAGCGCGCTTCGGCGCCGCGTATGTCGATTACTGCCGACGCGTGCGTCGCTGGCTGTAGAACACGCACTGCCCGCCGGGCACGATGCCCCCACCCCTCTCCACGCCGCCGCCCGGCCTTGCGGGCGGCGGCGCAGCGACGCCCTCAGAGTTTGCCGGCGCCGGCCTTGGCCTTGACGTCCGCCGCCACCTTGTTCGCCGGCAGCAGCGAATAGGTGTACGGCGGGGTCCAGCCGATGTTGTTGTTCCAGGAACAGGTCAGCGCCTGGCCGTTGAGCAGCGAGCCGAAGTCGCGGTAGACGCTGCCGCCGTAGTCGGCCGCGATCTTGTCGCAGCTGCTCACGCCGCTGATGTCGAAGACGTTGTTCTCGGAGAAGATCTTCGACTCCTTGCCCACGCCGTGCGCGTAGGAGAACGGATACACCGCGTTGCTGGTGCTGCCCACGTGGTAATTGTTGTAGAGGTGCACCTGGCCGAAGCGCACCCGCGGCGCGCGCGCGGAGATGTTCTCGAACAGGGTGTTGTGGATGGTCACCTTGAGCTTGCCGCTGTCGGTGCTGGAGGCGCTGTCGCTGGAGCCGATCAGGTTGTTCTTCTCGTGCGACTTGAACGCCGAGTAGGACACGGTGACGTAGTTGGCGCCCTTCTTGATGTCCAGCGCGCCGTCGTGGTGCTGTTTGGGTCGGCCGTTGGCGGTGCCGTTCTGGTCGTCGGTGCGGCGGCCGTCGGTGAAGGTCACATGGTCCACCCACACGTTGCTGGCGCCCTCGATGGTCATGCCGTCGTATTCGGAATTCCAGTTGCCGGCGCTGCCGTCGTTCGGATCCCACACCGGTTGCGGATCCCACGGATTCTCGATGGTCAGGTTGCGCACGATCACGTCGTTGGCCTTGATGTAGAAATAGCCCTCGCGGATCTCGGCGTTGCTGCCGACGCCGATCAGCGTGGTCTTGGTGGGCACGTCCAGGCGCGCGCGGCTCTTCATGTCCGCGGTGGTGCTGTACGGCGTGCCTTCGCTGATGTCGATGATGCCGTTGACCTTGATGATGCGGCCGTTGCTGCCGGCGCTGGCCTTCAGCGCGGCCTTCAGCTGCGCCGCGGTGCTGACGCTGTAGACATCGGCGGCGGCGGCCTTGGAGCCGCCCTTGGTGCCGCCGTTCTGCGTCGCCCAGCCGGTGCTGGCGACCTCCAGGCTGGCGTCGGCATGGGCGGCGCCGGCGATGCCGGCCAGGCACAGGGCCAGGCCGAAGGTGCGCAGCGGCGAGCGCGGCGATGGAGCGATGCGGGACTGCGTGGTCATCCTGGAAACCTCGTGAGCATGCGTGGTTTGGACGCAGGCGCGCGCGCTCCGCAGCAGCGGAATGCACGGCGACGCCTGCGCGGTCGCTGTCCCCTCGGACAACTGCGGGTCATGCCTTCGTGGGAGGCAGGCGCCGAAGAGGCGCGCACTGTAGGGACCGCGCGGCGTGTGTAAAGGGACGATGTAGACACCCACGATCCAGCCGCACGATATGGGAGCCGCGTCGCACGAATTGCCTGCGCGCAACAGGGCGCCGCAGTGCCATCGCTGCGGGACAACAACGCTGTCCCACCGACAGAAGGCGACATTGCGGGGGGCGCCTGCGACGGCGCAAAAACGCCGGGAAAACCACAACAGGCGGGTAACGGCACACGTCGGTCATCGCCGATCGACGCGCGGCACGCAGCACGCAGGTGCACTGGTCGCAGCGAACACGACGCCGACATCGCCAAGCGCCTGCAGCGCGATCGCCTAGATCAGGTTGCGACGCGCACGCAGCGCAGTACATCGCACCGGCCAGACGCAGGCCAGCAATCACCCACACCGGCCGCTTGCGCCGATGCCTTCCGCACACACGCGGCAGCACCGCTCGAATGAAACCGCACGTCGCCCGTGGCGGACGCGCAGAGGCCTCAGGACATGCCGTCGAAGAACAGCTCGATCGCCATCACCAGCGCGTCCTCGCGGCCGTTTGCAGCCGGGTAGTAGCGCGGGCGCCGGCCGATCTCGTTGAAGCCTTCGCTGTGATAGAGCGCGATCGCATTGGGATTGGATGGCCGCACTTCCAGGAATACCCGGCGCGCACCGAGGTCGACGCCGTACTTGATCAGCGCGCGCAGCAGCAGTCGGCCATAGCCGCGCGACTGCCGCTCCGGCGCCACGCAGACGTTGAGGATGTGCGCCTCGTCGGCAGCGACGCTGATCACCCCGTAGCCGACGATCGTGCCCTCCTCCACCAGCACCCAGCCCGGGTAACCGGCCTGCAGGCAGTCGCGGAAGATGCCGCGGGTCCAGGGGAAGGGATAGGCGCGGCGCTCGATCTCCATCACCGCATCCAGATCGGTTTCGCGCAAGGCGCGCAGCGTGGCCGCTGGCGCAGGCGCCGACCCGAGCGCGCTCATCGCGGCGTCCGCTTGCGCAGCGCGCGCAGCTGCGGCCACAGCGCGCGCTTGGCCGCGGCATTGCCGCGCAGTTCGTCCAGCGGCCAGGTCGCCATCAGCGCCTGCGTGGCCGGATCGTTGGGATTGAGGCCGGAAGCGCGCAGCAAGGCGATCTGCAGGCGATCGGGCAGGCGCAGGCCGACCCGACGCGCCGCTGCCACAGGTGCCGCGCGCACCGCGTCCGGCGCTTCCGCCGGTGGCGGCGGCGGCGCCGACGCGCGGCGCCGTTCCGGTAGCTCGGCGGCCGGCAGCTCGGCGGCGCGGCCTCCCCGCGGTGGCGCCGATCCGGGCGCCGACCGCTGTACCGGCGCGACGGGCTCCACCTCCGGCGGCGGCGCCGCTTCGATCACCGCCGCGGCATCCACGTACACGGTGTGGCCGAGCGCCTGCAGCCAGCCGACCTGCTCGGCCGACCACAACGGCGCATCCATGGACGCGTGCTCGCTCATGTGGCGTCCGGCACCTTGCGCCAGCGCCGCCACAGCCACAGGCAGGGCCCGGACAGCGCGTACAGCACGCCGATCGCCAGCAGCGCCCGCGCCAGGTCGATCACCAGCACCGCCAGCACGATCGGCGCCAGCACCAGCATCAGGAACGGCACCCGGTCGGTGCGCGGGCCCTTCTCGCCGCTGCCCTTGAAGCTCCAGAAGCGGATGCGGCTGACCATCAGCAGCGCCGCGGTCACGGTCAGGCCCAGCGCCACGTAACGCAGCTGTTCGCCGTCCCAGCCCAGCGAGCCGTCGGCGAAGGACCAGACGAAGGCCATCATCAGCCCGGCCGCGGCCGGGCTGGCCAGGCCCACGAACCAGCGCTTGTCGACCGTGCCGACCTGGGTATTGAAGCGGGCCAGGCGCAGCGCGGCGCAGGCCGCGTACAGGAACGCCGCCGACCAGCCGACCCGGCCCAGCATGCTGCCGTCGAACTTCAGCGCCGACAGCGACCAGTGGTACATCACCAGCGCCGGCGCCATGCCGAAGCTGACCAGGTCGGCCAGCGAGTCGTACTGCACGCCGAATTCGCTGCTGGTGCCGGTCAGCCGCGCCACACGCCCGTCCAGCCCGTCCATCACCGCAGCCACGAACACCGCCACGCTGGCGTGCACGAACTGGCCGTTGGCGGCGGCGATGATGGCGTAGAAACCGGAGAACAGGCCGGCGGTGGTGAACAGGTTCGGCAGCAGGTAGATGGTGCGCGAACGGGGGGGCGGTCGGGATGAGTCCATCCCGTCAGTCTAATCGACTTGCCAGGCCCGTCGGCGGGTGCTGCAATCGGCGCTCCCGCCGCGCCCCTGGAGACCGCGATGCGCGCCCTGCCCCGGTTTTGCTGCCTGCCCCTGCTCGCCGTCAGCGGCATGCTCGGCGCCACCACCCTGTACCAATGGAAGGACGCGCAGGGCGTCACCCACTATGCCGAGACCCCGCCGCCCGGCGGCAAGTACCAGGTCCGCAAGGTCGACACCCGCGGCGACGCCCCGGCCGAGACGCCCGAGGCGGCCCCGGCCGAGAACGGCCAGTGCCTGACCGCGCGCAAGAACCTGGACATCCTCAACAAGCCCGGCAAGATCACCACCGACAGCGATGGCGACGGCAAGCCGGACGGGGAACTGGACGAATCCCAGCGCGGCGCGCAGAAGGCCCTGGCCGAGGCCGCGATCAAGGCCTACTGCTCGCCGGCGGCCGCACCCGCCAAGTAACCGAACGCGCGGCGCCGGCCGCGGGCAATGCCCGCAGCGCCGGCAATGACTGGCAAAATGGGCGACCCGCCGTCTGCGAAGCCCCTCGATGCGCCTTTCCCAGTTCCACCTGCACACCACCAAGGAAACCCCGGCCGACGCCGAACTGGTCAGCCACCAGCTGATGCTGCGCGCGGGCATGATCCGCAAGCTCGCCTCCGGCCTGTACACCTGGTCGCCGCTGGGCCTGCGCGTGCTGCGCAAGGTGGAAGCGGTGGTGCGCGAGGAAATGAACCGCGCCGGCGCGGTGGAAGTGCTGTTCCCGACCATCCAGCCGCGCGAGCTGTGGGATGCCACCGGGCGCTGGAGCAAGTTCGGCGGGCTGATGCTGCGCATGCAGGACCGCAAGGAGCAGGACTACTGCTACAGCCCGACCGCCGAAGAGGCCGCCGCCGATTTCGCGCGCCAGGAACTCAACAGCTACAAGCAGCTGCCGGTCAACTTCTACCAGATCCAGACCAAGTTCCGCGACGAGATCCGGCCGCGCTTCGGGGTGATGCGCGCGCGCGAGTTCCTGATGAAGGACGCCTACTCGTTCCACCTGAGCGATGAGGACCTGGCGCGCGAATACGAGAACATGAAGGCGGCCTACATCCGCATCTTCACCCGCCTGGGGCTGCAGTTCCGCGCGGTGCAGGCCGATTCCGGCGACATCGGCGGCGACGCCTCGCAGGAATTCCACGTGCTGGCCGAGTCCGGCGAGGATTCGCTGGCGTTCTCCACCGGCTCGGACTACGCGGCCAACGTCGAAGCCGCGGTCGCCGCGGCACCGGCGCCGCGCGCGGCGGCAAGCGAGGAGCTGCGCAAGGTCGCCACGCCCACCCAGAAGACCTGCGAGGCAGTGGCCGAGCTGCTCGGCATCCCGCTGCAGCGCACGGTCAAGTCGGTGGCGGTGATGGCCGGCGAGCGCTTCGTGCTGGCGCTGGTGCGCGGCGACCACACGGTCAACGAGATCAAGCTGGGCAAGGTCGCCGGCCTGGCCGGCTACCGCATGGCCAACGAGGCCGAGATCCTCGCGCACCTGGGCAGCGAGCCGGGCTTCCTCGGCCCGCTGGGTCCGCGCCAGCCGATCCGCGTGGTCGCCGACCGCGACGTCGCGGCGCTGGCCGACTTCGTGGTCGGGGCCAACGAACGCGGCTTCCACCTGGCCGGGGTCAACTGGGGCCGCGACCTGCCGGAACCGGACGCCGTGGCCGACCTGCGCAACGTGGTCGAGGGCGAACGCGCCCACGACGGTGGCGAGATCCGCCTGGCCCGCGGCATCGAGGTCGGCCATGTATTCCAGCTCGGCCGCCAGTACGCGCAGGCGCTGGATGCCACCGTGGTGGACGAGCACGGCAAGACCGTGACGCTGGCGATGGGCTGCTACGGCATCGGCATTTCCCGCATCGTCGCCGCGGCGATCGAGCAGAACCACGACGACGCCGGCATCCGCTGGCCGCAGCCGATGGCGCCGTGGACGGTGGCGGTGTGCGTGATCAATCCCAAGCGCGACCCGGCGGTCGACGCCGCCGGCGAGGCGTTGCTGGCGGAACTGCAGCAGGCCGGGCTCGATGCGGTGCTGGACGACCGCGGCCTGCGCCCCGGCGCGATGTTCGCGGATATCGAATTGATCGGCGTTCCGCACCGGGTGGTGGTCTCGGAACGGGGTTTGGCCGCCGGTACGTTCGAATATCGCGCGCGCAGCGGCGGCGATGCCGAACACCTGGACCGCGCCGCCTTGCTGGCGCGATTGCAGGGGTAATGTCTGGGGCCGGGAGATTATCCCGGCCCTTTTTCTTTACACGCTCATCACGCTCGCAAGCGAATTCTCCGGATATCGCTGCAATTGAATACATCCCGTATAAGCGGATCGGGAAATGGTGCAGCGGTATCCCGCTTGCAGATGCCTGCCGGGAATAAGCCGAATATTTGTCAAACCGATAACACATCATTATCATTCTTCGCTGGCCAGGGAATGGCGGACGGCCACCACCCATTTTCCGGAGTAAAGATGACCATCGATCTCAGCGGCCTGTCGGCCAAGCAATTGGGCGCGCTCATCAAGACCGCCAAGAAGCAGCAGTCCATCGTCGCCAAGCGCCCCCCCATCGCCAAGGTCCGCACCCAGCTGACCCGCCTGGCCAAGAGCCACGGCTACAGCATCGAGGAAGTCTTCGGTGGCGCCGCCCCCGCCGCACGCGGCCGCAAGGCCGGCAAGCCGGGTCCGAAGCCGGGCCGCAAACTGGGCAAGGTTCCGCCGAAATACCGCAATCCCGCCAATGCCGCCGAAACCTGGACCGGCCGCGGCAAGCAGCCGCGCTGGCTGGCCGATCTGGTCGCCAAGGGCAAGAAGGTCGACGATTTCCTGATCGCCGGCGGCGCTGCCAAATCCGCCGCGCCGGCCAAGAAAACCGCCAAGAAGGCGGTCAAGCGCGTGGCCAAGAAGGCCAGCAAGAGCGCCGCGCCGAAGGCCTGATCCGCCGCGGTGACCGCAGTGAAAAACGCCGGCGCATGCCGGCGTTTTTTATTACCGGATTCAAAGATTCTTGCGCGCCGGTACCAGCAGATTGCCGAACAGCAGGCCGGCGACCAGCGCCATCACGATATTGGTCACCGTCAGCAGTGCCGATTGCCCGACGAGCACGTCCTGCTGCTGCACCAGGGTCAACAGTCCGCGCAGACTGGCGCTGCCGGGCACCAGCATGATGATGCCCGGCAACCGGACCAGGGCCCCTGGCCGGTGCACGATGCGGCCGAACAGATTGCCGGCCGCGGTCAACACCATCGCCGACAGGAAGATGCCGACCGGGCTGCCCCAGGCGTCGCCGGCGAAGCGCGCGATCGCATAACCGGCTACCGATGCGGCCATCACGAACGGATAATCGCGGCCGCTGGCCTTGAACAGCAGCGCGAACGCATAGGCGGCGACCAGCAGCGAGGCCCATTCCACCCAGCCGTGCTGCGGCCGCGACGCCCGCACCATCGGCTCCAGGCCGAGCAGTTGCGCCAGGGTCACCGCGATCACCGCGCCGACGGTCAGCTTGAGGACGGTGGTGACCGCGCCGGCGAAGCGCGCCGTGCCCGAGACCCAGTGCTGGCTGGTCAGTTCGTTGACCGCATTGGTCAGCGCCATCCCCGGCAGCAGCACCACCAGCGAGGCGATGATCACCGTATTGAGATTGAGCGGCGCCACGAAACTGGCCACCAGGGTCGCGACGAAACCGGCCAGCAGCGCCGCCAGCGCGTCGTTGGCTTCCTTGGTCGCCGGGCGCTTGTCGGTGAGCTGGGTCAGCACGCCGATCAGCAGGCCGATCACCGTGGCGGTGGCGATGTCCAGCCACGGCAGGCGCCACAGCCCGGCCACGCCGGCCGCGGCCAGGCCGAAGCCGAGCACCTGCATCGCCACCCAGCGCCGCCCCGGCGGCTGGTCCAGCTGGCGCAGCGCGGTGTGGCCCTGGGCCACGCTCATGCGCCCACTGGCCACGTCGTCGGCGATGCGGTCGGCGACGCTGAGCTTGTGCAGGTCGTTGTCGCCCGGCGCCAGCCGCACCACGCGGGTGATGTCGCTGGAGCCGATCGCCTTGGTCGGGTCGCTGAAGCTGAGGATCAGCCCGGTCGGGTTGGACCAGGGTTCGCAATCCAGGTCCAGTTGCTGCGCCAGCGCCACCACCGCCGCCTCCAGCCGCTGCGCGGTGGTGCCATAGGTGTGCAGTCGCCCGGCGATGTCCGAGACGAAGGCGATGCGCTGCGCGTAGGTCGCGTTGGCGGAGGGACTGACGGTGGGAGCGGCGGGCATGTCGGCTAGTATGGCGCGAACGCCGCGCCCGGCCACCCCGTCGCGATCACCACATCTGCAACACGGGCGAAACAGGTATGCTCGCGCACCGGACGCCCCCATGATCGAACCGCAACCGCCCAAACTCAGCCAGGACGACCGAGACCCCTCGCGGGTGCGGCTGACCGGCAGTTGGACCCTGGCCACGGCCCTGGCCTCCTCGGAAGTGCTGCGCGGCATGCCGGCCGGCACCACCGGCATCGACGCCAGCGGCATCGGCCAGCTGGATTCGGCCGGGGTGCTGCAGCTGATGCGCTACGCCACCCGCAACGGCATCGCCCACGAGGCGCTGGATTTCCGCCAGGACCATCGCGCGCTGGTCTCGACCATCGAGGATGTTGCCGACGACCGCCCCAAGCGCAAGCGCGACTACGGTTTCGCCGCGGCGCTGGAACGCCTGGGCTACGCGGTGCACCGCAACGGCAAGGAAATCGTCGCCCTGGTCGGCTTCCTCGGCGAGACCCTGGTCAAGATGATGCGCCTGGTGCATGAGCCGCGGCGCTTTCGCCTGACCTCCACCGTGCACCACATGGAGCAGGTCGGCCTGGACGCGGTGCCGCTGGTGGCGCTGCTGTCGTATCTGGTCGGCGCGGTGATCGCCTTCCTCGGCTCGACCATCCTGCGCGACTTCGGCGCCGAGATCTATGTGGTGGAGCTGGTCAGCATCGCCTTCCTGCGCGAGTTCGCGGTGCTGCTCACCGCGATCGTGCTCGCCGGGCGCACCGCCAGTGCGTTCACCGCGCAGATCGGCGCGATGAAGGCACGCGAAGAGGTCGACGCGATCCAGACCCTGGGCCTGGACCCGATGGACCTGCTGGTGATCCCACGGCTGGTGGCGCTGATGCTGATGCTGCCGCTGCTGACCTTCGTGGCGATGATCGCCGGCCTGGCCGGCGGCGTCACCGTCGGCGCCTTCGACCTCGGCATCCCGCCGCAGATGTACCTGGCGCGCATGCACGACACCATCGATATCCGGCACATGCTGGTCGGGCTGTCCAAGGCCCCGATCTTCGCCATCGTGATCGGCCTGATCGGCTGCCTGGAAGGGCTGCGGGTGGAAGGCACCGCACAATCCGTCGGCGAGCGCACCACCTCCAGCGTGGTGCAGACGATCTCGCTGGTGATCATCATCGACGCGATCGCCGCGCTGTGGTTCATGAACATGGGGTGGTGATGGAGCCGGGATTGGAGAGTGGGTATTGGGGATTCGTTGAAGCCGGGCGCTACGCGCCTGGGCGGGAGCGGTTGCGTTGACCAATCCCGAATCCCAAATCCCGAATCCCGAATTGGCCATCTCCGTCCGCGGCCTGGTCAACCGCTTCGGCACCCAGACCGTGCACGAGGACCTGGACCTGGACGTGCGCCGCGGCGAGATCCTCGGCGTGGTCGGTGGCTCGGGCACCGGCAAGTCGGTGCTGATGCGCACCATCCTCGGCCTGCGCGACCCCGATGCCGGCAAGATCCAGGTGCTCGGCGTCGATACCGACTCCGGTCGCCGCGCCGATCGCCTGCACGTGGAGCGCAATACCGGCGTGCTGTTCCAGGACGGCGCGCTGTTTTCCTCGCTGACCGTCGGCGAGAACGTGCAGGTACCGCTGAAGGAGCATTTCGGCGAACTGCCCGACAGCTGGCATTACGAGCTGGCGCTGCTGAAGGTGAAGCTGGCCGGCCTGCCCGCGGATGCGCTGAACAAGCTGCCCTCGCAACTGTCCGGCGGCATGCGCAAGCGCGCCGGGCTGGCGCGTGCGTTGGCGCTGGACCCGCCGCTGCTGTTCCTGGACGAGCCCACCGCCGGCCTGGACCCGATCGGCGCGGCCGCCTTCGACCGGCTGATCCGTACCCTGCAGGAAGCCCTGGGGCTGACCGTGTTCCTCATCACCCACGACCTGGACACCTTGTACGCTATCTGCGACCGCGTGGCGGTGCTGGCCGACCGCAAGGTCATCGCCAACGCGCCGTTGGCCGAGATCGAGCAAGTGGACCACCCGTGGATCCAAGAGTATTTCCACGGCCCGCGCGCGCGCGCCGCGCGCGATGCCAAGACCGCCTGGACCGAGACCCCCTGAGCCCATGGAAACCAAAGCCAATTACGTGCTGATCGGCGCCTTCACCATCGTGGTGGGGATCGCGCTGCTGCTGTTCGGACTCTGGGCCGCCAAGTACTCCTCCGACCGCACCTGGCAGGAATACCGCGTGGTGTTCCGCGAGGCGGTGACCGGCCTGTCGGTCGGCAGCCCGGTGCAGTACAACGGCATCGCGGTGGGCTCGATCACCGAGCTGACCCTGGCGCCGAACGACCCGCGCCAGGTGGTGGCGCGGATCCGGGTCAACTCGACCACGCCGATCAAGAGCGATACCCGCGCCAAGCTGGGCATCACCAGCCTGACCGGCCCGTCGATCATCCAGCTCTCCGGCGGCACCCCGGAAGCGCCGTCGCTGACCTCGATCGACAACAGCGATGCGCCGATCATCCAGACCACGCCCTCGGCGCTGCAGAACATCACCGACACCGCCAACCGCATCGTCGAACGCCTGGACGAAGTGCTCAGCGACCGCAACGTCGCCAGCATCACCGCCACCCTGCACAACCTGGAGACCATCAGCGGCGGCCTGGCCGACCGCGACCAGGGCATGCAGTCGCTGATCGTCAGTGCGCGCGACGCCGCGCGCAACCTGGACACCACGCTCAAGACCACCAACGGCACCATCCAGCGCCTGGACCAGAATCTGGTGCAGCAGCTGCCGCCGATCCTGGACAAGCTGGAGGACACGCTGAGCAAGCTGGATTCTGCCGCGGGCAATGCCGACAAGATCCTTGGCGAGAACCGCTCGGCGATCAACAGCTTCGCCAACGACGGCCTCGGCCAGCTCGGCCCGACCCTGACCGAACTGCGCGGCCTGATCCGCGACCTGCGCCGGGTCAGCGACCGCCTGGACAACAACCCCGCGCGCTACCTGCTCGGCCGCGACGCCCCGAAGGAGTTCAAACCCAAATGAAGCCGATGCGCGCCTTCCTCCTGCTCGCCGTGCCGGCCCTGCTGCTGGCCGGCTGCTCGCTGCCCGGCGGCAACAAGGAGCCGGTGACGATCTACGCGCCGGACGTGCGGGTGACCGCCGACCCAACCTGGCCGCAGGTGAGCTGGCAACTGGCACTGACCAAGCCCAGCGCCGCGCGCGTGGTCGACAGTTCGCGCATCGCGGTGCGGCCGACGCCCGACGAACTGCAGGTGTACGGCGGCGTCAGCTGGGCGCAGCCGGCCACCGACATGCTCGAGGACATGCTGCTGCGCGGGTTCGAGGATTCCGGGCGCATCCCCGGCGTGGCCCGGCTCGGCACCGGCATTCGCGCCGACTACAAGCTGCTGCTGGACCTGCGCCGCTTCGAAGCGGACTACGCCGGGCGCGCGGTGCCGTCGGCCACCATCGAACTCAATGCCAAACTGCTGTACAGCGCCGACCAGCGCGTGGTCGCCTCGCGCACCTTCCTGGTGACCCAGCCGGCCGCCGGCACCGCCGAATCGCAGGTGGTCGACGCCTTCGGCCAGGCCATGTCGCAACTCGGCCACGATGTGGTCGGCTGGACCCTGCAGCAGGGCCAGGCCGACGCGGCCACGGCGATGGCGCCGAGCGTTCCGCCGCCGGCCAGCCCGAAGCCGCCGCGGCGCTGATAACTCCCCTCTCCCACCGGGAGAGGGGTCGGGGGTGAGGGTACGGCGGCTGCGGAGTCATCTCCCCAGAAACCTCCCTAGCGCCCGAACCCTCATCCGCCCCTTCGGGGCACCTTCTCCCGGTGGGAGAAGGGACAGCCCATCCGTGCCACCGCATGAGCGCTGTACTCCCCTCTCCCACCGGGAGAGGGGCTGGGGGTGAGGGTGCGGCGGCCAGGGAGTCTTCTTCCCCAGATGCCTCCCTAGCGCTCCCGACCCTCATCCGCCCCTTCGGGGCACCTTCTCCCGGAGGGAGAAGGGATCAGGGCAAGGAAGGCGCAATGCGGCGGAACGTCAGGTTGATCCGCTCGCCGACCGGCTTGGCGGTGCGCGGCAGGGCGTGCCGGTACAGGCGCTGGGTGTCGCCCGCCATCAGCAGCAATCCGCCGGAGCTCAGTTCCAACGCCTGGCGCAGCGCCGGCTGCTGGCGATGGCGCAACAGGAAGCGACGCGACGCCCCCAGGCTCAGCGAGGCGATCACCGGCGCCGGGCCGAGTTCGCGCTCGTCGTCGCTGTGCCAGCCCATGGCGTCGCGGCCGTCGCGGTAGCGGTTGGCGAGCACGCTGTTGAACGCCACCCCGGTCTCGGCCGCCAGCCGCGCACGCAGCGGCAGCAGCGCCGGCGGCCACGGATGCGGCGCGAAGCGGGTACCGGAATAGCGGTAGCTGGCGTCGGCATCGCCGATCCAGCAGCTCAGCCGCGGCGAATCGACCAGCTTGCCGAACAGGCGGATCCGGTGCACTTCCCACGGCACCTCGCGCAACAACTGCGCGCACAGCGCCGCCGCCGCGGTCGGGTCCAGCCACTCGGGATACCAGCGCAGATCGGCGCCGGGCAGGTCCAGTTCCATCGCGCCACGCTAGCACGCCCGCCCCCACCATACGCCGGCGTGCGGAATTTGCCCCTTCACGCGCAAACCCTGAAAATGCAGGCAGCCAGAACGAGCCAACGGGAGCGGAACAGATGACGGGAACCGAGGGCGGCGCCAACGCGCCGCAGCCAGTGGAGCGCGACGTCATGGAGTACGACGTCGTCACCGTCGGCGCGGGCCCGGCCGGGTTGGCGTTCGCAATCCGGCTCAAGCAGCTCAACCCCGACATCTCGGTCTGCGTGATCGAGAAGGCCAGCACCATCGGGGCGCACATCCTGTCCGGCGCGGTGATCGAACCGGCGCCGCTGGATGCGCTGCTGCCCGGCTGGCGCGACAACCCGCCGCCGATCTGCGTGCCGGCGGCCGAGGACGAGTTCTGGTACCTGAGCAAGGACGGCGGGCACAAGTTCCCGATGGTGCCGCCGGGCATGCGCAACCACGGCAATTTCATCGTCAGCCTCGGCGCCATGTGCGCCTGGCTCGCACCCCAGGCCGAGGCGCTGGGCGTGGAGATCTACCCCGGCTTCGCCGCCGCCGAGACCCTGCACGCCGAGGACGGCACGGTGCTGGGCGTGCGCATCGGCGACATGGGCGTGGCCAAGGACGGATCGCACAAGCCGGGCTACACCGCCGGCATCGACATCCGCGCCAAGGTCACGGTGCTGGCCGAAGGCGCGCGCGGACACCTGACCAAGCGCCTGATCGCGCGTTTCGCGCTCGACGCCGGCCACGATCCGCAGGCGTTCTCGATCGGCATCAAGGAGCTGTGGCAGTTGCCCGAGGGCCGCGTCAGCCCCGGCAAGATCGTGCACACCCTGGGTTGGCCGGCCGACAGCAAGACCTACGGCGGCAGCTTCCTGTACCACCTGGAGAACAACCAGGTGGCGCTGGGCTACGTCAGCGGCCTGGACTACCACGACCCCGAATACCGGCCGTGGGAAGCCTTCCAGCAGTGGAAGAACCACCCGATGATGAAGTCGCTGCTGGAAGGCGGCAGCATCCTCTCGGCCGGCGCGCGCGCCATCGCCAGCGGCGGCTGGCAGTCGCTGCCGAAGGTGGAGATGCCCGGCGCGCTGCTGATCGGCGACACCGCCGGCCTGCTCAACGTGCCCAAGATCAAGGGCACCCATCAGGCGATCCGCAGCGGCATGCTCGCCGCCGAACACCTCGCCGCCGGCGCCGCGCTCGACCCGGCCGGCTTCGACGCGCGCCTGCGCGGCTCGGAGGTGATGGCCGAGTTGCGCCAGGTACGCAACATCAAGCCCGGTTTCAAGAAGGGGCTGTGGTTCGGCCTGCTCAATGGCGCGTGGGAAACCCTGGTCAAGGGCGCCTCGCCGTGGACGCTCAAGGTCGGCGCCGACTGGAAGAGCCTGGACCGGCTGGGCGAGCACGAGCAGCCCAAGCGCGACTACGTGCAGCGCGAGCTGGCCCCGCGCGACCGCCTGCAGGGCGTGTACTTCGCCGCCACCGAGCACGACGAGGACCAGCCGGTGCACCTGCACGTGCTCGATCCGCAGATCTGCGTGACCCGCTGCACCGAGGAGTACGGCAACCCGTGCACGCGCTTCTGCCCGGCGGCGGTGTACGAGATCGTCGACGACGCGGCCGGCAAGCGCCTGCAGATCAACGCTGCCAATTGCGTGCATTGCAAGACCTGCGACATCAAGGATCCGTACGCGATCATCGACTGGGTGACGCCGGAAGGCGGCTCCGGGCCGAACTACCAGAACCTGTGAGCGCAGGCCTGCCCGCGCGCCTGAAGGCGGCGCTGTACCTCACGCTGCGCGCGGGCTTCCGCGTCCTGCCGCTGGCGCCGGCGCAGCGCGATCGCCTGCGCGCGCGCTTCCTGGAGCGCCATGCGGATCTGGTGCCGCCGCCGCCGCGCGGGCGCGCCACCGACGGGCATGGCGAACGCCGGCCGCGCGCGCGCGCCGACGAACGCGCGATCGGCCACGTGTCCTCGCAGGAAGCGCCATTGCCCACGCCACTGCCGGCGACCGTGGTGGCGTTCTACCTGCCGCAGTTCCATCCGATCCCGGAGAACGACGCCTGGTGGGGCACCGGCTTCACCGAATGGCGCAACGTCACCCGCGCGCTGCCGCAGTTCGAGGGACATGTGCAGCCGCGGCTGCCGGCGGACCTGGGGTTCTACGACCTGCGCAACCCGCAGAGCATGCGGCAGCAGGTGGCGCTGGCGAAGCAGTACGGCATCGGCGCGTTCTGCTTCTACTTCTACTGGTTCGGCGGCAAGACCCTGCTGGAGACGCCGCTGCGACAGTGGCTGGACGATCCCACGCTGGAGCTGCCGTTCTGCCTGTGCTGGGCCAACGAGCAATGGTCGCGGCGCTGGGACGGCCGCGGCGACGATGTGCTGATGGCGCAGGCGCACAGCGCGCAGGACGATCTGGACTTCATCGCGCACGTCGCCGACTACCTGCGCGACCCGCGCTGCCTGCGCGTGGATGGCCGACCGATGCTGCTGGTGTACCGCCCGCATCTGCTGCCGGATCCACAGGCCACCGCCACGCGCTGGCGCGACTGGTGCCGAGAACACGGCATCGGCGAATTGCACCTGGCCTACGTGCAGGGCTTCGAGCGGCCGGACCCGCGCGACATCGGTTTCGACGCGGCGGTCGAGTTCCCGCCGAACATGAGCAATCCCCGCTCGCTGGCCGCCGAGCAGCACCTGCTCAATCCCGACTACAGCGGCGCCGTGCTGGATTGGCGCGCCCTGGCCGCGGAGATCGCCGCGCGCCCGCTGCCCGACTATCTGCTGTATCCGGGCGTCAACCCGGGCTGGGACAACGAAGCGCGCCGTCCCGGCGCCGGCCGCGTCTATCTGCACGCCTCGCCGCGCGGCTACGAGGACTGGCTGCGCACCACCATCCATACCCGGCTGCAGGGTCGCCGCGCCGAGCAGCGCCTGGTGTTCGTCAACGCCTGGAACGAGTGGGCCGAAGGCGCCGTGCTGGAACCGGATGCGCGGCTGGGCCATGCCTATCTCGATGCAACCCGCCGCGCGCTGGCGCCACTGCCGGCGCGCGACGCGACGCCGCACGCGATCATCCACGCGTGGTATCCGGACGTGCTGCCGGAACTGCTGGCGCAACTGGCCGCGAGCGCCGTGCCGTGGCGTCTGCTGGTCACCACCTCGCCCGACCAGGCCGATGCGGTGCGCGCGCACCTGCGTGCGTGCGCGCTGCCGTCCGAGGTGATGGTGCTGGAGAACCGCGGCCGCGACATCCTGCCGTTCCTGCACGCCGCCGAGCGGCTGCTGCGCGATGGCGTGGACGTGGTGCTGAAACTGCATACCAAGCGCAGCACCCATCTGCACAACGGCGATGCCTGGCGCACCGAACTGCTGCAACGCCTGGCCAGCGCCGACCGTGCCGCGCGCGTGCTGCAGGCCTTCGCGCAGGAGCCTGCGCTCGGCCTGGTCGCGCCCGAAGGCCATCTGCTGCCGTTGGCCGAATTCTGGGGCGGCAACCGCGCGGCCGCCGACTACCTGCTGCGCCGGACCGGCCACAGCGACGCGCGCCTGGAGCAGGCGCAGTTCATCTCGGGCAGCATGTTCTGGGCACGCCTGGACGCGCTGCGGCCGCTGCTGGACAGCGGCCTGTGCCCGTCCGAATTCGAGGCCGAGCACGGGCAGCTCGACGCCACCCTGGCGCATGCGGTGGAACGGCTGGCGGCGCCGCTGGCCGAGCGCGCCGGCTACCGGGTGGCCACCGTGGCCGACCTGCTCGGCCAGCCACCGCCGGTATCCACCACCGACTACGCCTACGCGCAGCGCAGCGCCTGAGCGGCGCAGCGCACCCTTACCCGCGCCGGAACGGCACGCCGGTCTTGGCGACCAGTTCGGCCTCGTCCACGCCCTCGGCGGTTTCCACCAGCACCAGGCCGCTGTCGGTGACGTCGAACACGGCCAGGTCGGTGATGATGCGATCGACCACGCCGACACCGGTCAGCGGCAGATCGCAGGCCGGCAGGATCTTGTGGCTGCCGTCCTTGGCCACGTGTTCCATCAGCACGACCACGCGCTTGACCCCGGCCACCAGGTCCATCGCGCCGCCCATGCCCTTGACCATCTTGCCCGGCACCATCCAGTTGGCCAGGTCGCCCTTCTCGCTGACCTGCATCGCGCCGAGGATGGCCAGGTCGATATGGCCGCCGCGGATCATCGCGAAGGAATCGTGGCTACCGAAGTAGCTGGCGCCGGCGCGGGCGGTGACGGTCTGCTTGCCGGCGTTGATCAGGTCGGCGTCGACCTCGTCCTCGCTGGGGAACGGGCCGATGCCGAGCAGGCCGTTCTCCGATTGCAGCCACACGTCCACGCCCTCGGGAATGTGGTTGGCGACCAGGGTCGGCAGGCCGATACCCAGATTCACGTAGGCGCCGTCGGTGAGTTCGCGGGCGGCGCGCTGCGCCATGTCGTCGCGGGTCCAGGCCATGTCAGGCGTCCTTCTGGCGCAGGGTGCGCTGTTCGATGCGTTTTTCGGGGTGCGGGTTGTGCACGATGCGGTCGACGTAGATGCCGGGCAGGTGCACCTGGTCCGGATCCAGGCTGCCGGTCTCCACCACTTCTTCGACCTCGGCGATGCAGACCTTGCCGGCCATCGCGCAGGCCGGGTTGAAATTGCGCGCGGTCTTGCGGAACACCAGGTTGCCGGCGGCATCGGCCTTCCACGCCTTGACCAGGGCCACGTCGGCGCGCAGGGCGGTCTCCAGCACGTAATGCTTGCCGTCGAATTCGCGGGTCTCCTTGCCCTCGGCCACCACCGTGCCGTAGCCGGTGGCGGTGAAGAACGCGGGGATGCCCGCGCCGCCGGCGCGCAGGCGTTCGGCCAGGGTGCCCTGCGGATTGAATTCCAGTTCCAGTTCGCCGGCCAGGTACTGGCGTTCGAACTCCTTGTTCTCGCCGACGTAGGACGAAATCATCTTGCGGATCTGCCGCGTCGCCAGCAGTTGGCCCAGGCCGAAGCCATCGACGCCGGCATTGTTGGAGATCACCGTGAGGCCGCCGACGCCGCTGTCGCGCAAGGCTGCGATCAAGGCCTCCGGGATGCCGCACAGGCCGAAGCCGCCGACCGCCAGGGTCTGCCCGTCCGCCACCACGTCGGCCAGCGCCGTGGCCGCATCAGGGTAAAGCTTGCCGCGCCGCCCGCCCGCAGGGGTAGTGGTGTCGCCCATTCGCCAGCTCCGCGTTGGAAATAGGCGCGTAGTCTAGCCGCTCGCCGCGCCGGACCCCCGCCGCACCGCCGCAACGACCGATTAAGCGGCGGAACGTTACACTCCGGTTTCCCCCAACTAGGACCCTCTTCCTATGTCGCTTCCCGCATTCAAGGCCTACGACATCCGCGGTCGCGTTCCCGACGAACTGAACGAGGACTTGGCGCGCCGCATCGGCGTGGCGCTGGCGGGGCAGTTGCAGAGCGGCCCGGTGGTGGTCGGCCATGACGTGCGCCTGGCCAGCCCGGCGCTGCAGGCGGCACTGTCGGCGGGCCTGCGCGCCAGCGGCCGCGAGGTCATCGACATCGGCCTGTGCGGCACCGAGGAAGTGTATTTCCAGACCGACCACCTGCAGGCCGCCGGCGGCGTGATGGTCACCGCCAGCCACAACCCGATGGACTACAACGGCATGAAGCTGGTGCGCGAGAACGCGCGCCCGATCAGCTCCGATACCGGCCTGTTCGCGATCCGCGACACCGTCGCCGCCGACACCGCGCCGGCCGCCACGCCGACCGCCGCCGAGCATCACCGCCCGGACAAGAGCGCCTACATCGAGCACCTGCTCAGCTACGTGGACCGCGCCACGCTCAAGCCGCTGAAGCTGGTGGTCAACGCCGGCAACGGCGGCGCCGGTGCCATCATCGACCTGCTGGCGCCGCACCTGCCGTTCGAGTTCGTGCGCGTCTTCCACGAGCCGGACGGCCACTTCCCCAACGGCATTCCCAACCCGCTGCTGCCGGAGAATCGCGCTGCCACGGCCAATGCGGTCAAGCAGCACGGCGCCGACTTCGGCATCGCCTGGGACGGCGACTTCGACCGCTGCTTCTTCTTCGACGCCGACGGCCGCTTCATCGAGGGCTACTACCTGGTGGGCCTGCTGGCGCAGGCGATCCTGGCCAAGCAGCCGGGCGGCAAGGTCGTGCACGACCCGCGCCTGACCTGGAACACGATCGAACAGGTCGAGGAGGCCGGCGGCATTCCGGTGCTGTGCAAGAGCGGGCATGCCTTCATCAAGGAGAAGATGCGCAGCGAAAACGCCGTGTACGGCGGCGAGATGAGCGCGCACCACTACTTCCGCGAATTCGCCTACGCCGACTCGGGGATGATCCCGTGGCTGCTGATCGCCGAACTGGTGTCGCAGTCCGGCCGCTCGCTGGCCGATCTGGTCGAGGCGCGCATGCAGAAGTTCCCGTGCAGCGGCGAGATCAACTTCAAGGTCGCCGACGCCAAGGCGGCGGTGGCGCGGGTGATGGAACACTTCGCCTCGCATGCGCCGACGCTGGACTACACCGACGGCGTCAGCGCCGAATTCGCCGACTGGCGCTTCAACCTGCGCAGTTCCAACACCGAGCCGCTGCTGCGCCTGAACGTGGAAACCCGCGGCGATGCGGCGTTGCTGGAACAGCGTACCCAGGAGATCTCCGAGCTGCTGCGCGGCTGATCCCGACACCCTCCCCCACCCACAGACGCACTATGGAGTTCCCCCGCCCATGAGCGACGTCCTTCCCATCATCCTGTCCGGCGGTTCCGGCACGCGCCTGTGGCCGTTGTCGCGCGAGTCGTATCCCAAGCAATTCCTGCCACTGGTCGGCGAGCAGAGCATGCTGCAGGCCACCTGGCAGCGCGCGGCGCCGGTCGCCGCGCATGCGCCCATCGTGGTCGCCAACGAAGAACACCGCTTCGTCGCGGCCGAGCAGTTGCAACAGATCGGCGTGAAGCCGCATGCGATCCTGCTCGAACCCAAGGGCCGCAACACCGCGCCGGCGATCGCCGTGGCGGCGCTGGAGGCCTCACGCGACGGCGCCGATCCGCTGTTGCTGGTCCTGCCTTCCGATCATGTGATCGGCGACGAGGCGGCCTTCCAGGCAGCGGTGCGCGTGGCCGCCATCGCGGCCGAGCAAGGCAAGCTGGTGACGTTCGGGATCAAGCCGACCGCACCGGAAACCGGCTACGGCTACATCAAGGCGGCCGCCGGCGATGGCGCGCGCGCGGTCGAGCGCTTCGTCGAAAAACCCGACTTGGCCACCGCGAAAAGTTATCTGGCGTCGGGCGAGTATTACTGGAACAGCGGCATGTTCCTGTTCCGCGCCTCGCGCTACCTGGAAGAACTGCGCAAGTTCCAGCCCGCCATCGCCGATGCCTGCACCAAGGCGTGGCAGTCGGCAAAGCGCGACGCCGACTTCACCCGTCTGGACAAGGACGCCTTCGCCGCCAGCCCCTCCGACTCCATCGACTACGCGGTGATGGAAAAGACCGCCGACGCGGTGGTGGTGCCGCTGGACGCCAAGTGGAGCGACGTCGGCTCCTGGTCAGCGCTGCTGGACGTATCGCCGCAGGATGCCAACGGCAATGCCCACCACGGCGACGTGATCGAGATCGATTGCCGCAACACCTACGCCTACGGCTCGCGCCTGATCGCGATGGTCGGCCTGCAGGACGTGGTGGTGGTGGAGACCGACGACGCGGTGCTGGTCGGCCACCGCGAGCGCATCCAGGAAGTGAAGGACATCGTCGCCAGGATCAAGGCCAACGGCCGCTCGGAAGCTACCTGGCACCGCAAGGTGTACCGCCCGTGGGGCGCCTACGACTCGATCGACAACGGCCAGCGTTTCCAGGTCAAGCGCATCACGGTCAAGCCCGGCGCCACGCTGAGCCTGCAGATGCATCACCACCGCGCCGAGCACTGGATCGTGGTGAGCGGTACCGCCGAAGTCACCCGTGGCGAGGAAGTACTGCTGCTCACCGAAAACCAGAGCACCTACATCCCGCTCGGCGTGACCCACCGCCTGAAGAACCCCGGCAAGCTGCCGCTGGAGTTGATCGAGGTGCAGTCGGGTAGCTACCTGGGCGAGGACGACATCGTGCGCTTCGAGGACACCTACGGGCGCACCTGAGTCCGGCACGCCACAACCCAAAGAGCCGGGCACTGCCCGGCTCTTTGTTTTTCGGCTGCGCTTTTTCTGCCGCGTACGGCAGGTCAGGCGGCCGGTGCTGCCGTGGCGAGTTCGCCGATCACCTGGCGCAGGCCATCGCGCCACTGCGGCAGTTCCAGCGCGAAATCGCGCTGCAGGCGCGACACGTCCAGGCGCGAGTAGGCCGGGCGCTTGGCCGGGGTCGGATACTCCGCGGTGGTGATCGGCAGCACCCGCGGCGCGCGCGGCAGCAGGCCGGCCGCCACCGCCTCGGCGAAGATCGCCTCGGCGAAGCCGTGCCAGGTGGTCTCGCCGACCGCGGTCATATGCCAGGTCCCGGACGGCAGCGTCGCGCGCTGCGCCAGCACGCGCGCGGTGACATCGGCGATCAGCGCCGCCGGGGTCGGCGTGCCGACCTGGTCGGCGACCACCCGCAGTTCGTCGCGGTCGGCGCCGACGCGCAGCATGGTGCGCAGGAAATTGTTCCCGTGCACGGCATACACCCAGGCGGTGCGGAAGATCAGGTGCTGCGCACCGGAAGCGCGGATCGCCTCCTCACCGGCCAGCTTGGTGGCACCGTACACGCCCAGCGGCGCGGTCGGTGCATCCTCGGGATAAGGCTGCGTGCCCTGGCCGTCGAACACGTAGTCGGTGGAGTAATGCACCAGCGGCACGCCATGCGCCGCACACCAGGTGGCGATCGCCGCCGGCGATTCGGCATTGGCACGGTGGGCGGCCTCTGCGTCCTGTTCGGCGCGATCGACCGCGGTGTAGGCCGCGGCGTTGACCACCGCCGTCGGCCGCAGCCGGTCCAGCAGTTCGCCCAGCGTCTGCGGCTGGTCGAAATCGGCGCGCTCGCAGGCGCTGCCGTCGGGCAACTGGCCGCTGCGCGTGGTCGCGAACACCGGCCCCTGCGCCGCCAGCGCGCGCAGCAGTTCCTGCCCGACCTGGCCATTGCCGCCGAAGACCAGAATGCTCATGGCTGGTAGACCGGCAGGCGATCCTCTGCGATGTCCTTCAAAAATGGCGCCTTTTCGTCCTTGGCCGACAGCAACGGCGCATTGAGCGGCCAGTCCACCGCAATATCGGCGTCATCCCAGCGCACCGAAGCATCCGCTTCCTGGACGTAGACATCGGTGCAGAGATAGCTGAATACCGCGCGCTCCGACAGCACCGCGAACCCATGGGCGAAGCCTTCCGGGATCCAGAACTGCTTGTGGTTCTCCGCGCTCAAGATAGCGGCAACCCATCGCCCGAAGTAGGGCGAACCGCGGCGTATGTCCACGGCAACGTCATAGACCTCGCCCTCCAGAACGCTGACCAGCTTGCCTTGCGGCCGCGGCCACTGATAGTGCAAGCCGCGCAGTACGCCCTTGGAAGAGACTGACACGTTGCTCTGCAAGAACGCTGCCGGCAAACCGGCTTGCGCGAACCGCTCGGCGTTCCAGCTTTCGAAGAAATGGCCGCGCGCGTCGCCGAACACCTTGGGTTCGATGACGGCACAGCCGGGTATCGCGGTCTCGATCAGATTCAAAGAAGCTTTCCTCGTTTCGCCAGCGCCTGCAGATACAGGCCATAGCTGTTCTTGACCATTGGAAGCGCCAAACGTTGCAATTGTTCGGCATCGATCCACCCCTGCAGGAACGCGATCTCCTCCGGGCAGCAGACTTGCAGGCCTTGGCGCGCCTGGATGGTTTCGATGAAATTGGAGGCTTCGTGCAACGATTGATGCGTACCCGTATCCAGCCACGCGTAGCCGCGCCCCAAGGCTTCCAAGTGCAGTCGCCCTTCCTGGAGATAGCGCCGATTGAGATCGGTGATTTCCAACTCGCCACGCGCGGAAGGCTTCAGCGCTGCGGCATGGCGACTGGCATCGCCGTCGTAAAAATACAGGCCCGTCACCGCATAGTTGGAACGCGGCGACGCCGGCTTTTCCTCGATGTCGATCACCTTGCCGGACGCGTCGAACTCGGCCACGCCATAGCGCTGCGGATCGTTCACCCAGTAGCCGAACACGGTCGCGCCGTGCGTGCGGGCATCGGCGCGACGCAAGGTCTCGGTCAAACCATGGCCGTGGAAGATGTTGTCGCCCAACACCAGACAGCTCGGCTTTTCGTCGACGAAATCGCGCCCGATCAGATAAGCCTGCGCCAATCCATCGGGGCTGGGCTGCACCGCGTATTGGATCTCCATGCCCCACTGCGCCCCGTCTCCCAGCAGCCTGCGGAACAGCGCCTGCTCGTGGGGCGTGTTGATCACCAGCACTTGGCGAATGCCCGCGAGCATCAGCACGCTGAGCGGGTAGTAGATCATCGGCTTATCGTAGACAGGCAGCAATTGCTTGCTGACCGCCTGGGTGATCGGATACAGCCTGGTGCCGGATCCTCCGGCGAGGATGATGCCTTTACGCTGCGTCATGATCAGATTCTGTCGAAACGCTGCTTCGTGCAGCGGACATGAGGATCGAACGGCCACCGCATCATTGCAGCGCGCCCATGCGTTCCAGCCGATAGCTGCCATCGAGCACGCCCTGCACCCAGTCCTGATGGCTCAGGTACCAGTCCACGGTGAGCGCAATGCCCTGTTCGAAGGTGTACTTCGGCTCCCAGCCCAGTTCGTTCTTCAGCTTGGAGGCGTCGATGGCGTAGCGGCGGTCGTGGCCGGGCCGGTCGGCGACGTAGGTGATCTGGCTGGCGCGCGGCTTGCCGTCTTCGCGCGGACGCCGTGCGTCCAGCAGCGCGCAGATCGCCTGCACCACTTCGATGTTCTGCTTCTCGGAATTGCCGCCGACGTTGTAGGTCTCGCCCACCTTGCCCTTGACCAGCACGGTGCGGATCGCTTCGCAGTGGTCGCCGACGAACAGCCAGTCGCGCACCTGCTTGCCGTCGCCGTACACCGGCAGCGGCTCGCCGGCCAGCGCCTTGGCGATCACCAGCGGAATGAGCTTCTCCGGAAAGTGGTAGGGGCCGTAGTTGTTGGAGCAGTTGGTGGTCAGCACCGGCAGGCCGTAGGTGTGGTGGAACGCGCGCACCAGATGGTCGGAGGCGGCCTTGGACGCCGAGTACGGGGAATTCGGCGCATACGAGGTGGTTTCGCTGAACTTGCCGGTCTCGCCCAGCGTGCCGTAGACCTCGTCGGTGGACACGTGCAGGAAACGGAACGCGTCGCGGCGGCCGTCCGGCAGCGCCTTCCAGTGATCGCGCACCGACTCCAGCAGGCCCAGAGTGCCGACCACGTTGGTCTGGATGAAGGCGCCGGGGCCGTCGATCGAGCGGTCCACGTGGCTCTCGGCGGCGAAATTGACCACCGCGTCGGGCTGGTGCTCGGCAAGCAGACGGCTCACCAGATCGCGGTCGCCGATGTCCCCGTGCACGAACACGTGGTCGGGATTGCCTTCCAGCGACGCCAGTGTGTTCAGGTTTCCGGCGTAGGTCAGTGCGTCCAGGTTGATCACACGGATGCCGCGCGCCACCGCCTCGAGCACGAAATTACCGCCGATGAAACCGGCACCGCCGGTTACGAGCCAAGTCGCCAATGCCTTTCTCCTGTGTCTTGGCCTGGGCACCAGACAGAATCGCTGGAGCGTAACCGGCAAGCATAGCGCTCTGGAGGTGGCCCGACGCGCTCACGCGACCAGGCCTGTTCAGTCCACCGTTTGCGCCCGACCATACGCCCTCGCATGGTCCCCCGCGCCCGGTTAGAATCCTCCGACTGCCCCGTGCCAGCCGCCGCGGCCGGGCCTTCCCGCACTGCTGAAGGATCTCGTACACGATGAAAATCCTCGTCGCCTACAAGCGCGTGGTGGACTACAACGTCCGCATCCAGGTCAAGCCGGACGGCTCCGGCGTGATCACCGAGGGCGTCAAGCTCTCCGCCAACCCGTTCGACGAAATCGCCCTGGAAGAGGCGCTGCGCCTGCGCGACGCCGGCATCGCCAGCGAGGTGGTGGTCGCCACCATCGCCCCGGCCGACGCCGCCGCGCACCTGCGCAACGGCCTGGCGATGGGTGCCAACCGCGCCATCCACGTGGTCGCCGACGCGGCGATCCAGCCGCTGACCGCCGCGCGCACCCTGCTCAAGCTGGTCGAGCAGGAGCAGCCGGACCTGGTGATCCTGGGCAAGCAGGCGATCGACGACGACGCCAACCAGACCGGGCAGATGCTGGCCACGCTGTGGGGCCGGCCGCAGGCGACCTTCGCCGGCAAGCTGGTGGTGGCCGACGGCAAGGCGACGGTGACCCGCGAAGTCGACGCCGGCCTGGAGACCCTGGAAGTGGACCTGCCGGCGGTGGTCACCACCGACCTGCGCCTGAACGAGCCGCGCTTCATCAAGCTGCCGGACATCATGAAGGCCAAGAGCAAGCCGCTACAGACCCTGGCCTTCGCCGACCTGGGCGTGGACGCCAACGACAGCCTCACCACCACCCACTACGCCCCGCCGGCCAAGCGCAGCCGCGGCGTGATGGTCAAGGATGCCGCCGAACTGGTGGCCGCACTCAAGCAGAAGGGGTTGCTGTAATGGCCAAGATCCTCATCGTCGCCGAACATCTCAACGGGCAGCTCAACGCTGCCACCGCCAAGTGCGTCAGCGCCGCGCAGGCACTGTCGCCGGACGCCATCGACATCGTCGTGCTGGCCGCCGATCCGGCCGCGGTGGCCGCCCAGGCCGCGCAGATCGCCGGCGTCGCCCGCGTCCTCACCGTCGCCAATCCCGCCAACGAACACGCCATCGCGCAGGTGCTGGGCCCGCAGATCGCCGCCCTGGCGACCGGCTACACCCACGTGTTCGGCCCCTCCACCACCTTCGGCAAGGACCTGATGCCGGTGGTGGCCGCCCTGCTCGGCGTCAACCAGATCTCCGACCTGATGGCGGTGGACGGCGAGTACGCGTTCAAGCGCCCGATCTACGCCGGCAACGCCATCATCAGCGTGCAGGCCCCGGCCGACCAGATCGTGGTGGCCACCGTACGTAGCGCCTCGTGGCCGGAAGCGGCGCAGGGCGGCAACGGGGCGGTCGAGGCGGCCAGCGTGGACGCGACACTGCCGAGCCACACCCGCTTCGTCGGCCTGGCCGCCGGCAAGTCCGACCGTCCCGACCTGCAGAGCGCCAAGCGCGTGGTCTCCGGCGGCCGCGGTGTCGGCTCGGCGGAGAACTTCCAGATCGTCTACCAACTCGCCGACAAGCTCGGTGCGGCGGTCGGCGCCTCGCGCGCGGCGGTCGACGCCGGCTACGTGCCCAACGAACTGCAGGTGGGCCAGACCGGCAAGATCATCGCGCCGGAGCTGTACGTGGCGATCGGCATTTCCGGCGCCATCCAGCACCTGACCGGCATCAAGGACGCCGGCACCATCGTCGCGATCAACAAGGACCCGGAATCGCCGATCTTCGAGATCGCCGACATCGGCCTGGTTGGCGACCTGTTCACGGTACTGCCGGAACTGGAAAAGGCACTCTGATCACGCTCGACTGCAACCGCTGCCCAGCATTGGGCGGCGGCTCTGCCGCTAGCGTTCTATAATGCGTCCTGCCTTGCGCCCACCGTCAGCACTGACGGCAAACAATCAGGATAGCCAACTCGTGACACAAGAAAAGCGGGCCCTCTGCGTAGACCTCGATGGCACGCTGCTTCGTTCTGATGTTCTTTACGAATCCCTTTTGGCGCTGCTGGTGCGCAACCCCTTATACGCGCTGCTAGTTCCATTCTGGCTCCTCCGCGGCAAGGCAACATTGAAGCGCGAACTCGCGTCGCGGGTCAGCCTAGTGCCTGAAACTCTTCCCTACGACGAGCGCGTGATAGAAATGCTGCGAACCACGCAGCAGCGGCCGCGTGTGCTGTGCTCCGCATCCGACCGGTTGTTGGTGGCACCTATTGCCGATCATCTAGGACTGTTTGAAGACGTCATTGCAAGTGACGGCGACATCAACCTAGCCGGACAGCGTAAAGCGGAAGCCCTGGTCGCTCGCTACGGCGAGAAAGGGTTCGACTATGTTGCAAACGGACACGTTGATCTGGATGTCTGGAAGCATTCCGCTCGAGCGATCGTTGTCAATGCCGGTTCTTCGCTGGCAGACAAGGCTGCGCGCGTCACCCATGTCGAAGCACATCTGCCGGCTCAAAATGGCGGGCTCAGCGCCTGGATCAAAGCCTTCCGTTTGCATCAATGGTTGAAGAACCTGCTGGTCTTTGTGCCGTTACTGACAGCGCATCAATTCCTTAACGGGAAGGCGCTAGTCGATGCTGGCCTCGCATTTCTGGCATTCAGCTTGTGCGCATCCGGCGTCTATCTGCTGAATGACTTGTTGGACCTGACTCCTGATCGCTTGCACGAGCGCAAGCGCAAGCGCCCTTTTGCGGCAGGCTCACTTCCTCTACTGCATGGATTGCTGGCCGCCCCAGCATTGACAATGGCCGGTCTTGGGTTGGCGCTGTGGTGTAGCCCTGACTTTCTTGTGGTTCTCGTGTGCTATTACGTCATGACGCTGGCCTACTCGTTCAAGCTCAAGCGGATAGTGATGATTGATGTTGTACTCCTGGCAGCCCTTTACACGGTTCGCATCATCGGAGGTACGGCAGCGATCGATGCCGTCATGTCGTTCTGGCTCCTAGCCTTTTCAATGTTCATTTTCCTCAGCCTGGCCCTGCTCAAACGCTATACGGAATTGGCCACAGCCCTCTCCAACGGCAAGTTGCAAGCCGCGGGGCGCGGCTATTCAGTCACCGATCTCTCATTGGTCCAGTCGCTGGGCGCTGCGTCGGGTTACTGCGCAGTCTTGGTGCTTGCCCTCTACATCAATAGCCCACAAAGCTTAGCCCTCTACCGGCATCCGCAGGTGCTCTGGTTGTTGTGCCCGGTCCTCCTTTACTGGACGAGCAGGACATGGATTGTGGCGCATCGCGGCGAGATGCATGACGACCCAGTGGTATTCGCCGCGACCGATCGCGTTAGCCAAGTGGTGATCGCTGTGGCCGGACTCGTAGCGCTCCTAGCGATATGACGGATACCACGGGTCAATCCTGGGGGCGTTACCCGCGGGTAGAGCAGCGTCTGCACCGCCTTTATGACAGAAGCACGCCGCTGCCGGCGCTGCGCGAGGCCGCGCTTCCACATGGCAATGGCCGCAGCTATGGAGATAGCTGCCTCAATCCGGGGGGGGCGCTGTATCTGACTCGCGGCCTAGATCGCTTCATCGCATTCGACCCTGCGACGGGCGTTCTTCGTTGCGAGGCCGGGGTGACGCTGGATGAGGTCATTCGTCTTGTGTTACCTCAAGGATGGTTTCTGCCGGTCACTCCAGGGACGCGATATGCGACGGTTGGGGGCGCTATCGCTAACGATGTACACGGGAAGAATCATCATCGCGCAGGTAGCTTTGGCCATCACATCCTTGAAATGGAGCTTTTGCGAACCGACGGAAGTCGCCATCTATTGCAAGCCGGTCACCCCAGCGGGCTGTTTGAGGCATCCGTGGGAGGGCTCGGTCTGACAGGCATCATTCTATGGGCTGAACTGCAACTGCGCCGAGTGCAGGGTCCATGGCTGGAAACCGAGTGCATTCGCTTCCGGAACCTGGATGAGTTCTTCGAATTGTCGCAGGCTTCTTCCAGCGGATACGAATACACCGTTGCCTGGATCGACTGTCTCGCCAAGGGCAAGCAGACGGGTCGAGGGCACTTTCTGCGCAGCGATCACGCACCTGGCGACGGGCGTTCAGAGCCAAGGCAAGGCCAACGCAACATGCCGCTCACGCCCCCCTTTTCCATGGTCAATAGCTTGACCTTGGGCGCCTTTAATACGGCCTACTATTGGCGCCAACCCTCCATTAGAAAGCGATACTCTGCGCACTATCGCAGCTATTTCTATCCACTGGACGGCATCGCGAATTGGAATCGCATGTATGGCCCCAAGGGATTTCTACAGCACCAGTGCGTGCTACCCGCGGAAACCGCACGCGATGCTGTTTCTGCGCTACTGACCGAAATCTCACATAGCGGTAGCGGTTCCTTCCTCGCTGTTCTCAAGGAGTTTGGAAACATACCGTCTCTAGGGCTGCTGTCTTTTCCGCGCCCAGGAACGACACTTGCGCTCGATTTCCCTAATACTGGACAAGACGTATTCCGCTTGCTCGATCGACTGGACAGAATCGTGGCACATGCCGGAGGAGCAATCTATCCAGCGAAGGACGCGCGCATGTCGGCAGAGATGTTCAAAAGCGGCTTCCCGGCGTGGCAGCAGTTTCAGCGATATGTCGATCCGCAACTTTCTTCTGGCTTCTGGCGTCGCGTAACGGAGGTTTCATGCAACGGATTCTAATCATCGGCGCCACATCCGCGATCGCCGAGGCTGTCGCCAGGCGCTATGCGCAGCGTGGCGCCATGCTTGCTCTAGTTGGACGCAACGTTCAACGACTGGAAGCAACTTCGCGGGATCTAAGGACGCGAGGAGCGGCAGCCGTGACCGTGCATGTCCTCGATGTCAATCGCTTAGAAGACCACGCCACTTGCCTGGATGCAGCAAGCCAGGCACTGGGGGGCGCCATCGATATGGCCCTCATAGCGCATGGAACGCTGCCGGATCAGGCAGATTGCACCGCTTCAGTGGATTACGCGCTTCACGAATTCGCAACGAACGGAACATCCGCTATTGCGTTATCCATCCGATTGGCACAAAAGCTGGAATCGGGATCGACGCTAGCAGTCATTTCTTCAGTGGCCGGTGATCGAGGCCGTTCCAGCAACTATCTATACGGCAGCGCAAAGGCAGCCGTTACCACCTTCCTGAGTGGCCTAGGTCAACAACTTCGCAGCAAGGGCATTAATGTGCTGACAATAAAACCCGGCTTTGTCGACACGCCAATGACAGCTCAGTTCAAAAAGGGCGCGCTCTGGGCGACACCGGATAGCGTAGCCCGCGGCATCCTACGCAGCATAGACAGGAAACGCTCCGTCGCTTACCTCCCGGGTTTCTGGCGTCTCATCATGGCCGTCATCACCCACATCCCGGAATCCGTTTTTCGCAGAATCAAACTGTGAGGCACTTCAAGTTAGTCGGCATGTATGCCGGATTTGCCGCCATATCGATACTCGCAAACATTGGCACGCAAGCGCTCTGTGTCTACCTGTATCAAGGGCCCTACTATCTGCCTCTTTCCATGTGTGCAGGCACTGCCGCCGGGCTCATCAGTAAGTACCTACTGGACAAGCACTTCATTTTCTCCCACAAAAGCGAAGATCTTGGCAAAGAAGCGGCCACGTTCGGGCTCTATGTCGCTATGGGCCTGATCACCACCCTTATATTCTGGGGCACAGAAGCGCTCTTCCAAGTCATATTCAGGTCTGACGCAATGCGATACGTCGGCGGCGTGATCGGCCTTTGCTTGGGCTACACACTGAAATACTGGCTGGACAAGAAGTTCGTATTCAACAAAAGATCCCACTCTTAACTGACCCACGCCGACGGCGAAGAGATTGTCTTCGCCGCAAGCGGGGTCATAAAAACAGTGCGCGATCAGCGCTTGAGACGATAAAGGTCAAGCACAGAGTATTCTCCAAAGTAACCCGGCGATGGAGTCTCGTACGTCTCTACGCGGTCGTAGTTATCGAAGAACCACGCCCTATCCTCCTGCGTTGAGAACAACGGCGCGCCAAGGCAACTCTTGGGGGGAGTCACCATCGTATTTCTCTCCACCTCGAAGCGTCTCTTGATTACAAACTGCGGCTTTAGATCCTGCAAAGAACGCACGAAATATCGGCAGCCATAATCGCGCGCTCGGGCCAGAGCGCTTTCATCCACCAGCCCCACCTCATCAAAGACGTGTGCATCATTGAAGTAACCCTGCCAGCCAGCGGCTTCCATCCAGACGGACTTTGCATGCCAGCGATCATTCAGCTCATGCGACAGTCGCCCACGGAAACCCGCGTCCTGCTGGATCCAGGAAATAATCTCGACACGTTTTGCCTCGGTCCGCGGAACAGCTAGCCAGCACAGCGCCAGTACGCAGAATCCAAATACCGTAGTTCGGCGAGCCGCGCCGACGTCCTCTGCGCGCATCCAAAGTATCGCCGTCACCACAAGACGAGAAAGCAACACAAGTACGAATGCCAGCCAGAAACTAACGTACCATTCCCACAAAGATGGGATCAAGAGAATAAAGCAGCTATAACCGGCCACGAACAGCGAATAGACGCCCTTGCGCCAAGGCACGCTGTTCCGCCCTTGCTTGAAAAAGATGAACGCATCGGCAAGCGCGATTATGCCAACAAGACTGAGCAGCGCCAAGCTGACCCCTGCACCCATCCCGATAAAGGCATCCAGATAGTCGAACCGATTCAGGATTGCATCAAAGGTGAGGGGGTTAGAAGGAGCCCCGAAGTAGGCCTTGGCAGCAACTGTTCCAGGCACCCATCGTCCTGAAATCATCCAAAACACAATCGGCACCGTCACCACGCCAACCGCATACGCGGAGGTGTCGCGCAGCACCTGCCGCCGGCCGCGCTGTAACAGGAGATAGGGTACAACGCTCAAGAACGCGACAATGGCGATCTCAGGTCGGTTCCAGGCAAGAACTGCGGCGATACCCGCCATCAAGTAGGACCTTGCCTGACCCAAGGTGCCAGCCATCCAGGCTAGAACCGCAACAGAAAGCAGCAAGAAAGAACCTTCTAGCCCGAGGTACAGAAAGCGTAATGGCCAAAAGAAAAAGACCGAACACACGGCGAGAACGACAGCCGTCAATGTGCGCGTACCCCTTGGCGCCCGATACACCAGGATCACCATTGCGGCTACATTGAAGATTACACATGCCAAGTAGTGAAGTGCCAGAACATCCCGACTTCCAGTCAACACCATCAGCGGCTTGACTATGACGCTGGAAGCGAGCCAAAACAATGGATCTGTGACCCCGAGCGCTGAGTAGCCCACATTGTAGACAAGACCATGCCCCTCCAGCATATTGCGAAGGTGCCTCAGACCAATCATCGCATCCTCTTGCATCCCGACGTGACGCAATGCATAAACCAATTGAGCAGAGGGCGCTAACGCTATCAAGATCGCCAAAGAAGCGATCAGTATATTCAAGCACCTCTCGATGGTGAGATCTTTTGTTAAACCTTTCCAACCCATATCACGTCCAAGCATGCGCACACTTACACCCATCGGTTACGTTTGAGGAAATCGCCTAAGAGCTGGACCTTTCCGCCGGCCATGCCACACGCGACTTGAGCGAGCTTCATCACGACCGTACATCATACCATGCACCTTCGTGCGCATTTTGGTGCCCAATGATCACAGCAACCAAGCCGGCGGGGGACACGCGGGGCGGAGGCTGCGTACCATAATTTCTGCGTCCGGCCACCCTCGGCGGCTAGCGACGGCATCGCGCGTAGCGTCGATGGTTTGTCGGGGCGAGCGCGGCAACCAGTGGATTGCAAGCAAAGATCTTTTAGCCATCACGGCCTGGAATTCCAACGCTCTTTCTGCGAAAATCAGCGGTCATTCGATGCAATGGGGTCTAAATGCGCATTCTGGTAACAGGTGGAGCTGGCTACATCGGCAGCCACGTTTGCGTGGAACTGTTGCAGCGCGGGCATGAGCTATTGATCTACGACAATCTTTGCAATTCGCGTAGCGATGTCACGGAAGCGATAACGGCCATCACCCATAAGCCCGCGCCGCTCGTGGTAGGCGATGTTCGCGATAGCGGCGCCCTACTGGAATGTATGCGTCAGTTCGTCCCGGAGGCAGTCATCCATTTTGCTGCATTGAAGTCCGTGGGCGAGAGTCTGGAGCATCCTCTCAGCTATTACGCCAGCAACATCGGCGGCACGGTAAATCTCCTGCAGTGCATGGCGCAACTGGGCTGCAAGAAGCTTGTCTTCAGCTCGTCGGCGAATGTTTACGGCGTACCCGAAAGGTGCCCAGTCAAGGAAGATGCTGCCCTCTCCACTTCCACGCCTTACGGACGCACCAAACTCTTCGGCGAACACATCATTCTGGACGCACGTGCCGCGGATCCGAACCTCAAGGCAATCAACTTGCGCTACTTCAATCCTGCGGGCGCCCACCCGTCAGCGCTCATTGGGGAGCGACCCGTTGGCAAACCCAGTAACCTCGTCCCCTTCGTGGCACAGGTGGCACACGGGTGGCATTCTTCCGTGAAGGTCTTCGGCCACGACTACCCTACGCCCGACGGCACTGGCGTAAGAGACTTCATACATGTCTGTGACCTAGCCGAAGCCCATGTGCAGGCGCTCGAGCATATTGACGCCATCACGGACCTCGACGCTATTAACCTTGGCACTGGCCGCGGGTACTCGGTCCTGGAAATCATTCGAGCATTTGAAACGGCATCAGGCCAATCGATCCCCTTCGATCTTGTGGACAGGCGCCCCGGCGACATACCGGAAAGCTGGGCTGACCCGTCTTTAGCAGAGGAAAGAATGGGCTGGAAAGCCAAGCGTGATCTCATGGCGATGTGCAAGGACGCTTGGCGCTGGCAGCAGACATTGCAAAAGCCGGTCGCTGGCACTTAGCACTGCGCCCGAACGAGGCTCAACTTCTGCCCGAGTGGCCCGGTACCCGCCTAGCAAGGCGATAGAGCACCCTGATCAGAAGGCTGAAGCCAGGAAGACGACGAAGCACATTGAGTTGGCTCAACGACTGCTCCAGCTCCGAGAGCAACAATCCAGAAAAGGCACTACCCGGGATCTGTTCTGGCGCAATGATGGGTTGGAGGCTGGCGAGGCCGCCTTCAGCCCCATTGATAGGCACCATTTCCATGACGAGACAAGCATGGCGTCGCCGCATGTCAGCAGAATGGATCATTGATCCTGGCCGCTGTCGATATAGAAAATGTACGTCTGGCGTCACGATGAACCGGTGACCGTCCGAGAGAGCTCGGCGATAGAACTCCCAATCCTCGTACGCTCTTAGATCTTCGCGATAGCGAAGTCCTGCCACTACCGCACGCCTGGCAAGGCATGTAGCGGTGGAAAACGAGTTCATATATCGACCGGACCAAAACCCCTCCCCCAACAAGGGAATAACATATTTCATTTCTAATGAATTAAAATCCTGCTCGCGAGACATTGAGGTGAAATAAGCGGCCTTGGGGACGACGAAATCGAACTCGCGATTTCGTTGCAGTGCCGCAACCGCGAGCTCAATAAACGCAGGGCTAATGATGTCGTCGGCGTCAAGTGCAAGCACATAATCCCCACTAGCCGCCAGCACTCCCACGTTGCGGGCAGCAGAAAGTCCTATGTTGTAAGGCAACCATACCACTCTCAGGCGGCCGCTCTGTTCCTGCTCGAGACGTCGAAGCGTGCTCCGGGACGCCTCGTCCGTGGATGCGTCATCCACGACCAGAACATCGAGATTTGGGTAGCTTGAAGACCACACGCTCGCCAACGTACTACCTATGTATTCGCCCAAATTGAAGTGGGTAACCACAACAGTGACACGCGGAGCTTCAAAAGTTGCCTCCTCACGCGAATCACTACCGTCACGCAACGGCCATACCGGAAGCGCCGGCGGCCCCAGAGACGGGCGCCAAGTTAAAGACTGAGCCAACGCATCAAGCAGTTGCGTCACTTCGCCATTGTACGCAAGGACATTATGTCCAACCTTCCAACCCGACTCCTCGCGCAAGGCTGGATTGGCAGCATTGACAACGCAACGCACTCCGTTTGACGCAGTCTCGATGACTTGCATCGCGGCAGGCGCCCAGCGATTAGCAAAAATTGCAACTGTCGTCGAATTTGCGGATTTACTCCAATCCGAGGGTAACTGTCTAACGCGACCACGAAGATCCGCGGGCACCAATGCAAGGTCCGCTCCAGCGGCCGCCATATCCAGACGAATACCGCCGCGCCATCGGGGATTTTGTCTACACAGCCCGACAAAGCCTCTAATCACGGTGCGCAATGACTGAGGCTCGTCGGAAACGCAAACGAAATCATTGACAGCCACGCTCCCAGCCATGTCTATGGCACAGGGAGCCTGCACCACCGCGCACGCCAAGCGCTCCTGCAGGTCATCCGCTTCCAAGCCGAGCGCACCACAAAAATCACTCGAGATCGAAGAGTTAAGGCAAACCGCAAGGTCACAGTCGCGTAGTGCTTTGCGCTCCAGATCCATCAGCCTCAGGTCAGCAAGACACAGGGGCCGCGCCCTACGGATCGACTCAAGCGCGCTGCACCTATTTAGACGAACGGCAATGGTGGCGCCAGCAAATCCCCCATTAAGTAAACGTGCCTGCAGCGTGGAAAAAGCGATTCCGCAGAATATGGGAAACTCTATGTATGTGGCACGCACATGCAGATCCAGGGCACGCAATCCCCGCATCACAGACGTGCTTCGATAGAAACCCAAGTCATCGTTACTACTAGCGAGGGTCGGAAAGCGCTCTGGAGAAGAGCCGGGCTCTGCGTCGGCATCAACATTAAGCGACACCCTGTTGCGCCAACGAAGTTGGCCTCTATCTTCTCCGATGATGACCAAAAGGCTGTCGCTGGGCTCGGAAGCCAACCTGGCTTGCAGCAGAAGGGCGTCTTCCTCGTCAAGAGTAGAGCCCCTGCCATCAAATACAAAAGCGCGCATATTTTAGATCGCGCGCTTGCCCAAACGAGCCCTAACGCCGAGCGTCTTGCGCGCCAGCCATTTGCCGAATCCCAGCGACCATGGTGCACGCCTTTGCAAAAATCTCGCGCACATCAATGCATAGCGCACCGCTTCACTTTCACGCAGTTCACGCAGTTGCTGCGACGCCACATCAGATCCAATAATGACCATGCCGGACCCACCTCCGCCCTGCACGCCGATTGCATATGCCGGTACAACCAACGATGACCCGAGATTGATCTGCTTGGAGTGCATAAGGCGTCGATACGCTTGTACATAGGCGTCCGAGGGGCTCGCTACTCCATTCGTCATCGGATGCATGGGATAGGACGCAACTTCAACTGCTGATGAAACAACAATCGCGGAGCCCAATTGACATAGCCTGAGCAGAAATTCCCATCCTTCGGAAACGGGCAACGCTTCATCGAAGCGCAGCGTCCGGGCGGCGGCCGTCCGAACCATGAAGGACTCAGGGCCAAAACGATTCTCGTACAGTCCGCCAAGCCTAGCTTCTCCGCAAAAGATGCTGTACAGATCGAAGTTGGCGTTGCGATCGACGGCTGACGGTAGATTAGAAGCAACACCATATTGCGCGGTAACCGCGTCGCATCGCGGATGATTAGCAAGGCAATGCAAGCCCCTGGACAAAAAGCCCGCGCTGACAAACTCACCGGAGCGGATGAAGAACACCGTATCCGACTCGATAAGTTCGATTGCAGCATTACGCGCGACCGCTCCGCCGCCACGCATGACTTGGCGAACGACCGTGATCCCCTCGCCCAATCCACCTAGTGCATGCAGCGCGTCCGGACTGGTCGGGTCACTCGACGCATCGTCAACCACAACTATCTTACTGATAGCCGCATTGGAACCTAGGACGCTGTCGACTGTCGCTAAGAGGTTACTTCCGCCATCCTGATTCAGGATGACAACGGACAGACTCGGCAGCGCCGGACGCCTTGTAGGAGACTCGCTGTAACGACGCATCCATGGCTTCGCATCGTCAGGAACCTGAACCGGAACGCGCTCCACCGCCCCCGCATCCGAGAATATATGAAGTAGAGCTGAGGCAAGCCCGCCTGCCGTTCCATCGAACTTCGCACAGTTCCTACCATCAACCCAAGGAGTTCCAGCGCCAAATGCGGGATTACGCTCATTGAGCACACAAACGGCACCGGCCAGGGATGCCTCATAGGCCGCAAGGCAGAAAGATTCCCAAGGCGACGGGAAGATGCATACCGACCCACCGATTGCCTGCTCTCGCGCCGCCCCGGATACCCCAGCTCTGAAGGACACCCGATCCTTCAGATCTTGAGGAATTAGAGAAATGATCGCTTCTCTGTAACTGGCGTCGAAAGAGTGAGCAAGGAAGACGATTTTCCCGTTGTACTTCGGAGCCGAGCGCATGAACTGCACACAACCCCTCACAAAAACGTCCGGACGTTTGATATCTTGAAGTTTGGAGGAAAAAACCAGAGGCGTGTCGATGCCAAGCTCAACACTTCTTGAAACAGGTTCAAGATGATCCAGCAGCACGGGCGGAGCATGCAAGCAGACCTTCTTATCCCATTCGACCGAATCAAATCCATAAAAACGCTGGAACGCACGCGACACAGTCGACAACTGTGCGACGATCAGATCGCAATCGGCCAACGCCTTGCGCTCAAGATCGTAAAGGCACAAACCATGCACGCTAGGCGCGCGCGGCTCAAAATCGCAAAGAATGCTGTCGGTTGTATGAAGACGGACGGCTAGCACTGTCTCGGCAAAGTCGCTGCCAAGCAGCTTTTCCTGCGTGCAAGCGAATGCGCCCGCACCCCAGTCGATAAACTCTATGTAATCGAGTTTTCCATGGAGCTGCTGTAATTTTCTCAGCCCCTGCAGAACCAGCGTCGACTCCCAATGCAACACGGTATTGCTGTAGCTATGCATCGGAGCATAACGCCTGCCCTGATCGTCGCATAGTTGGTAATCGGGACTGGCGAACGCAAGAAATGCGACGTCGGGATAGACGGATGAAAAGCTATCTGCAGAGACATTGTCGCCAATGTAAAGCACGGCCATATGCGCGCGTTGTTCTGCGGGCGTCGTGGCCAATATATTGGCCACCACACGACCGATGCCCCCAGCGGTAAAGGGATACAGTTCCCGAGTCACAAAAACTGTCAAGCCCATCGATCATATCTCCAGAAAATCAGCATAGCGAGTAGCGGCCAAGGCGGTGAGTTGCTCACAGTAGGAATCCATCATCCCGTCCATCTCCGAGTGATCTATGGACAACACCCGAGAAATAGCTTCAGAAATACCACTTACCGAAAGCGGGTCTTCGACCTGCGTACACCTTACGTATGGATGATCCTCAAGAGCATCCAAGCCAAGGCGTCCACGTATGCTCGGAGTTCCCACGGCCAGCGCTTCAAGCTCAACCATTGGATGGCAGTCGACTATAGAGACATTAAGTACCAGATCTGCAAGCGACATGGTCTGCAACATCTGCCTTGCATCCAATTTCGGAAGCCGCTCAATCGGTTTTCCGGGCGTGTAAGGCAGATGGAAATCATCCGCGAGTACCCAGACCTTTCCGACCGATGGCGAATGCACGGCTGCTGCCACATTGGTCATCAGGTTCTTATGTACAAGGTTCCAGGAAGGCGAGAAAGCAGTTGCCGCATCCCGACGCCTGGCGACCTTCCTCCTGAGCGACGGGGCAAAAGGCGGAACGTTGTAGATCTGTGGCCTCCAGCCAACCTCACCGATCGTGACATCGCTCCCGCCACGCATGCATTGAATGCGACGGATCAACCCCTCATGCGCCATTTTGAGAGCCATCGAAAAGAACTTGCGTTCCTCCGTATGCACCCACATGACCGGTGCCCCATGCCAAACGAGATATACATGATCAAACCCGGCTTCGCGCAGCCCCCTGATCCAGTGGGTCATCTGGAGCGAGAATCCATGCACTACGAGGCGCTCAACAGCGCGCGCCTGCAGCCATTGGGAAACGTCCTCCAAATCGGCGGATGTCGGACTGGAGCCAGCATCGATTGCCAACTTGTGACCAGGCAGCGCCCCGGCCGCCGCGCGGATGCCGAACCACTGCTGATGGAATAAGTGGCAGACTTTATCGAAACCAGGAACTGAGCGCGTGAACATGGTGTCCCGCGCAGAATCCAATTCGTACGGCGGGGGCACCAAGGAAGCTGTTGAGAGCGATGCAGACGTTGAGGAGCCATGCGAAACGCCTCCCTTCTCGGTACGGCCGAGCAGCGCCGCTCTGATTTTCTCCCTCAAATCGAGCTGCCGCTCCAAGACCGCAAGTCGTTCGGCATCAGCAGAACTTCTTTCTGTTTCGTCGCGAATGCGATCAACAAGCTGTTCACCCAGCTGTACCACGCTATACATCGGCGAATCCGATGCCGCGCCTTCCAAGAGTTCCGGACGCGTCTCCCTCACTTTCTCAAGCAGCTTCTCGGCTGCACGCTCAGCGGCGTGCAGCATTTCATCGGCATCGTGCGCTTTTCCAAGCACCGCCCCCTCGACCTTCGAGGCGAATTCAGACTCTGCCGTACGCACGGCCGCGATAGTATTTTCGTGAACCTTGTCCAGATACTCGGCTCTGCTCACAGGCACGAACTGTCCGCCAATAAACCAGCGCAAACAACGAGCTTCGCTGGACTCAGCGGGCCGCAACACATAAAGCCCATGATCGGGAAAGGATTCACCGTCAACGTCAAGCTCGAAATCCTGCGCCAACGTGAAAGCATAATCGTGCGTCCAACATCCTGCGTGCCAGCGATTACCCAGAATATCGATCGAAACCGGCTTATTCTCGATCAAGCATATTTCGCCATCTTTGCGCAAAACATGCCGCATCGCCTCAAGCGCTGAGCGCGCTTGCTGGCGGTTGTTATGGATCAATACAGAAACAGTAAATATCACATCGAAGCTTTCTGGACCCCACGGCAAATCCTCACCAATGGCGATCCGCTCATGGATGATATCAGCGAGTGAGGCCGGCGGGCTATCCAAAAGCGGCTGCACCATAGCCGTGGAAATGTCGAATCCATAGTAGTGGACACCATCGATTTCGGAAAGGAGATGTGTCATCCTTCCGAATCCACAACCGAAATCTAGCACCGAGATCGGCCCTTCTTTGGCAGCCGCAAGCTTCCTCAAGTAATCTTGCAGCCAGCGCTCCTGCATTTCGTAATTTACGTTATTCAACTCGCGACGAATGCGCTGTTGTTCCGCATACAGCCGCCCGTCTCTGCTCAACCAATAATCGCGATTCTCGCTGCCTGAATTAATCATTAGCTCCGCATCTCGTCGGCGATCACACGACCATGCTCAAGATGCATGATGCGATTGCAATTCGCGCTAATAATATCTTGATTGTGGCTTGCCAACACCAAAATACTCGCCTGGCTCACGATATGAGCAAGGCGCTGCTGCGCCCGGGCATTAAAATCAGCATCACCCACACCCAGCCATTCATCCATCAACAAAATCTCTGCATCGAAGCTGGTGGCGATGGCGAAAGCAAGCCGCACCAGCATTCCGCTTGAGTAAGCCCGCACGGGCATTGCGACGTAGCTGCCAAGCCCAGAAAACTCAACAATACCAGGTATTTTTTTGGCTATTTCAGCGCTTGACAAGCCATGCAGCAGGCCTTTCAGCCGCACGTTTTCGAGACCTGTCGCCTCGAAATCCATACCCATCGTCACGTCCAGAAGATTCGCGATGCGACCCTGGCTTCGTACATAGCCGAAGGTGGGCTCATAAATGCCAGCGAGTGTTTTCAGCAGCGTAGTCTTGCCAGCACCATTGTGTCCGACCAAGCCAAGCTTATCACCCTCGCGCAATTCGAACGAAACATCCCGAAGTGAGTCCACCACTGTGATATTGCGGCTTGTGGGCGCGACCTTTCCGCCGGTAACCGCAGCCATGATGACACCTTTCATGGACCGATTATTGGTGCCATAGATGGGCAACTTTACGCTGCAATTTACAACACTAATGAACGTCATTTCACACCCAGAAGGAGATCTTATGCCTGTTCACAGCAAGAAACGGCACTGCGACCAAGTAGCAACCAATAGTGAATCCGATCACCACCCAGTAGGAATGGGCGGCTGGCATCTCACCCATGAGTGGAGCACGCACGAGCTGGATGAAATGATATACGGGGTTGAAGTCCGCAACCCACCGATGCGGCCCGAGCATATCGGCCTTCCAAATGATCGGCGTCATGAAGAAGCCAAGCTGCATGAAGTTTGCGATAGCTGGCTGCAGATCTCGAAATCGTGCAGAGAGCAATCCGAACAGCGCAGTTACTGGGATAGACACCACAAGAATGGCAACCACGCCCGGAATGGCCAGCCACCATATTGCTTGCGGCTCTATTTTCAGGTAGATGGCGAACGGTATGTAGGCAATTGCACCGTGCAAGAACACGATAAAAGTGCGAACCACTAGCCGCATACAGTGCAGAGTCAACGGCAGCCGCATGGAACGGATAAGGTTTTCGGAAGCCGTGAAAGTGGTGCACCCCTCCTGGACCGTCGTAGAGATATAGATCCAGATAATATCGCCAAGCGCGATATAAGGCAGATAATCCCTTAAATTCATTCGAAACAGCTGGCTATACAACAGCCCAACACCAAGGATCAGCACAAACATGCTTATCGTGATCCAAAGTGGCCCTAGAATTGAACGGCGGTACTTATGCTTGGTGTCCAACACAGCCAAAGAGAGCCAAGCACGCCATGCGCCCATACCGGCAACCACATCGGCAGCAAGCGATCGCATTGGGCCTTGTTGAGTGTCCCGATAACACGCATAGTGCGAAGAAGACAGTTCCGAGGCGCGACTTTCGGCTGTGTGTATTGCTGTCCCCGTCTGGTTTTGGCTAGTCATTCAAGTGCTACCTTCAAGTCGTTCCGCAAATCCCCTACATCCTCCACCCCCACGCTCAGCCGCACCAGCGCATCGCTGATGCCGAGCTGGTCGCGGCGCTGCACCGGCACCGAGGCGTGGGTCATCACTGCGGGGTGGTTGACCAGGCTCTCGACGCCACCCAGGGATTCGGCCAGGGTGAACAGGCGGGTGCGCTCGCAGAAACGCTTGGCCGCATCGAAGCCGCCCTTGAGCACGATCGAGACGATGCCGCCGTAGCCGGCCATCTGCCGGCCGGCCAGGGCGTGCTGCGGGTGCGAGGGCAGGCCCGGGTAGATCACCTTCTCCACCGCCGGGTGCGTTTCCAGCCACTGCGCCAGAGCCAGGGCGTTGTCGCAGTGCGCGCGCATGCGCAGCGGCAGGGTCTTCAGGCCGCGCAGGGCCAGGAAGCTGTCGAACGGACCCTGCACGCCGCCCACCGAGTTCTGCAGGAAGGCCAGTTGCTCGGCCAGTTCGGCGTTGTCGCCGACCACGGCCATGCCGCCGACCATGTCCGAATGGCCGTTGAGGTACTTGGTCGCTGAATGCACCACGATGTCCGCGCCCAGCGCCAGCGGCCGCTGCAGCAGCGGCGAGGCGAAGGTGTTGTCGACCACCACCAGCAGACCGTGCTTGCGCGCGATTGCGGCGATCGCGGCGATATCGACGATCTTCAGCATCGGATTGGTCGGGGTCTCGATCCACACCATTTTGGTGGTCGGTCGGATCGCCGCCTCGAACGCAGCCGGGTCGGTCAGGTCGACAAAGCCGAACTCCAGCGCGGCGGTGCGCTTGCGCACCCGCTCGAACAGGCGGTAGCTGCCGCCGTACAAGTCGTCCATCGCGATGACGTGGCTGCCGCTGTCCAGCAGCTCGATCACCGTGGCCGTCGCCGCCATGCCGGAGGCGAAGGCGAAGCCGCGGCTGCCGCCTTCCAGGGCCGCCACGCAGCGCTCGTAGGCGAAGCGGGTCGGGTTGTGGGTGCGCGAGTACTCGAACCCCTGATGCTCGCCGGGGCTGGACTGAGCATAGGTGGAGGTCGCGTAGATCGGCGGCATCACCGCGCCGGTGGACGGGTCCGGGTGCTGTCCGCCATGGATGGCCAGGGTCGCCAGCGCCAGCGCTGGGCCGTCGCCTTGGGGGTTCGACGTGTTGTCCGTCATGAGGGGGTTACCGGAAAAGGGGCGTGATTCTACCAGCGCGGTCTGAATGGCCCAATGCAGCGGAGCCGGCCAGCCGCGGGGAGTGTTACTGCACCCGGCGGCGCAGGTAGTTGAGCAGGTCGATACGGGTGATCAGGCCAAGGAAGGCGCCCTCGTTCATCACGATGGCGACCTGACCGCGATCGAACACCGGCAGCAGGGCCTCGATCGGCGATTTGACGTCCAGCCGGTCGAGCTTGCTGACCATGGCCGTGGCGACCGGGTCGCGGAATCGCGCCTCGTCGCCGTATACATGCAACAAGACGTCGCTTTCGTCGACGATGCCAACCAGTTGGTCGCCCTCCATCACCGGCAGCTGCGACACGTCGTACAGTTTCATGCGCTGGTAGGCGGTGGTCAGCAGGTCCTTGGGGCCGACCACCACGGTGTCGCGCTGGCTGTACGGGCGCAGGATCAGGTCGCGCAGGTCGCCGTGCTGCGGGCGCTCCAGGAAGCCGTTGTCCAGCATCCAGTAGTCGTTGTACATCTTCGACAGGTACTTGTTGCCGGTGTCGCAGACAAACACCAGCACCCGCTTGGGCTCGGTCTGTGCGCGGCAGTACTTCAACGCCGCCGCCAGCAGGGTGCCGGTGGAGGAGCCACCGAGGATGCCCTCCTTGGCCAGCAGCTCGCGCGCGGTGTGGAAGCTCTCGGCATCGCTGATCGAGTAGGCCTTCTTGACCCGGCTGAAATCGGAGATCGCCGGAAGGAAGTCCTCGCCGATGCCTTCCACCAGCCAGCTGCCGGACTTCTCGCTGACCGTGCCCTGCTCGATGTACTCAGTCAGGATCGACCCGACCGGGTCGGCCAGCACCAGTTCGGTGTGCGGCGAGGCGGCGGCGAAGGCGCGCGACAGGCCGGTCATGGTGCCGGAGCTGCCGCAACCGAACACGATCGCGTCCAGCCGGCCATCCATCTGCCGCAGGATCTCCGGGCCGGTGCCGAACTCGTGTGCGGCCGGATTGTCGGGGTTGCCGAACTGGTTGATGAAATAGGCGCCAGGGGTCTCGGCGGCGATGCGCGCGGCCAGGTCCTGGTAGTACTCCGGGTGGCCCTTGGCCACGTCGGAGCGGGTCAGCACGACCTCGGCGCCCATCGCCTTCAGGTTGAAGATCTTCTCCCGGCTCATCTTGTCCGGGACCACCAGGATCAGCTTGTAGCCCTTCTGCTGGGCGACCAGGGCCAGGCCGATGCCGGTATTGCCAGCGGTACCCTCGACCAGCACCGCGCCCGGCTTGAGATCGCCGCGGCGCTCGGCCGCCTCGATCATCGACAGGCCGATGCGATCCTTGATCGAGCCGCCGGGATTGGCGCTCTCCAGCTTCAGGTACAGCTCGCACACCCCGGTGTCGAGCTTGCTGGCCTTGACGATGGGGGTGTCGCCGATCAGGTCGAGTACGGAGGAGTGAATGGCCATCGGGTCCGAATGCGTCGCGCCGCGGCAGCGGCTGGACCGGTCATTATCCCCGCTCGGGGATGGAAACGCGCGGCGGGGACGAAAAAAGCCGCGATCGCGGCTTTGGAGAGGGATGACGCGGACGGTGGCAAACCGACGAGGAGGCCAGCCACCGCCCGCGACAAGGGGGCAATAGTACGGTCAGTGCGGCTTCTGCTCGTAAAGGCGCAGCAGCTTTTCCTTGGCGGCGAGCTTTTCGCGCTTCATCTGCGCCAGGGTGACATCGTCGATCGGCAGCACGCCGAGTTCGGCGTCCATGCACTTCTTGTCCAAGGTCTTGTGGCGCTGGTAGAGCTGCTTGAACTCCGGATCGGACTTGATCAACGCGTCGATTTCGGTCTGCGGTTGCCCTTCGAACATAGGAATAGCCTCCTTCAGCTAGAAACAAGAACGCCCCGGCCGCTGCGGCACGGGGCGTTGCCTGGGAGCGGAAGCGCGCGAGCCGCCGGCTGTACCGCTGCAACGCCTGGAACCATGGTTCCTGCGACGTCGGACCGCGGTGTGCGCCACTGCGTCATCGGCTCGAACTCCTCCGTTGGCACCAGGCGGCGGGAGTGCCACCTGGAATACCGACCCTACGCTTCCCCACCGCCGCGGACAAGAGAAGCAGGCCCGCTTTGCCGCATTCAGTTGCTCGGCGCTCAGGCCCAGGGAAAAACCCCGTTAAACCGCCTGCGCAGGGCGCCCGCAGACCTTAGGGCGCGATCACAACTTCGGCCGAACGCGCCTTGGTCGAGGGCCCCTTCTTGCCGACCGCCTGCACCCGGTTGGCGGCGACGCCGCCGCTCACCAGGGCCGCGCGCAGGGCGTCGGCGCGCTTCTGCGCCACGCCGGCGTCGGTGTCGTAGGCCTCGATCCGCACCTTGCCCTTGCTGATCTGCAGATACTGCGACAGGGCCTTGGTCTGATTGGTGGCGTCGCCCGACAACGCGGCCTTGCCCGCACCGAAGGCCGCACCGGAGAAGGTGAAGACCTCACCGCGGGTCTCGAAGCGCGAGGCCGGCAGCTTGGTGCCGGCGACCAACTCGGCCTCCTCGCGCGCCAGCTTGGCCGACTTCTGCTGCGCGGCGCTGAGCTTGGCGGTCTGCTGCCCGGCGACGCTGGCCAGCGCGGCATCCGCGTCCGCCCGCGCGGCCTGCTCGGCTTCGGCGGCCTGGCGCAGGCTCTCGGCCTCCTCGGCCTGGATCTGCGCCTGCACGCGCAGGCGCTCGGCCTCCTGGCGGGCGCGGGCGGCCTCGCGACGGCTGGCCTCGATCAGCAGGTCGCTGCGGGTCTTCTCCAACTGGTCGACCCGGCGCCGAGCAATTTCGGCGCGGGCCATGGTTTCGGCGATCTCGACCCGGCGCTCGGCCAGGTAGCGCGCCTCGTCGCGCTCCTTGCGCTTGGCGTTGGCGAAGTTGGCCACCGCCTGCTGCGCCTGCAGGCGCTCGTAGGCGGCGACATCGGCATTGAGCGGATCGGCCTGCAGCGCCATCAGGCGCTGGTTGAGCACGGCCAGCTCGGGATCGTCGGCCGCGATCGCGCCCAGCGGCGCCAGCAGCAACGCCAGCAGGGCCAGGCGGCGCATTCCGTGCAGGACGCGGCTCATGGACGGCCCTCCCCGGTGCCCAGGGTCTGTTGCAGCTGGGCCACCTCGGCCTGGCGCTGCTTCAGTTGCGCATTGGCCACCGCCTCCTCGCTGCGCGCCCGCGCCAGATCGGCATCGGCGGCCACGCGCAGCGCCAGCTGCGGCGCGGTCTTGCGCTGGCGGCGGTCGAGCGCGGCCTGCTGCGCCTGTTCCAGGCCCTGGCGGGCACTGGCCAGCAGGTCCGGCGCGTACTGGTCGGCATCGGCCTGGATCGCGCGCTGCACCGCCTGCTGGGCAGACAGCAGCTCCGGCGAGGCCACCTGGGCGAACGCGGCCGGCGCGGCGAACAACGCCAATGCGCAGGCCATCACATACTGCTGACAACGGAAGTGTGCGAAGCTAGTTTTCATCTAGGGGGCCGTGGACGGAGACGTCGGTCACGGCCATTGTCGGAAGCCTGTGGCGCGCTTGCAACGGGCGATTGCGGATCGTTGGGGAACCATTGCGCATGGATATCGGCTATTTCCTGAAGCTGATGACCGAAAAGAACGCCTCGGACATGTTCCTGACCACAGGAGCACCGGTCTATATCAAGATCGAAGGCAAGCTGTACCCGCTCGGTGCCACCGGCCTGCCGCCAGGCATGGTCAAGAAGATCGCCTACTCGCTGATGGACGAAGGCCAGGTGCCGCAGTTCGAGCGGGACCTGGAATTGAACATGGCCATCGCCCTGCAGGACGCCGGGCGCTTCCGCGTCAACGTGTTCAAGCAGCGCGGCGAGGTCGGCATGGTGATCCGCGCGATCCGCAGCAAGATCCCCAGCATCGAGGAGCTGCACCTGCCACAGGTGCTCAAGGACGTGATCATGACCCCGCGCGGGCTGGTCCTGGTGGTCGGCTCGACCGGCTCGGGCAAGTCCACCTCGCTGGCGTCGATGATCGACTACCGCAACAGCACCACCACCGGGCACATCCTCACCATCGAGGACCCGATCGAATACCTGCACAAGCACAAGCTGTCCATCGTCAACCAGCGCGAGGTCGGGCTGGACACCCACGCCTTCCACAACGCGCTGAAGAACGCGATGCGCGAGGCGCCGGACGTGATCCTGATCGGTGAGATCCTGGACGCGGAGACCATGGAGGCGGCCATCGCCTTCGCCGAGACCGGGCACCTGTGCCTGGCCACCCTGCACTCCAACAATGCCGACCAGACCATCGAGCGCATCCTCAACTTCTTCCCCGAGAACGCGCACAAGAACGTGCTGATGAACCTGTCGCTGAACTTGCGCGCGGTGATTTCGCAGCGCCTGGTCAAGGACAGCAGCGGCCGCCGCCGACCGGCCTCGGAAGTGCTGCTGAACACGCCGATGATTCGCGACCTGCTGCGCCGCGGCCAGGTCCACGAGATCAAGCAGGCGATGGAGGAGTCGCTGGAGGAAGGCATGGAGACCTTCGATCAGTGCCTGTTCCGCATGGTCAAGCAGGGCCAGATCGAGCAGGAGGAAGCGCTGCGCGCAGCCGACTCGCGCGACGGCCTGGCCCTGAAGTTCCGCCTGTCCGAAGGCGGCAGCGGCGAGCACGACCCCTACGCCGACTACGACAGCCCCAGCGCCGCGCCGCGGATCACCCACGGGTTCGTCTGAAGCCTCGCCGCTTCGTCGCAGCAGCGGCGAGGGCGCGGCCGGGGCTTCGCAGGTCTGCGATCGCGATGCAGCCGCGGCAACGGCGGCAACAGTGGACCGACCGCCCATCGGCGGTCGCTGCCGCGTCGCCCTTGCCAGGGCAAACGCCACTTCCACGCAGTTGCGCGCCAGGCCCGGCCCCAGCCACTGTGGGAGTCAACTGTCATGCAGCCGCGACGCGCGAAGCCAAAAGCCGACTGACACCCTTCGTCGTCGGGACTGAAGTCCCTCCCACAGTGCACCCGGCGAGTTAGTTCGCCGCAAGCTTCTATGGAAGCGACTTCAGCCGCGACGCGCGAAAGCCGGAGCGTCCGACACACTGCAGTCGGGACGGAAGCCCCTCTCATACCCTCACGCGCAACGATGCGGCGGTGGAGGGTGGTAGTGGCCGACCGGGCATCATCGGAAGCCCGGTCGCGGCGGAAGCCGCTGCTACGGCGCAGCGCGACTCACTGCGCGTCGGGCTGGTTCTCCGGGCGCGCCGCCTCGAATGCCGGCAACGCCAGGCAGGCGCGCTCGATCCGTTCCAGGGTCGGGTAGACCTGCAGGTCCACGCCGAAGCGGCGCGCGTTGTACAGCTGCGGCACCAGGCAGCAGTCGGCCAGGCCCGGCTGCTCGCCGTGGCAGAAACTGCCGGTGTCGGGCGACTCGGCCAGCAACTGCTCCAGCGCGTCGAAGCCGGTCTGCATCCAGTGCCGCATCCACTCCTCGCGCTCGGGCTGCGGCACGTTCCAGGCGCTCTCGAAGAACTGCGCCACGCGCAGGTTGTTGAGCGGATGGATGTCGCAGGCGATCAGTTGCGCCAGGCCACGCACGCGGGCGCGGTCGATCGGCGCGTCCGGCAGCAGTGGCGGCTCCGGCCAGCGCTCGTCCAGGTATTCCAGGATCGCCAGCGACTGGCGGATCGGCTGGCCGTCGTGGCACAGGGTCGGCACCAGTTCCTGCGGGTTCAACCGCGCATATTCCGGCGAGTGCTGCTGCCCGCCGTCGCGCACCAGATGCACCGGCAGCGACTGGTAGGCCAGACGCTTGAGCTCCAGCGCGATGCGCACCCGGTACGCGGCGCTGGATCGCCAGTAGGTGTAAAGCTGCAGTGCCTCGTCCATGCCCGCCTCCGTCTGCGCAATCGACAACGATACCGGTGGACAGCGGCGTCGCGGCGCCGCCGGTCGCCCCGGTAGCGCCGCCGGCCGGGTCAGGGCAGCGGTGCCTGCTCGATGCGCTGCTCGATCGCGCCGAAGATGCTGACTCCGTCACGGTCCAGCATCTCGATCCGTACCACGTCGCCGAAGGACATGTACGGGGTACTCGGCTTGCCGTCGCGCAGGGTTTCCACGGTGCGCTGCTCGGCGAAGCAGGAGGCGCCGCGCGTGGTGTCCTGGTTGGCGATGGTGCCCGAGCCGACCACCGCGCCGGCCGCCAGCGGCCGGGTCTTGGCCGCATGCGCGACCAACTGCGCGAAATCGAACTGCATGTCCTCGCCGGCTTCCGGCGCGCCGAACCAGGCGCCGTTGATGTGGGTCAGCAGCGGCAGGTGCACCTTGTTGCCCTGCCAGGCCTGGCCCAGTTCGTCGGGGGTGACGAACACCGGCGACAGCGCCGAACGCGGCTTGGACTGCACGAAGCCGAAGCCCTTGGCCAGCTCCGGCGGAATCAGGTTGCGCAGCGACACGTCGTTGACCAGGCCGATCAGTTGGATGTGCGCGGCGGCCTGCGCCGGGCTGACCGCCATCGGCACGTCGTCGGTGACCACCACGATCTCGGCCTCCAGGTCGATGCCGTAGTCCTCGCTGACCACCTTGACCGCATCGCGCGGGCCGTAGAAGCCGGCGCTGACCGCCTGGTACATCAGCGGATCGGTGTAGAAGCTCTCCGGCACCTCGGCGCCGCGCGCACGGCGCACCCGCTCGACGTGCGGCAGGTAGGCGCTGCCGTCGAGGAATTCGTAGGCGCGCGGCAGTGGCGCCGCCAGCGCCGCCATGTCCAGGTCGAACTGGCCGTCGGCGCTGCCGTCGTTGAGCGACTCGGACAGGGCGTTCAGACGCGGGGCGAGGTTGCTCCAGTCCTCCAGCGCGCGCTGCAGGGTCGGTGCGATGCCGGTGGCGCGCACCGCGCGGGTCAGATCGCGGGACACGACGATCAGGGTGCCGTCGCGACCGCCTTCCTTCAGGGAACCTAGCTTCATGTCCGTCCAGTGCTGGGGGCTGAGCCGGCGATTGTACGGCCAGACGCCTGCTTGGTTTCAACTGAAACGGACACCACGTTTGTGCAGCGCGCCAATTCAGGTAGACTATGTCGGTCTGCATGCGGCCGTCCGTTTCCCTCAGGGACAGCCGGCGAGGCCAGGATCGCAACGATCCGACTCGCCCGCCCCGCCCGACGCCTTTCGTGGTGCCGACGAACCCCAGCCTCGCGCTGCGGGTTGATCCACCCTCTCGCAGCGCGGTTCACGGGAACGCTCCGAGCCTCACCTACTTGCGCCTGCGCGCCGGGTCCGTCCCGGCGTCGGCGCGTTATCCGGAGCATTCTCATGTCGTTCGAATCCCTGGGCCTTGCGCCCTTCCTGCTGCGCGCGTTGGCCGAGCAGGGCTACGAAACCCCCACCCCGATCCAGGCGCAGGCCATTCCCGTCGCCCTGGAAGGCCATGACCTGATGGCCGGCGCGCAGACCGGCACCGGCAAGACCGCCGCGTTCGGCCTGCCGCTGCTGCAGCACCTGGGCACCTCGCCGCAGCCGGTCAGCAGTGGCGGCCCGCGCAAGCCGCGCGCACTGATCCTGACCCCGACCCGCGAGCTGGCCACCCAGGTGCACGACAGCCTGCGCGGCTACAGCAAGTACCTGCGCATCCCCAGCACCACCATCTACGGCGGCGTGGGCATGGGCAACCAGCTCGACGCGCTGCGCCGCGGCGTGGACCTGCTGATCGCCTGCCCGGGTCGCCTGCTCGACCACCTGGAGCGTCGCAGCGTGGACCTGTCGGGCATCGAGATCCTGGTGCTGGACGAGGCCGACCGCATGCTCGACATGGGCTTCCTGCCGTCGATCAAGCGCATCCTCGCCAAGCTGCCCAAGCAGAACCGGCAGACCCTGCTGTTCTCGGCCACCTTCGAGGAAGGCATCAAGCAGCTGGCCCGCGAGTTCATGCACGATCCGCAGGAAATCCAGGCCACCCCGAGCAACACCGTGGCCGACACCATCACCCACCGCGTGCACCCGGTGGACGGCGCGCGCAAGCGCGAACTGCTGCTGCACCTGCTGGCCGCAGACTCGCGCAAGCAGACCCTGGTGTTCGCCCGCACCAAGCACGGTGCCGACAAGCTGACCATGTTCCTGGACAAGTCCGGGCTGAAGACCGCCGCGATCCACGGCAACAAGAGCCAGGGCCAGCGCCTGCGCGCGCTGAGCGACTTCAAGGCCGGCCGCATCACCGTGCTGGTCGCCACCGACATCGCCGCGCGCGGCATCGACATCGACCAGTTGCCCAAGGTCATCAACTACGATCTGCCGATGGTCGCCGAGGACTACGTGCACCGCATCGGCCGCACCGGCCGCAACGGTTCGACCGGCGAGGCGATCTCGCTGGTGGCGCAGGACGAGGCCAAGCTGCTGCGCGCGATCGCGCGCATGCTCAAGCGCGAGATGGACATCCGCGACGTGCCGGGCTTCGAGCCGGTCACGCCGATCCGCTGGGGCAACAACAACCCGCCGGACGAGCGTCCGGGCGGTGCCCGTCCGCCGCGTCGCGGCAGCCATGCCCGTCGCGGCCATGGCGATGCGCCGGCGCACGCGCATGCGCATGCCGGCAGCAAGAAGCCCGGCGGCAACCACGCCGACGGCGCCCGCCGCCAGGGCCAGGGACGCCGGCAGGGCAACGGCGGCAACCGTCCCGCCGCGCCGCGCTGATCGCAGCGCCCGTACAGCGCTGCCGCGTCACTCGACAAGCCGCCCTTCGGGGCGGCTTTTTCGTTGCGTGGTCCCAACGCGGGCACAGGCACGGCGTCGCCGTGCGATGCCTGCCGCGGGCCACCGCCGCTGCATCGCCTCGACCCGCGCGCGACCGCGCCGCTCCCGCCCCTGCCCGTACAATGCCGCCCATGGATATCTTCAAAGTCTTCACCCTCGAAGCCGCACACCGCCTGCCCAACGTGCCGCCCGGCCACAAGTGCGCGCGCTTGCACGGGCACTCGTTCCGCATCGAGCTGCACGTCAGCGGCGAACCCGGCGCCGAGAGCGGCTGGGTCATGGATTTCGGCGACATCAAGGCGGCCTTCCGCCCGCTCTACGACCAGCTCGACCACCATTACCTCAACGACATCGAGGGCCTGGACAACCCCACCAGCGAACGCCTGGCGGTGTGGATCTGGGACCGGCTCAAGCCGGCGCTGCCGCTGCTGAGCGAAGTGGTGGTCCATGAAACCTGCACCTCCGGCTGCCGTTATCGCGGTCCGGGTTGAAAGGCTGGGAATGGGGAGTGGGGAATCGCAAGGGCGGCACCGCGGTGGCTGAGCGTTTGCGATGCCGCCTGCCCGTGCGTCGTAGCGCGCATTGGCGCTTGCCAGAAACCCAGAGGCGCCTTGCCGAGCCCCGGGAAATTGCGCCAAACCATTGATCCGGAAGGTAGATTGAACGCATCCTGAGCGGCTTCAGAAAATTTTGTTGCATCGCAGCAGAATGGGCGTATGTTGCACTGCAACAGCAGTCGGCATTCCAACGGAGTTGCATGATGTCCGCTCAATTCAACGATCAGTTCAGCAGCTACACCCAGCAGTTCGCCGCTGCCGCGGCGCGTGCCAACCGCCTGGCGCTGGAGAGCGCCGAGAGCGTGTTCGGCGTGCAGTTGAAGACCTTCGAGAAGAACGTGTCGGCCACCACCGGCTTCCTCGGCGAACTGACCGAGGCCCGCGATCTGGGCACCGTGCAGGCGCTGTGGCCGAAGGGCCTGCAGATCGCCCGCGACAACTTCGAGCGGCTGGCCACGGCCAACCAGGAAGTGTTCGGCCTGGGCCTGAAGACCTCCGAGGCGATCGGCCAGCTGGCCAAGCACCAGTTCGAGGCGGCGACCGAACAGGCTGCGCCCAAGGCCAAGCCCACCGCCAAGTAATACCGTTTTCGACGTCGCTGCGGTTCGCCGCCCGACGCACGCTCGGTCTGCATGGGTCCCTCCCCCCGTGCAACCCCAGGCCCGGTAGATCCCTCCCTCTACCGGGCCTTTTTTATGGACGGGATTCGGGAGTGGGGATTGGGGATTTGTCGATCCCGCGCGTCCCGGCGTTCCTGGTTTCCTTCATGGGAGAGGCTTCAGCGCCGATGCTCTGCTCGAAACCGGTAGATCTCTTCTTCTACCGGCTTATGCGCGTGCTTCGGGAGTGGGAGCGAACATTCGGGACGAGCCCGATCCCGCCGTCGGGATGCCTGCCTGTGGGAGGGGCTTCAGCCCCGACGCGTCATCGGCAAGGCGTCGGGACTGAAGTCCCTCCCACACAAGCCGGCAGCGCAGCGCGCGTCTCGGCAGCGGCTCAGTCCGGCGACATTCCCGCCCACGGCTGCAGCTCCGCCGCCAACTGCGCGGCCTGCGGTTGCGGCCGGTACGGCAGGCGGCCCCAGCACGGCATCGGCAGACGCGCGCGCAGCATCGCCATGTTGTCGTCGATGCGCTCCATCGCCGGGTCGATCTCGTTGCCGATCCAGCCGATGCACTGCAGGCCGTCGGCGGCGATCGCCGCGGCGCTGAGCCGGGCATGGTTGAGGCAGCCCAGGCGCAGGCCGACCACCAGCACCACCGGCAGTCCCAGCGCGCGCGCCAGATCGGCCTGATCCAGCGTCGCCGACAGCGGCGCCGCCCAGCCGCCGACGCCCTCCACCACCACCACGTCGGCCTGCGCGCGCAGGCGCTCGAAGGCTGCGGCGATCGGCGCCAGTTCCAGTTGCACGCCGGCATCGGCGGCGGCCAGTTCCGGCGCCAGCGGCAGCGGCAGCGCGTAGGGATTGAGATCGGCGTAGGCCGGCCGCGGCGCGCTCGCGTCCTGCAGGGCAAGCGCGTCCTCGTTGCGCCAGCCGTCAGCGTCGCGGCTGCAGCCGCTGGCGACCGGCTTCATGCCCACCGCGCGCTGACCACGCGCGCGCAAGGCATGCAGCAGCGCGGTACTGGCGATGGTCTTGCCGATGCCGGTATCGGTGCCGGTGACGTAGAAGGCGGGAACAGCCATGCAAAAACCCTGTCGGTTGGCCGGCGGGACGCGCGGCGGCGCGCAGGATAGCCGGGCGCGTCGCGCGCGTCAGCCGCCGCGGTGCCGGCGGACGCAGCGCGCTGCTAGACTCGCGCGATGTTCGCCTCGTCCTCGCTCACCGGCAGCAAGCCGGAACAGTACGCCCAGTTGCTCGACCAGGCCCGTGCCCTGGTCGCCGGGGAGCCCGACCGCATCGCCAATGCCGCCAATCTGGCCGCGCTGGTGTACCACGCGTTGCCGCGGCTGAACTGGGTCGGTTTCTATCTCTACGACGGCAAGGAACTGGTGGTCGGCCCGTTCCAGGGCCTGCCCGCCTGCGTGCGCATTCCGCTGCACAAGGGCGTGTGCGGCGCGGCCGCCAGCAGCGGCCAGACCCAGCGCATCGACGACGTGGAGGCGTTCCCCGGACACATCGCCTGCGATTCCGCCTCGCGCTCGGAACTGGTGGTGCCGCTGCTGCGCGACAGTGCGCTGGTCGGCGTGTTCGACCTGGACAGCCCGGACCTGGCCCGCTTCGACGCCGACGACCAGCGCGGCCTGGAAGCGATCGCCCAGGTCTTCATCGACAGCCTGCGATGAGCACGGCCAAGCTGCGCAACATCGGCCCCAAGAGCGCGGCCTGGCTGCGCCAGGTCGGCGTGCGCACGCAGCAGGACCTGGAGGCGGCCGGCGCGGTCGGCGCCTTCGTCAAGGTCAAGCGCGCCGGCTTCAAGCCCAGCCTCAACCTGCTGTACTCGCTGGAAGGCGCGCTCAGCGGCTGCCACTGGCAGGAACTGTCCGAGGCGCGCCGCGCGCAGTTGCTGGGCGAGCTGGAAACCGCAACGGCGGCGCTGCCGGCACAGCGCGGCCTGCCGGTCGCCGGGCCGGTGGCGACGACCCATTTCGACCGCGACGACACGCGCGGCGACGATGACGCCGACGGCGCCTACGCGCACGACACGCACGAAACGCCGATGGACGACCATCACGGCGACGACGACGGCCACGGCACCCACGCCGACTAGGGCGTTGCCGCATCCGCAAGCATGCCGCGCCTTGATTGCGCATGCCTGTGACAACGCAGAACGTGGATGTGAGTCCGCGCCCGAGCGACGACGCGAGCACGGACGCGCGCGATCACAGCCCTTCGGGCGGAGTCTGGCCGGCATGTCGCCTGCGCCGCGCGGCCCGACCTGACTACCCCTCGGCGCTACGCCGCGCAATACCGGTGGTGCGCCTGCCAGACCCAAAGCCGCATCCCCGGGATGGATGGGCATGCCCTACCCCGCGCAGCCAGCGGCGATCGCGTACAATCGCGCCGCTTCAAGGTGACCCACCGGCTCCGGCCAGCGGGTTGAAACGGGAAGCCGGTGCGTCTTGCGACAAGGCCGGCGCTGCCCCCGCAACGGTAAGCGATCCGCGCTGACGACTTTCGCCACTGTGCCACGGCATGGGAAGGCGTCGCAGCCGGGAGGTCCGCCTCCCCGATCGCCAGCCCGGAGACCGGCCTTGCAGCTCACTGGTTGCGATGCGGAGGGCGTCGCGGCGTGCCGCGCCGCGTTCGGCGCCGTCCGCTTGCACCTTCCGTTCGCGACTCCCTCGCCGTCACAGCGCGCAGCCGCGCGCCGGAGTTGCCACCCATGTCGTCCCGCCTGCTTTCGGTCGCGATCGCGTCCGCCCTGTCCCTGCCCGCGCTGGCCCACGCCGCCGACGCCGCCACCGATCTCGACCAGGTCCTGGTCACCGCCACCCGCACCCAGATCTCGGTGGAGGACAGCGTGGTCCCGGCGCAGGTCATCGACCGCGCGGAGATCGAGCGCAGCCAGGCCACGTCGCTGGCGCAGCTGCTGCAGGGCCGCGCCGGCATCGGCATCTCCAACCAGGGCGGCCTGGGCAAGCTGACCACGCTGAGCCTGCGCGGCAGCGAATCGGACCACGTGCTGGTGCTGGTCGACGGCGTGCGCATCGGCTCGGCCAGCGCCGGCCTGGCCGCGTTCCAGGACCTGCCGCTGAGCCAGATCGAGCGCATCGAGATCGTGCGTGGCCCGCGGTCGAGCCTGTACGGCTCCGACGCGATCGGCGGCGTCATCCAGATCTTCACCCGCCGCGGCGGTCAGGGCTTCCAGCAGAACCTGAGCCTGGGCGGCGGCAGCCACGGCCTGCGCGAGGCCGGCGCCGGCTTCAGCAACCGCGGCGAGCGCGGCTGGCTGGCCGTGCAGGGCGGCTACCAGGAGACCGACGGCATCAATGCCTGCAACGGTTCGGCCACGCTGTTCGCCGGCTGCTTCGTCGACCAGCCCGACCGCGACGGCTACCGCAACGTCTCGCTGAGCGCGCGCGGCGGCTACGCGCTGACCGACACGCTGCGCATCGAAGGCCAGGCGCTGAACATCGACAGCCGCAACGAGTACGACGGCGATCCGCTGTTCGCCGGCAACGAGGCCGACAACACCCAGCAGGTGTTCGGCGGCAAGCTGGACTGGACCCCGTCCGATCGCCTGCACCTGGCCGCGCAGCTCGGTCGCAACGTCGACGACGCCGACAGCTACTACCGTGCCCCCGGCGCGCGCACCCGCAGCTTCGTCAGCACCTTCGACAGCCGCCGCGACACCGCCGCGCTGCAGGGCGACGTCACCCTGGCCGAAGGCCACCTGCTGAGCGTCGGCAGCGACTGGCAACGCGAGCACGTCACCAGCACCACCGCCTTCGACGTCGACAGCCGCGACAACACCGGCGTGTTCGCCGAGTACCAGGGCCGCTTCGGCGCGCAGCAGGTGCAGGCCAGCGTGCGCAGCGACGACAACGAGCAGTTCGGCGAACACACCACCGGCAGCCTCGGCTGGGGCCTGGCGCTGGCGCATGGCCTCAAGCTCACCGCCAGCGTCGGCACCGGCTTCAAGGCACCGACCTTCAACGATCTGTACTACCCGTTCGCCGGCAATCCGGAGTTGAAGCCGGAGCGCTCCAAGAGCGGCAACCTGGGCGTGGCGCAGTACGCCGACAGCTGGAACTGGACCTTCAACGCCTACGAGACCCGGGTCAAGGACCTGATCTCCTACGACGCGGTCAGCTTCCTGCCGGTCAACGTGGACGAGGCGCGCATCCGCGGCGCCGAATTGACCGGCTATGCATTGTTGGCCGGCTGGGAACTGTCGGCGCAGCTGAGCCACACCGACCCGCGCAACCGCAGCGATGGCGACAACCGCGACAACTGGCTGGCGCGCCGCGCGCAGAACACCGCGCGCCTGGACGTGGATCGCGGCATCGGCCCGGTCAAGCTCGGCGTCACCGTGTTCGGCAGCGGCCACCGCTTCGACGATGCGGCCAACCGCGTACGCCTGGCCGGCTACGGCACCGTCGACCTGCGCGCGGAATACGCGTTCACCCCGGACTGGACGCTGCAGGCCAAGGCCAGCAACGTGTTCGACCGCGACTACCAGACCATCAACTGGTACAACCAGCCTGGCCGCGAGTACGCGCTGACCCTGCGCTACGCGCCGGCGGCGCGCTGAGTCGGCGTCCCGCGCTGCGCCGGCGGGCGTGGCGCGGGGCAGCCCGCACGGAAAACACGCGCGTCTTTTTTGCAGGAGCGGCTTCAGCCGCGACAGGCTTTCCCGCGAACTCCCGTCGCGGCTGAAGCCGCTCCTACGAAAGGCGGCATGTGCGACCACGTCGGATGTAGATGCGCGCATTCTCAACGCAGGCATGCGCCACGCATCGCGCAATTGGTCGCTCGCGATAAGGGCCGCTGGCTGTCGAACGCAAACACCCGCCTTCGTGCTCATGCATCGCCGCACAAACCTTACAGTTCGGCGCCCGCTACGCGCCCGTACCCTCACCCCAACCCCTCTCCCAGGGGGAGAGGGGCGTAATGCGTCATGGGTTGTGGGAGCGGCTTCAGCCGCGACGGGCTTTGCCGGGAAAGCCTGTCGCGGCTGAAGCCGTTTGTACGAAAGAGCTGGATCTTCGCGCTGCGCCGGGGCGCTGCGCAGCGCCTCAGCGCAACTGCAGCAGCTCGCGCAGGTCGTCCATCAGCAGCACCACGTCGGCGGTGGCCAGATCCAGATCGCGCGGATAGCCGTAGCGCACCAGCGCCACCGGCATGCCGGCCGCCTGCCCGGCCTGCAGGTCGGTCCCCGAATCGCCGACCATCAGGCAGCGTGCCGGCGGTTGCGCGAACTGCTGTGCCAGGTGCAGCAGCGGCACCGGGCTGGGCTTGCGTTCGGGCAGGCTGTCGCCGCCCAGCACCGCAGAGAACAGATCGGCCACGCCCAGATGGCGCAGCAGCGGCGGCACCATCGCCGACGGCTTGTTGGTGCACAACGCCAGCGTCACCCCGTCCGCGTGCAGTTGCGTCAGCGTCTCGGCCGCGCCGGGATACAGCCGCGGACTGCGCAACAGGCATTCGGCGTAGTGGCGCATGAAGGTCGGCATCACCGTCTCGAGTGGCGTGGCGTCGCCGGCATGCCGCCAGGCGATCTCGACCAGCTTGCGCACGCCCTCGCCGATCCAGCCGAGCACGGTCGCCTCCGGCACGCGCGGCAGGCCGAAGTCGGCCAGCGTGCGGTTCAACGCCTCGGCGATGTCGGCGCCGCTGTCGACCAGGGTGCCGTCCAGGTCGAACACCACCAATGCGTAGGGGAACGTCATATCGTGCCAGTGCGGGAGGGGGAAGTGCGCATTGTAGGTGGGGCAAGGCTGGTATGCGGTCGCGACAAGGCCGATCAGCATGACCAGACGATGAAGTCGGTGTTCCAATCCTTGCAGCATGCCCCTGTGGGAGGGACTTCAGTCCCGACGCGGAAGAGGCGAAGGCCGCGTTTCCGGTTCGCTCGCGTCTCCCTTGGCTTTCAATCCACGCCGGTAACCGTGCGACTGGAGCTGGTGCCTGTCGTGGCTGTCCCGGATCGGGTTTCAATCCACGCACACTTAAGGGCAGGACTGCGACAGACGCTGCCTATGGTGCAGCCGTTCCTATTTCGACCTCTGCACCGGTGAAGGTGCGGCTGCCAACTCGGCATCCTCAACGGCTACAACAACCCGTTTCAATCCACACGCCAGGCACAACACGATAAGCCCCCCGCGCGCGACCAGCTCAACCGAACAAGCGCCCCTGCGCCTGTCCCGGCTCGCGTTCGTGGAAGCCGGACAGGCCCACGCCGACCAGGCGGTAACGGGTGGACGTCGGCAGGTCCACGCGCTCGCGCAGCGCAAGGGCGATGTCGATCAAGGCCTGCAGCGAATCCGGCGGCTGCTCCGGAGTGAAGCTGCGGGTGAGGATGCGGAACTGCGCGGTCTTCAGCTTCAGCACCACCGTGCGCGCGATGCGGTCGGTGCGGCGGGTGGCGTTCCAGGTCCTCTCGGCCAGTTGCCGGATCGCCGGCTCCAGTGCGTCCAGCGCCAGGTCTTCGGCGAAGGTGTCTTCGGAGGAAATCGACTGCACCGGCTGGTCCGACTCCACCGGGCGTTCGTCGATGCCGCGCGCACGCTGGTACAGGCGCAGGCCGAAGCTGCCGAAGCGCGCTTCCAGTTCGGCCTCGCCGCGCGCGCGCAGGTCGCCGACGGTGGCGATGCCCAGTTCCGCCAGCTTGGCCTCCATCACCTTGCCCACGCCGGGCACCTTGTTCACCGGCAACGGCGTCAGGAACGCGTCCACGCGATGCGGACGGATCACGAACTGGCCGTCGGGCTTGCGCCAGTCCGAGGCGATCTTGGCCAGGAACTTGTTCGGCGCGATCCCGGCCGAGGCGGTCAGCGCGGTTTCCTCGCGGATCTGCGCGCGGATGGTCTGGGCGATCTCGGTGGCCGTGCGCAATTCGCCCTTGGGCGCGGTGACGTCCAGGTAGGCCTCGTCCAGCGACAGCGGCTCGATCATGTCGGTGTGGCGCTGGAAGATCTCGCGCACCTGCCGCGACACCGCCTTGTAACGAGCGAAATCCGGCGGCACGAAGATCGCGTCCGGGCACAGCCGCTCGGCGCGCAGCGCCGGCATCGCCGAGCGCACGCCGAACACGCGCGCCTCGTAGGAGGCGGCGCACACCACCGAGCGCATGCCGCGCCAGGCCACCACCACCGGCTTGCCGCGCAGCGCCGGATCGTCACGCTGCTCCACGGACGCGTAGAACGCATCCATGTCGACGTGAATGATCTTGCGCATCGACCCCATACCCTACGCCTGCGAACGGTGCGCGCATGATAAGCCCCGCACTGCGCACGGGCTGAGAATGCGCGCCTTGATCCGGCGCAGTGCGCGCGCCGCCGCAGATGCCGACACTACGCGTGCGTACGGATAAAACGTTTGATTGAACGCGCAAGGCTCATGCACTCTTGCGCGCCTCGACTGTCTCGCCTGGGAATGTTCCGCTCATGAGTCGTCTGTCCTCCTATTCTCGCGAGCAATTGCTCGCCAGCGCACGCGGCGAGCTGTTCGGCGCCGACGCCGGGCGCCTGCCCAACGACCCGATGCTGATGTTCGACCGCATCGTCGCCATCGACGAGACCGGCGGCGCGCACGGCAAGGGCGTGATCCGCGCCGAACTGGATATCCGCCCGGACCTGTGGTTCTTCGGCTGCCATTTCATCGGCGACCCGGTGATGCCCGGCTGCTTGGGCCTGGATGCGATGTGGCAGTTGACCGGCTTCTTCCTGACCTGGCTGGGCGCACCCGGCCGTGGCCGTGCGCTGGGCGTGGGCGAGGTGAAGTTCACCGGCCAGGTGCTGCCCACCGCCAGGCAGGTGGTCTACGAGATCGACATCAGCCGGGTGATCAACCGCAAGCTGGTGATGGCGGTGGCCGATGGCCGCATGTCGGTGGATGGGCGCGAGATCTATACCGCCAAGGACATGCGCGTGGGCCTGTTCACTTCGACGGAGGCATTCTGATGCGGCGCGTGGCAATTACTGGGATGGGCATCACTTCATGCCTGGGCAACGACCTGGACAGCGTGTCGCGCGCATTGCGCGAAAGCCAGTCCGGCATCCGCCATAACCCGCAGGCGGTGGAAGCCGGCCTGCGCAGCCAGGTCGGTGGCGATGTGCAGTTGGACCTGGACGCGGCGATCGACCGCAAGCTCAAGCGCTTCATGGGCGATGCCTCGGCCTACGCCTACCTGGCGCTGCGCGATGCACTGGCCGATGCCGGCCTGGACGAGGCGGCGATCAGCGATCCGCGGATCGGCCTGATCGCCGGCTCCGGCGGCGGCTCCAGCCACTGGCAGGTGGAAGCGGCGGACCTGCTGCGCAACCGCGGCGTGCGCAAGGTCGGCCCGTACATGGTGCCGCGCACGATGTGTTCGGCGGTGTCGGCGAGCCTGGCCACCGCGTTCAAGATCAAGGGCGTGAGCTACTCGCTGTCGGCGGCCTGCGCGACCTCGGCGCACTGCATCGGCGCGGCGGCGGACCTGATCCGCCACGGCCAGCAGGATGTGATGTTCGCCGGCGGCGGCGAAGAGCTGGACTGGACCATGAGCCTGATGTTCGACGCGATGGGCGCGCTGTCCACCGGCTTCAACGACACGCCGGCGGTGGCGTCGCGGCCCTACGATGCCGCGCGCGACGGCTTCGTCATCGCCGGCGGCGGCGGCATGCTGGTGCTGGAGGACTACGAGCGCGCGGTGGCGCGCGGGGCGCGCATCCATGCCGAACTGGTCGGCTACGGCGTGACCTCCGACGGCGCCGACATGGTCGCCCCGTCCGGCGAAGGCGCGGTGCGCTGCATGCGCATGGCGCTGCAGGGCGTGGATGCGCCGATCGACTATCTCAACACCCACGGCACCTCGACCCCGCTGGGCGATGTCACCGAGCTGGATGCGGTGCGCGCGGTGTTCGGCGATGCGGTACCGCCGCTGTCCTCGACCAAGGCGCTGTCCGGGCATTCGCTGGGCGCAGCCAGCGTGCACGAGGCGATCTACTGCCTGCTGATGCTGCGTGACGGCTTCATCGCCGGCTCGGCCAACATCGACACGCTGGATCCGCGCGCGGAGGGTTTCCCGATCGTGCGCGAAAGCCGCGACGCCGCGTTGCGCACGGTGATGTCCAACAGCTTCGGCTTCGGCGGCACCAACGCCGCGCTGGTGTTCGCCAAGGCCTGAGCCGGGCCACGCATGCACGGTGCCGGCAACGGCATCGCGCCGCGCGTCAACGCTCCAGTTGCCTGACGTCTTGGCGCCCGGCGCTATCGTCCTTGTGCGCTTCCGGCTTGGCCGGTGGCGCTGAAGGCGGTGGCGGTGGCGGTGGCGGAGGCGGTGGTGGTGGTGGTGGTGGCGAACTCGGCTTCGGCGGATGCCGCTCGACCCATTGGATCGTCGCCGGCGACGGCGGCCAGGACGGCGATGCCGACGGCGCGGACTCAGGCGGCGGCACGGGCGTCAGGCCCATCGCTTCGCGCTGGCGGCGGTCGTCGTCCTGGCGTTGCAACTCCTTCGCCAGTTCCTTGTTGTAGCGGGGATTGAGCGCGTCCGGCGGCGGGATCCGATGCATCTGCTCGCCAGGCGGCGTCCATTGCGGCGTGGCGCTCACGGCTTCGGACGCGGAGGCAGGCCGCGGTGGTGGCGCCCGCCATTGCGGCGCCAACTGGCGCTGCAGCGGGGCCGGAATCTGCGCCGGGCCGGCCGCGGTCGCGGTACTTTCGAGCGATCGATAGCGCGCGCGTTCGCGCGCCCACGGCTGACCGCGATAGTGCGTGTCCCAATAGCGGTCCAGCGCAAAGCCGACCGTGGGCACGCCGGGTGCAACGCCCTGTTCCTGGGCGTTGAAGTCGATCGCGCCGGCCGGCAGCCAGCCGCGTTTCTCGCGCCAACTGACATCGCACCAGGCCCAGTCGCGGGTGCAGCCATGTACCCGCAACGCCTCGTCGGTGACCGGGGTGGCCACGCGCGGATACTCCGGTGCGGGGCCGGCACGCAGGCTGGCGCCGATGCGCACCGTGCCGCTGCCATCCTGCGCCAACGCCGGCGCGGCCATGCCCAACAGCAACGGCGTCCACCACCCTGCTCGCTTCATGCGGTCCTCCTTGTGCAGTGCGGCAGTGTCCTGCGCCGCGATTGCGGCGACGAAGATCGCCGTGCCGCTGCGCTTTGTTCTAGCACAGAGGAGCCGGGATTGGGGATTGGGGATGACCAGCCTGTGGCTGTTGAAAGCGGGGATTGGGGATTGGGGATTGGGGATTGGGGATTGGGGATTGGGGATTGGGGATTGGGGGCGGCAGCGTGCTGTGCGGAGCCAGATCATTGGCAAGCGATTTTCTGTAGGAGCGGCTTCGGCGGCGACAGGCGTTACCGGTAATGCCCCGTCGCGGCTGAAGCCGTTCCTACAACAAAGCCAGAAGCGCGAGGAATGCCATGCACTCGCGAAAAATTACAAATCCCCAATCCCAACTCCCGAATCCCCGCTTACCCCGCCATGCCGCTGTGCCGCAGCAGCGCCTCCAGCTCCGGCCCGCGGCCACGGAAGGCGGTGAAGTTCTCCAGCGCCGGACGGCTGCCGCCGCGCGAGAGGATCTCGCGCAGGAAGCGCGCACCGGTGGCGGGCAACTGGTCGGGCGCTTCCTCGAACGCCGCATAGGCGTCGGCGCTGAGCACCTCGGCCCATTTGTAGCTGTAGTAGCCGGCCGCATAGCCGCCGGCGAAGATGTGGCTGAACTGGTGCGGGAAGCGATTCCAGGCCGGCGGCCGGTTCACCGCCACTTCGTCGCGCACGCGCTCGAGCAACTGCAGCACGCTGTCGGTCTGCGCATCGAAGCCGTGGTGCAACTGCATGTCGAACAGCGCGAACTCGAGCTGGCGCACGGTGAACATGCCGCTCTGGTAGTTCTTCGCCGCCAGCATCTTGTCGAACAGCGCGCGCGGCAGCGGCTCGCCGCTGTCCACGTGGGCGGTCATCGCCTGCAGGCGCGGCCATTCCCAGCAGAAGTTCTCCATGAACTGGCTGGGCAGTTCCACCGCATCCCATTCCACGCCGTTGATGCCGGCCACGCCCAGTTCGCCGACCTGGGTCAGCAACTGGTGCAGGCCGTGGCCCATCTCATGGAACAGGGTGGTGACTTCGTTGTGGGTGAAGGTGGCCGGCTTGCCGTCGCTGCCGCGGCCGAAGTTGCACACCAGGTACACCAGCGGGGTCTGCACGCCGTCGGCGCGCTCGCGGCGATTGCGGCAATCGTCCATCCAGGCGCCGCCACGCTTGCCTTCGCGCGCGTACAGGTCCAGATAGAACTGCCCGACCAGGCGCCCCTGCGCGTCGCTCAGGCGGAAGAAACGCACGTCCGGATGCCACACCGGCGCGCTGTCGGCCTCCACGCGCAAGCCGTACAGGTCGTGGATCAGGCCGAACAGGCCGTCCAGCACCTTGGGCTCGGTGAAGTAGCGCTTCACTTCCTGCTCGGAGAAGCTGTAGCGCGCCTGCTTGAGCTTCTCGCCGGCATAGGCCAGGTCCCAGGCTTCCAGCGTGTCCAGGCCCAGATGCTCGCGCGCGAATGCCTCCAGCTCGGCGCGGTCGCGCTGCGCGTAGGGCTTGGCGCGTACGGCCAGATCGTGCAGGAACGCCAGCACCTGTGCGGGATCCTGCGCCATCTTCGTGGCCAGCGAATACTCGGCGTAGCTGGCGAAGCCGAGCAGCGCCGCCAGTTCGCCACGCAAGGCGAGGATGCGACCGATCGCCGCGCTGTTGTCCAGCGCCGCATCGCCGAACTCCGAGGCGCGGATCGCGTTGGCGCGGTACAGCGTCTCGCGCAGCGCGCGATCCTCGGCGTACATCTGCACCGGCAGGTAGCAGGGCATCTGCAGGGTCAGCTTCCAGCCCGCCTTGCCATCGCGTTCGGCCGCTGCGCGCGCGGCGGCAATGCTGTCCTCGGGCAGGCCGGCCAGGCGCGCCTCGTCGTCGATCAACAGCGACCACGCGTCGGTGGCATCGAGCACGTTCTGCGAGAACTTGGCCGACAGCGCCGACAGTTCTTCCTGGATCGCGGCGAAGCGCTGCTTGTCGGCCTCGCCCAGTTCGGCGCCGCCCAGGCGGAAATCGCGCAGCGCGTTGTCCAGCACCTTGCGCTGCGCCGGGCCGAGCGTGGCCGCCTCCGGCGAATGCGCCAGCGTGCGGTACTGCGCGAACAGCGCCAGGTTCTGCCCCAGCGCGCTGGAGAAGCGCGTCACCTTGGGCAGGTTGGCGTTGTAGGCCTCGCGCAGCGCCGGCGTGTTGACCACCGCCTGCAGGTGGCCTACCTGGCCCCAGGCGCGCCACAGGCGCTCGGTGGCGTCGTCCAGCGGCGCCACGAAGTTGTCCCAACGCACCGGCGCCACGGTCTCGGCGGTGGCCACCGCAGCCTCGGCCTGCGCCAGCAGGGTGTCGATCGCCGGGCCGATGTGCTCGGGCTGGATCGCATCGAAGCGCGGCAGGCCGGAAAAATCGAGCAGGGGATTGGTCATCGCGGAAGTCTCGGTCACGGAAGGAAGGTCGGCGGCGCCGGCCATGGCAGTGAGATGGCGGTCAGTCCAGCGCGGCACAAGGCAGCGGCGGCAACCCGGCGCCGGCCACCGCCGCGGCCAGCTGCGCATCGGCCTGGTCCACATCGATGCCGTGCTCGGCGTACCACTGCGGCCGGTAGTAGCTGTGCACGTAGCGCTCGCCGCTGTCGCACAGGATGGTGACGATGGCGCCGCTGCGGCCCTGCTCGCGCATGCGCGTGGCCGCCTGCAGCACGCCGACGAAGTTGGTGCCGGTGGAGCCGCCCACGCGCCGGCCCAGGCGCGCGCTGACGTAGCGCATCGCCGCCAGGCTCAGCGCGTCGGGCACCTTGACCATCGCATCCACGCAGCTGGGGATGAAGCTCGGCTCCACCCGCGGCCGGCCGATGCCTTCGATGCGCGAGCCGCCGGTGCTTTCCAGGCCGGCGTAGTCGCGCCCGGCCAGCGCCTCGCGGTAGCCGTCGAAGAACAGCGACACCTCCGGGTCCGCGCACAGGATGCGGGTGGGATGGCGCCGGTAGCGTACGTAGCGCCCGAGCGTGGCCGCGGTGCCGCCGGTGCCGGGGCTGCACACGATCCAGGCCGGGATCGGATGCGGCTCCTCCTGCATCTGCCGGAAGATCGATTCGGCGATGTTGTTGTTGGCGCGCCAGTCGGTGGCGCGTTCGGCGTAGAGGAACTGGTCCATGAAATGGCCGCCGGTCTCGCGCGCCAGCTGCACCGAATCGGCATGCAGGTCGCAGGCGCGCCCGACCAGATGGCAGCGCCCGCCCTGGAACTCGATCGCGGCGATCTTTTCCGGCGAGGTCGTCGCCGGCATCACCGCGATGAACGGCAGCCCCAGCAGGCGCGCGAAGTACGCCTCGGACACCGCCGTGGAGCCGCTGGAGGCCTCGATCACCGGCCGCCCCTCGCGCAGCCAGCCGTTGGCCAGCGCGTACAGGAACAGCGAGCGCGCCAGGCGATGCTTGAGGCTGCCGGTGGGATGGCTGGATTCGTCCTTGAAATACAGGTCGATGCCGGGGAAACCGGGCAGGTCCAGCGGGATCAGATGGGTGTCGGCCGAGCGATTGAAGTCGGCTTCGATCTTCTGGATGGCGGCGGCCACCCAAGCGCGATGGGTCATGGCGGTGCGGGAGCGGAGAAACCGCGCCCACGATACACGCCCGGCACGCGCCCGGGTCATGCGCGACCGTGGCCGCCACGCCGGCGTTCACCCGGCGTGGCACGGCGCCGGGGCGGCGCTCAGCCGGCGGCCACGCTGAAACCGGCGTCGGCGATCGCCTGCTCCAGCGCGGCCACGTCGATGCGCGCGGGGTCGTAGTCGATGCCCACGCGCCCGCCCTCCAGCACCACCGTGCTGGCGCTCACGCCCGGGCAGGCGTCCAGCACCCGCTGCAGCCGCGCGCTGCAGCCGCCGCAACTCATGCCGTGGACGAGGAGATCGAGATGTTGCATGTCAGGCTCCAAAGTGAAGAAATCGAACACGCGCTCACTGCGCACGCCAGCGATTCAGCAGCAGCGCGTTGCCCAGCACCGAGACCGAACTCAGCGCCATCGCCGCGCCGGCGATCACCGGGTTGAGCAGGCCGAACGCGGCCAGCGGGATGCCCAGGCCGTTGAAGACGAAGGCGAAGAACAGGTTCTGGCGGATCTTGCGCACGGTCGCCGCGGACAGGTCGATGGCGGCGGCGACGCCGGCCAGGTCGCCGTGCATCAGCACCACGTCGGCCGCCTCGATGGCGATGTCCGAACCGCTGCCGATGGCGAAACTGACGTCGGCCGCGGCCAGCGCCGGGGCATCGTTGATGCCGTCGCCGACCATCCCGACGTGCGCGCCCGGCACGGCCTGCAGCTGGCGCACATGCGCGGCTTTGTCCTGCGGCAGCACCTCGGCCTGCACCTGCTCGATACCGAGCCGCGCGGCCACCGCCTGCGCCGCATGGCGGTTGTCGCCGCTGAGCATGGTCACGGCGATACCGCGCGCCTGCAGCAACGCCACCGCCTCGGCGGCGTCCTCGCGCAGCGGATCGGCGATGGCGATGTAGCCGGCCACGGCGCCGTCCACCGCCACCCCGACCACGCTCTGGCCCTGCGCCTGCGCCGCCTCGGCCTGGCGGCGCAGCGGCGGGTCGGCCGGCACGGCGACCAGGCCATCGAGCCACGCCAGCGCCCCCAGCACGACCTCGCGCCCGTCCACGCGGCCGCGCACGCCCTGCCCCGGCAGCGTCTGCACTGCCTCGGCCAGCGGCGCCGGCACGGCCGCGCGCACGCCCAGGTCGGCGGCGCGCTGCACGATGGCGCGCGCCAGCGGATGCGCCGAGCCGGTTTCCAGCGCCGCGGCCAGGCGCAACAGCGGCGCGGCCTCGGCCTCGTCGGCGACCAGCACCGCGGTCACCTGCGGCTGGCCCAGGGTCAGGGTGCCGGTCTTGTCGACCACCAGCGCGGTCAGCGCACGGGCGCGTTCCAGCACCTCGGCGTCGCGGATCAGGATGCCGGCGCGCGCGCCGACGCCGGTGCCGACCATGATCGCGGTCGGCGTGGCCAGGCCCAGGGCGCACGGGCAGGCGATCACCAGCACCGCCACCGCGTGCACCAGGGCGTCGGCGAAGCTGCCGCCCAGCGCCCAGGTCGCGCCCAGGGTGATCGCGGCGATGGCCAGCACCGCCGGCACGAACACCGCGGCGATGCGATCGACCAGGCGCTGGATCGGCGCGCGCGAGCCTTGCGCGGCATCGACCATGCGCACGATCTGCGCCAACAGGGTGTCCGCACCGACACCGGTGGCCCGCGCGCGCAACAGGCCGAGCTGGTTGACCGTGGCCGCATGCAGGCGGCTACCCGGTGCCTTGGCCACCGGCAGCGCCTCGCCGGAGAGCATCGCCTCGTCCACGCTGGAGTGGCCGTCGAGCACCTCGCCGTCGACCGGCACGCGCTCGCCGGCAGCGACCACGAACACATCGCCGACCGCCAGTTCCGCCGCATCCACCTCCACGATGACGCCGTCGCGCTCGACCCGCGCAGTGGTCGGCGCCAGGTCGAGCAGCGCGCGCACCGCCGCGGTGGTGCGGCGCTTGGCACGGGCCTCGAGCAGGCGCCCGAGCAACACCAGGGTGATGACGCTGGTGCTGGCCTCGAAGTACACGTGCTGGTCGTGCAGGCCGGCCACGGTGACCACGGCGCTGTACAGATAGGCCATGCCGGTGCCCAGCGCGACCAGCACGTCCATGTTGGCGCTGCCGTTGCGCAGGGCGCGATAGCCTGCACGGTAGAAGCGCGCGCCGATCCAGCACTGCACCGGTGTCGCCAGCAGCCACTGCAGCCAGCGCGGCAGCGGCTCGGCATGCGCACCGCGCAGGGCGTCGCCATCCAGCATGCCGAGCATCTGCCCCCAGAACGGCAGGGTCAGCAGCACCGCCGCTGCGAACATTCCCAGCTCGCGCCGCCAGGCGCGGCGCTCGCTGCGGTCGCGCTCGGCCAGCTGCTCGGGGTCCATGGCCTGCGCGACGCGCGCGCCGAATCCCGCACGGGCGATCCGCGTGATCAGCTCCGCCGGCGCGACCGCACCGTTCACGATCTCCACCCGCGCCTTGGCCGAGGCCAGGTTGGCGTGGCCGGCGAGCACGCCCGGGGTCTTCGCCAGCACCGCATCGATCGACGCCACGCAGGAGGCGCAGTGCAGGCCGCTGAGTTCCAGGGTCAGGGTCTGGGTCGGCACGCTGTAGCCGGCCTGCTGGATGCGCTGCAACAGTGTCGGCAGGTCCACTTGCTGCGGGTCATAGTCGACCTGCACGCGCGCCCCGGCATAGCTGGCCTGCGCCGCGACCCCGGGCAGGCGCTGCAACGCCTTCTCCACGCCGGCCGCGCAGGCAGCGCAGGTCATGCCCTGCACCGGCAAGGTCAACGAGGCGGTGGCGCGGTCCGCGCTCATCGCGGCGGCTCGCCGGCGGCATCGCCGCGGATGTCGCCCAGGATCGGGCAGGCGTCCGGCGCACCGCGGCCGGGACACTCCTCGACCAGCATCGCCAGGGTGTCGCGCATCTCGGTCAGTTCGGCGATGCGCCGGTCCAGCGCCTGCAGGCGCGCGCTGGCGCGCTGCTTGATGCCCTCCACGCCGTGCACGCGATCGTCCTGCAGCGCCAGCAGCTCGCCGATCTCCTCCAGCGAAAAGCCCAGTTCCTTGGCGCGGCGGATGAAGCGCACCCGCTGCACCGCCGCGGCGTCGTACTCGCGGTAGCCGGAGGCGCGGCGCGGGGCGGGCGGCAGCAGCCCCTGGCGCTCGTAGTAGCGCACGGTATCGATGGCGACGTCGGCCTGGCGGGCGAGCGCGCCGATGGTGAAGCGGACGGTGGCGGGATCGGATCGCATGCGCACACCCTACTCCCTGGAGTCGGGTCCAGAGTCAAGCCTTCCCGCGCGGCAGTCGCTTGCCGCCCACGCCGGCTTCGGTATCCTCTGCGCTTCCCGCCGTCACCCCGCCGCCTGTGCCGACCTTCGCCGTCCTGATGCGCCTGTTGCTGTGCCTGAGCCTGCTGCTCAACGGCACCGCGGCCGCCATGGCGATGCCGGGCATGGCGACGCACGGCCCCTCGACGCACGACACGGCTGCCACGATGGCCAGCGCGGCGCCGGCGCATGCGGCGATGCCCTGCCACGACGCGCCGCCACCGCCACCGGCGGATCACGACGGCCCCTGCCACGACCATGCCGGCAAGCACGGCGGCTGCGGCGGCATGGCGGGCTGCCAATGTCCGCATGCGCAACCGTTGCCGGCCCTGCTGGCGATGCCGCTGGCACTGCCGCGCATGCCCCGCACCCTGGTCGCCGCCGCTTCCCAGGCCGCGCACGGTGCGCCCGGCCTGCCGCGGTTGGAACGCCCTCCCAGCGCCTGAGCGCGCGCGGCCGCCCCACGGGCGGTCTCCTGGCGGCGGCGCACAGACGCTGCCGCGTCCGTGCCTGCAGCGCCCCGTCGGCGCTGCGCGGCACATCGCATCCGCTTATGGACCTGACACATGAACGCATCTTCTTCCGGCCTGCCGGCGCTGCCGTCGCGGCGCCGCTTCGTCACCGGGCTGGCGCTGGGCGCCGCCAGCCTCAGCGGGCTGCCGCTGCGCAGCGCACAGGCCAGCGCGCTCGCCCGCAACGGCGCCGCGCCCTATGTGCTGCACGGCACCGACCTGGACCTGAGCATCGGCAGCACCCGGGTCAACTTCACCGGGCGCGAGCGCCCCGCCATCGCCGTCAACGGCAGCGTGCCCGCACCGATGCTGCGCTGGCGCGAAGGCGACACCGTGACCATCCGCGTGGCCAATCGCCTGCCCGGCCACACCCAGACCTCGGTGCACTGGCACGGCCTGCTGCTGCCGGCCAACATGGACGGCGTACCGGGCATGAGCTTCGACGGCATCTATCCGGGCGAGACCTACCAGTACCGTTTCGCCCTGCGCCAGTCCGGCACCTACTGGTACCACAGCCATTCGCTGCACCAGGAGCAGGCCGGGCTGTACGGCGCCATCGTGATCGACCCGCGCGACCCGCCGCCGTACCGCTACGACCGCGAGCACGTGCTACTGCTGTCGGACTGGACCGACCTGGACCCGGCCGCGCTGTTCCGGCGGCTGAAGCAGATGCCGTCCTACGACAACCTGTACCAGCGCACCGTCGGCGATTTCCTGCGCGACGCGCGGCAGGACGGGCTGCGCGCCACCCTCGCCGACCGCGGCATGTGGGGGCGCATGCGCATGACCCCCAGCGACCTGTCCGACGTCAACGGCAACACCTACACCTACCTGCTCAACGGTATGACCCCGGCCGGCAACTGGACCGGGCTGTTCCGCCCCGGCGAGAAGGTGCTGCTGCGCTTCATCAACGCCTCCAGCATGAGCTACTTCGACGTGCGCATCCCCGGGCTGAAGATGACCGTGGTCGCCGCCGACGGCCAGTACGTGCATCCGGTGAGCGTGGACGAGTTCCGCATCGCCGCGGCCGAAACCTACGACGTGCTGGTCGAACCCAGCGGCCAGGACGCCTATACGGTGTTCGCCCAGGACATGGGCCGCACCGGCCACGCCCGCGGCACCCTGGCCGTGCGCGACGGGCTGCAGGCGCCGGTGCCGGCGAACGATCCACGCCCACTGCTGCGCATGCAGGACATGGGCCACGCGATGGCCGGGCACGCCGGCATGGAGCACGGCGCGGGCACGGCCATGCACGGCATGGAGGGCAGCTGCGGCGCGAGCATGCACATGGCCGGCATGCCGGGCATGGAGCACGCCGCGCACGCAACTGCAGGCGCTGCCGCCGCACCTGCGCATCCACGCAGCGAACGCGGCAATCCGCTGGTGGACATGCAGTCCTCCGCCACCGCGCCGCGACTGGACGATCCGGGCATCGGCCTGCGCGACAACGGCCGCCGCGTGCTGACCTATGCCGACCTGCACAGCCTGTTCGAGGATCCGGACGGACGCGAGCCGGGACGCGAGATCCAGCTGCACCTGACCGGCAACATGGAGAAGTTCGCCTGGTCCTTCGACGGCGTTCCCTTCGCCAGCGCCGAACCGTTGCGGCTCAACTACGGCGAGCGCCTGCGCATCGTGCTGGTCAACGACACGATGATGCAGCACCCGATCCACCTGCACGGCATGTGGAGCGACGTGGAGGACGCCGCCGGCCGCTTCCAGGTGCGCAAGCACACCGTGGACATGCCGCCGGGCACGCGCCGCAGCTACCGCGTGCGCGCCGACGCGCTGGGGCGCTGGGCCTACCACTGTCATCTGCTGTATCACATGGACGGCGGCATGATGCGCGAAGTGCGGGTGGACGCATGAGCCGCTCGCGCCTCGCTCCGCTCGCCCATGCCACCGGCCTGGCGCTGCTGTTGGCGCACGCCGCAGCGCAGGCGCAGCATGCCCATGCTGCCGACACCGGCGCCGACGCAGCTGCCGCGCGCTGCGCCTGCCCTGCGTCCGCTGCCGCCGTGCCCATGGCGGACGCGGCGGCAGCGCAGCCCGACACGGCAATGCATGGCGCCATGGACCACGCAGCCATGGGGCATGCCGCGCACGTGCCGGCCATGCAAGGCGCGTCTGCCACGCAGACCACGGCAGAGCACGCCGACGCCATGTCGCACGCGCACATGGACCACGCCACGATGGACCACGCGGCCGCGCCGGCGTCGCAGGGCGATCACAGCGAACACGCGCACTCCGCGCACGACGGCATGCATCACGACGGCATGGACCACGCGATGCCCTCGGCGCCTGCCCCGACAGCGACCGCGTGCCACTGTCCCGCGAGCGCCAACACGCCGTTGACGCGCGAGCCGATCCCGCCGATCACCGCGGCCGACCGTGCGGCCGCGTTCCCGGTGCTGCGCGACCACGGCATGGCGCACGGCACCGCGCGCACCGGCTATTTGCTGGCCGATCGCCTGGAGGGCTGGGACAACGCCCATGGCAGCGGCCAGGCCTGGGAAGCGCGCGGCTGGTACGGCGGCGACATCGACCGGCTATGGCTGCGCAGCGACGGCGAACGCGAGGGCGGCCGCACCACGGCGTCCTCGCTGGAACTGGCCTATGGCCGCGCGATCTCGCCCTGGTGGGACGTGCTGATCGGCGGCAGGCGGACGTTCGCGCCGGGCCACGCGCGGACCTCTGCCGCGTTCGGCGTGCAAGGCATGGCGCCGTACAAGTTCGAGGTGTCGGCCATGCTCTACGTCGGCGAAGGCGGCCATGCCAGCCTGCACCTGGAAGGCGAGTACGACGTGCTGCTGACCAATCGCCTGATCCTGCAGCCAAAACTGGAAGCGGAACTGGCCGCGCGCGACGATCCGGCGCACCGCACCGGCAGCGGCCTGACCACCGTGGAGGGCGGCTTGCGCCTACGCTACGAGGTCACGCGCCGGTTCGCGCCGTATGTCGGCGTGGAGCACGTGTGCAGCTTCGGCGACACCGCCGACCAGCGTCGCGCCGCAGCTGAGGCAACACGCGAGACGCGCTGGGTCGCCGGCCTGCGATTCTGGTTCTGAGCCACGGCGGCGCGCCGTAGCACATGGCGAACGGCGGCGCAGAAGACGCGCCGCCTTGGCGAAACACGGCACCGCCGCTAGACCGGCGTTCGCGGTGCCCCAGCTGCATGTGCGCCCATCGCCACCATCCAGGCACGAACAACGAAGACGTGCCTTTGTAGGAGCGGCTTCAGCCGCGAGGGGCGTTACCGGGAAAGCCCGTCGCGGCTGAAGCCGCTCCTACGAGACGCCGAGACGGGGCCGGGCCACAGCGCATCACGCATGAACGGCGAAGGACGTCCGACGTGCCTCGCCACCGCTCACGCGTGCAGGGCCGCCTGCAACGCCGCCACCTCGTGCCGTGGCGGGCGCAGCGCGCCCAGCGTGCCGACCAGTTCGCGGTAGCTGCGCGCCAGTTGCGCGAACAGCCCGGCGTCGCTGTCCCGGGTCTCGGCGACTTCGGCATAGGCGCCGCGGCCGAGATCGATGAAGTAGTCGACGCTGACCCGGCGCCGTTCCGCCACGCCGGGAAACAGCCCGGCGATCAGCAGGCAACCGTCGCCGACCTCGCGCAACGCGTCGGCGCGCGTGCGTCCGACCTGCTCCTGCGCATGCAGCCAGGCCAGCGCCTGGATGCGCGCCAGCAATTGCGCGTCGCGCTGGTAGCGCAGCAGCACGAACACCAGATAGTGCTCGCGCGATTCGTCCAGCGGCCGGCCCAGGCGCTGCCCGGCCTCGTGCACCAGCGCCTGCCACACCTCGGCCGGCGCCCCCTGTCTGAAAGACTCGTACATACGTCCTCCTGCGTGGTGGGAACCCTCGCAGGAAGCTTATGCATAACCCGGGCCAGTGCGCTGGCAGCCGACCACGCCGTCTGCCAAGGCGGTGCCGCTGCGGCGCCTTACTCCACCGTCACCGACGTGGCCCGGTTACGCGGCTTGCCCACAGGCGCCAGCGTTCGCCGCATGGACCGGCGGCGCCGCGCGCGCATCAGAACCGGACGAAGCGCGATGTGCCTCCGCCTCCTCGGCGACACCACCTGGCGACCGATGCTGGACGCACCGACACCGTGGCCTGGCCACGTCATTCCGGGCAATGAATCGCGCCAGGCCGACGGCGCTGCCTGCACAGACTTAACTGCGCAGACAACAGCGCGACGCGGCGACGTGCGTAGCGTGCGCGACGTGCGCGGCGTGCGTGCCAGCAGCAGGCGCGTCCCTGCAGGACCGCTCAGGAATGACGGGGCTTTTTGCGCGCGCCGCCGGCCACCTGCGCGCCGCCCTGCGCCACGATGCCGGCAAGGATCAGGTCGATCCCGGCGATGAAGTCCACGCGGTCGTCGTGCGTCTGCAGTGCGCCGGCCATGCTGCGCACGAAGGGATACGCGACCGGATCGAGCCGCGACCACGTGCTCGCCATTGCGGCCAGTGTCGCGTCGCGGACAAGGCCCTGGGTGAGCGCCAGTTGCGTATTGGCCGCGTTCTGTCCGCTTACGCCCAGCATGTAGTTGAGCAGAGCGGACACCGCCTCCCACTGCGCCGTGTCGGCCACACCAAGCGCACGCAGCGGCCGGCCAAGGCCTTCGATGATGCGCACGATCGGCAACTGTCCCGGCGCCTGCCACAGGGCCGACCCGATCCAGGGATGCGCATCGATCGTGTCGAACATGGCCAGGGCCAGCGTGCGGATGGCGGCCTGCGGCGTGGCGCCGGCCGGTGCCGCCGGCAGGCTGCGCGCGATGACCGCGTCGCAGGCGGTCGTCAGCAGATCGCGCTTGTCAGCGATATGTCCGTAGAGCGCGCCTGGCCCGGTGGCGAGCCGTTCGGACAAGGCGCGGAAGGTCAGCCCAGCCTCGCCGTCGCGATCGAGCAGGGCGATCGCCGCCTCCACGATCTGCTCGCGCGACAGTGCGGCGTCACGGCGGGGCTGATTGCGTCGTGTCTTGGTCATGGCCGATCTTGACATGGATGGAACGCCATTCCAAGATGATGGAACGCCATTCCATCCAGCTCGGCGCAGCGGGGTTGGTCGCGCCCACCCGTCATCGAGGCACCATGCACACTCCCATCGCAATCATCGGTGCCGGACTCGGCGGGCTCGCGCTCGCCCGCGTGCTGCACCTCCACGGCATCGCCGCAGCCCTCTACGAAGCCGAGGCATCGGCCGATGCGCGCCCGCAGGGCGGCCTGCTCGACATCCACGACTACAACGGCCAGCTGGCGCTCAAGGACGCCGGGCTCTACCCGCAGTTCCGCGCGCTGGTGCTGCCCGGCGCGGATGCGAAACGGGTCGTCGACCGCGATGGCACCCTCCTGATCGAGCGGCCGGACCTCGGCGCCGGCAACCGGCCGGAGGTGGATCGCGGGCAGTTGCGCCGCCTGCTGCTCGACGCCCTCCCCGCCGGCGCGGTGCGCTGGGGCTGCAAACTCGCCGATGTGTCGCCGCTCGCCGATGGGCGGCATCTATTGCGCTTCAGTGATGGCGCCACGGTGACCACCGATCTGCTGGTCGGTGCGGACGGCGCCTGGTCGAAGGTGCGGCCATTGCTGTCCGCTGCCGTGCCCGCCTACAGCGGCACCACGTTCGTCGAGACCCGCCTGTTGGAGGCCGACACCCGGCATCCGGCCAGCGCGCAACTGGTCGGCCACGGAACGCTGATGGCGGTCGCACCGGGCAAGGGCCTGTTCGCGCACCGCTATGCCGACGGCACGCTGCATGCGTATGTGTCGCTGGTCAGGCCGCAGGCGTGGTTCGACGGCATCGACGTCGCCGTGCCGGCGAGCGCGATGGCGCGCATTGCCGCGGAGTTCACCGGTTGGGCGCCGGCGCTGACGGCGTTGATCACCGCCAGCGACACGCCGCCGGTGCTGCGCCCGATCCATGCCTTGCCGGTCGAGCACCAATGGGAGCGCGTCCCCGGCGTGACCCTGCTCGGCGACGCGGCGCACCTGATGTCGCCGTTCGCCGGCGAAGGCGCCAACCTCGCGCTCTACGACGGTGCCGAGCTGGGCAAGGCCATCGCCGCGTATCCCGGCGCGATCGAGGCCGCGCTGGCCACGTACGAAACCCGACTGTTCGCCCGCAGCGCGCCGTTCGCCCGCGAATCCCAGCGCAATCTCACCCTGTTCTTCGACGACGCCGCGCCGCAGAGCCTGGTCGACTTCTTCAACGGCGTCGCCACGTAGCCGCCAGCGACCTCCGGTGGCGCTACGGCGGACATCGCCACAGCGCTTCCCGTCCGCATCGCACCGTCATGGCGGCCCGCGCACGCCCGCCATCGCTGGCGCGCCGAACGTCCCTGGACGCGTTTACTCCACCGTCACCGACTTGGCCAGATTGCGCGGCTTGTCCACGTCGGTGCCGCGCGCCAGCGCGGTGTGGTAGGCCAGCAATTGCACCGGCACGGTGTGCAGCACCGGGCTGAGCACACCGGCGTGGCGCGGCGTGCGGATCACGTGCACGCCCTCGGATTCGTTGAAGTTGCTGTCCTGGTCGGCGAACACGAACAGCTCGCCGCCGCGTGCGCGCACTTCCTGCATGTTGGATTTCACCTTCTCCAGCAGGGTGTCGTTGGGCGCGATCACCACCACCGGCATGTTGGCGTCGACCAGCGCCAGCGGGCCGTGCTTGAGCTCGCCGGCCGGGTAGCCCTCGGCGTGGATGTAGGTGATTTCCTTGAGCTTGAGCGCGCCCTCCAGGGCGATCGGGTAATGCAGGCCACGGCCGAGGAACAGCGCGTTGTGCTTGTCGGCGAAGCGCTCGGCCCATACCGCGATCTGCGGCTCCAGGTTGAGCACGTGCTGCACGCTGCCGGGCAGGTAGCGCAACTGCTCCAGGTACTCGGCCTCCTGCTCGGCACTCAGCCGCCCGCGGCGCTTGGCCAGCACGCAGGTGAGCTGGAACAGCGCCGCCAGCTGCGTGGTGAAGGCCTTGGTCGAGGCCACGCCGACCTCGGCGCCGGCGCGGGTGTACAGCACCATCGCGCTGGCGCGCGGGATGGCGCTCTCGGGCACGTTGCAGATCGACAGGGTCTTGGCGTGGCCCAGCGACTTGGCGTACTTGAGCGCCTCCATCGTGTCCAGGGTTTCGCCGGACTGGGAAATGGTCACGATCAGCTGCCGCGGATTGGCGCAAGCGTCGCGGTAGCGGTACTCGCTGGCGATCTCCACGCTGCACGGCAGCCCGGCGATGCCCTCGATCCAGTAGCGCGCGGTCAGCCCGGCGTAGTAGCTGGTGCCGCAGGCCAGGATCTGCACGCCGTCCACGTCGGCCAGCAGCGCCTCGGCCTTGCTGCCGAACAGCGTGGTGTCGAACCCGCCGGCGTCGAACAGCGCCTCCAGCGTGTCGGCCAGCGCGCGCGGCTGCTCGTGGATCTCCTTCTGCATGAAGTGCCGGTACGGGCCCAGTTCCAGCGAGGCCAGCGACACATCGGACACGTGCGGCTCGCGCTGCACCGGCTGGTCCTGCGCGTCGTACACCTGCACGCCGTCGCGGCGCAGTTCGGCGGTATCGCCCTCTTCCAGGAAGATCACCCGGCGCGTGGCCTGGATCACCGCCGAGACGTCGGAGGCGATGAAGTTTTCGCCCTCGCCCAGGCCGATCAGCAGCGGGCAGCCCATCCGCGCGCACACCAGCAGGTCCGGGCGCGACTTGCTCACCGCGGCCACCGCATAGGCGCCGGTCAGTTCCTTCACCGCCGCCTGCAACGCACCGAGCAGATCGCGACCCTGGTCGATGTAGTGGTGGATCAGGTGGGCGATGACCTCGGTGTCGGTCTGCGACTCGAACACATAGCCCAGCGCAGTCAGGCGCTCGCGCTGTTGTTCGTGGTTCTCGATGATGCCGTTGTGGACCAGGGCCAGGTCGCCGTGGCTGACGTGCGGGTGCGCATTGGCCTCGGTGACGCCGCCGTGCGTGGCCCAGCGGGTGTGGCCGATGCCCAGCGGCGCATGCAGGCCCTCGGCCAGCGCGGCGCTCTCGGTCTCCACAACACGGCCGGTGCGGCGCACACGACGAACCGCGCCGTCGGCGATGGCAGCGATGCCGGCCGAGTCATACCCCCGGTACTCCAGACGCTTGAGCCCTTCGATCAGGACCGGAACCACATCGCGATCCGCGATCGCACCGACGATACCGCACATAGCCAGCCCCTCCGACGAAAAGTCCGCCATTCTAGCCAAGTCCGCTGAATGTCTCGCCCCTGTCCGCTGCCGGACGCTATGTCCGCGAACGTGTCCGCGGACACTCGGACACTTGTCCGCGCCGCCCGCCCCCATGCAATTCAATGACTTGTAGTTGGCACGCATCCTGCGATGAAGTCCCCATCCTCACCGCTGCGATCGTCCGATGATCCGTGACACCTCCGCCCAGGACCAGGTTCTCGCCCGCCCCCGCTCCGCCGCCTGGCGCCGCTGGCTGTGGCCCGGGCTGATCGTTGCGCTGGTACTGCTGGGCATTGCCTTCGCCGCACGCGGCTGGATCGCCGGCAGCCGCTCGTTCGACGCGCAACGCGTGCGCATCGCCACGGTGACCCGCGGCGACCTGGTCCGCGACATCTCCGCCGACGGCCGCCTGATCGCCGCCAACAGCCCGACCCTGTACGCCATCTCCGGCGGCACCGTGACCCTGAAGGTGGTCGCCGGCGACGTGGTCAAGCAGGGCCAGGAACTGGCCGAGATCGACAGCCCGGAGCTGCGCAGCAAGCTGGCCCAGGAAGAGGCCACCCTGGCCGGCCTGGAAGCCGAGGCCGGCCGCGCCGACCTGGACGCGACCCTGGCCCGCGCCAACGCCAGCAAGCTGATCGACCAGGCGCAGATCGAGCGGCAGGCCGCCAGCCGCGACCTGGAGCGCTACGAGCGCGGCTACGAAGGCGGCGCGGTGCCGCAGGTGGAGCTGGCCAAGGCCCAGGACACGCTGAAGAAGGCCGACATCGCGATGAGCCACGCGCAGAAGGACTCAGGCCTGCAGGCGCAGGGTGCGTCGCTGGACGCGCGCAACAAGCGCCTGCTCGCCGAGCGCCAGCGCGCGGTGGTGGCCGAGGTGCAGCGCCAGGTCGACCTGCTGACCCTGCGCTCGCCGTTCGACGGCCAGGTCGGCCAGGTGCAGGTCTCGCAGCACACCAATGTCGCCGCCAATGCGCCGGTGCTGAGCGTGGTCGATCTGTCCAAGTTCGAACTGGAGATCAAGGTACCGGAAAGCTTCGCCCGCGACCTGGCCATCGGCATGCCGGCGCAGTTGACCAGCGGTGCCGGCGAACCGTTCGCCGGTGCGATCTCGGCGGTGTCGCCGGAAGTGGTCAACGGCGAGGTCAACGCGCGCATCCGCTTCACCGACAAGCAGCCGCCGGGCCTGCGCCAGAGCCAGCGCATGAGTGCGCGGGTGCTGCTGGATACCCGCAAGAACGTGCTCAAGCTCGAGCGCGGTCCGTTCGTCGAACAGTCCGGCGGCCGCTACGCCTACGTCATGGACGGCGACTCGGCGGTGCGCCGCCCGGTCGAACTGGGCGTCACCAGCCTGGGCGAAGTCGAAGTGCGCTCTGGCCTGCAGCCGGGCGACCGGGTCGTGGTCTCCGGCAGCGACCTGTTCGGCGACGCGCCGCAGGTGACGGTGCATTAGGAGCCGGGATTGGGGAATCGGGAATGGGGATTCGTAAGCCCCCTCTCGTTTTCCTCTCCTGGCCGCCGCTTTCGAATCCCGACATCCCCAATCCCCAATCCCCGCTCCACCACCACAGGAACTCACGCCATGCTCGAAATGCGCTCCGTCTCCAAGGTCTTCCGCACCGAACAGGTCGAGACGCATGCGTTGCGCTCGCTGGACCTGCATGTCCGCGAGGGCGAGTTCGTCGCCGTCACCGGGCCGTCGGGTTCGGGCAAGACCACCTTCCTCAACATCGCCGGCTTGCTGGAAACCTTCACCAGCGGCCAGTACCTGCTCGATGGCCAGGACGTCAGCAACCTCAACGACGATGCGCGCTCGCGCATGCGCAACCAGAAGATCGGTTTCATCTTCCAGGGCTTCAACCTGATCCCCGACCTCAACCTGTTCGACAACGTCGACGTGCCGCTGCGCTACCGCGGCATGGGCGCGGCCGAGCGCAAGCAGCGCATCGAAGAGGCACTGGGCCGGGTCGGGCTGGGCTCGCGCATGAAGCACTATCCGTCCGAACTGTCCGGCGGCCAGCAGCAGCGCGCGGCGATCGCCCGCGCCCTGGCCGGCAGCCCGCGCCTGCTGCTGGCCGACGAACCGACCGGCAACCTCGACTCGCAGATGGCGCGCGGGGTGATGGAACTGCTGGAGGAGATCAACGCGCAGGGCTCGACCATCGTCATGGTCACCCACGATCCGGAGCTGGCCGCGCGCGCGCAGCGCAACGTGCACATCGTCGACGGCCAGGCCACCGACCTGCAGCGCGAACCGGTGCTGGCGCACGGCGGCAACGACGCCGCGGCCGCAGGCTGATCGGCAGGGCGACGGCGCGGAGACTGGCATGCTCGGCTACTACTTCCAGCAAGCGTTGCGCAGCCTGCGGCGCAGCCCGGTGCTCACCGCGCTGATGGTGCTCTCCATCGCCGTGGGCATCGGTGCGGCGATGACCACGCTGACGGTGATGCGGCTGCTGTCCGGCGATCCGTTGCCCGGGCGCAGCCAGCAGATCTTCTTCGCGCAACTCGATCCGCGCCCCGGCAACGGCGCCAACCAGAAGCCGTACGACAAGCTGGACTACCCCTCGGCCATGGACCTGTGGAAGCGCGGGCGCGCCGATCGCCAGGCCATGGTCGCCGAGAGCGAGATCAAGGTGCGCGCGCCGGACAGCGCCACCCCGCCGTTCATGGCCCAGCTGCTGATGACCCAGGCCGATTTCTTCCCGATGTTCCAGGTGCCGTTCGCCTACGGCAGTGGCTGGCGGGCGCGCGACGATGAGGACAGGGCACGGGTGGCGGTGATCTCGGCCGATCTCAACGCCAAGCTGTTCGGCGGACGCAACAGCGTCGGCCGCAGCCTGCTGGTGCGCGGCACCGCGGTACGCATCGTCGGCGTGCTGGCGCCGTGGCGGCCTTCGCCGCTGTTCTACACGCTGGCCGGCGGCAGCTTCGCGCATGGCGATACCGCCAGTTTCTATGGACGGCCGCAGGACGTCTTCATGCCGCTGTCCAGCAGCCTGGAGGTCAACGACGGCCATATCCAGCCATGGACCTGCTTCAGCAAGGTGGATTCCGCAATGGACCTGCGCGATGCGCCGTGCGTGTGGCTGCAATTGTGGGTGCAACTGGACACGCCGGCGAAGGTCGCCGACTACCGCCGGCTGCTGGCCGACTACGCCGCGCAGCAGCACGCCGCCGGGCGCATCGGCCGCGCCGACACCGCGCGCCTGCTGTCCCTGCCGCAATGGCTGGAGCACAACCGCGTGGTGCCGGGCGACGTGCGCCTGCAGAGCTGGCTGGCGCTGGCGTTCCTGGGCCTGTGCCTGTTCAACAGCGTCGGCCTGCTGCTGGCCAAGTTCCTGCGCCGCGGTGGCGAGATCGGCGTGCGCCGCGCGCTGGGCGCGTCGCGCCGCGCGATCTTCGCGCAGTGCCTGACCGAGGCCAGCGTGATCGGCCTGATCGGCGGCGCCGGCGGCTGGCTGCTGACCCTGCTGGGCCTGTGGAGCGTGCGCCAGCAACCCACCGCCTACGCCGACCTGGCGCACCTGGACCTGGCGACGTTCGCCGGCACCTTCGCCCTGGCGATCGCCTGCAGCCTCGCGGCCGGCCTGTTCCCCGCCCTGCGCGCCAGCGGTATCGCGCCGGCCATGCAACTCAAGAGTCTGTAACCGGGGCGCACGACGATGCAGATCAAACCCATCCTGAGCGCGCTGGCGCGCCACCGCATCGCGGCGACGCTGATCGCCCTGGAAGTGGCGCTGGCCTGCGCCGTGTTGTGCAACGCCTTCTTCCTGATCGGCAACCGCATGGAGCTGGTGCATCTGCGCAGCGGCATCGACGAGGCCGCGCTGGGCTTGGTGTCGCTGTCCGGCTGCGACGACTGCAACAATGCCGACCTCAACGCCCGCGCGCTGGATGCGGTGCGCCGCACGCCCGGCGTACGTGCGGCGGGCGTGGTCAACAGCGTGCCGTTCGCCACGCCCACCAACAACAACGGACTGTGCCTGGACCAGGACTGCACCCAGATCGGCGGCGTGCCGCATTTCTACATGGTCAGTCCCGGCGCTGTCGCGGCCCTGGCACTGCAGCCGGACAGCGGCCGCACCTTCGGCGACGCGGACTACCAACCGCTCAAAAACGGCCTCCCGACCGCGGCCAGCGTGTGGATCACTCGCGCGCTGGGCGCACATCTGTGGCCGGGCCAGGATCCGCTGGGGAAGGAGTTCTGGGCCGGCGGCCATTTCCGCGTGATCGGCACACTCGACCACCTGGCGCGCCCCGATCCAGGCCGCAGCGAAGACGGCGTGATCGGCAGCGACTGGTCGGTGGTCATCCCGGTGCGCGAAGCGGAGCGCTCAGGCACCTACGTGCTGCGTGCCGATCCGCGCGAGCTGCCGCGGGTGTTGGCGCAGGCGCGCGCCGCGGTGGCGCGGGCGGTGCCCGAAGCGGTGATGGACAACGCGTACAGCAAGCCGCTGGTCGACCTGCGCCAGGAATACTTCCAGAGCGACCGCGCCATGACCGGGCTGCTAGTCGCGATCATCGTCGCGATGCTGCTGGTGACCGCGCTGGGGATCGTCGGCCTGGCCAGCTTCTGGGTGCAGCAGCGCACCAAGCAGATCGGCATCCGCCGTGCGCTCGGCGCCACCCGCCGCGACATCCTGCGCTATTTCCAGACCGAGAACCTGCTGCTGGTCGGCGCCGGCGTGGCGCTGGGCATGCTGCTGGCCTATGGCGGCAACGTATTGCTGATGCACGTATTCGAACTGGAGCGGCTGCCGGCTAGCTACCTGCCGGTCGGCGCGCTGCTGTTGTGCGCGCTGGGCCAGCTTGCCGTGCTCGGCCCGGCCCTGCGCGCCGCCGCCGTCGCCCCCGCCATCGCCACCCGCAGCGCCTGACCCGGAGCCCGCATGTTCGCTTACTACCTCCGCCTGGCACTGCGCAGCTTCGGCCGCAACCGCATCCTCACCGCGCTGATGGTGCTGGCCGTGGCGCTGGGCATCGGCGCGTCGATGACCATGCTGACGGTGCTGCATACGCTCTCCGGCGATCCGCTGCCCGGGCGCAGCGCCACGCTGTTCCATCCGCAGGTGGACCCGCGTCCGCGCAACCTGCCCAGCGCCGACCCCGAGCCGCCGGACGAACTGACCTGGCAGGACGCCACCGCGCTGTATCGGGCGCAGGCGGCGCCGGCGCAGACCATGACCAGCGCGAACTGGCTGCCGGTGCGCCAGACCGTGCCCAACAGCCCCTTGCGCATGCTCACCACCCGCGCCGCCACCGCCGACCTGTTCGCCATGTTCGGCATGCGCTTCCTCTACGGCAGCGGCTGGAGCCGTCATGACGATACCCAGCGCGCGCCGGTGGTGGTGCTGAGCCGCAAGCTCAACGACGCGCTGTTCGGCGGCGCGGACAGCGTCGGCAAGACCCTGACCATCGCCACCCGCCCGTTCCGGGTGGTCGGGGTGATCGACGATTGGAATGCGCAGCCGCGCTTCTACGACCTCAACTCCGGCGCGTATACGCCGCCGGAAGCGCTGTACATGCCGTTCGAGACCTGGCTGGACCTGCCGCAGGACTACGGCTACGGGCCGATGCAGTGCTGGGGCAAGGACGGCGAGGCGGGCCTGCACGACCCCAAGGCGGCGCAGTGCACCTGGGTGCAGTACTGGGTGCGGCTGGACACGCCGGAACAGGTGCGGCGCTACCGCGCGGCGCTGGACGCCTACAGCGCGCAGCAGAGCCAGCTCGGCCGCTTCGAACGCGCGCCCAACACCCGCCTGCGCAGCTTGGTCGACTGGCTGGACTACAAGCGGGTGGTGCCGGCCACGGTGCGCATGCAGACCTGGATCGCCTTCGGCGTGCTGCTGGTGTGCCTGCTCAATGCGGTCGGCCTGCTGGTCGCCAAGTTCATGCGCAAGGCCGGCGAGATCGGCGTGCGCCGCGCGCTCGGCGCCAGCCGCCGCGCGGTGTTCGCGCAATGCCTGGCCGAATCGGCGCTGATCGGCTGCCTGGGCGGCCTGCTCGGCATCCCGCTGACCTGGATCGGCCTGTGGCTGGTGCGCCAGCAACCGGTGGCCTACGCGCAACAGGCGCATGCCGATCCCGCGATCCTGGGCATTGCCCTGGCCGTGGCCACGCTGTCGGCGCTGGCCGCCGGCCTGTGGCCGGCCTGGCGTGCCTCGCGCATCGCCCCCGCCCTGCAGGTGAAATCGCTATGACCGCGCTGCCTCCCGTGCGTCCCATCCTGTCCGCGCTGGGCAGCCATCGCGCCGCGGTGGTGCTGATGGCGCTGCAGATCGCCCTGACCCTGGCGGTGCTGTGCAACCTGGTGTTCATCATCGCCCGCACCTACCAGCGCGTGCAGACCCCGACCGGGGTGATGGAACAGGACATCGGCCTCATCCAGAGCATCAGCGTGGTCGGCGAGCCAGGCAGTGTCAGCAGCGTCGGCCGCAGCCTGGACATCCTGCAGGCGGTGCCCGGCGTGGAAGCGGCGGCGTTCGGCGCGCCGCCGCTGTGGGGGCCGGCGCAGGCGCAGCTGTTCCTGCAGCCGCAGGCCACGCAACCGGTCGCCCGTGCCTGTCTGTTCCTCGGCAGCCAGGGCCTGAACCGCACGCTGGGCATCCGCATCGTCGCCGGCCGCGACCTGCGCGATGCGGAGCTGCCCGGCGCCTCGGCCCTATTCGGCGCGCCTGCCGAGATCGAGCGGCGCCTGCCGGCGCTGATCACCCCGTCGCTGGCCGCCAAGCTGTTCCCCGGCGCCTCGCCGCTGGGGCGTACGCTCTACACCAGCACCTTCAACCAGCAGGTACGCCTGGACATCGTCGGGGTGATGGCGCCGCTGCGCGGCGAGATCACCGGCCACGACGACGATGCCGATGCGCTGCTCACCGAGATCCATGCCAGCAGCGAGGGCTGGGGCGGCGGCTACCTGATCCGCAGCGCGCCTGGGCAACTGGCGCAGGCGCTGCCGCGCGCGGCGGCGGCGATGCAGCGCGCCAACCCCACCTATGTGCAGCAGCAGGTCGCCACCATGCAGGAGCTGCGGACCGAGTACTTCAAGAGCGACAGCGCGGTGGCGCGGATGCTGCTGGCGATCATCCTGATCCTGCTCACCGTCACCGCACTGGGCATCGGCGGGCTGGCCAGCTTCTGGGTGCAGCAGCGCACCCGGCAGATCGGCATCCGCCGCGCGCTCGGCGCCACCCGCGGCGACATCCTGCGCTACTTCCAGCTGGAAAACCTGCTGATCGTCGGCGGCGGCGCGCTGCTCGGCGCGGTGCTCGCCTACGTCATGAACCAGTGGCTGATGCAGCGCTTCGAACTGGAGCGGCTGTCCTCGCCCACCGTCCTCACCGGCATGGTCGCGGTGTGGCTGCTCGGCCAGTGTGCCGTGCTCGGCCCCGCCCTGCGCGCCGCCGCCGTCCCGCCCGCCACCGCCACCCGCAGCGCCTGATCCCGGAGCTCCCATGTTCGGCTACTACGTCCGCCTCGCCTTGCGCAGCTTCGGCCGCAACAAGGTCCTCACCGCACTGATGGTGCTGGCCATCGCCCTGGGGATCGGCGCCAGCATGACCACGCTGACCGTGTTCTACGTGCTCTCCGGCGATCCGATCCCGCAGAAGAGCGACCGCCTGTTCTACGTGCAGGTGGATGCGCAGCCCAAGGCCGGCTACCAGCCGGGCGAGGAACCGGATTTGCAAAACACCCGCTTCGATGCCGAGACCCTGTTGCGCGAGAAGCGCGCCAAGCGCCAGGCGTTGATGAGCGGCGGCAGCGCAGCGATCGAACCGCTCAAGAGCGGACTAAAGCCGTTCAAGTCGGAAGTGCGTTTCACCTCGGCGGACTTCTTCCCGATGTTCGATACGCCGTTCCTGTACGGGCACGGCTGGACCGGCACGGAAGACGAGCGCCATGAGCGCGTGGTCGTCATCAGCAGGAAGCTCAACGAAAAGCTGTTCGACGGCGCCGACAGCGTCGGCCGCGAACTGCGCATGGACCAGAACACCTTCCGGATCGTCGGCGTGCTCGACACCTGGGAGCCCAAGCCGCGCTTCTACGACGTCACCAACACCTACGGGTCGGACGAACAGGCCTATCTGCCGTTTTCGGTGGCGATGGACCTGAAGATGGACCGCAACGGCAACATGAACTGCTTCGGCGACAGCAATGGCGACCAGACCGCGCTCAATGCGCCCTGCACCTGGGTGCAGTACTGGGTGGAACTGGAGAGTCCGGCGCAGGCTAGCGACTACAAGGCCTACCTGGAGAACTACTCCTCGCAGCAGCGCGCGGCCGGACGCTTCCAGCGCCCGAACAACGTGCGCCTGCGCGACGTCATGCAGTGGCTGGACCATAACAAAGTGGTGCCCGGCGACGTACGCCTGCAGCTGTGGCTGGCGATGGGCTTCCTGCTGGTGTGCCTGCTCAACACCGTCGGCCTGCTGCTGGCCAAGTTCCTGCGCCGCAGCGGCGAGATCGGCGTACGCCGCGCGCTCGGCGCCTCGCGCGGGGCGATCTTCGCGCAATGCCTGGTGGAGGCCGGTGCCATCGGCCTGGCCGGCGGTGTGGCCGGACTGGGACTGGCCACGCTCGGCCTGTGGGCGGTCCGTCAGCAGCCCGCCAGCTACGCCAAGCTGGCGCACCTGGATCCGAGCATGCTGGCGCTGACCTTCGCCATGGCGGTGGGCGCCAGCCTGCTCGCCGGCCTGCTGCCGTCGTGGCGCGCCATCCAGGTGGCGCCCGCCCTGCAGCTCAAGTCCTGACCCTGCACGCCCTGCGCCGTCCACGCTCTCTCACAAGGTCATCGCCATGGATATCCGCCCCATCCTGTCCACCTTACGCCGGCACAAGACCGCCGCCGCGCTGATCGTGCTGGAGATCGCCCTGGCCTGCGCGATCGTGTGCAACGCGCTGTTCCTGATCGGCAACCGCATCGAGACCCTGCACCGGCCCAGCGGCATCGCCGAGTCGGAACTGGTGACGATCTCGCTGGGCGGCATCGGCCAGCAGGTCAACGCCGCCGCCCGCACCCGCGAGGACCTGGCCGCACTGCGCGCCGTGCCCGGCGTGCGCAACGCCACGCTGCTCAACCAGGTGCCGTTCGTGCACTATTCCTGGAATACCGGCCTGTCGCTGACCCCGGACCAGGAACGGTCCACCCTCAATGCGGCGCAGTACATGGCCGAGGAAGGCACGCTGAAGACGCTGGGCCTGAAGCTGGTGGCCGGACGCGATTTCGCGCCCGACGAGTACATGGATATGGACGCCGCCCAGACCGACAAGCAGATCCGGGAGAAAGGCACCGCCGTCATCCTCAACCGCGCCACCGCGGAAAAGATGTTCCCGGGCCAGAACGCGCTGGGCAAGACGGTGTACACCGGCCCGGTGGGCGCGCGCGTCGTCGGCATCGTCGACACGCTGGCGCGCCCCACCGCCGCCAGCGGCCTGGCCGAGATCGACTACGCGATGCTGCTGCCGTTACGCCTGAAGTACACCGACGGGCTGTACGTGCTGCGGGTCACCGACCCGGCGCGGCGCCAGGAAGTGCTGAACGCGGCGACCGCGGCCTTGATGAAGGTCGACAGCAGCCGCCTGGTGCTCAAGCAGCAGACCTACAGAGAGATCCGCGACGACTACTTCCAGGGCGACCGCGCGATGGTGTGGCTGCTCGGCGCGGTGTGCGTGGCGTTGCTGGTGGTCACCGCACTGGGCATCGTCGGCCTGGCCAGCTTCTGGGTGCAGCAGCGCACCAAGCAGATCGGCATCCGCCGCGCGCTCGGCGCCACTCGCGGACAGATCCTGCGCTATTTCCAGACCGAGAACTTCCTGCTGGCCAGCACCGGCATCGTGCTCGGCATGCTGCTGGCCTACGCCATCAACCAGTGGCTGATGGGCAAGTACGAACTGCCGCGGCTGCCGCTGGCCTACCTGCCGATCGGTGCGGTGGCGCTGTGGCTGCTCGGCCAGCTGGCGGTATTCGCGCCGGCGCGCCGCGCCGCCGACGTGCCGCCGGCCGTCGCCACCCGCAGCACCTGACCCATCCCCTTGGCCGGCTCCGGCCGGCCTTTTTTCTTCAGGATCCCCGATGGTCGGCTACTACTGCAAACTGGCGCTGCACAGCTTCGGCCGCAATCGCCTGCTCACCGCCCTGATGGTGCTGGCGATCGCGGTCGGCATCGGCGCGTCGATGACCACGCTGACCGTGTTCCATGTGCTGGCGGCCGATCCCATTCCCGGCAAGAGCGCGCAGCTGTTCAACGTCGAATTCAACGTCGAGCCGGACGACCATTACGATCCGAACGACACCGACCCGCAGCAACTGACCCGCCGCGATGCCGAGGCGCTGCTGCGCGACAGGCGCGGCGATCGCCAGGCGCTGATGTCGGCCGGCAGCGTGACCGTGGTGCCGACGCAGCCGCAGCTGACGCCGTTCGGCGCCGAAGCGCGCTACACCAGCGCCGACTTCTTCCCGATGTTCGCCGTGCCGATGCGCTACGGGCATGCCTGGACCGCGGACGACGACGCCCGGCGCGCGCGCGTGGCGGTGATTTCGCGGCGGCTCAATACCCAGCTGTTCGGCGACGTGGACAGCATCGGCCGCCAGCTGCAGCTCGGCGATGCGGTGCTGCGCGTGGTCGGGGTGATCGACGCCTGGGACATGAACCCGCGCTTCTACGACCTCACCAACAACGAATACGGCGACAGCGAGGACGTGTTCGTGCCGTTCTCCACCGCGCGCGACCTGGACCTGGACGTCAGCGGTTCGATGTCCTGCTGGGGCGACAGCGGTGGCGACAAGACCAGCGAGAGCGCGTCCTGCGCCTGGATCCAGTACTGGGTGGAGCTGGATAGCCCCAACAAGCGCGCCGCCTACCTGGACGCGCTGCAGGCCTATGCGCAGCAGCAGCGCGACGCCGGCCGCTTCCGCCATCCGCCGGACATCCGCCTCAGCGACGTGATGACCTGGCTGGACCGCAACCACGCCGTCCCCTCCGACGTGCGCCTGCAGGTGTGGCTGGCGTTGGCGTTCCTGGGCATCTGCCTGCTCAATACCGCCGGGCTGATGCTGGCCAAGTTCCTGCGCCACAGCGGCGAGATCGGCGTGCGCCGCGCGCTGGGCGCCTCGCGCCGCGCGATCTTCGCCCAGCACCTGGTCGAAGTGGCGGCGATCGGCGTGGTCGGCGGCAGCGGCGGCCTGCTGCTGGCGTGGATCGGCACCTGGCTGGTGCGGCAGCAGCCGTCCACTTACGCCGCGCTGGCGCACATGGATGGCCGCATGCTGCTGCTCGCGCTGGCGTTGAGCCTGGGCAGCAGCCTGCTCGCCGGGCTGCTGCCGGCCTGGCAGGCGATGCGCGTGCCCACCGCCCTGCAACTCAAGTCGCAATGACGCGCCGCACGCGCCCCTCTCCGCCAGGAACTCCCGCCGTGTCCCTCCATCCCATCCTCTCCAGTCTGCGCAAGCACCGCGTCGCCGCCGGCCTGATCGTGCTGGAGATCGCCTTCAGTTGCGCCGTGGTCTGCAATGCGCTGTTCCTGATCGATCAACGGCTCGAACGCATGCACCGGCCCAGCGGCGTCGCCGAGCGGGAACTGGTGCAACTGCGAAGCCGCAGCGTGGTCAGCGACGGCAACGGCGCCGCGCAGACACGGGCCGACCTGGACGCGCTGCGCCGCATCCCCGGCGTGCGCGACGCCAGCATCATCAACCAGGCACTGTTCGGCGATTCGCTCGGCTACAGCGGCGTGTCGCTGCGCCCGGACCAGGAACGCAGCACCCTGCATGCGGTGCAGTACTTCGGCGACGCACGGCTGCTCGACACCCTGGGGCTGCATCTGGTCGCAGGGCGCCGCTTCGGGGAAGACGAGTTCATCGACTACGCGCAACTGCGCGATCCGGTCGCCAAGCGCATCCCGCCCTCGGTCATCCTCAGCCAGTCGCTGGCGCAACGCCTGTTCTCCGGCCAGAACGCGGTGGGCCGCACCATCTACGTCTACGGCGAACACCGCGTCGTCGGCGTGGTGCAGCGCCTGGTGCAGCCCCGCGAAGGCGGGACCACCGGCCAGTACGAAGACACGATGCTGTTCCCGGTGAACGTTCCCTACGATCACGGCACCTACCTGCTGCGCGTAAGCGACCCGGCGCAGCGCGAGGCGATATTGCGGCAAGCCAAGGCGACGCTGTCGCAACACGGTCCACGGCGCATGGTGAACGGCGCCAAGACCTTGCAGCAGGCGCGCGCGGCCTACTACCGCGACGACCAGGCGATGGCCTGGCTGCTGGTCGGCGTGAGCGTGGCGCTGCTGCTGATCACCGCGCTGGGCATCGTCGGCCTGACCAGCTTCTGGGTGCAGCAACGCACCAAGCAGATCGGCATCCGCCGCGCGCTCGGCGCCACCTGCACGCAGATCCTGCGGCATTTCCAACTGGAGAACTTCCTGCTCGCCAGCACCGGCATCGTGCTGGGCATGTTGCTGGCCTACGCCGCCAACCTGTACCTGATGAGCGCCTACGAGTTGCCGCGGCTGCCGCTGTGGTACCTGCCGGTCGGCGCGCTGGTGCTGTGGCTGCTCGGCCAGCTCGCGGTGCTGCCGCCCGCGCGCCGCGCCGCCGCGGTGCCGCCGGCGGTGGCCACGCGCAGTGTCTGACCCGACGCGGCCACCACCCAAGGAAGGAGCTGTCGCATGTTGAACTATTATCTGCCGCTGGCCTGGCGCAGCCTGCGGCGTACGCCGGTCGCCACCGCGTTGATGGTGCTGGCGATCGGCCTGGGCATCGGCGCGAGCATGACCATGCTGACGGTGCTGCATGTGATGTCGCGCGATCCGCTGCCGGGCAGAAGCGCTGCGCTCTACACCCCGCATCTTGACCCGTTGCCGGCCAGTTACCCCGATAGCCAGGAGTGGAGCGATCCGGCTGACAACCTCACCTGGCCCGACGCCATGGCGCTGCTGCGCGCCGCCCCGGCCACGCCACAGGCGGCGATGACCGGCGGGCAAGCGTTGCTGTGGCCACCGCGCGGGGCCCAAGCGCCGCTCGACCTGAGCGGGCGCTACGCCAGCGCCGGGTTCTTCGCCCTGTTCGGCATCCCCTTGCAGCGCGGACGCGGCTGGAGCGCGCAGGACGACCAGAACCATGCCCGCGTCATCGTGCTGAGCCGCACCCTGGCCGATACCCTGTTCGGCGCGCGCGACCCGGTCGGCCAGCGGGTGGCGCTCGGGGAAAAGCGCATCGGCTTCGAGGTGATCGGCGTGGCCGGCCCATGGAATCCGCAACCGCTGTTCTATGGCGATCCGGGCAGCAAGGGCAGCTTCGGCCAGCAGGACGATTTCTTCCTGCCGCTGTCAACCGCGATGGAACTGGCGCTGGACGTCAACGGCAACATCAGTAGCTGGGACAAGGTCAGCGGCGACGACGCGGCGCGATTAAAAGATCCTTCGACCAGCTGGCTGCAATTCTGGGTGCGGCTGGACACGCCGCAGCAGGTCGCCGACTACCAGCGCCTGCTCTACGACTATGCCGCGACACAACACGCCAGCGGACGCTTCCAGCGCCCGCCGGAGCGGGCACGACTGTATGCGTTGATGGACTGGCTGCGCCACCTGCGGATGGTGCCCGACGATGTGCGCCTGCAGACGCTGCTGGCACTGGGCTTCCTCTGGATCTGTCTGGTCAACGTGATCGCCTTGCTGCTGGCGAAATTCCTGCGTCGCGGCGGCGAGATCGGCGTGCGGCGCGCGCTCGGCGCCCGCCGGAGCCATGTGTTCCTGCAGTTCGGCAGCGAAGCCGCACTGATCGGGCTGCTCGGTGGCAGCTTGGGCATCGCGATCGCCGAGCTGGGCCTGTGGAGCGTGCGCCAGCGCCCGGACGACTACGCCAGGCTGGCGCGGATGGACCTGCAGATGCTGCTCGCCACCGTGGCGCTGGCGGTGATCGCCGCGCTGCTGGCGGGCCTGCTGCCCGCATGGCGGGCGAGCCGGATCAACCCCGCCCTGCAGATCAAGGACCTGACATGAATCTGCCGATCCGCCCCATCCTCTCCAGCCTGCAACATCACCGCCTCACCGCCACGCTGCTGGCGCTGCAGGTCGCGCTGACCTGCGCCTTCGTCGCCAACGCCGTGTTCCTGATCGGTGGGCGCATCGAACGGTTGCGGGTCCCCAGCGGCTTGCCGGAGCAAGAACTCGCGCTGATCTCGGTCCGCGGCGTCCAGAGCGATGGCAATGCGTTGGCCCAGCAACAATCCGATCTGCGGGCGTTGCGCAGCATCCCCGGTGTCACCGCAGCCGCCGCGATCGGCTTCAGCCTGCCGCTGTCCGGCGGCGCCAACGACTATGGCGGTTGCCCCGACCGGCAGACGCTGGACCGCGCGATGGCGCAGCATTCGATGGACAATACAGGGTGCATCCAGGCCACGTATTACGCCGGCTCGCAAGGTTTCGTGCAGGCCATGGGCGCGCACCTGATCGCCGGCCGCGACTTCCGTGCCGACGAATATTCCACCGCCTCGCCAAGCGCGGTGATCGTCACCCGCACGCTGGCGCAGCAACTGTGGCCAGGTCAACCTGCGGTCGGCAAAACGCTGTATGGCGCAGTCCAGGGCGCCATCGTCGTCGGCGTCGTCGACGATCTGCTGCGCACGACGCTGCGTGGCGCAACGGTCGACCACCTTGCCGCACTGTCGCCGCAGCTTCCCGCGGGCAACCACGTGCAATACCTGTTGCGCAGCGCGCCGCAGGACCGCGAACGGGTCCTGGCCGCAGCGGCCGGCGCGCTAGCAAAGGCAGGGCCGCTGCGGCTGATTCCGCGCGAAGGGCGCCGCAGCTACTCCCAGCTGCGGCAGCGCTATTTCCAGCGCGATGCCACCATGATCGGGTTGCTGCTCGCAGCGACCACGGGCCTGTTGTTCGTGACCGCCCTGGGCATCGGCGGCCTGGCCAGCTTCTGGGTGCAGCAACGCACGCGCCAGATCGGCATCCGCCGTGCCATCGGCGCCAGCCGTCGCGACATCCTGTGGCATTTTCGGACCGAAAACCTGCTGATCGTGAGCGTCGGCAGCGCCGTGGGCATGGTGCTGGCATTGCTGCTCAATCACGCGCTTTTGCAGCGCTACGATCTGCCACGCTTGCCGCTGGTCTACCTGCCGGCCGTCGCTGCAGCGCTCTTGCTGCTCGGCCAGCTGGCGATACTGGCGCCCGCGCGCCGCGCCGCCGCGGTTCCGCCGGCAGTGGCCACGCGCAGTGTCTGAGCCAGCGATGCGCGGACACACGACAAGCCGGACGCAGGCTGCGATGATGCGGCCTGATCCGTTTTCCTCCACCGGCGCGCCGACCCGCGCCCAAGGTGCACGATGCCCTGCCTGCTGATCATCGACGACAACCCCGCGGTCGCCACTGCGCTGGAAGTGCTGTTCTCCCTGCACGACATCGACACGGTGTATGCCGACAGCCCGCAGGCTGGCCTGCAGCGCCTGGCCGAGAGCGACATCGACCTGGTGCTGCAGGACATGAACTTCACCGCCGACACCACCTCCGGCGAGGAAGGCGTGGCCCTGTTCGAGGCGATCCGCACGCGCCATCCGGACCTGCCGGTGATCCTGCTGACCGCCTGGACCCAGCTCAGCAGCGCGGTGGAACTGGTCAAGGCCGGCGCCGCCGACTACCTGGCCAAACCCTGGGACGACCGCAAGCTGCTGACCACAGTCAACAACCTGCTGGAACTGTCCGAGACGCGCCGCGAACTGGAGCGCCGCCGCGACGGCGAGCGCCGCCATCGCCAGCAACTGGCGCAGCGCTACGACCTGTGCGGCGCGGTGTTCGCCGACCCCGCCAGCGAGCGCGCCATCGCCCTGGCCTGCCAGGTCGCGCGTTCGGAACTGCCGGTACTGATCACCGGCCCCAACGGCAGCGGCAAGGAGAAGATCGCGCAGATCATCCAGGCCAATTCCTCGGTGCGACGCGGCCCGTTCGTGGCGCTGAACTGCGGCGCGATCCCGGCCGAACTGATCGAGGCCGAACTGTTCGGCGCCGAGGCCGGCGCCTACACCGGCGCCAACAAGGTGCGCGAGGGCAAGTTCGAGGCCGCCGACGGCGGCACCCTGTTCCTGGACGAGATCGGCAACCTGTCGCTGGCCGGGCAGATGAAGCTGCTGCGGGTGCTGGAGACCGGGCGTTTCGAGCGGCTCGGTTCCAACCGCGAGCGGCAGGTCAAGGTGCGGGTGATCAGCGCCACCAACGCCGACCTGACCGCGATGATCCGCGAGGGCAGCTTCCGCGAGGACCTGTACTACCGGCTCAACGCGGTGGAACTGTCGCTGCCGGCGCTGGCCGAGCGCCCCGGCGACATCGTGCCGTTGGCCGAGCACTTCCTCTCCGGCGACAAGCCGCTGTCGTCCGGCGCCTGCCAGGCACTGCAGCGCCACGCCTGGCCCGGCAACGTGCGCGAACTGCGCAACGTGGTGCAGCGCGCCGAACTGCTGGCCAGCGGCGCGCAGATCGAGGTCGCCGACCTCAACCTGCCGAAGCCGGCAGCGCCGCGCATGATCGCCGCCGCCGAACCCGACCGCGAGCGCATCGTGGCCGAACTCGGCCGCGCGCACGGCGTCATCGCCCAGGCCGCCGCCGAACTGGGCATGAGCCGGCAGGCGCTGTACCGGCGCATGGACCGCTACGGCATCCCGCGCGAATGAAACTGCGCCGCTCCTTCACAGCCATGCTGTTCCTGCGCCTGCTGCCGGTGCTGGCGCTGGCGGCGGCCCTGCCGTGGCTGCTGGCCTATTGGATGGACCGCGGCTGGGAAGTGGTGACGGCCTCGACGCTGGCCCTGCTGCTGCTGATGTGGTGGACCCTGCGCCGCGCCACCGCGCCGATGCGCTCGGTGTTCCGCGCCCTGGCCGGCACCGTCAGCAGCTATCGCGACGGCGAGTACAACTTCGGCGTGCACTGGCGCGGCGACGACGAACTGGGCGAGATGGTCGCCGCGCACGCGCAACTGGGCGAGATCCTGCGCGAGCAACGCCAGGGTCTGGCTCAGCGCGAGCTGATGCTCGACACCATGGTGCAGAACACCCCGGTGGCGATGCTGCTCACCTCCAAGGGCGGCGACGGCCTGCGCCGCGTGGTGTTCTCCAACCTGGCCGCGCGCAAGCTGCTGCACAGCGGCTGGAAGCTGGAAGGCCAGCGCCTGGACGACCTGTTGCTCGGCGTGCCGGCCCCGCTACGTGAGGCGATCTCGCGCGGCGGCGACAGCCTGTTTGCGATCGAGGGCGGCGACGAGGATCCGGACGAGGAGCAGATCTACCACCTGTCGCAGCGCCGCTTCCATCTCAACGGCCGCCCGCACGAACTGCTGCTGATCCGCCTGCTCACCGCCGAGCTGCGCCGCCAGGAAGTGCATACGTGGAAGAAGGTGATCCGGGTCATCAGCCATGAGCTCAACAACTCGCTGGCGCCGATCGCCTCGCTGGCGCACTCCGGCGCCGAGCTGGTGCGGCGGCAGAAGGTGGAGCGGCTGGAAGAGGTGTTCGGCACCATCGAGGAACGCGCGCGGCACCTGGAAGGCTTCATCCGCGGCTACGCGCGCTTCGCCAAGCTGCCACAGCCGCAACTGCAGACGGTGCACTGGGCGCAGTTCCTGGCCGGGCTGCAGCAGCAGATTCCGTTCGCGCTGGACCTGGAGTCGCCGGACCTGCACAGTCGGGTCGATCCGGCGCAACTGCAGCAGGCGCTGCTCAACCTGGTCAAGAACGCGCACGAATCCCTGCCCGAGGGACAGACGCCGGCCGACGGCGTGCGCGTGCGCGTGTCCACCCGCCCGGACTGGCTACGCCTGGAAGTGCTGGACCGCGGCAGCGGCATGAACGAGGCGGTGCTGCACAACGCGCTGATGCCGTTCTATTCGACCAAGCGCAACGGCACCGGCCTGGGCCTGGCCCTGACCCGCGAGATCGTCGAAGCCCACGGTGGCCGCCTGTCCCTGCACAACCGCGACGAAGGCGGGCTGTGCGTGACGGTGCAGTTGCCGCAGGGGGAACGGGGCTGATTGTTTTTGGAGCCGGGATTGGGGATTCGGGATTGGGGATTCGTAACCCGGCTCCCGAGAAACATGGCAGCCGCTGCAATCTGAGAGACGGCGACTTGCCGCACCCCGCTCAGCGCAACGGCAATGGACAACGCATCGCCACCCGCAGGTGCATGGGGAAGCCGAGTGCGGCTTCCTGTTGCCAGGTCGCGCGTAGCTGCGGCCCCCACTGCGTAGGCGGCAACTCGACGAAGCCTTCGCTGGCGTAGAACGGCGCATTCCACGGCACGTCGCGCAAGGTGGTCAGCAGCATGCATGGGAAGCCGGCCGCCACCGCAGCTGCGCGCGCATGCCGTAGCAGCGCACGGCCATGGCCACGACGCCCGTAGCGCGGATCCACATCCATCTGTTGCACATGGAAGCCGTCGTCCAGGCATCCGCCGAGCAGATAGCCCGTGCAATCGCCATCGTCGTCCAGCGCCACCCACAGCTGCTCGCGCGCCAGTCCTGCACGCAGGGCGTCCATCTCCAACGCATGCGCCGCGAACACGGCCTGCGCCGCATGGCCCTGCAGCAGGGCGCCGGCGCGCCGCTCGATTTCCGGCAACCACGCCAGCTCGTGCTCGCGCGCCAGGCGGATGTGCGTGGCCATGCCTCAGTCGCGCTTGCCCGGGCGTTTCCAGTCCTCGACGGTTTCCTGGCGTACCCTTGCCACGCTCAGCTTGCCGGCCGGCGCACTGCGGGTGATCACCGAGCCGGCGCCGATGGTGGCGCCCTCACCGATCTCCACCGGCGCCACCAGCGCGCTGTTGGAGCCGACGAACACGCCATCGCCGATCACCGTTTGCGACTTGTTGACGCCGTCGTAGTTGCAGGTGATCACGCCGGCGCCGACGTTGACGCCGCTGCCGATGGTGGCATCGCCCAGGTAGGTCAGGTGATTGGCCTTGCTGCCGACACCGAGCACTGTCTTCTTGGTCTCGACGAAATTGCCGATGTGCACGCCGTCGGCCAGCACTGTGCCCGGGCGCAACCGCGCGAACGGACCGATCTGCACCGCGCCCTCGGCCACCACGCCATCCAGGTCGCAATGCGCGCGCACCTCGGTGCCCGGCCCCAGCACCACGTCCTTCAGCCGCACGAACGGGCCGATGCTGACGCCATCGCCCAGTTCCACCTCCCCTTCCAGGATCACGTTGGCGTCGATGCACACATCGTGGCCGACACGTACGCGGCCGCGCTGATCCAGGCGATGCGGGTCGATCAGTTGCACGCCCTGTTCGCACAGCGCACGCGCCGCACGCAGCTGCCAGGCGCGTTCCAGTTGCGCCAGCTGCCACGGATCATTGGCGCCCTCGGCCTCGATCGGATCGGCCACCAACACTATTTCCGCCGGAGTGAACTCGGCGGAGGCGGCGGCGAACACGTCGGTCAGGTAGTACTCGCGCTGCGCGTTATCGTTGCGTAGCTGCGCCAGCCAGCGTCTCAGCGCGGTGGACTCGGCGGTGACGATGCCGGTGTTGATGGTGCGGATGCGCCGCTGCTCGTCGTCGGCATCCTTCTGCTCGACGATCGCCGCGACCTTGCCGGCGGCGTCGCGCACGATGCGGCCGTAGCCGGTGGGATCCTCCGGTTCGGCCACCAGCACCGCGACGCGGCCGGGCGCATGCAGCAGGCGGATCAGGGTTTCGACGCGGATCAGCGGCACGTCGCCGTACAGCACCAGCACCGTGGCCGCGTCGGGCACGGCCACCATCGCCTGCTGCACCGCATGGCCGGTGCCCAGCTGTTGCGCCTGCTCGGCCCACAGCAGGTCCGGCTGGTCGGCGAAGGCCGCCAGCACCGCCTCGCCGCCATGGCCATGGACGATGTGGATCGCATCCGGCTGCAATTGGCGCGCGGTCTCGATCACATGCGCCAGCATCGGCCGGCCGGCGATCGGCTGCAGCACCTTGGGCTTGATCGACTTCATCCGCTTGCCCGCGCCGGCGGCGAGAATCACGACGTGTAGGGGCAGAGTCATGGTGCGTTTCCGTTGCGAGTGGATTGCAATTCTAGTAGCTGCAGTGGCAAGTAGCGTCATCACATCGCGAGCTGCACGTGGACCCAGCAAGCGCTAGCATGCGCGATCGTCTCCTCCTGCGGATGTTCATGGGTCTCCTGCGCCAGGGCAGCCAGTTCCTGCTGATCGGCCTGCTGCAATTGCTGATCGACTGGAGCGTGTTCGTCGCCGCCACCGCGGCCGGCATGCCGACGGTGCCGGGCAACGTGCTGGGCCGCGTCTGCGGCGCCCTGCTCGGGTTCTGGCTCAACGGCCGCATCACCTTCGCCAGCGACGACGCCGCACGCCTGGGCTGGCGCCGCTTCGGCCGCTTCATGGCCATGTGGCTGGTGCTTACCGTGCTCAGCACCTGGCTGGTGGCGCTGTGCGCCCACGCGCTGGGCCTGCGCCTGGCCTGGCTGGCCAAGCCGCTGGTCGAAGGCATGCTGGCGGTCGTGTCGTTCTTCCTCGGCCGGCAGCTGGTCTACCGCTAGCGCTGGCAGCACGGCGGGCATACAGACGGCACGCCGCTGCGCGCAATCGGCATCGATGGCTGTCGGGGCTGAAGCCCCTCCCACAAGAGCCAGCGGATGCCGGGAGCGTCCCTGTGGGGGCGACTTCAGGGAACCTCGAATAACCACGCAGTCCCTTTGTAGGAGCGGCTTCAGCCGCGACAAGCTCTACCGGAAACGCAGGTCGCGGCTGAAGCCGCTCCTACGAGGATAAAGATGTGTCCGGCTGCGCCGCGGCAACGAGTGTTATTAGAGAGACCCTTCAGTCGCGACGATCGAAGCCCGAACGACGGGCCCGCATCAGGGGCGCTGATCGCCAGAACAACTTCGCCTCCCTCCAACGCAGACCATCCGTCGCCGGCCCACTACCGAGGACTCAGTGGCAGAAATCGCCCAGGCTGCGCACCAGCGCGGTGCGGTGCAGCTGGTCCAACTGCCAGCGCAGCGCATAGGCCTCGGCCGCGCGCGCGGTCGTGGCCGGGCAATCCGGCGCCTGGCGCACCGCAGCGCTGGCCTGCAGCGCATCCAGCATCTCGCCCTGCAGCTGATCCAGGCGCGCGCGCAGCGCGGTCAGGTCCGGGCGCGGGCTGTTGGGCGCGCGGCCCCGCAGGTGCCAGCGCGACAGCAGTTCGTACTGCACCAGCTTGTTGGATTCGATCTGCATGCCGAAGAAACGCGCCGCATCGTCCGGATCCAGGCCGTGGGCCGGCGCCTGATCGCGCACGCTCGCCAGCACCGCGGCCTCGCGCGTGGCGTCCAGCACCGGCTTGCCGCTGTCCCACTTGCTCAACGCGACCTGGTCACCGATCGCATTGCGCTCGACGATGCGATCCAGCAGCGGCTCCAGCGGGGTGGCGCTGCGCGCGGGCAACGCGCATCCCATCAACAGGGCGCCGGCCAGCACGGCGGTCAACGCGTGCACGCAGGGACGAGGAACAGAAGCGGACAGGGGCATCTCGATTCTCCGGTAACCGTCTGCGGGTGGGGGATGGACCGCAGATCGGGCGGTCATCTTGCCGTAGTCCGCGGACCGAACGATGACCGCACTCGAGTCTTGTCGCATGACATCGCGGCCGAGTCAGCGACCAGCAAGCCAGCGCCGTGCGCTGCGTCGCATTCCGCATCGATGCCGCGACGACGATCCAGGCGCACGCGCGCGGACGCACCACGTAAGCGCGGAGCACCCATCTCCAGATACGACAACGCCGGCAAACGCCGGCGTCGTCGTCGCGCATGCGGCCGCTGGCCGCGTGGCACGGAACTCAGTGCTTGAGGTTCTTGCGCAGGCGCTCCAGCGCCTGCAGCTGCGCGGTGACCTCGGCCAGCTTGGCCTGCGCCTCGGCCACGTCCATGCCTTCGCCGCGGTTGGCAAGCAGGCGCTCGGCTTCTTCCTTGGCCTTGCGCACCGACGCCTCGTCGATGTCCTGCGCGCGGATCGCGGTGTCGGCCAGGATCGTCACCACCTGCGGCTGCACCTCGAGGATGCCGCCGGAAATGGCGAAGTCCAGCTGCTCGCCGCTCGGGGTGGTCACCACCACCTTGCCGGGCTTGAGCCGGGTGATCAGCGGCGCGTGCTTGGGCGCGATGCCCAGCTCGCCCAGTTCGCCGGTCGCGACCACCAGGGTGGCGTCGCCGTGGTAGATCTCATGCTCGGCGCTGACGATGTCGCAACGGATGGTGCTCATGGTGCCTCACTGGGTGAGGCGGGATTCGGGATTCGGGAATCGGGAATGGTGAGAAGCAGATTGCCACTGACCACTTGCGCGATGCCTCGGATGCCGCGTGTCCCGCCTTGACGATTCTCTATTCCCGATTCCCCATTCCCGGATGCCGGCCGCATGCGGCCGGCGTCCAGATCAGGCCTTCTCGGCCATCTTCTTGGCCTTCTCGACCGCTTCCTCGATGCCGCCGACCATGTAGAAGGCCTGCTCCGGCAGGTGGTCGTACTCGCCGTCGACGATGGCCTTGAAGCCGCGGATGGTGTCCTTCAGCGACACGTACTTGCCCGGCGAGCCGGTGAACACTTCGGCCACGTGGAACGGCTGGCTGAAGAAGCGTTCGATCTTGCGCGCGCGCGACACGGCCTGCTTGTCCTCTTCGGACAGTTCATCCATGCCCAGGATCGCGATGATGTCCTTCAGTTCCTTGTACTTCTGCAAGGTGGACTGCACGCGGCGGGCGGTGTCGTAGTGTTCGTGGCCGATCACGTTCGGGTCCAGCTGGCGGCTGGTCGAATCGAGCGGATCCACCGCCGGGTAGATGCCCAGCGAGGCGATGTTACGCGACAGCACGACGGTGGCGTCGAGGTGGGCGAAGGTGGTCGCCGGCGACGGGTCGGTCAGGTCGTCCGCGGGCACGTACACGGCCTGGATCGAGGTGATCGAGCCGGACTTGGTCGAGGTGATGCGCTCCTGCAGCACGCCCATTTCCTCGGCCAGGGTCGGCTGATAGCCCACCGCCGACGGCATGCGGCCCAGCAGCGCCGACACTTCGGTACCGGCCAGGGTGTAGCGGTAGATGTTGTCGACGAACAGCAGCACATCCTTGCCCTTGCCCGACGCGTCCTTCTCGTCGCGGAAGTACTCGGCCATGGTCAGGCCGGTCAGCGCGACGCGCAGGCGGTTGCCCGGCGGCTCGTTCATCTGGCCGTACACCATCGCCACCTTGTCCAGGACGTTGGAGTCCTTCATCTCGTGGTAGAAGTCGTTGCCCTCGCGGGTACGCTCGCCCACGCCGGCGAACACGGACAGACCCGAGTGCGCCTTGGCGATGTTGTTGATCAGTTCCATCATGTTGACGGTCTTGCCGACGCCGGCGCCGCCGAACAGGCCGACCTTGCCGCCCTTGGCAAACGGGCACATCAGGTCGATGACCTTGATGCCGGTTTCCAGCAGCTCGGTGGCCGAAGACTGGTCTTCATAGGTCGGCGCCGCGCGGTGGATTTCCCAGTGATCGCTGGCCTGCACGTCGCCGGCCTCGTCGATCGGACGGCCCAGCACGTCCATGATGCGGCCCAGCGTACCGGCACCGACCGGCACCGAGATCGCGCGGCCGGTGTTGGTGGCGATCAGGTTGCGCTTGAGGCCGTCGGTGGAACCGAGGGCGATGGTGCGCACGATGCCGTCGCCCAGCTGCTGCTGCACTTCCAGCGTGATGGCGGTGCCTTCGACCTTCAGTGCGTCGTAAATCTTCGGCACATCGGCACGCGCGAATTCGACGTCGACGACCGCGCCGATGATCTGAACGATCTTGCCCTGACTCATTTGGATAACTCCACTAATGTCTGTTCGAAACTGGTGTCGGGAATGGGGAACGGGGAATCGGGAATGGGAAGATCAAGCGCTGCTGCTTCGACCATTCCCGTTTCTCCATTCCCCATTCCCGGCTACACAGCGGCTGCGCCGCCGACGATTTCGGAAATTTCCTGGGTGATCGCAGCCTGACGCGCCTTGTTGTAGACCAACTGCAAGGTGCTGATCAGCTTGCTGGCGTTGTCGCTGGCCGCCTTCATCGCGACCATGCGCGCCGCATGCTCGGACGCCACGTTCTCCAGCACCGCCTGGTACACCAGCGACTCGATGTAGCGCGTCATCACGTGCTCGAGCACGGTCGCGGCATCGGGTTCGTACAGGTAGTCCCAGTCGTGGTGCGCGACCTGGCTCTCGGCCGCCGGCAGCGGCAGCAGCTGGTCGAAGCTGGCCTTCTGCGTCATCGTGTTGACGAAGCGGTTGTAGACCAGATACACGCGATCCAGCTTGCCTTCGGTGAACGCATCCAGCATCACCTTGATCACGCCGATCAGCTGCTCCACGCGCGGCAGGTCGCCCAGGTGGCTGACGCTGCCGACCATGTCCACCTTGAGCCGGCGGAAGAACACCGAGGCCTTCTGGCCGATGGTGACCACGTCCACGCCCGCGCCCTGGTCCTGCCACTGGCGCACTTCGCCCAGCATCTTGCGGAACAGGTTGTTGTTCAGGCCGCCGGCCAGGCCGCGATCGGAGGAGATCACGATGTAGCCGACGCGCTTGACCGACTCGCGCTGCACCAGGAACGGATGCGTGTAGTCGGTGCTGGCCTGCGCCAGATGCCCGATCACCTGCTTCATCGCCTGCGCGTAGGGACGCGAGGTCTTCATCCGATCCTGCGCCTTGCGGATCTTGGAGGCCGAGACCATCTCGAGCGCGCGCGTCACCTTGCGGGTGTTCTGCACGCTCTTGATCTTGGATTTGATTTCGCGTCCGCCTGCCATGCTCTCGCTCGCTTTGCTCGCTTTGTGGGAATGGGGAATAGAGAATCGGGAATGGGCAAGCCCGGATCCCGCTCCTACGATTCCCTATTCACTATTCCCCATTCCCTGCAACTGATTTACCAGCTACCGGTGGTCTTGAACTCGCCGATGCCCTTCTTGAACGCGGCCTCGATGTCGCCGTTCCAGTCGCCGGTGTCGTTGACCTTGGCGATCAGCTCGCCCTGGGTGTTGGCGAAGTGGGCGTGCAGGCCCTCTTCGAACGCCAGCAGCTTGTTGACCGGCACGTCGTCGAGGTAGCCCTCGTTGACGGCGTAGATCGACAGCGCCTGGTTGGCGATGGACATCGGCAGGTACTGCTTCTGCTTCATCAGCTCGGTGACGCGCTGGCCGCGCTCGAGCTGCTTGCGGGTGGCTTCGTCCAGATCCGAGGCGAACTGCGCGAACGCCGCCAGCTCGCGGTACTGCGCCAGCGAGATGCGGATGCCGCCGGAGAGCTTCTTGATGATCTTGGTCTGCGCGGCGCCGCCGACGCGCGACACCGAGATACCGGCGTTCACCGCCGGGCGGATGCCCGCGTTGAACAGGTCGGTTTCCAGGAAGATCTGGCCGTCGGTGATCGAGATCACGTTGGTCGGCACGAACGCGGACACGTCGCCGGCCTGGGTCTCGATGATCGGCAGCGCGGTCAGCGAACCGGTCTTGCCCTTGACCTCACCCTTGGTGAACTGCTCCACATAGTCCTCGGACACGCGCGCGGCGCGCTCCAGCAGGCGGCTGTGCAGGTAGAACACGTCGCCCGGGTAGGCTTCGCGGCCCGGCGGGCGCTTCAGCAGCAGCGAGATCTGGCGGTAGGCCACGGCCTGCTTGGACAGATCGTCGTACACGATCAGCGCGTCTTCGCCACGGTCCATGAAGTACTCGCCCATGGTGCAGCCGGCGTAGGCGCTGATGTACTGCATCGCCGCCGATTCGGAGGCGGTCGCGGCGACCACGATGGTGTGCGCCAGCGCGCCGTTCTCTTCCAGCTTGCGCACGATGTTGGCGACGGTCGAGGCCTTCTGCCCGATCGCCACGTACACGCACTTGATGCCGGTGTTCTTCTGGTTGATCACCGCGTCGATGGCCAGCGCGGTCTTGCCGGTCTGGCGGTCGCCGATGACCAGCTCGCGCTGGCCGCGGCCGATCGGGATCATCGCGTCGACCGACTTGTAGCCGGTCTGCACCGGCTGGTCGACCGACTTGCGCCAGATCACGCCCGGCGCCACGCGCTCCACCGGCGCGGTCTGGCTGGTGCCCAGCGGGCCCTTGCCGTCGATCGGCTCGCCCAGCGCGTTGACCACGCGGCCCAGCAGTTCCTTGCCGACCGGCACTTCCAGGATGCGGCCGGTGGTCTTGGCCACATCGCCTTCGCGCAGGCTCTCGTAGTCGCCGAGCACCACGGCGCCGACCGAGTCGCGCTCCAGGTTCAGCGCCAGGGCGTAGGTGTCGTTCGGCAGTTCGATCATTTCGCCCTGCATCACGTCGGCCAGGCCGAAGATGCGCACGATGCCGTCGGACACGCTGGTGACCGTACCTTCGTTGCGCGACTCCGCGGCCAGCTTGACCTGCTCGATGCGGTTCTTGATCAGTTCGCTGATTTCGGAGGGGTTGAGCGTGGTTGCCATCTTGGTTTCCTTCGGATCGTCCATCGCGCAGCGGCGGATGGCGACGTGTGGTTAGCTTCTTTGAGAATCGGGAATGGGGAATCGGGAATCGGGGGTGGCGTCGCCGCCGGGCCGGGTTCTCTCCTCTCTATTCGCCATTCCCGTTTCTTAGTGGGCCAGTGCGGATTGCAGACGCGACAGCTTGCCTTTCAACGAACCGTCGATGACCACGTCGCCGGCGTCGATCACCGCGCCGCCGATCAGCGAAGCGTCCACCGCCGTGGTGATTTCGACCTCGCGGCCGAAGCGCTGCTTCAGCGCCACCTTCAGCGAGGCCACCTCGGCATCGCTCAGCGCCGTCGCGGAGGTCACGTTGGCCTGCACCACGCGCTCGGCCTCGGCCCGCAGCTGGTCGTACAGCCCGGCGATCTCCGGCAGCAGCGGCAGCCGCTGGCCTTCGGCCAGCAGGCTCAGGAAGCGCTGGTACTGCTCGTCGGCGGCTTCCGGCGCCAGCAGCGACACCGCCTGCTCCCGCTGCAGCAGCGGGTTGTGCAGCAACGCGGCCACGCGCGGGTCGGCCGCGACCTGGGCGGAGAACGCCAGCGCCTGCGACCAGGGCGCGAGCTTGCCGGCGTCGCTGGCCGCGGCGAACGCGGCACGGGCGTAGGGACGCGCCAGTGTGAGGGCCTGGCTCATCTCAGATCTCCGCCGCCAGCTCGTCGAGCAGCGCCTTGTGGGCGTTGGCGTCGATTTCGCGCTTGAGCAGCTTCTCGGCACCGCTCACCGCCAGCAGCGACACCTGGCGACGCAGGTCCTCGCGCGCACGGTTGGCCGCGGCGTCGATCTCGGCCTGGGCCAGTTCCTTCTGCCGGTTGGCTTCGACGATCGCCTCGTGCTTGGCCGCCTCGACGATCTGATTGGCGCGCGCATGGGCCTGATCGATGATCTCGTTGGCCTTGATGCGGGCGTCCTTCAACGCTTCGTTGACCTTTTCCTGCGCCTGCGCCAGATCCTTCTGACTGCGATCGGCGGCGGCCAGGCCTTCGGCGATCTTCTGTTGGCGCTCTTCGATGGCCTGCATCAGCGGCGGCCAGATCTTGGTCGCGACGATCCAGATCAGACCGGCGAACGCCAGCGCCTGGGCAAAGAGGGTGAGACCGATATTCATGGGGTACGCTCAGCCAATGGTGACGGGGTGGACGCGCCGCCAGCACGGCAGCGCGTCCGAACCTTCATCCGTAGCGGCGGCCGCCGGTGGCGACCGCACGCCGGTACGACGGGATCAACCGCCCTGCGGCAGACGCGCGACGAACTCGCCGATCATCGGGTTGGCGAACGCGAACAGCAGGCCGACCGCGACGCTGATGATGAACGCGGCGTCGATCAGGCCGGCGGTGATGAACATGCGGACCTGCAGCACCGGGATCAGTTCCGGCTGGCGCGCGGCCGATTCCAGGAACTTGCCGGCCATGATGGCCAGACCGAGGCCGGCGCCCAGCGCGGCCAGGCCGATCATGATGCCGACGGCGAGGACGGTGGAGCTCTGGACTTGGGCGAGGTTGGTCAGGACGGCGAAGTACATGGTTTTCTCCAGGAACAAAGTTGCTTGAGGATGGTGAATCGAACGAAGGGTTGCTTAGAACGCGTGAAACAGAAACGTCAGTGGCTGTCTTCCGCCAGGCTCAGATACACGATGGACAGCATCATGAAAATGAACGCCTGCAGCGGAATCACCAGCAGGTGGAACAGCATCCAGCCGAAGCCGAACGCACCGCCGGCCAGCGCGCCGAAGATGCCGGCACCGCCGAGCACCCAGATCAGCAGGAACACGATCTCGCCGCCGAACATGTTGCCGAACAGTCGCATCGCCAGCGACACCGGCTTGCTCAGCCACTCGACGATGTTGAGGATCAGGTTGAACGGCAGCATCCACTTGCCGAACGGCGCGGTGAGGAATTCCTTGGCCATGCCGCCCACGCCCTTGGAGCGCAGCGAGAAGAAGATCATCAGGAAGAACACGCTGATCGACATGCCCAGGGTGGCATTGACGTCGGCGGTCGGCACCGGCTTCCAGTAGTGCACGCCGGCCCAGCTCAGCGGGATCGCCAGGAAGTCCGCCGGGATCATCTTGATGAGGTTCATCATCAGGATCCAGAAGAACAGGGTGATCGCGATCGGCGTCACCAGCTTGCTGGTGCCGTGGTAGGTGTCCTTGGCCTGACGGTCCACGAACTCCAGCAGGATCTCCACGAACGCCTGCCACTTGCCCGGCACGCCGGCGGTGGCCTTGCGCGTGGCCAGCCAGAAGCCGAACACCATCAGCAGGCCGGACAGCACCGACATGACCATGGTATCGACGTGCACCTGCCAGAACCCGCCTTCCTGCACCTGGAAGGTGAGGTTGTGCAGATGGTGCTGGATGTAGGAGGTAGGGGTTTCTGCCTCGCCCGCCATGTGTCCTGAGCCTTTTCTTGATTCGATCAACGTCTGGCCAGAGCCAGAACCTGGAACATCAGCCCGACGGCGATACCCGCCAACAGGGCCAGAGGAGGCAGCCGCCACCAGGCAAAGCCCAGCGCCAGTACCGCGAACACCAACACCCACTTCAGCACCATGGCCACGATCAACCGCGCCAATGCCGAACCCGCCGCCTGCACACCGCCATTGAGCGCGGTACGTGCTGCCAGCCATCCCCCTGCCACGGTCGCCAGCCCGGTTGCGGCAGCGCCCATCGCGTACTTCGGCCCCAGCAGCAAGAACAGCAGGGACATCACGGCCACCGCCACCAGCGGGTAAATCGCTGCGCGCAGCATCAGCCGCCGACCCGCATCAACGGAGTTCAGCACAGAAAATCCTGCATTTGGTGGTGGATTGAGGACGGCTTCGCGTCCGTCGAGCCGCGGAATTATAGCAATGGGACAATTTGCGAGACAACCGCCAGTGGTCCTGACCGCGCCCGAATGCCCATCCGCCCGTAGACGATAGCACGGCCGTCGCCCACGGCCGGCGCCGAATGCGGCGTTGCAACACGTCTTTGCGGAGGAACTTTCTGTCCACTGCCCTGTCTGATCGGACAGGGACTGCGCCCATCCTCGTCGGCCCACAGCGCAGACCCACCGAGCCCCGGTCATTCCGGGGCTCTTTTCGTTGCGCGTTCTGGGACGTGGGTGGCGACACGGGCAACCATACTTTCACGAATGGTGGACGCGGATTTAAGGATAGTGACGCCACGCGCTGGCGCCAGCCATCGACGACCTATCCCAAGAACCCAAGACGACGGAGCTTGTCCCCCATGAAACACTTGCTTGCCCTGGCGCTGCCGTTCGCGCTCGCCGCCGCTTACGCCACGCCCGCCCACGCCGAAGACGGCGACGACCGCTTCACCCTGCGGGTGGGCGCGATGAACGTGGACAACGACAACACCCTGCGCGGCAATGCCGTGATCAATGGCAACGCCATTTCCGGCGCGCAGGACTTCAATTTCGGCGGCAAGGAATGGGAGCCGCGCGTGGATGGCGTGTTCCGCCTCAGCACCCGCCAGCGCCTGATCTTCGACTACTTCAAGTACGACAAGGACCGCCGCGAAGAGCTGGGCGAGGACGTCAGCTTCGGCGGCGTGACCGTGCCGACCGGCAGCTTCGTCAAGGGCGAACTGAAGTACCAGGTCGCCAGCCTGGTGTACGACTACTCGGTGATCGACAACCCGCAGTTCAGCATGGGCCTGCAGATCGGTGCCGAATGGGCCAAGGTGCAGGCCAACGCCTACGCCGACCTGGGCCCGGTGTACGCCGGCACCTTCCTGGACGAAAGCGAGGACGGCGCCGCGCCGGTGGTCGGCCTGCGCTTCACCGCGCACCCGAGCGAGCACTGGCTGTTCAACATCCAGGGCCAGTACCTCAACACCAAGTGGGGCAACTTCGACAAGTACGACGGCGACCTGAGCCGCGCCAACGCCATCGTCGAATACCGCTTCACCCGCAACTTCGGCATCTTCGCCGGCTACGACTGGTTCAAGCTCGACGTGGACCGCAAGCGCGACAATGCCAGCATCGGCCTGAAGCAGGAATTCAAGGGTCCGGTCGCGGGCGTGACCTTCGCGTTCTGATTGGTTCGGGACCCGGGACCCGGGACCCGGGACCCGCAAGCAGCTTCATGCAGAACCCCGCAGCGATGCGGGGTTCTGTCGTTTAACGGGTACGTGGCCAATGGCCGGCACGGCGGCAGCCGCGTCGCGCAGCCGATACACGCTCAGGGCGGCTTGGTCGCCCCCGCCACCAGCAGATGCTGGTGCGCCGTGCAGTAGCACTCGTCGTGCCAGCCGTAGTGCGGATCGGTGCAGATCGCATGCTGCACCGCCGCCGGCAGCGACGCCACGTCGCTGCGCAAGTCGCGCTTGAGCGACACGAACACCGAGCCCGGATATGGCCAGTCGGTCCGCCGCGGCGGCTCGGCGATGCGGTTGCCGCCGGCCAGTTCGCGCTGCAGCAGCGCCTGCAGTTCGGGACACAGATTGTCCTGCCCCACAGCGACCTCCATGCATCGATTCACCAACGCAGCGACCGCACCGCACGCGGCGGCACGGTCGCGCGGGGCGTCACTTCTTCTTCGGGATGTACAGGTCGGTGATGGTGCCGTCGTAGACCTCGGCGCTCATGCCGACCGACTCGCTCAGGGTCGGATGCGCGTGGATGGTGTGGCCGATGTCCTCGGCCTCCGCGCCCATCTCGATCGCCAGGCCGATCTCGGCCAGCAGGTCGCCGGCGTGCACGCCGACGATGGCGCCGCCGATGACCCGGTGCGTCTCCTCGTCGAAGATCAGCTTGGTGAAGCCCTCGGTGCGGCCGATGCCGATGGCGCGGCCGCTGGCCGCCCACGGGAACTTGGCCACGCCGACCTTCAACCCCTTGGCCTTGGCCTCGGTCTCGGTGACGCCGACCCAGGCGATTTCCGGGTTGGTGTAGGCCACCGACGGAATCACCCGCGCCACCCACTCCTTCTTCTCGCCGGCGGCCACTTCCGCGGCCAGCTTGCCCTCGTGGGTGGCCTTGTGCGCCAGCATCGGGTTACCGACGATGTCGCCGATGGCGAAGATGTGCGGCACGTTGGTGCGCATCTGTCGGTCGACCGGAATGAAGCCGCGCTCGGTGACGTTGATGCCCGCCTTGTCGGCGCCGATCTTCTTGCCGTTGGGCGCGCGACCCACCGCGACCAGTACGCGGTCGTAGGTGGTGGCGGCCAGCGCCGGCGTTTCGCCCGCGGTAGCGGCTTCGAAGGACACAGTGATGCCCTTCTTGTCGGCCTTGACCTCGGCCGCCTTGGTCTTGAGATGGACCTCCACGCCCTGCTTCTTCAAGCGGTCGGCCAGCGGCTTGACCAGGTCCTTGTCGGCGCCCGGCATCAGTTGGTCCATGAACTCGACGACGGTAACCTTGCTGCCCAGCGCGCTGTACACGGTGGCCATTTCCAGGCCGATGATGCCGCCGCCGACCACCAGCAGGGTCTTGGGGATGTCCTGCAGTTCCAGCGCGTCGGTGGAGTCCATCACCCGCTTGTCGTCCCACGGGAAATTCGGCAGCTTCACCGCCTGCGAGCCGGCGGCGACGATGCAGTGCTCGAAGCGCAGCAACTGGGTCTTGCCGTCGGCGCCGACGATCTCCAGCTCATTCGGCGACACGAACGACGCCACGCCGGTGACGGTGCGCACCTTGCGCTGCTTGGCCATGCTGGCCAGGCCACCGGTGAGCTTGCCGACCACCTTCTCCTTGTACTCGCGCAGCTTGTCCAGGGTGATCTTCGGCTTGCCGAAGTCCACGCCGAAGTCGCCGGCGTGGGCGACCTCGTCGATCACGGCGGCCGCATGCAGCAGCGCCTTGGAGGGAATGCAGCCGACGTTGAGGCAGACGCCGCCGAGGCTGGCGTAGCGCTCGATCAGCACCGTGTCCAGGCCCAGGTCGGCAGCGCGGAACGCGGCGGTGTAGCCGCCAGGGCCGGCGCCGAGCACCACCATCTTGCATTCGATGTCGGCGGGCTTGCCGCTGGACAGCGCCGGCTTGGGCGCCGGCGGCTCGGCCGGCGCGCGGTGCGAGGGCGCCACCGGCGGCTTGCTGGCCGGCACCTCGACCTGGGCCGCGGCGGGCGTAGCAGCGGCGCCGTCGGCGGTCTCCAGCAGCGCGATCACCGCGCCCTCGGACAGGGTGTCGCCAAGCTTGACCTTCAGCTCCTTGATCACGCCGGCGGCCGCGGACGGCACTTCCAGCGTGGCCTTGTCCGACTCCAGCGTCACCAGGCCCTGATCCTTCTTGACCGTGTCGCCGACGGCGACCAGCACCTCGATGACCGGAACGTCGCTGTAGTCGCCGATATCCGGGACCTTGACCTCAATGACCGCCATGCAGCTTCTCCTGTGGCCCATCGCCGCGGCGGTGGGCGTTTGCAGTTCGTCGGCGCGACCGCGCAAACACGCGGCGCGCGCAAGTGGGGGAAAACCGGCACCGCGACGGACGCGGCGCCGTGACGGCAGGGCTTACAGCAGCACGCGGCGCATGTCCGCCAGCACCTGGCTCAGGTAGGTGGTGAAGCGCGCGGCCGCGGCACCGTCGATGACGCGGTGGTCGTAGCTCAGCGACAGCGGCAGGAGCAGCTTGGGCGCGAATTCCTTGCCGTTCCAGACCGGCTGGATCGAGGACTTGGACACGCCCAGGATCGCCACTTCCGGCGCATTGACGATCGGAGTGAAGGCAGTGCCGCCGATGCCGCCGAGCGAGCTGATCGAGAAGCAGCCGCCGCTCATGTCGGCCGGGCCCAGCTTGCCGTCGCGCGCCTTCTTGGCCAGCTCGCCGCTCTCGCGCGCCAGCTCGACCACGCCCTTCTTGTCCACGTCGCGGATCACCGGCACCACCAGCCCGTTCGGGGTGTCGGCGGCGAAGCCGATGTGGAAGTACTTCTTCAGGGTCAGATTCTCGCCGCTGGCATCGAGCGAGGCGTTGAACTCGGGGAACTGCTTCAGCGCCGCGGCGCTGGCCTTGAGCAGGAAGGCGAGCATGGTCAGCTTGATGCCGGCCTTCTCGTTCTCCTTGTTCAGCGCCACGCGCAGGGCTTCCAGATCGGTGATGTCGGCCTGCTCGAACTGGGTGACGTGCGGGATCATCGCCCAGTTGCGCGCCAGGTTGGCGCCGGAAATCTTCTTGATCCGCGACAGCGGCTTGACCTCGACCTCGCCGAACTTGGCGAAGTCCACCTTCGGCCACGGCAGCAGGTTCAGGCCGTTGCCGCCGGCGGCAGGTGCGGCACCCGCAGCGGCCGGCGCGGCGCCGGACAGCGCCGCCTTGACGTAGCGCTGCACGTCGTCCTTGCTGATGCGGCCGCCTTGTTCCGAGCCGCTGACCTGGAACAGGTCCACGCCGAGTTCGCGGGCGAACACGCGCACCGCCGGGCTCGCATAGGGCACCTTCTGCGGCAGCACGCTGTCGGCGTCGAACGCCACCGGCGGGCTGCTCTGGGTGGCGGACGGCGCGGCGGCCTTGGCCGGCGCCGTGGCCTGGACCTGGGCGATTTCGCGCTGGGCCAGCTTGTCCGGCGCAGAGGAGGTCGGCACCGGCTCGACGCCGCCGCCGGTCTCGGCGCTGGGCTGGATCGCGGGCGCGGACGGTGCGTCGGCATCGCTGCCGGCCACTTCGATCAGCGCCACCACCTTGCCCTCGGACAGGCTGTCGCCGACCTTGACCTTGAGTTCCTTGACCACGCCGGCCACCGACGAGGGCACTTCCATCGTCGCCTTGTCCGACTCCAGGGTGACCAGGCTCTGGTCTTTCTTGACCGTGTCGCCGACCGCGACCAGCACCTCGATCACCGGCACGTCGCTGTAGTCGCCGATGTCCGGCACCCGCGCCTCGACCACGCCGCCCGCCGCGGCAGCGGCAGCGGCCGGCGCCGGCTTGACCGCATTCTGCGAGGGTGCGGCGGCCGGGGCGGCGGCCTGCTGGGCCGGCGCGGGCGTGGCCTTGGCGGCTGCAGGCGCAGCGGGTGCGGCACTGGCGCCACCCTCGGCCACTTCGATCAGCGCCACCACCTTGCCCTCGGACAGGCTGTCGCCGACCTTGACCTTGAGTTCCTTGACCACGCCGGCGAACGGCGACGGCACTTCCATCGTCGCCTTGTCCGACTCCAGGGTGACCAGGCTCTGGTCCTTCTTCACCGTGTCGCCGACGGCCACCAGCACTTCGATTACCGGGACGTCGCTGTAGTCACCGATATCGGGGACAAGTGCTTCCTTGATTTCGGCCATGCGGGCAACTCCGGCAACTAATGAGGGGGAAACCCCTATTGTGGCGGCCCGCAGCCGCAGCGCCAACCTTTGCCGGGCAAAAAAGCCCGATCGCCTGCGCGGCGCGCGACTGCCGGCGGACAGTACGCCGGCGCATGTTGCCGGCCCGCGGCGCCCGCCGCCGGTGCACCGCCTTCACGGGGCCGCCGCTAGGCTCGCCGCAGATTTCCGGAGGGCAGGCATGCGGATCCTGGTGCTGTTGATGGCGTTGGCGATGCCGCTGGTCGCCTGGTTCGGGCAACGCGGCGCGTTCGGCCCGACCAACGGCGCCATCTCCGACCGTTACCCGACCCTGATCGTCGCCGCCGGCTACGCCTTTGCCATCTGGGGCGTGATCTTCCTGCTCGACCTGGCCTTCGGCCTGTGGCAATTCAGCGCGCGGCACCGCCGCGGCAGCGCGCTGGCGCAGGTGCGGGCACCGGCCGCGCTGGGCTTCGCGCTGACCGCGGCGTGGATGCCGGTGTTCTCCCAGCAGCACTTCCTGCTGGCGCTGGCGGTGATCTGGACCGCGCTGGCGGCGATGCTGCTGGCCGCGCTGCGGCTGTCGCGCGATCGGGCGACCGAACCGGGCCAGACCCTGTGGGCCTGGCTGCCGCTGTCGCTGCATGCCGGCTGGCTGTCGCTGGCGGCGTTCCTGAACACCGCGCAGGTGGTCGTGGCCTACCGCTGGCTCTCGACCGAGCGGATGCTGCCGTGGAGCCTGGTGCTGTTCGCGCTGGCGGCGGCGCTGCTGCTGGGCATGAATCGGGCGATGCGCGGCAATCTTGCCTATGCGGCGGCGGCGCTGTGGGCGCTGGCCGCGGTCTACGTCAAACAGGCAGAGAGCACGCTCGCCGGTGCGCAGACCGCGGCATGGGTGGCGCTGCTGCTGGCCGCCGCGCTGGCGCTGCAGACCCTGTGGCTGCGCCTGCGCGCGCGGCGCTGATCGATCGGCGCGACGTCAGGGCACCGCCAATCACCTGTTTTTCCCGCACAGCACGCCGTCTCTCGTAGGAGCGGCTTCAGCCGCGACAGTGTTGCAGGGAGCGCCTCGTCGCGGCTGAAGCCGCTCCTAAGCATGTGCCGCGTGAGGGATTGGAGGCGCCCTTCAATCACCGGCTGCCGGCGCGCGCAACCAGGGCTGCAGCTGAGACCACGCCTGCAGCAGGCGCGGCCAGGCGAAGGCGGCATTGGCCGGGCTGCTGGAAGGCAGCGCCAGCAACGCCAGCGGCCGATCGCGCAGCGGCAGTTGCGGCTGCACGAAGCGCGCGAACGCCTGCGCCGCCGCCGCGCCGTTGCAGGCGATGACGCGCAACTGCGGCAACTGCGCGATGCGTTCGGGCAAGGCATTGGGGACTTCGCTGCCGCGCACGATCGCCGCATCCAGGCTGCCGCGGCGTCGGCACTGGCCGATCACGTCCCACAGGCCGACGCCGGCGGCGTGCAGCGCCTGCATCCGCGCTTCGGCGTCCAGTGCCACATCGAAACCGCACAGCGCCGCCATCAGTGGCCAGAACCGGTTGCGTGGATGCGCGTAGTAACGCGCCTGCTGCAACGACGCCGCGCCTGGCATGGAGCCGAGCACCAGCACCCGGCAATCGTCGCGTATCTGCGCGGGCAGACCCTGCAACAGCGGCTGCGTCGTCACGTCGCACACATCAGGATGAACAGCCAAAAGCCTTAAAACCTCGTTATTTCAAGCGTCAGGCGCAAGTGCCTGAACGTCGCCTGCATTGGTCCGGCGAGGGTCGGCGACGATTCATCTTCTCATCGATACGGTGTGCGCGCCCACTCCCGTGGCCCCACAAGAAAAAGATGAGGAGATACCCCATGCGGTCCATTCAGATCCTGAGCCTGGCTGTCGTGTCCGCCCTTGCGTTTGCGCCCGCCGCATTCGCACAGGATGCCGATACCGCGTCCGGCAAGCATTTCTCCGTCGTCGGCAGCGCGACCCTGCTCGACACGCACTCCAAGCCGGCGGCCGGCCTCGACGTCGACGGCGGCCCGGCGCCGACCATCAGCGCCAGCTGGCTGATCAACGACAATTGGGCGGTCGAACTGTGGGGCGCTGCCGACAAGTTCAACCACCGCGTCAAGGCGGACGGCGTTGGCAAGGTCGGCACCGTCGAACAGCAGCCGATCGCGCTGAGCGGCCAGTACCACTTCGGCCAGGCGGACAACGTGTTCCGTCCGTTCGTCGGCGTCGGTTACTACGAGTCCAACTTCAGCAACGAGAAGATCGACGCGCTTGCCGGTACCGGCCAGCACGTGAGCCTGGACACCGCCAAGGGCGCCATCGGCACCGTCGGCGTGGACATGAACATCAACTCCACCTGGTTCGCCCGTGCCGATGCGCGCTACATGCGTTCGCGTCCGGAAGTGAAGGTGGCCGGCGAAGGCACCGGCGAAGACCTGAAGCTGGATCCGTGGCTGTTCAGCTTCGGCGTCGGCGCGCGCTTCTAAGCGTTCCGTCTCCAGTGTTTGCGCAAACGGGCCCGAAAGGGCCCGTTTGTTTTTGTGCGTGTGCGGCGCTCGACTCTGCGCTGAAAGCTGCTGGCAGCGCGATCGACAGAAGCGGTACCGAATCGTCTTGCAGGCGCGCTCGCCCTCAACGCGGCGAGCGATCGAAACCGCGGTAGCGATCGAAACGGCGCAGGCGCCGCCGCAACAGCCAGGCATAGGCGCAGGCATAACCGAGTAACAAGGCCGCCGCGGCCAGCAGGCTGGCGTGGCTCATCCAGCCCTCGGTGGGCCAGGCCGCACCATCGACCAGGCTGCGCCAGCCCTGCCACACCCCGGCACCGATGCGCACCGCCACCAGCGCGGTCATGCCCAGCACCAGCCACAGGTTCGGCGTGTAGTGCAACCCGTGCGGCAGCGGCTCGAAGCGGGTGGCGACGATGCCGAGCGCACCCAGCAGCACGCCGATACCCCAGCCGGCCAACGCACTGATGGCCGCACCGGGCCACCAGTGCGCGGCGATCAGGGCGAAGACCAGCAGCACCACGCTGGACAGCAGCGCCGACCACAGTTGCACTGCGATCAGCCAGCCGCGCGCCTGACGCCGCGCCGTGCCCACGCGGAACCGCTGCAGCAGCGACAGCGGCAGCAGCACCGCGGTCACCGCCAGCGCGATCACGATCGCCAGCGGGATGGCCAGCAGCAGCGGCATGCGTGTGGGCCGATCAGAACGCGGGCAGCACCGCGCCTTGGTACTTGCGCTGGATGAAGGCCTTCACTTCCGGGCTGGTCAACGCCTTGGCCAGCTTCTGCACGCGCGGATCGTCCTTGTTGTCGGCACGCGCGACCAGGAAGTTCACGTATGGCGAATCCTTGCTCTCGATCGCCAGCGCGTCGCGGGTCGGGTTGAGGCCGGCGTCCAGCGCATAGTTGGTGTTGATCAGCGCCAGGTCGACCTGGTCCAGCACCCGCGGCAGCATCGCCGAATCCAGCTCGCGGAACTTCAGCTGTTTGGGATTGGCGACGATGTCGCGCTGGGTGGACAGCGCATTGCGCGGGTCCTTGAGCTTGATGACCCCGGCCTTGTCCAGCAGGATCAGCGCGCGGCTGTTGTTGCTGGGGTCGTTGGGGATCACCACGTCGGCGCCCTGCGGCAGTGCGTCCAGCGACTTGTAGCGGCGCGAGTAGGCGCCGAACGGCTCGATGTGCACGCCGACCACGGTGACCAGATCGCTCTTGCGGTCGCGGTTGTAGGCCTGCAGGTAGGGCTCGGTCTGGAAGTAGTTCACGTCGATCTGCTTCTGCACCACCTGGTCGTTGGGCTGCACGTAGTCGTTGAACACGCGCACGTCCAGGGTCACGCCCTGCTGTTCCAGCATCGGCTTGACCACCTCCAGGATCTCGGCGTGCGGCACCGCGGTGGCGGCGACGCTGAGGTGGTCGCTGGCGGCGCCGGCATCGGGCTTGCCGCAACCGCCGAGGGCGAGCACGGCGCTGGCGAGCAGGAGGCGGAACGGGAATCGGGTCATGGCAGGTATCCGGAAAACGTGGGGAAGGAGAAGGGCAGCGGCCAGCTTTGTCAGCACGCTAGCAGACCCGGCCTCGCTCTGCGGCGAAAGATCTTAGATTGCGTCGTGTTGTGGGAGCGACGCTCGTGTGCGCTGTAGGTCAGCCGTGACCGCGCTACCGCCAGCGGTCGCGGCTGATCCCGCAAAGGGACAAGAGCCGCTCCTACGACGACAACCAGGAGGGCATCAGCGCCGGCTGTAATGCGCGACCAGGCGGTCGCCGAGCATCTGCAGCGCCTGCACCAGCAGCAGCAGGATCACCACCGTCACCAGCGCCACGTCGGCATGCGAGCGCTGGTAGCCGTCGCGGTAGGCCAGGTCGCCGAGGCCGCCGGAACCGATCGCGCCGCCCATCGCGGTAAAGCCGATGAGCGCGATGGTGGTCACCGTGGCGCCGGCGATCAGGCCCGGCCGCGCTTCCGGCAGCAGCACCCGCGTCACCAGTTGCCAGGTGGTCGCGCCCATCGCCAGGCTGGCCTCGACCACGCCGCGGTCCACTTCGCGCAGTGCGGTCTCCACCAGCCGCGCGTAGAACGGCGCCGCCCCTACCACCAGCGGCAGGATCGCGCCGCGCACGCCCAGCGAGGTGCCCATCGCCCACAGCGTCAGCGGGATCATCGCGATCATCAGGATGATGAAGGGCACCGAGCGCAGCACGTTGATGACCAGCGCCAGGCCGCCGTACAGCAGCGGCTTCTGGTGGGTCTGGCGCGGGCCGGTCAGGAACAGCAGCACGCCCAGCGGCAGGCCGATCAGCAGGGTCAGCGGCAGCGAACCGCCGAGCATCAACAGGGTGTCGACGGTGGCGCGGCCGATCTCGCTCCATTTGCCGGCATCGAGATTGCGGAAGAAGCCGGCGGCGGCGGTGGCGAACGGACTCATCGGCGCAGCTCCTGCACATGCACGCCGGCGGCGACGAAGGCGGCCTGCGCCGCATCCATGTCGCCACCGACCAGGGCCACGGTCAGTTGGCCGTAAGGGGTGTCCTTGATCCGGTCGATGCGCCCGGACAGGATGTTGTAGTCCACCGCGGTGGCACGGGCGATGCGCCCGAGCAGCGGCGCGTAGGTATCGGTGCCGAGGAAGGTCAGCCGCAGGATGCGCCCGTCCACCGCGGTGAGGTCGCGGTACAGCTCGGCCTCGTCGACGTGTTCGGCCTCGGAGACGAAGCGCTTGGTGGTCGGATGCTGCGGATGCAGGAACACCTCGGTGACCGGCCCACTCTCGACCAGGCGCCCGGCATCGAGCACCGCCACGCGGTCGCAGACGCGGCGGATCACTCCCATCTCGTGGGTGATCAGCACGATGGTCAGGCCCAGTTCGCGGTTGATCTGCGCCAGCAGCGCCAGCACCGAGGCGGTGGTCTGCGGATCCAGCGCGCTGGTGGCCTCGTCGCACAGCAGGATCCGCGGGCGCGTGGCCAGGGCGCGGGCGATGCCGACGCGCTGCTTCTGCCCGCCCGACAGCTGCGCCGGATACTTGCCGGCATGCGCGGCCAGCCCCACCCGCTCCAGCAGTTCGGCCACCCGCGCGTCGATCTCCGCGCGCGGTGTGCCGGCCAGTTCCAGCGGGAACGCGACGTTGCCGGCGACCGTGCGCGAGGACAGCAGGTTGAAGTGCTGGAAGATCATGCCCACGCGCTGGCGCAGCGTGCGCAGCCCGGCGCGATCCAGCGCGGTGACGTCCTCGCCGTCGATGATCAGGCGGCCGCCGCTGGGCTCCTCGAGCCGGTTGATCAGCCGGATCAGGGTCGACTTGCCGGCGCCGGAATGGCCGATGATGCCGAACACCTCGCCGGCGTCGATGCGCAGGTCGAGCGGATGCAGCGCCACGACCGGCTGGCCGGCGACGGAATAGGACTTGTGCAGGCGCTCGAACTGGATCAACGCGCGGGACCGGCAGCGACAGGGGGCGCAAAGCCTAGCAGGCCAGGATGGCGTGCGTTATTCCATTCGATTCTAACGTAGGCGCGCATCGCAGCCGGCTACGACTACGGCCGCGCCTGCGGCGGCGGATGCGCCACCGCGCGGATCCGCTCGCGGTGCAGCAGGTACAGGCCGCTGGCGACGATGATCGCCCCGCCCACCCAGGTCCAGACATCGGGCAGCTTGCGCCACAGCAGCCAGTCCCAGGGAATCACCCACAGCAGGCCGCTGTACTCCAGCGGCGCGACCAGCGAGGCGTCGCCGCGGCGGAACGCCTGGGTCAGCGCCACCTGGCCCAGCGCCCCGGCCAGGCCCATGCCGGCGATCCAGCCGGTGTCGGCCGGGCGCAGCGGGGTCCAGTCCGGCAGCGCCAACGCGCCGGCGCCCAGCGCCATGATCAGCAGGAACCACACCACCAGCGACTGCGACGTGTCGGTGCGCGCCAGCAGGCTGACCAACACCGAGGCGACCGCATAGGCCACGGCCGCCAGCAGCACCATCAGCCCCGGCAGCGAGACGAACCCATCCATGCCGGGGCGCAGCACCACCAGCACGCCGACCAGCCCGACGCCGATCGCCGCCCAGCGCCGCGGGCCCACGTACTCGCCGAGCAGCGGTACCGACAGCGCCGCCACCAGCAGCGGGGCGACGAAGTAGATGGTGTAGGCGGTGGACAGCGGCAGGCTGCGCAAGGCCCAGGCGAAGCAGCCGATCATGGCGATGCCGAGCACCCCGCGCAGCAGATGCAGTCCCCAGCGCACCGGCCAGATCGCACGCGGCCCGGCGCTGGCCAGCACCCACAGCAGCACGAACGGCAGCGAGGCGCCGCCGCGCAGCGCCGCGACCTGCAGCGCGGGGTAATGCGTACTGAGCTGCTTCATGGACGCATCCATCAGCGAAAAGAACGCGACGGCGGCGATCATCCACGCGGCGGCGGCGGCATTGGAACGGGAGTTGGGCATCGGCGCATTATCGCCCCGATCGGCGCGGTGCGTGGCGCCGGAACCATCGCGTCGGGACTGAAGTCCCTCCCACATGGCGCCAGCCGGCGTGCCGGCCGATGTCGCCTCCTGTGGAAGCGCCTTCAGTCGCGACGCGCCGCATCGACCAACGCACGGCATTGCGCACATGCACGTCCCCACGCGCCGCCCGCACGTTCTACGATAGGCATCTTTGCCGAGGACCCGCCCATGCCTTCCTTCGATATCGTTTCCGAAGTCGACAAGCACGAACTGACCAATGCCGTCGACCAGGCCAACCGCGAGCTGTCGACGCGCTTCGACTTCAAGGGCGTGGAGGCCAAGTTCGAACTGGACGACCAGGTCATCACGCAGTCCGCGCCCAGCGATTTCCAGGTCAAGCAGATGACCGACATCCTGCGCGCGCGCCTGCTGGCCCGCGGCATCGACGTGCGCTGCCTGGAGTTCGGCGACGTGGAGACCAACCTGGCCGGCGCACGACAGAAGATCACCGTCAAGCAGGGCATCGAGCAGAAGCTGGGCAAGAAGATCGTGGCCTCGCTCAAGGAGGCCAAGCTGAAGGTGGAAGCGCAGATCAACGGCGACAAGCTGCGGGTCAGCGGCAAGAAGCGCGACGACCTGCAGGACGCGATCGCGCTGCTGAAGAAGAGCGATTTCGAGCTGCCGCTGCAGTTCGACAACTTCCGCGACTGAGGCTGCGGCGCAGGCGCTTCGCGCGTCATCGCCATGCCGGTGCCAGGGTGCCAGACGACCACCGCGTGTCGACGGGGCGTCTTGCACTGGACCGCACGATGTTTCCGCCGGTGGTGTGTGAGTGCACGCGATTGCGCATCGCCTCGCCTTCGACTGCTGCGCGCCACGGCGACGTGCACGCCATGTCGCGACCTGCGCACGCCATCCGGCCTGTGCAGGCGCGGACGTCCCGGCCATGGCAACCGCAACGCCTCTTGCCCATTGCAACGCATGCGCAAGCGACGTGCGGCGCATCGCAACGAGACGGCACAACCAACCGCGCTACCGTCTCCACGCCGCGCGCGCCCAACGCCGCCCGCCGCAATCCCGGTCTAACCGCTCGCAGTGACGCCCGCGGCCAGCATCCGCCGCCCCTGCTCCACTTCGGCCTCCAGGTCATGCGTCCAGATCCAGTCGAAGCGCTGCGCCAGCGTCTGCGCCAGCCGCGTATCGTCGGCGCCGGCCTGCGGATCGCGCAGCTCGTACAGCTCGCCGGCCTCGCGCGAGGTGCGCTGCACGCGGCAGGCGCGCGGCATGCGCAGGCGCTCGTAGACCTGCAGCAGGGCCGGCAGATCGCCGCGGGTCAGGCCGGGCGTGGCCAGCAGTTGCGCCAGCAGATAGGCGTCCTCCAGGCCCTGCCCGGCGCCGGCGCCCTGGTGCGGCAGCATCGCGTGCGCGGCATCGCCGATCAGCGCCAGCCGCCCGTGCACGTAGCCGGGCAACTCGGCCAGATCGTGCAGCGCCCAGTGCGTGGGCGTGTCGATGCACTCCAGCAAAGTGCGCGCCGCCTCGCCCCAGTGCGCGAACGCCTCCAGCATCTCGCGACGGCTGGCCTCGCGCACCCAGGCCTGGCCGGTACGCCACTGCGGCGCCGGGTCGCTGCGGTCGGAGACGAAGGCGACCACATTGATCAGCCGGCCCTGCTTCACCGGGAAGGTGAGGATGTGCGCGTCCAGGCCCAGCAACATCTGCGGCACGTCGACCAGGTGCTCGTCCACACCGCGCGTGGCGAAGGCGGCGCGCAACCGCGCCGCGTCGATCAGGCCGCGATAGGCGCAGGTGCCGGTGAAGCGCGGCTCCGCCGGCGCGTGGCCGAGCGCGCGCAGCACCTCGCCGCGCAAGGCCGACTTGATGCCGTCGGCGGCGATCAGCACGTCGCCTTCGTACTGGCTGCCGTCGGCGAAGCGCACGCGCGCCGCGTCGGCATCCTGCTCCACGGCGACCGCGCGCTTGCCGAACTGGGCCAGCCCGAACGGCAGGCGCGTGGCCAGCGCGTCGAGGAAGTCGGCGCGATGCACCGAGGACTGGCCGACGCCCGGCGCCAGGGTCTGCCCCAGCAGCCGCGCGTCCTCGCCGCGGCGCCATTCGAACCATACGTCCTGCCACGGTGCCGGCGTGCGGTCGGCGAGTTCGGCATAAGGCTCGCCCATGCCCAGGCCGGCCAGCGCGCGCACCGCGTTGGGACCGAACGAGACGCCGGCGCCGATCTCGCCGAAGGCTGGCGCCGATTCGAACAACTGCACGTCGAGATGGCGGTGGCGGCACAGGCCCAGGGCCAGGCCGACGCCGGCGATGCCGCCGCCGACGATGCCGATGCGCAGGGGGGATGCAGGAGTCATCTGGAGTTCTCCGGTGGGGATCGTCAATCGCGGCCGGCCAGCAGGATCTTCTCTGCCAGCCGCGCGGGCGCGCTGAAACACACTTCGTGGCTGCCCGGCAGGCTGACCAGGCGATAGGCGCCCAGGCGCGCACTCAGCCGCGGATGCCAGCCGTACTCGCCCGGCGGCAGCGCCACGTCGTCGGTGGCGTAGAGCCAGCTGCGCGGGATCTGCAGCTCATGGAAGCGCTTGAGCGGCACCGCGTCGAAATGGCTGCGCGCCGGGGTCGGGCTCAGCTGCGCGTAGGCCTGCTGCGCCTGCGCCAGGTCGGCGTCGCCGATGAAGCCGTCGCGCCAGATCGGGAACGGCAGCATGATTCCGCCGTCGGCATCGACCGCGTTCTTCCACAGCGCCTGGTAGTGCGGCGGCAGCAGGTCGAACAGCGCCTCGCCGTCGCGCAGCACGAAGGCATTGTGGAACACCAGGCGTTTGCAGCGTTCCGGTTCCTCTTCCGCCAGGCGCTGCACGATGCTGCCGCCCCAGCTGTGGCCGAGCACGACCAGGTCGCGCAGGTCGTGGCGGCGCACGTAGTCCACCACCGAGGCCACGCAGTCGGCGTGCGAGACGCGCTTGTCGGCGCCGGCGCCATGCCCGGCGATGGTCGGCGCATGCACCTGCGCACCGTGCGCGCGCAGGTGGTCGGCGACGCCGTCCCAGGCGTGGCCGTCATGCCAGGAACCGTGCAGCAACAGATAGGTTTGCATGGAGTCGTCTCCGTGAGGCTCAGCGGAAGGTCCAGCCGATGCCGAGAGTGAAGTAGGTGAGATCGCGGGTCCCGGCCTGCACGCCGCCGCTGGCGACCGCGCCACCCGGCGCGTGGGTGACGCTGCCGGTCAGCGACAGCTGCGGCGACAGCCGCCAGGTCGCGCCCAGCGCGTAGTGGCGGTACTGCGCCAGCGGCGCCAGCACGGCCAGTTGCGCCTGGCTGTCGGGGATCAGGCGGCTGGCGCGCGAATAGCCCAGCCGCAGCGACCACGCATCGTCGAGGCGGTAGTCGGCGCCGAGCCGGAACACGCGCTGGCTGCGCCAGCCGAAGCCGGGGCCGTCCGCATCGCCGAGCGCGCCGCCCTGGTCGATGCGATTGCCGTAGGCGCGCTCGCCGGACCAGTCGATCCATAGCCAGTCGGCCGCCAGGGTCAGCGCCGCGGTGGGCTGCCAGGCCAGGCCGGCGCCGGCCTGCTGCGGCAGGTCCAGGCGGCCTTCCGGCAGCAGTCCGCGGTAGCGCTGCAGGCGGCCGAAGCGGATGCGGCTGGACCAGGTAATGCCTGCGTTCAACCCCGGCGCCAACTGGCCGTACCAGCCCAGCGCCACGCCATAGCCGTACGCCGAGTCGGCACCGGCCGACTGGAAACCGATCCCCTCCAGGCCGGCGATGTGCAGGCGCTGGTAGGCCAACCGCGGCGAGACACCCAGGTACTGGTGCTCGCCCACGCGCCAGGCCAGGGTAGGCGCCAGCACCACCTGCTGCAGCTTGGACAGCGTGTCGTGGCTGCCATAGACCGGGGCGCCGTAGTCGAGCGCCACGCCATGGCCGAACACCGACACGCCCAGGCTCAGGTCGTCGTTGAGTTGGCGGTTGTAGCCGGCGGTCGGCACCGGGATCAGCGCATCGTCCTTGTAGCGCGTCGTGCCGACCTGGCTGCGCACCGGCGCCGAGATCAGGGTGAGGTCGGCATCGATGCGGTCGCCGACCGCGCCCATGCCGGCCGGGTTGTTGGCCGACGCCGCCGCATCCAGCGGCAAGGCGATCGAGGTGCCGGCCAGGCCCTGGGTCTGCGCGCCGTAGCCGGGCAAGGCCACGCCGTTGTTGGCGGCGGCACCGCCGGAAACCGCCGCCATGGTCCACAACAGCGTGGTCCAGCGTGGCGTGCCCTGCCGTTGCGTCCTGCAACGCGTTGGTTGTGGAAACTGCTGCATGATCGGGCCCTCCCTCCGAGCCGATGCGTGGATGCGGCCGCCGGACGGCGACGCGCAGAGGTCCGTACCGCCGCCGGAGACGGCGGCGGCAGCGGGTGCCAGGAACTCAGGAACTGAAGACGGCGTTGGATGCGCGACGCGGCCGCAACCTGGCCGCGCTGCGCGATTGGCTAGGCGGCCACGCGGCGACGCGCCGGATTGGCCTGGTTGTCGACGCCGTCGACCAGCGGGGTCAGGTGAAAATCGAACGCGATTTCGGCGAACGGACCGTCCACGCCGTTGGCGGCGATGCTGGCCGGGTCGCCGTGCTCCACGATCGCCGGCACCAGGCCGTCGCGGGTGGCGTAGGCGAAGTCGTCGTCGACCAGCGGATCGCCGGCGATGTTGATCTGCGTGGTCAGCTTGCGGTGGCCCTCGGCGCCGATGAAGAAGTGGATGTGCGCCGGCCGCTGGCCATGCCGGCCGAGCGCGAACAGCAGGCGTTCGGTCGGGCTGCCCGGCGGCACGCCGTAGCCCTTGGGCACGATGCTGCGGAAGCGGTACTGGCCGTTGCCGTCGGCGATGATGGTGCGGCGCATGTTGAACGGCGCCTGCTTGCCGGTGGGGTCGAAGTGCGAATAGAAGCCGCGGGTGTCGCAATGCCAGACCTCGACGCTGGCCCCGGGCAGCGGGCGGCCGTCGGCACCGTACACGGTGCCGTGCATGACCAGGGTGTGGCCGTTCTCGTCGCTGCCGTCGTCGAGGCGGGCGAAGCCGTGCGCCACCGGCGCGCCGGCCACGTACAACGGCCCTTCGATGGTGCGCGGGGTGGGATTGTCGATGCCCAGTGCCGCATCGATGGCGTCCAGGCGCAGGTCCAGGAAATGATCCAGGCCCAGCCCGGGCGAGATCAGCCCGGCCTGCCCGGCCGCGCCCAGGTCGTTGAGCCAGGCGATCGCCGCCCAGTATTCGTCGGGGGTGATCTCCAACTCGTCGATGCTGCGGAACAGATCCGAGAGCACGCGGTGCACGATCTGCTTCACCCGCGGCGCACCGCCCGGCATGTCCAACCCGCTGACCTGGCGCAGGAACGCCTGCACATCGGGGGTGGCGAAGATCTTGACGCTCATGGTGATGCCCTTCCTTTCTCGTGGTGGCGATGGCGGCCGAGACACGTCCCCTCCCGAGGGGGCGTCCGCAGCGGAACTAGCGATCGTCCTCGTACAGCGACGAGGGATGCCGGCACAGCGGGGTCACCGCGATGCGCATGTAGGGGAACAGCGGCAGCGACAGCAGCAGCGCGTGCAGCTCGGCGTTGTCGGCCACGTCGAAGATGCTGACGTTGGCGTACTGCCCGACCACCCGCCAGATGTGCCGCCAGCGGCCGTCGCGCTGCAGTTCCTGGAAGCGCGCCTTCTCCTCGCGCTTGAGCTGCTCGGCGCGCTCCGGCGGCATGTCGGCGGGAAGATTCACGTCCATGGTCACGTGGAACAGCATGGTCAGTCCTCCGCGGTGGCGCTGACCGCCACCACGCTGCGGCCGCGATCGCGGCGGAAGGCCTGCACCTGCGCCTCGTCCAGCGCGATGCCCAGGCCGGGGCCGGTGGGCAGATGCAGATGGAAATCGGCGTAGCGCAGCGGCTCGGTCAGCAGGTGCTCGGTCAGCAACAGCGGCCCGAACAGTTCGGTGCCCCACTGCAGTTGCGGGAAGGTGGCGAACACCTGCGCCGAGGCGATGGTGCCGATCGGCCCTTCCAGCATGGTGCCGCCGTACAGGCCGATGCCGGCCGCCTCGGCGATGGCGGCGACCTTCTGCGCGGCGATCGGCCCGCCGGACGGCTCGATCTTCACCGCGAACACGTCGGCCGCCGGCGCCCGCGCGGCCAGGAACGCGCTCTCCGGCCCGGCCAGGATCTCGTCGGCCATCAACGCCAGCGGGAAGCGCTGCATCAGCCGCTGCATCGCCTCGCGCGAGGCCACCGGCTGCTCGACCAGCTCGCACCCGGCATCGGCCAGCGCCGGCAGCGCGCGCACCGCCTCGGCCTCGCTCCAGGCCATGTTGACGTCGACCCGCACCGCGCCGCGCGCGCCCAGCGCACGCTTGATCGCGGCCACGTGGGCGATGTCCTCGGCCGGCGGCCGCGCGCCGATCTTCAGCTTGAACACCTGGTGGCGGCGCAGGTCCAGCATCTGCTCGGCCTCGGCGATGTCGCGCGCGGTGTCGCCCGAGGCCAGGGTCCAGGCCACCGGCAGACGCTCGCGCAGGCGCCCACCCAGCAACTCGGACAGCGGCAGGCCGACGCGCTTGCCCTGCGCGTCCAGCAGCGCGGTCTCCACCGCGCACTTGGCGAAATGATTGCCCTTGACCTGCTTGCCGATGCGCTGCATCAGCGCCTGCACGGCGGTGGCGTCGGCGCCGGCCAGCAGCGGCGCCAGGTAGCGGTCGATCGCCAACTTCATGCCTTCCGGGCTTTCCGCGCCGTAGGCCAGGCCGCCGATGGTGGTGCCTTCGCCCACGCCGACCACACCGTCGGAGCAGTGCAGGCGCACCAGCATCAGGGTCTGCCCCTGCATGGTCGCCACCGACAGGCGGTGCGGGCGGATGGTCGGCAGGTCGAGCAGCAAGGTCTCGACCCGCTCGACGGTGGCGGCGGTGCGGCGGGCGGGGGTGGGCAACGGGTCCATGTGGGCCACACTGCGCCGGCCGCGCGACCACGTCCAAGACTCTGCCGGTCTCGCTCCATACCTTTTTGGTATTTTATCTACGCGAACCGCTTCATTCCTGCTTTTATTGCAGCGCAACATACTCCGAGCGAGTACGGACTTCCGATGGACCTGCGCCAACTCCGCTACTTCGTCGCCGTCGCCCGCGAGCGCAACTTCACCCGCGCCGCCGAGCTGCTGCACATCGCGCAGCCGCCGCTGAGCCGGCAGATCCAGCAGTTGGAAGAGCAACTGGGCACGCGCCTGATCGTGCGCAGCAGCCGCCCGCTGCGGCTGACCGACGCTGGCAAGCTGTTCTACGAGGAAGCGCTGCAGGTGCTGGGCCGGGTCGAGCAGATGCAGGACGCCGCGCGCCGGCTCGGCCGCAGCGAGCAGCGGGTGTTCGCGATCGGCTTCGTCGCCTCCGCGCTCTACGGCGGCCTGCCGACGCTGGTGCGGCGGCTGCGCCAGCAGCGCCCGGACCTGGACATCCGCCTGCTGGAGTTGATGTCGGGCGAGCAGATCGAGGCGCTGAAGACCGGCCGCATCGATCTGGGTGTGGGCCGCATCCGCCACGACGATGATGCGGTCGAGCGATTGGTGCTGCGCGAGGAGCGCCTGGTGGTCGCGCTGCCGATGGAGCATCCGCTGGCCGCCACCGACGCCCCGCTGGCGCCGGACGCGCTCACCGCGCAGCGCCTGATCGTCTACCCCAGCCAGCCGCGGCCGAGCTTCGCCGACCAGGTGCTGTCGCTGCTGCGCGACCGCGGCATCCGCCCGCTGGCGGTGCAGGAAGTGCGTGAGCTGCAGACCGCGCTCGGCCTGGTCGCCGCGGAAATGGGCCTGTGCGTCATCCCCGCCTCGGTGCGGGTGCTGCGCCGCGACCTGCACTACCGCCTGCTCGACGACGAACACGCGACCTCGCCGATCATCCTCAGCCATCGCCGCAACGACAGCTCCGAACTGCTGCCGCTGATCCAGCGGCTGATCCGCGAGATGTACACCGAAACGCCGGCGTGGCTGGACACCGCCTACAATCGCCTCCATCTTCCTTAAGCCATTGCTGCGACCGATGCACGACGAGATCCCTGGCGACGCGCCCGATTACCTGGGCGACACCCGCCGCTGGCTGGAACGCGCGGTAATCGGCCTGAACCTGTGCCCCTTCGCCAAGGCGGTGCACGTCAAGCAGCAGATCCGCTACGTGCTCAGCGATGCGAGCACGCCGGAGGCGCTGCTCGAACAGTTGGCCGAGGAACTGGTGCTGCTGCGCGACACCCCGGCCGAGCAGATCGACACCACGCTGATCGTGCACCCGGACGTGCTGCAGGACTTCCTGGACTACAACGACTTCCTCGACAACGCCGACGCCGCGGTCGAGGCGCTGGACCTGCAGGGCATCCTGCAGGTGGCCAGTTTTCATCCGCAGTACCAGTTCGCCGGCACCGCGCCGGAGGACATCGGCAACTATACCAACCGCGCGCCCTACCCCACCCTGCACCTGTTGCGCGAGGACAGCGTGGAACGCGCGGTGGCCGCGTTCCCGGACGCGGACGTGATCGTCGAGCGCAATCTCCAGACCTTGGAGAAGCTGGGGCTGGAGGGCTGGAAGCGGGCGCTTGACGGCCGGGATTAGGCATTCGGGATTGGGGATTCGTAAAAGCGGGATTCGCCGCGGTGCGAGGCGCATCGCGCCTTTGCCAATCCCGAATCCCCAATCCCTACTCCCGGCCCTCGAACAGCACCGCCACGTCCGCTGCCTCCAGCACCCGCCACTGTCCCGGGGGTAGATCGCCCAGCGCAAAGCCGCCGATGCGGCTGCGGTGCAGCGCGGTCACGTGGTTGCCGACGGCGGCGAACATGCGCCGCACCTGGTGGTAGCGGCCTTCGTGCAGGGCGACGCGCACCTGCCGCGGCCCCAGCGTTTCCAGCGCCACCGGCAGCAGCGGCGTGGTCTCGCCCTCGAGCATCAGCGTGCCACTGGCGAACTGCGCCGCTTCGTCGCCACGCAGATCCTCGGCCAGGGTGGCCTCGTAGACCTTCGCCAGGCGTGCCTTCGGCGAGACGATGCGGTGCAGCAGCGCGCCGTCGTCGGTCATCAGCAGCAGGCCGCTGGTGTCGCGGTCCAGCCGCCCGACGGTGGACAGCAGCGGCGAGCGCAGGCGGAAGCGCGGCGGCAGCAGGTCGTAGACGATGCGTCCCGGATCCTTGGTCGAGCAGGTGTAGCCGACCGGCTTGTGCAGCGCCAGGATCAGCCCGGGCGGCGGATCCAGCGGCTCACCGTCAACCCGGATCGCCGCGTGCGGCACCTGGTCGTCGGCGTACAGCACCTCGCCCTCGGCGTCGGTGATGCGGCCTTCGCGGAACATCAGCGCCACCTGTTTGCGGCTGCCGTAGCCCAGGTTGGCCAGGTGCTTGACCAGTTTCATCGGCGCACTCCGCCGCGGCTGCGCACCGCGTGGATCAGCTTGAAGCCGTCGCGGGTGGCGAGCACCTCGGTCGCGCCGAAGCTGGCATCGAGCACCGCCTCGTAGGGCAGATGGCGGTTGGCGACCAGGAACAGCCGCCCGCCGGGCGCCAGCGCCTGCGCCGCCACCGCGATGAAGCGCCGGCCGATGTCGGGCCGTTCCAGCCGCCCCGGTGCGTGGAACGGCGGATTGCTGACGATGACGTCGTACTGCCCCGGCAGTCCGGTGGTCACGTCGTGCCAGTGGAAGCCCAGCGTCGTCCCGGTCGGCGCCTGCGCCAGGTTGGCGCGCGCCAGCGCCAGCGCGCGCGCGTCGGCCTCGAACAGGTCCAGCGCGGTCAGCTGCGGGCAGCGCGCCAGCAGTTCCGCCGACAGGTAGCCGTAGCCGGCGCCGAGATCGGCGGCACGGCCACGCAGGTCGGCGGGCAGGTGCTCGGCCAGCAGCGCCGAGGCCGGGTCGATGCGGTCCCAGGCGAACACGCCGGGGCGGCTACGGAAGCGCCCGTCCAGGATCGGCCGCACCGCATCCAGCGTTGCCCAGCGCTGCTGCAGCGCGGCGTCGTGGCCGCCCTGCAGCGGCGCGGTCCAGTAGACCCGGCAGTGGTGCTTGGTCAACTTGCCGCCGAGGCCGGCCAGTTGCTGCAGGTCGTCCTCGCCTGAGCGCGCGCCCTCGTTGTTGGCCTGGCAGGCCACCACCACGCCGCCAGGCGCGGCCAGCGCCACGGCGCGCGCCAGCAGCGCCCGCGCCTCCTCGCGCTGGCGCGGCGGCAGCACCAGCACCAGCGCGTAGCCGCCGGCATCGGCGGCGCCGTCCTGCTCGGCGCGCACGGTCCAGCCACCCTGCTGCAGCGCGCTGGCGAACGGCCGGTAGTCCTGCTCGCAGACCAGTTGCGCCGACTGCGCGTGCTGGCGCAGCGCCCAGCCGTCGCGGGCGCGCAGGAACAGCACCTTGCCCGCAGGCCAGCGCAGCACGCCCTGGGAAAACGGCAGGAACAGGGTATCGAGGGGAGCGTCTTGCGCGGCCGGCATCGGGCATGGTCATCGGAACAGGGACGCGCATTCTACCGGCAGCGCGCCGCGACCCCGGTTTTGCGCGAATCCAACGCATCATTGATGTTCCGGCAACATCGCCGCGCCTAGGCTGCAAGACACCCAATGACCGGAGAGGCAGCATGCGCGCAGTGTTCATCGGCGGCGTCGTCGACAACAGCGAAGTGGACCTGGATGGCAGCCAGCCGCCGTTGCACTACCCGGAGAACACCGGCACCGGGCGCCCGCGCTACCGCCTGCACCAGCGCGGCGCGCGCGACGACGGCAGCGTGGTCTACGCCGTCTACGCCGCCCCGGAACTGGGCGACACCGAAGTGGAGCGCGTATTCAACGAACGCGGCTACGCCCGCCGTTTCGGCGTGGAGCCGGCGCCGGTGGAGCATTGATGCCGGGCAGTTGGCGTAGGAAGTCCAGACTCGATAAGTAGGAGCGGCTGCAGCCGCGACCGGGCCTTACCAGGAATCCCCGGTCGCGGCTGCAGCCGCTGCTGCGAAGAAGTGCACATCTTCTTAGAAGGACGCGGCGACGCCGTGCATCGGGATGCGCGAATGCGGGAGCCTTAGTGGTCCTGTACCGGTCAGCTCCGAAATGCTTTTGCAGGAGTGGTTTCAGCCGCGACCGGGCTCCATCAAGGAAGCGCTGATCGCGACCAAATACGCTCCTAAGGTGCGAACAGGCGCGCCTAACGCCAGCGCCTGAAGCTCACTTGCCCGGCTTCGGCGTCACCCGCCAGATCACGTTGCCGACGTCGTCGGCGACCAGCAGTGCGCCCGGCTTGTCCACTGCCACACCGACCGGGCGGCCCTGGGCGCGACCTTCGGCGTCGAGGAAGCCGGTCAGCACGTCCTGCGGCTTGCCGCTGGGCTTGCCGTTGGCGAAGGGCACGTAGATCACCTTGTAGCCCGACGGCGGGTCGCGGTTCCAGGAGCCGTGCTGGCCGATGAAGGCGCCGCCGAGGTAGGTCTGCGGCAGCAGCGCGCCTTCGTAGAAAGCCAGGCCGAGCGAGGCGGTATGTGCGCCCAGCGCGTAATCAGGCTTGATCGCGCTGGCCACCATCTCCGGGTTCTGCGGCTGCACACGCTCGTCCACGTGCTGGCCGTAGTAACTATAGGGCCAGCCGTAGAAGCCGCCCTCGCGCACCGAGGTCAGGTAATCGGGCACCAGGTCGCTACCGAGTTCGTCGCGCTCGTTGACCACCGTCCACAGGGTGTCGGTGCCGGGCTGCCAGGCCAGGCCGACCGGGTTGCGCAGGCCGCTGGCGAACACGCGGGTGGCGCCGCTGGCCGCGTCCACTTCCAGGATCGCGGCGCGGTTGAGTTCCTGCTCCATGCCGTTTTCGGCGACGTTGCTGTTGGAGCCGACGCCCACGTAAAGCTTCTTGCCGTCGCGGCTGGCCAGCAGGCTCTTGGTCCAGTGGTGGTTGATGCCACCGGGCAGGTTGGCGACGAAGCTGGGCGCGGCGGTGATCTGGGTGTCTCCCTCCTTGTACGGGAAGCTGACCAGCGCATCGGCATTGGCGATGTACAGGCGGTCGCCGACCAGGGCCATGCCGAACGGCGAATACAGGCCCTTGAGGAACTGCGTGCGCACTTCGGCGACGCCGTCGCCGTCGGCATCGCGCAGCAGGGTGATGCGGTTGGCGCTGGGCACGCTGGCACCGGCCTTGGACATCATCGCGCCCTGGATCTTGTCGCGCAGCCCGCTGCTCTCTTTTTCCGGCGCCGGCGGCTCGGCTGTCTCGGCGACCAGCACGTCGCCGTTGGGCAGCACGTACAGCCAGCGCGGATGGTCGAGGTCGCGCGCGAAGGCCTGCACCGCCAGATCGGCGGCCGGTACCGGCGCGGCGCCATCGGCCCAGCGCTTGACCTCGGCGACCTTGACCGTGGGGATCATGCGCTTGACCGGATCGGGCAGCACCGGGTTCGGCCCCATGCCGTCCTCGATGGGGTGCTTGGCGGTGTCGCCGCAGGCAGCGAGCAAGGCGGCACTGAGCGCACACAACACCCAACGGGCACGAATCGGCGAAGACATGGTCATGCGTCTTGGATATCCGGGAACACGGGGGAACGCCGATGATGCCCAGCCCCGCCGCGGAAAAAGTGAAAGATGCGTCAAGAGGCGTCGCCGCGCGGATCGCTGTCCCAGGGCCGCGCCGGCAGCTGGCGCACGCTGCGGATTTCGTCCAGCCACAGGTAACGGTGCTGGGCCGGATCGTCGAGATCGTCGATGCGCACCTGCGCATTGCTGCCTTCGTTGCCGTCGGCATCGCGGAATTGCTGGATGCTGGGGCGCACCGACACGGTGCCGAAGCACACGCTGCCGTCGGTCAGTTCGATGCGCACATGCGACTGACCGGGCAGTTGCAGGATCAACGCTTCCAGCGCCTGGATCTGCGCCTGGTCGGTGTGGATACGCTCGGCAAACTGGGTCATCGGCGGACTCCGTATGGGGACCGCTGCACCCTAGCGCCGCCGGTGTGAGCCGGCAGTCAGCGCTGCCGCGCGAAGCGCACCGCAGACACCAGCTGCGCCACGCTGTACGGCTTGGCCAGGTGCTCCTGGAAGCCGGACTGCAGCGCGCGCTGGCGATCGTCGGCACGCGCCAGCGCGGTCACTGCCACCGCCGGCAGGTCATCCGCGCTCAGACCCATGTTCTCGCGCACGGTGCGGATCAGGCCGTAGCCGTCCATGCCCGGCATGCCGATGTCGGTGACCATCACGTCGATCGCCGCATGGCCGCCGCCATCGAGCACCTCCAGCGCCTCGCTGGCCGAGCCCACCGCGACCACTTCGGCCCCCTGCTCCTCGAGCAGGCGCCGCAGGTAGTCGAGCATGTCCGGCTGGTCCTCCACCGCCAGCAGGCGCACGCCCTTGAGCGAATACGCCTCGACCACTTGTTCGGCCATCGCGAAGGCGCGCACTTCGCGCAGCGGGCGCGAGCCCGGCGCGTCGCGGTGCAGCGGCAGGCGCACGGTGAACACCGAGCCGCAGTCGCGGCCTTCGCTGAACGCGCTGATCTGGCCGCCGTGCATCTCCACCAGTTGCTGCACGATCGCCAGACCCAGGCCGAGGCCGCCGTGCAGACGCGTGGTGGTGCTGTCGGCCTGGCGGAAGCGGCCGAACAGGTGCGGCAGGAATTCCGGCGGGATGCCGTCGCCGGAATCGCGCACGGCGACGCTGACGTGCTCGCCATCGTCGTCGAGCTCGATCGCCAGGGCGATGCGCCCGTGCGCGGGGGTGAACTTGATCGCATTGGACAACAGGTTCCAGAACACCTGCTGCAGGCGCGTGGCGTCGCCCAGCACCATGCAGGGCTGCGCGGGCGCCTGCAGGGTCAGCGCCTGGTCCTTGCCTTCGGCCACCGGCTCCTGCGCGCGCATCGCCTCGCGCACCTGCTCGGCCAGGTCCAGCGCCTCCACTTCCAACTGCACCTTGCCCAGCAGCATGCTGCTGAGGTCGAGCATGTCGGAAATCAGCCGCTGCTGCGCACGCGCGCTACTGGCGATCACCGACAGGCCCTTGCTGCTCGGGTCGCCCGGCGGCAACCGCTGCAGCAGCAGATCGCTCCAGCCGAGGATGGTGGTCAGCGGCGTGCGCAGTTCGTGCGACAGCGTCGCCAGGAATTCGTCCTTCAGCCGCGCCATGCTCTCGGCGGCGTTGCGCGCGCTGCGCTCGGACTCCAGCAGTTGCTCGCGCGCCAGTTCGATGTCGCGGCGTTCGGTGACGTCCGGGCTGCTGCCGGCCAGGCCGATGAACTTACCCTCGGCGGAGTAGCGCGGCACCGCGGTCATTTCCACCCAGCGCCATTCGCCGTCGTGGCGGCGCGCGCGCACCAGCGCGCGCAGATTGCGCTGGTCGTGCAGCGCGTTGCGCAGTTCGTAGGCGAACACGCCCACATCCTCCGGATGCAGCACATCGCCCCAGCCCGGGCGCACCCCATCGGTGTCCAGATCGATGCCGAAGAACTCGGCGTAGGCAGTGTTGGTGAAACGCAGCTCGCCCTGGGCGTCCAGCACCCACACCGGCATCGGCAGGCCCTCGGCCAGTGCGCTGAAGCGCGCCTCGCTCTCGGCCAGGTCGCGCTCCATCCGCTTGCGCTCGGTGATGTCGAGGAACTGCACGGCAACCTGGCGCAGTTCCGGCGCGCCGACGCGGAACGCATCCACCGCCCACCAGCGGTCCAGCGCGGTGGCGAAGTTTTCGAACTTCGCCGAGCGGCCGCTCAGCGCCACCTCGCCGTAGCGCTGGAACCAGTGCTCCTCGTGGGTCGGCGAGATGTCGCGCATGCGCCGCCCGACCACCTCGCGCAGGCCGGTCTCGCGCTCGAAGGCCGGATTGACCTGCAGGAACACGTAATCGACCGCGCGCTCGCCTTCGAACAGCATCTGGATCACGCAAAAGCCGGAATCGATCTTGTCGAAGATTTCGCGGTATTGCAGGTCCGTCGCCTGCGCGAACGAAGACGAGGTGGATTCTGGGCTGGCATGCATGACGGAGTAACTCTGGAAGCGGCCTACGGCAACGGATGACGACGGTGCCCTGCATCCGCGGCGCAACAACGACGCGCTAGGAACGGCGAGGCGGAACCCCCATCTTGTTAAGCCACTCCGCCGCCGTCAAGCCAGGGTGCACGCTGCACCTGCGGAACCTGGTCACCAGAAGAAGGCGATCACCAGGACGATGCCCAGCAGCGAGAGACCGATCCCGGCAAACACCAGCCACTGGGTCAGGCGCGCGCTGCGCAAGGCCTGCTCTTCCAGCCAACGCTCGGCTTCCTCGCGCCACGGCGGCGGCGGAGAGGATTCCAGCAGTTGCTGGACGCGTGCCGCCCCCAGCTGCCGGCATTGCCGACGGCATTCTGCGGGGATCACGGGTCGCTGGGGTGCGCTCACAACGGACATGACAAGCTTCCTGAACCGCTCAGCCGAGCGTGAAACGCGGTGCGTCGCTGGCGAGCTCGTGCTCCACCGCCATCCGCGCCAATCGCGTGTAGTTGGCACGCGGGCCGGCCCCGCGGCCGACGATCAGGCCCAGGTACTCCAGGCCGGCCCACACCCGCGCCTTCCACTCCACGCCGTCTTCGGCCAGCACCAGCATCAGCGTATAGCGGAAGCTCTGCCCCTGCGGGCTGCGGTAGTGGTAACTGGGCGGGAACTGCACGGCCACGTCCTGCGCCTCGCCGAGCGAGACCAGGTAGCGCCGCAACAGATGGCGCACGTCGTCGCCCGGGTTCAGGCGCAGCTGGCGCGCCGCCTCGTCCAGGTTGGCCTGGTGCTCGACGAACGCGGCCGCGCCACTGGCCGGGCTGTGCCCGTGGCGCTTGGCCCACTCGATGAACTGCAGCCGCACATCGCTACCGGTATGGGCGTGGTGGAACAACGGCGTCTTCATGCGATCCCCGCATCACTCCAGTGGCCTCCATGCTCGCGCGCGCACCGTGAAGCAGGCGGCGAGGCGATGTGAGCCGGCCGTCACGCCGGAGCGGATGAATCCGCGGCCAACGGTGCTCGCCACACGCCTCGCCGCGATTGCGGGCGCGCCGGCACAGGCACACACTGGACACACGCCTCCTGGAGATCCGCCATGAAGATCCGCTATGCCTGGACGGCGCTGGCTGTTGCCTGCCTGTGGGCGGGCGGCGCCTCCGCCGAGATCCGTAACGTCACCGACCCGCAGGCGCCGCGCAGCCTCGCCAGCGACGGCCCGGTGCAGGTCAGCTGGGCCGATCCGGCCAGCTTCAGCGAACTGCGGCAGAGCCGCAACCGCTGGGAAGCCGAACGCGGCGATTGGGTGCAGGACCTGGCCGCCTACCTGCAGAAGCAGGCCGCCAAGCAACTGCAGCCCGGCCAGCGCCTGGACATCAAACTGACCGACATCAAGCGCGCCGGCGACTACGAGCCATGGCACGGCCCGAACTGGAACGACGTGCGGGTGATGCGCGACCTGTACCCGCCGCGGATCAGCCTCGACTTCACCCTGTACGGCGCCGACGGCGAGGTGTTGGCGCAGGGCCAGCCGAAGCTGATGGACCCGAGCTACCTGTACAACAGCTCGGTCGGCCTGAGCACCGATCCGCTGCGCTACGAAAAACGCATGCTCGACGACTGGCTGCGCCGCCAGTTCCGCAACAAGGACAGCGCGGTCGCCGAGCGCTGAAGCCGTCCGCGCGGCGCCGGCATCGCGCCGGCGCCGTCAGGCACGGGTCAACCGCCGAGATAAGTGCGCGGCGCGCGCTTGAGGCCGCACAGCAACCGGTAGGCACTGGAGTTGCAACGCCCGGCCAGCGCATCGATACGCGGCTGCGCGCCCCACAACTGCACCTCGCTGCCGAGTCCGGCCTGCGGGTGGTCGGTCAGATCCACGGTCAGCATGTCCATCGACACGCGCCCGATCAGTTCACCAGGCGCGCCGTCGATCAGCACCGGCGTGCCGTTGGGCGCGAACTGCGGATAGCCATCGGCATAACCGATCGCCACCACCCCGACCCGGGTCGGGCGCGCCGCGACGAAGCGCGCGCCATAGCCGACCGGCTCACCCGGCCCCAGGTCGCGCACCGAGATGACCTTGGACTGCAGGGTCATCACCGGGCGCAGTTCGCCGGGCAGCGCCGCCGTCGCGGCGAACGGGTCGGCACCGTACAGCATCAGCCCCGGCCGCCCCCAGTCGTTGTGCAGCTCAGGCCAGCCCAGCAGCGCCGGCGAATTGCACAGGCTGGTCTCGCCGGCCAGGCCGGCAGTCGCCTGGCGGAACACCTCCACCTGCTCGCGGGTACGTGCGCTGTCCAGTTCGTCGGCACGGGCGAAGTGGCTCATCAGCACCAGCCGCTCGACCTGCGGCAACGCGCTCAGGCGCGCATGCGCGGCGCGGAATTCCTCCGGCGCCAGGCCCAGCCGGTGCATGCCGCTGTCCAGCTTCAGCCACAGGCACAGCGGCTGCGGCGCGGCGAAGGCGGCGATCGCCTCCACCTGCCAGGGCGAGGCCACCGCGCACCACAGCCGGTGTTCGGCGACCAGCGGCAATTCGTCGGCGTCGAAGATGCCTTCCAGCAGCAGGATCGGCGCGGCGATGCCGGCCTGGCGCAGTTCCAGCGCCTCCTCGATGCAGGCCACCGCGAAGCCGTCGGCCTCGCCGTCCAGCGCGCGCGCGCACGCCACCGCGCCATGCCCGTAGGCATCGGCCTTGACCACCGCCAGTGCCTTGCCGCCGCTCAGTTGGCGGGCCAGGCGGTAGTTGTTGCGCAGCGCGTCGAGGTCGATCAATGCACGGGCTGGGCGCACGCGACGGCCTCGGCGACGGACGCGGCGGAACCGCGGGAGTAACGGAAGATGTCCAGGCCCTCGCCGCTGATCTGCGGCTGCCGCGAGACCATCAGGTCGGCCAGGTAGCGGCCGGAGCCGCAGGCCATGGTCCAGCCCAGCGTGCCGTGGCCGGTATTGAGGAACAGGTTGCGGTAGCCGGTGGCGCCGACCACCGGCGTGCCGTCCGGGGTGGCCGGACGCAGCCCGGTCCAGAACTCGGCCGCGGCCAGGTCGCCGCCGTGCGGGTACAGGTCGTTGACCACCTTCTCCAGCGTGGCGCGGCGCCGCGCCGGCCGCGACAGATCGAAGCCGGCCAGTTCGGCCATGCCGCCGACGCGGATACGCTCGTCGAAGCGGGTGATCGCGACCTTGTAGCTCTCGTCGAGGATGGTGGAGGTCGGCGCCAACGCCGCGTCGCGGATCGGCAGGGTCAGCGAATAGCCCTTCAGCGGGTACACCGGCAGGCGGATGCCCAGCGGCGCCAGCAGGCCGGGCGAATAGCTGCCCAGCGCGACCACGTAGCGGTCGGCGCGCTCCAGCCGGCCGCCGATGCGCACGCCGTCGATGCGATCGCCATCGGCCTGCAGTGCCTCGATGGTCTCGCCCTGCCGGAACTGCACGCCGGCCGCAGCCGCCATCGCCGCCAGGCGCTGGGTGAACAGGCGACAGTCGCCGGTCTGGTCGTTGGGCAGGCGCAGCGCGCCGACCAGGGTCGCCGGTGCGCTGGCCAGGGCCGGCTCGACCCGGGCGATGCCGGCACGGTCCAGCAGTTCGTAGGGCACGCCGTACTCGCGCAGCACCTCGATGTCCTTGGCCGCGCCGTCCAGTTGCTGCTGGGTGCGGAACAACTGGGTGGTGCCGAGCTGGCGGCCTTCGTAGGCGATGCCGGTCTCGGCGCGCAGCTGGTCCAGGCAGTCGCGGCTGTATTCGGACAGGCGCACCATCCGCGCCTTGTTGATCGCATAGCGCTCGGCGGTGCAATTGCGCAGCATCTGCGCCAGCCACAGGTACTGCTGCAGGTCGGCAGTCGGCGTGATCGCCAGCGGCGCATGGCGCTGGAACAGCCATTTCAGCGCCTTCAGCGGCACCCCGGGCGCCGCCCACGGCGACGCATAGCCGGGCGAGACCTGGCCGGCATTGGCGTAGCTGGTCTCCAGCCCGGCCGCCGGCTGGCGGTCGACCACCGTCACCTCGCAGCCGCTGCGGGCCAGATACCACGCCGTGGCCGTGCCGATCACACCGCTGCCGAGAACCAGAACCCGCATGCGCCTACTCCGTTCGGATCAATTCCCTGGCTGGATGGCGCCAGGGCAGAAGTTCGGTGCAGTATAGGCAGCGCAACCCAGGATTTTCCCCTGACTTCTGCCGGCCTGGCAGGCCAAACCCCTGAGACCCACCCGCATGGCCGCACGCCTCCGCGAACTGGACAAGATCGACCGCAAGATCCTGCGCATCCTGCAGCAGGAAGGGCGCATCTCCTTCACCGAACTGGGCGAGCGGGTCGGCCTGTCGACCACCCCCTGCACCGAGCGGGTACGCCGGCTGGAACGCGACGGCGCCATCACCGGCTACTACGCGCGGCTGGACCCGCACTACCTCAAGGCCAGCCTGCTGGTGTTCGTGGAGATCAGCCTGGCCTACAAGTCCGGCGACATCTTCGAGGAGTTCCGCCGCGCCGCGCTCAAGCTGCCGAACGTACTCGAGTGCCACCTGGTCTCGGGCGACTTCGACTACCTGCTCAAGGCGCGCATCAGCGAGATGGCGTCCTACCGCAAGCTGCTGGGCAGCACTCTGCTGACCCTGCCGCACGTGCGCGAGTCCAAGAGCTACATCGTGATGGAGGAAGTGAAGGAAACGCTCAGCCTGCCGATCGCCGACTGAGCGTTTCGCGCGGGATGCAGGTCAGGAGACCAGCAGCTTCTCGAGATCGTCGCGCGAGGAATTGGCGTGGTTCTTGGCCAGTTCCGCCACCACCCGCTTCTGGACCTCCTTGTGCAGCAGCGGCCGCAACTGCCCAAGCGTGTGCGGGTCGGCGACCAGCATCAGGTGCTCCACCTGTCCGCGCAACGCGTCCTGGTACAGCCGCTCGGCCACCTGGCGCACGAACCCGGCCTCATCCATGGTCATCGGCCGGTCGCCGTCCTCCACGCCCTCGATCGGCGTCGGGTTCAGCACTTCGGTCTGCTCCAGCAGCGCGGTCTCGCCGGCCAGGTTGACCCGGAACAGGCGCGCGCTGGTGCGGTCGGCGACGACGATCAGGGTGTTGTCGGGAAGCTTGCTCATCGGTTCTCCTGCGAAACATGGCGCCGCGGCAATCGCGGCCGGTACGCCAGTCTAGAAACCGATTTGTGAGGATGGCGGCCACGCGGCGTTCGCCGCGCGTTCGTCGCGCGGGTGCAAGCGCATCACTCCTGGATGCGCACGCCGTCGCCGCTGGGGACGGTGTCGTAATAACGGCCGGTGCGGGTGTCCAGCGCGCGGTTCGGGCCGACCTGCATCGCTCCGGGAACCACCTGCCCGCTGCGGTCGTAGAGGCGCACCGGACGGCGTGCGGAGGGGTCGGCGACCGCGGCCGCAGGCACTGCCGGGCTGGCCGGGCGCGTGTGCCGAGTCTTTCCTTGCCGGTCGTCCAGGTTGGACGGCACAGGCGCGGCACTGGGAGCGGTCGTCGATGCCGGCGCACGCTCGTCGAGACGGCTGGCCACCGAGGGCGCCGGCGGCGGCGCGGACTGCAGGGTATTGGCGTCGCGATTGCCGGCCGGTGCGCCGGGGACTGGCTGAAGAATCTGCGCGGCGGCAAGCGCCGGCACGAGCAAGGCGATGGCAACGCAGGGCAGCAAGCGGTTCACGGTGGCTCCGTCGATGGGCCGGGGGAGCGTTCCACGCTAGCGCATCGCCGAGGCCGCGTCGACGCGGTACGGCGCGCTTGATCCGCCGCGTACAGCCCTCATGTTGTTTTCCCCTCCTCCAGCCACGGGTCCCGCCATGAGCCGATTCGACCTCACGCCTCCCACCACTGCCGAGCGCGAGCGCCTGATCGGCGACCTGAACGTGGAGGAACGCCGGGTGCTGCTGCAGCACGGTACCGAAGCGCCGTTCTGCGGCGTGTTCCTGGACAACAAGCTGGAGGGCGTCTACACCTGCCGGCTGTGCGGACTGCCGCTGTTCCGCTCCAGCGCCAAGTTCGATTCCGGCACCGGCTGGCCGAGCTTCTTCGCGCCCTACCACCCCGACCACGTGCGCGAGATACGCGACACCAGCCACGGCATGATCCGCACCGAGATCGTCTGCGCCCGCTGCGACAGCCATCTCGGCCACGTGTTCCCGGACGGCCCGCCGCCGAGCGGCGAGCGCCACTGCCTGAATTCGGTCTCGCTGCAGTTCACCGAACAGGGCCAGGCGTTGCCCAACCCGCTGCACCGCGCCGGCGGCGAGACCGAACCGGCCTGATTCCGGCGCAGCCGCGCCGCCATAGGGAGACCACCGGTATGCGTACCCCGTTGCTTCCCCTCCTGCTCCTGCCACTGGCCCTGAGCGCCTGCCAGCGCAGCCCCACCCCGCCGCCGGCGCAGACCACGCCGACAGCGGCCACGTCTTCGCCCGCCGCCGCGCCCGGCCTGCAGGCCGATGCCCTGCCCATGCAATGGCGCTGCGGCGAGGAACTGGTGCAGGCGGCGGCCGATCCGGCGCGCGAGCGCCTGGCCCTGCAGGTGCGCGGCACCCGCCTGGACATGCAGCGCACCGATGCCGGCACCGCCACCGGCGCGCGCTACGCCGACGCACTGGGAAACACCTTCTGGCAGTCGCAGCCGGACCAGGCCACGCTGACCCTGGCGGGTGTGGGCGAGACGCTCAAATGCGTCCGCCATGACAGCGGCATGACCGGCTGAGCACCCGGTCCGCCACCCACACCGCCAAAAAGCCGGCACAGTTCACACCTTCAGAATGGCGCCGCGGGGCCGACATCTAGGGCGTCCCCGCTTCGGCCCGCAGGCTGCCCCGCCATGCTCATCATCGTTGGCTTCATCGTCGTCATCATCAGCGTGGTCGGCGGCTACGTGCTGTCGCACGGCAAACTCGGCGCGCTGTGGCAGCCCTACGAGCTGATGATCATCGGTGGCGCGGCGCTGGGCGCGTTCCTGGTCAGCACCCCGGGCAAGATCGTCAAGGCCACCATCGCCGACGTGATGGGGGTGTTCAAGGGTCCGAAGTACAAGTCCGACGACTATCGCAGCACCCTGACCCTGATCTACGAACTGCTGAACAAGGCGCGCCGCGACGGCTTCATGGCCCTGGAAGACCACGTCGAGCGGCCGGCCGACAGCGCGATCTTCGGCAACTACCCGAAGGTGCTGGCCGACCATCACCTGCTCGACTTCATCACCGACTGCCTGCGCCTGATGATCGGCAGCAACATCGAGCCGCACGAACTGGAACCGCTGCTGGAACTGGAGCTGGAGAAGCACCACCACGAGGCGATGGCGCCGGCCCATGCGCTGAGCAAGGTGTCCGACGGCCTGCCCGGCTTCGGCATCGTCGCCGCGGTACTGGGCATCGTGATCACCATGGGCGCGATCGGCGGCCCGATCGAGGAGATCGGCCACCACGTCGGCGCGGCGTTGGTCGGCACCTTCCTCGGCATCCTGATGGCTTACGGCTTCGTCTCGCCGCTGTCGGCGGCGATGGAAGCGCGCGCCGAGCAGGACAGCCGCATCTTCGAATCGGTGAAGACCGCGCTGCTGGCCTGCCTGCGCGGCTACAACCCGAAGATCGCCCTCGAATTCGCGCGCAAGACCCTGCCGACCGACGTGCGGCCGAGCTTCGCCGATTTCGAAACGCATCTGAAGACGATCAAGTAACGCCGCCATGGCCGAGACCAAGCCCACCGTCGTCATCCGCCGGGTCAAGAAGGTCCAGGGCGGCGGCCACCACGGCGGCGCGTGGAAGGTGGCCTATGCCGACTTCGTGACCGCGATGATGGCGTTCTTCCTGGTGCTGTGGCTGGTCGCGGCCACCACCAAGGAACAGCGCGCGGCGATCGCCGAATACTTCCGCAATCCCAGCCCGCTGGCCGGCAAGAGCCCGGCGCCGAGCCCCGGCATGGCCGGCCCCGGCGGCGCCAGCACCTCGATGATCAAGCTCGGCGGCGCCGGCGAAATGCAGCGCGGCAACAACAAGGATCCGTTCGGCAGCAAGAGCCTGAAGGGCGACGACAACAGCAAGAGCAGCCAGCGCGAGAAGGAAAAGGAGCGCCTGGAAACGCTGATGCAGGAACTGAAGCAAGCCATCGACAAGAGCCAGGCGCTGGAGCCGTTCAAGGACCAGCTGCTGCTGGACCTGACCCCGGACGGCCTGCGCATCCAGATCGTGGACAAGGAAAACCGGCCGATGTTCGACCTCGGCAGCGCGGTGCTCAAGCCCTATACCCGCGGCATCCTCCACGAGCTGTCCGGCTTCATCAACCAGGTGCCCAACCACATCAGCATCACCGGCCATACCGACGTCACCCAGTACAGCGGCAAGAACGGCTACAGCAACTGGGAGCTGAGCGCGGACCGCGCCAACGCCGCGCGCCGCGAGCTGGTCGCCGGCGGCATGGGCGAGGACAAGGTCTCGCGCGTGGTCGGGCTGTCCTCGTCGGTGCTGTTCGACAAGCAGGTGCCGAACAACCCGATCAACCGCCGCATCAGCATCGTGGTGATGACCAAGGATGCCGAGGATGCCGCCACGGCCGATGGCGACCACAGTGTCGCCCTGGGCACGGTGCAATCCGATGCCGACACCAAGGTGCCGGACCTGAGCGCCGCGGCGACGGAAGCGGCCGCGACACCGGCCAGCGGCAAGGCCGCGCCCGCGGCGGCGCCTGCCGCCACGCCTGGCGCGGCCCCGGCGGCACCGGCTGCGACACCGGCCAAGGCCACGGTGCAGATCGCCGAGCCGCGCACGACCTCGCCGGAGACCGCGGCCGCCGCCGCACGCGATGCCTTGCGCAGCATCAACGGCGGCGCACCGGTGACGGCCGCCGCCGGCAGCGGCGGGGCCGAAGCGGCCAGCGCACGCTGATCGCGGCGGCGCATCCGGCGGCCAGTGGCCGCACCGCGCTGGCCCGGCAGGACCGTACACGGCGCGGCGCTTACAATGGCCGCCACTTCGCCAACGAGACCGCCGTGTCCAAGCAATCCAAAGCCAAGCGCGACAAGCGCAAGAAGCAGCAGTCGCCGCGCCCCTTCGCCCGCCTGGGCCGCGAGCAGCCCATCGCCAACCATGCCGTGCTGCAGGACCAGAGCGGCCGCGTGCTGGCCGCGATCGGCCTGCAGGGACGCCAGTGGTTGCTGGCGGTCGGCGGCCAGACCATGGGCAATGCCGACAATCCAGTGCCGATGCTGGCGATGCTCAAGCACCTGGCCAACCTGCAGGAGCAGGAAGGCAACACCATCACCCTGGAATACTCGACGCAGCTGCAGCAGATGATCGACGCGCTGGCGGCCGAGGCCGGCCAGACCCCGGCCGAGTATCTGGACGCGCTGGTCGCCGAGTTCGCGGCTGGCGACGGCGCGGCAGAGAATGCGGACGAAGACGAGGACGGGACCGACGCGGACGACGCGCCGGAGACGACCGGTTCCGCGCCGGCGCAGGCCGACAGCAGCGCGGCGCCTGACGCCGCGGCGGATGCCGACGGCACGCACAAGCCGGCCTGACCGGACCCGATGGCGGTCTACATCGACGACGCGGTGCATCCCTGGCGCGGCCAGCGCTGGGGCCACCTGCTCGCCGACACGCTGGACGAACTGCACGCCATGGCGGCGCGGCTGGGCATTCCCCGCCGCGCCTTCCAGAACAAGCTCAGCGGCGCGCACTACGACGTGCCGGCGCCCCTGCGCGACGAAGCGATCCGCCTGGGCGCGGTGCCGGTGTCGCGGCACAGCGATCGCGAACTGCTGAAAGCCCTGATCCGCCATGCGCGTGCGCAGGCGCGCGGCGAGGCGCAGTGAGCGATGCCACCGCGTCCGCCAACGCGCTTTTCGTAGGAGCGGCTTCAGCCGCGATGGCGTTCCCGGGAAAGCCTGTCGCGGCTGAAGCCGCTCCTACAGCACGCCCGCAGCGCCGACTGACGTCTGCCTAGAACGGATCGCTGCCCGGGCGCAGGTCGATGCCCAGGATCGCGGCCAGGCGCTGCATGTCCTGGTCGTCGCGGCTGAGCGCCATCCAGCCGGCGCGGATCTCGCTGCCGGCGTCCCAGCACCAGATGCTGTAGCCGTGCTCGCGCAGGCGGTCGTAGGCCACGGCCAGCAGCGAGGCGCTGTCGTGATCCTCGAGGAAATCGGCGTCGTCGATGTCGCCGCCCCAGTCGATGCGCAGGTTCCAGCGCGCGGCCAGTTCGTCGATCGCGCCGATCAGTGCCTCGCGGTCGTGGCCGTCGACGTAGAAGCCCGCGCGCCAGTCGATCGCGTCCTTCAGCGTCCACAGCCAATCGGCGTTCTCGCGCTCTGCTTCGCCGGCCGCCTCGCGGTAGGCGTCGAACTGGCGCAGCGCGCTTTCCTCGTCGCCCGGGTTGATCAGCAGCAACAGGTTCCAGATCAGGCCCTGCTGGGTGTCCGGATCGTCGTCGTCGTCGAACAGGTCGTCGGGATCGTCGTAGTCGGCGCTGTTGTCGGGCATGGCGGCGGATCGGGCATCACGGGGGAGCGCCAGTGTGCCGCGCCCGGCGCGACGACGGAAGCGCGGAACTCGGCAACGGCGCCGCGGGCGTTTATCCTTCGCAGCCCGGAAGACGGCGCTGTCCGCCGCCACGCGAAGCCACCACGATGTCCGACACGCCCCCCGACCGCCTGGCGGTCAGCCCGCAGAGCCCCTTCCACGATGCCGAGACGCTGTCGCGCGGCGTCGGCATCCGCTTCAATGGCGTGGAGCGCGACAACGTCGAGGAATACTCGATCAGCGAAGGCTGGATCCGCGTGCAGGTCGGCAAGGCGCGCGACCGCCGCGGCAATCCGATGACCATGAAGGTCAAGGGCCAGGTCGAAGCCTTCTGGCTCGACGCCAAGTAAGCGCGACCGCCGACAGGCACGGCGCCTGCCGGCACATTGCGGTGGCCGGCCGCACGCCGCGGCCCCGGCTACCGCCTCAGGGCTTGAGCCGGTAGCCGCTGCGGAAGATCGCCCAGATCACGCCCAGGCACAGCGCCAGGAATCCCAGGGTCATGCCCACGCTGACCGCGATGTGCACGTCGGCCTTGCCGTAGAACGCCCAGCGAAAGCCGCTGACCAGATACACCACCGGGTTGAACAGGCTGATCTTCTGCCACAGCGGCGGCAGCATGTTGATCGAGTAGAAGCTGCCGCCGAGGAAGGTCAGCGGCGTGATCACCATCAGCGGGATCACCTGCAGCTTCTCGAAGCCGTCGGCCCACACGCCGATGATGAAGCCGAACAGGCTGAAGGTCAGCGCGGTCAGCACCAGGAAGCCGAGCATCCACAGCGGATGGGCAATCTCGTACGGCACGAAGGCGCGCGCGGTGAGCAGGATCAGCAAACCCAGCAGCACCGATTTGCTCGCCGCCGCGCCGACGTAGCCGATCACCACCTCCCACCACGCCACCGGCGCCGACAGCACCTCGTAGATGGTGCCGGCCCAGCGCGGCATGTAGATGCCGAACGAGGCGTTGGAGATGCTTTCGCTGAGCAGCGACAGCATCACCAGCCCGGGGATGATGTAGGCACCGTAGCTGATGCCGTCGATGGCGCCCATGCGCGAGCCGATCGCCGCGCCGAACACCACGAAGTACAGCGAGGTCGACAGCACCGGCGAGGCGATGGACTGGGTCAGCGTGCGGAAGGTGCGCGCCATCTCGAAGCGGTAGATCGCGGCGATCGCGTGCAGGTTCATGCGCGCACCTCCGCACCGGCGGCGGCCGGCCGCACCAGGTTGACGAAGATCTCCTCCAGCGAACTCTCGCTGGACTGCAGATCCTTGATCTCCACGCCCTGCGCCTCCAGTTGCCGCAGCAGCGGGCCGATGCCGGTCTGCGCGGCCTGCGCGTCGTAGGTGTAGGTGAGCGTCGCGCCGTCAGCGGACAGTTCCAGCGGCTGCGCCGCCAGCGCCGGCGGCAACGCCGGCAGCGGCGCCTGCAGGGTCAGTGCCAGTTGCTTCTTGCCGAGCTTGCGCATCAGCGTGCGCTTGTCCTCCACCAGCAGCAGTTCGCCGCGGGCGACCACGCCGACGCGGTCGGCCATGTCCTCGGCCTCCTCGATGTAGTGCGTGGTCAGGATGATGGTGGTGCCCTGCTCGCGCAGGCGCCGCACCATCTGCCACATGTCGTGGCGCAACTCCACGTCCACGCCGGCGGTGGGTTCGTCCAGGAACAGGATCGACGGCTCGTGCGCCAGCGCCTTGGCGATCAGCACGCGCCGCTTCATGCCGCCGGACAAGGTGGAGATCTTGCTGCCGCGCTTGTCCCACAGCGACAGTTCGCGCAGCACCCGCTCCAGGTGGGCGTCGTCGCGCGGCTTGCCGAACAGGCCGCGACTGAAGCGCACCGTCGCCCACACCGTCTCGAACGCATCGGTGGCCAGTTCCTGCGGCACCAGGCCGATCTTGCTGCGCGCGGCGCGGTAGTCGCGCACGATGTCGTGGCCGTCGGCCAGCACCCGGCCGCTGCTGGGCGTGACCAGACCGCAGACGATGCTGATCAGCGTGGTCTTGCCGGCGCCGTTGGGACCGAGCAGGGCGAAGATCTCGCCGCGGCGGATCTCCAGATCGATGCCCTTGAGCGCCTGGAAGCCCCCGGCGTAGGTCTTGGTGAGCTGTTGCACGGAAATGATCGGCGACACGGGAACTCCCTGGGCGGCGCAGCGACTGCGGTACGGCCCCCAGGGTAGAAGCCCGGTCGTGATGGATAAATCCCGATCTGGCGGAAGCACTCTCCCGGATGCGGGACAGTGCGCCAGCCAGTGCCTGCAAACGCTGACGACGCCGCCGTGGTCGCCGCGCCGAACGCCGGCTAGCGTTCGCCGCTATCGAGGCTGCCGGTGGCCGGTCGCGCAGGGCGCGGCAAGGGCAGCACGCGCCAGCCGAAGTTGACTCCGGCCGCCGCCAGCAGGATCAGCAGCGCCCCGAGCACCTGCGTCCACGCCAGCGACTGCCCGAAGGCGATGCGATCGACCACGATCGCCACCACCGGATAGATGAACGACAGCGCCCCGATCATCGCGGTGGGCAGTTTCTGGATCGCGCCGTACAGCAGCACGTACATCACGCCGGTGTTGACCACGCCGAGCACGACCAGATCCAGCCATTGGCCCGGGCGGGTAGGCAAGGCATCGAAGTGCACGAACGGGGCCAGCAACACGATGCCGATCCCGAGTTGCAGCAGTGCGAGCAGGTGCGGTGGCGTGCCTTTCAGGTGCTTGGTGACGATCGACGACACCGCGTACAGAAATGCGGCGCCCAGCGCCAGCGCGACGCCCTGCAGGTATTCGCCCGGCACCGCGAGCACCGCCGGCGCGATGCGCACCACGCCCACCAGGCCGACGAACGCCACCGCCAGCCACGCCACGGTCGAGGCGCTGATGCGCTCGCGGAACACGATCGCGCCGAGCCCGACCAGCATGAACGGCTGCGTGTTGTAGACGGCGGTCGCCATCGAAATCGAGGCGCGGCCGTAGGCGGCGAACAGCAGCAGCCAGTTCGCCACGATGGTGACGCTGCCGAGCAGCACCAGTGCCAGCATCCGCGGCGAGAACGCCTTGCGGCGCAACAGGCCCAGCGCCGCGCAAAGGATGAGCAGGGTGGCCGCGCCGAACACGCAGCGGAAGAACACCACGTTGACCGGCGACTGTCGTGACGACATCACCAGCCAGCCGATGGTGCCGGACATGAGCATGGCCACGACCATCTCAGCGGCACCACGGCGAATTTCGTTGGACGCCATCCCGGTTCCTTTCAATGCTGCGAACGGCAGCCATTGTAGAAACCCTGATTCCGCGAAAACATGCTTAAACTTAAGCTTATCTCGCAATCTTCCTGCGAAAAAAAGGTCGCCATGCAAAACCGCCTTTCCCCACCCGCCGTCGCTCCGCTCGACGCGATCGACCGCGCCATCCTCGCCGCGCTGGCGCAGGATGCGCGCATGGCGACCAGCGAGCTGGCCAGGCAGATCGGCCTGTCGGCGCCGGCCACCGCCGACCGCGTGCGCCGGTTGCAGCACCAGGGCGTGATCGCCGGATTCACGGTCGAACTGGACCCGCGCGCGCTCGGCTACACCTTGCAGGCGATCGTGCGAGTCAAACCGCTGCCAGGGCAGTTGCACCTGGTGGAGGAACTGTTGCAGCGCATCCCGGAATTCGTCGAGTGCGACAAGGTGACCGGCGAAGACTGCTTCATCTGCCGGCTGTACCTGCGCGACATCGAGCACCTGGACAGCATCCTGGCAAAAGTCACCGATCGCGCCGAAACCAATTCCGCCATCGTGAAGTCGACCCCAGTCCGCAGGCGGCTGCCGCCGCTGGTCGAGGACGCCTAGCGCGATGCGCTAGCCGCGGGGCTTACGACTGATCATGCAGCGCCAGAGGCGCAGGCCAGCGTGCGCCATGGAGGGCAGAGGGCGAAGAACACCAAGCCGGCGCGAGCTGGGACGGCACCAGGAACCCACTTTCACGAATCCCGAATCCCGACTCCCCACTCCCGGCCCTCAGCTCTTGCGCCGCGCCTCCAGCAGATCCAAATTGCGGATCAGCCGGCGCGCGATCTCGTCGGAGATCTTGCGCTGGCGGGTCAGCTTGAACAATTCCTGGCGTTCGGCCTGCAGGCCGGCGTGGCGCAGCTGGCGCAGCACCGCGTCCAGGCGCCGCGCCTCCTCCGGATCGCTCTCCATCGCCTCGCCGTGGTCGAGATGGCGCTGGTACAGCGCGCTGACCCGGTTGGCGGCCTCGTTGTAGAGATCGGCGTGCTCGCTGTCCTGCACCAGCCGCTGGCGCAGCTTCTCCACCGCCGCCAGCGCCGCGCGCGAGGACTCGCGCCGCGCCAGGTCCTCTTCCCGCTGGTCGTTGGGTTCTTCCGGCAACGCCAGGCCGCGCAGCAGCCGCGGCAGCCCGATGCTGGCGACCAGCAGCGAGGTGACGATCACCGCGCTGGCCAGAAAGATCGCCAGGTCGCGCGCCGGAAACGCGGCGCCGCTGGGCAGGGCCAGCGGCAGGGTCAACACGCCGGCCAGGGTGATCGCGCCGCGCACGCCGGCCAGCGAGGTCGCCACCACGATCCGCCACGGCGGGCTCTGCCGGTCCTCGCCGCGGCGGCGCGCCTTGAGCAGGGTCCAGCGCAGCGACAGCCACACCCACAAAAAGCGCAGCAGCAGCAGGCCGACGTAGATCGCCAGCGCGTAGGCGGGCAGCCACCACGGATTCAGGTGCCCGGCCTCGTCCATGTTGTGCATGGCGCCCTGCACGATGCCCGGCAGCTGCTCGCCGAGCAGCACGAACATGATGCCGTTGAGGGTGAACTGGACCATGTCCCACACCGCCGAGCGCTGCACGCGCATGCTGCCCGGGGCGCGGCCGCTCAGCTCCACGTAGCTCATGGCGATGCCGGCGGCGACCGCGGCGAGGATGCCCGAGGCGTTGATCGCCTCGGCCAGCAGGTAGGCGGCGAACGGCAGCAGCAGGTTGACCAGGATCGCCGCGCCCGGCTCCTCGCCGACCTGGCGCCACACCCAGCGCTGCGCCAGGCTGGTGCCCACCACCACCGCGATGCCGGCGGCCACGCCGACCAGCGCCACCCACAGGAAGGTCAGCGAGGCGTCGGCCAGCGAGAACGTGCCGGTGATCGCCGCGGCCACCGCGAACTGGAAGCAGACCAGGCCGGACGCGTCGTTGAGCAGCGACTCGCCTTCGAGAATGTGCATCAGCCGCTTGGGGATCGGCGCGCGCGCGGCGATCGAGGACACCGCGATCGGATCGGTCGGCGACACCACCGCGGCCAGCGCGAACGCTACCGCCAGCGGCATGGTCGGGATCATCCAGTGGATCAGGAAGCCGGCGCCGAGCACCGTAAACACCACCAGGCCCAGCGCAAGTTCGAGGATCACGCCCTTGTCGCGGAACAGGCCCTGCTTGGGGATGCGCCAGCCGTCCAGGAACAGCAGCGGCGGCAGGAACAGCAGGAAGAACAGCTCCGGCTCCAGCGCATAGCCCTTCTTGAACACCCCGGCGATGATCGCGCCCAGGCCGATCTGCACCAGCGGCAACGGCAGCGAGAACGGCAGGACGCGCACCAGATAGCCGCTGGCGACCACCGCCAGCAACATCGCCAAGACCACTTCGATCGAATGCATGCTCGTCCGACAGCGGCGCCACGCAGGCGGCGCCGCCCATGAATGGGGGGAGCCTGCAAGCAAAGCGCACCGCGGCGGCGATGTCCAGTGGCGCGGCGGGCGTGTACGGCTACTATCCTGCTGCAGGCCGGTGGTGGACACCGGCGCCTTCCGCCGGAGACCGCATGCTCACCATCCAGGAACTCAACCGCTTCATCGAGGCGCAGGCGGCGGAAGGCAGCGTCCAGCGGGTCTGGGACCTGATCGGCGACCACTTCGTCCAGGCCCAGGCCAGCCTGCCGGCCGAGCACGCGATGGAGCGGCGCGAGCTGTCCTTCCACGACCATGTGCGGCTGCTGGGCTACCTGTGCCTGCTGCTGGAGGGCGTGCCGGGCGACCTGGTGGAGATCGGGGTCTGGAAGGGCAAGTCGCTGGTGCTGATGAACGAGGTCTGCGGGCGCGAGCGCCGGGTGATCGGCATGGATCCGTTCGCGTTGCCGAACCAGTTCGAGGAATTCAACCACTACCGGCAACAGTTGCTGCCCAATGCGCGCTTCATCCGCGGCTATTCGGAGTTCTGCGCCGAGCATTTCTACGCCATGGAGCCGAAGGTGGCGCTGTTGCACATCGACGGCGGACACACCGGGCGCAATGTGCTGCTGGATTTCCTGCTGTACGGACCGAGTGTCGTCTCCGGCGGGTTCGTGGTGTTCGACGACTACGGCGACTGGGAATACTCGCCGGAGGTCGGCCCGGCCGTGGACCTGCTGCGCGCCGCCGGCTACTTCGGCGACTTCCACGTGCTCGGCTGCGCCCACGGCTTCGAGAACAGCTACGTGCTGCAGCGCCGCTGAGCCGAGGTGCTGAATCTGTCCAGCGCTCACCAGCGCTGGAAGGTGGCGGCGCCGGCATGGACGGTTGACGACGCAACGTCTCCGTTTAGGCACATCGTACGCATTGCCGTCGTACGGCGTGTTTGCTTCAGCGCGTGCGTGCCCAACCGGCAGCGACCTCCGTTCATCATTATCTGGACGGCGTGATGCAACCGCGCCGGCGCAGCGCGCGTAAAGACAGGTGCACGGCCGACTGGCCGCGCATCCCTTTCAAGGAGCAAGCCCATGAAGATCCACTTGCTGTCCCTGGCCCTCGCCGGCCTCGTCTCCCTGCCTGCCATGGCCGCCCCCAGCCAAACCGCGATGCACGACCACGCGGCGATGAGCGAGGCCAAGCCGAATCCGATGGTCGGCGGTGCGCCGATGTACGCCACCAAGGACATCATCGACAACGCGGTCAACTCCAAGGATCACACCACCCTGGTCGCCGCGGTCAAGGCCGCCGGCCTGGTGGACACGCTGAAGGGCGCCGGCCCGTTCACCGTGTTCGCACCGACCAATGCCGCCTTCGCCGCCTTGCCGGCGGGTACCGTGGACACGCTGCTCAAGCCGGAAAACAAGGAAAAACTGACCCAGGTGCTGACCTACCACGTGGTCCCGGGCAAGCTCGATGCGGCCGCGCTGCTGGCGCAGATCAAGGCCGGCGGCGGCAGCGCCAAGCTGACCACTGTGCAGGGCGAAACGCTGATCGCCAAGACCCGCGGCGGCAAGGTCACCCTCACCGACAGCAAGGGCAACACCGCGCACGTCACCACCGCCGACGTGATGCAGAGCAATGGCGTGATCCATGTGGTGGACAAGGTTTTGATGCCGTAAGCACACGTCGGGGGGTGCATTGGCATCGCGGGGGCGGCTACGGCCGTCCCCGTTTTGCACGTGCATGCGGCCGACCACGAGGGCGCTCCGCCGACGACGACCGCGCCACGCGCACAGGGCATCAGTCGCCGGCACCGCCTGCGTGCGGCATCGGCACCTGCGCTGCCAGCACGCGCAAGTCGCGCACGAAGCCCTGATAGGCGGCCTCGCCCGCCTCGCCGCCACGCTGGCGCAGCACCCACGACGGATGCACCGTGGCCAACGCGCGGGTGCCATCGTCCAGCGCCTGCCACTGCCCGCGCTGGGCCATCAGCGCAAAGCCGCTGCCCAGCACCGCACGCGCCGCGGTCGCACCCAGGCACAGCACGATGCGCGGGCGCACCCGCGCCAGTTCGCCGGCCAGCCACATCCGGCAGGCCTCGACGTGGGCGCGCTCGGGATTGCGGTGCAACCGCGCCTTGCCGCGCTGCTCGAAACGGAAATGCTTGACCGCGTTGGTCACGTACAGGCCTGCACGGTCGACACCCAGCTCCTGCAACGCGCGGTCGAACAGGCGCCCGGCCGGGCCGACGAAGGGACGCCCGCTCAGGTCCTCCTCGTCGCCGGGCTGCTCGCCCACCACCATCACCGCCGCGTCCTGCGGGCCTTCGCCGAACACGGTCTGGGTCGCCGGCTGCCACAGCGGACAGCGGCGGCACTCGCGCGCCGCCGCGCGCAGCGCATCGAGGCTGTCGTCGGCGGCCACCACCGGCGCCGGTGCCGGCGCGGGAATGCGCCGGCGCACCGGCTCGGGCGCACGCTCGGCCATCTCGCGTACGCGCTGCCCGGCATCGCGGATCAGCGTGGGCAGCAGTTGCGCCTCCGGCAGGTGCTTCCAGTATTTCTGCGGCATCTCCTGGCGCATCATCGTCGGGTTGAGCCGTGCCGGGTTGAAGATGTTGGCGTAGTAGGTGCGCCACAGTGCGTCCTGCGCATCGTCGGCCGGCGCATCGGCGCGCTGCGCGCCGTCGCCGAACTGCAGCGTCTCGCCGTCCCAGCGCACGCTGCGGTACGGGGTGAGGATCGCCCAGCGCATGCCGGCGAAACGGCGCGCGAAGAACGGCGCCACGCGATCGACGATATGGTGCTCCGGCTCGAACCAGGCGATGTACGCCTCCTGCTCGCCGGGCACTTCACGGAAGCGCACGAATGCCTTCATCTTGTGGCTGTCGCGGCGCACCGCCTGCGCCCATTGCTGCGCGCGGTGCACGTCGGCATCGGTGACCCGCTGCAGCAGCGCGCGCTCGCCGCCGGCGATGCGCCACAGCAGGCGGTACAGCAGCGCATGACGCTGCGGATCGCGATGGCACAGCACCGCGCCGGCCAGCGCCAGGAACTCCGCCGACACCCGCGGCGGCTGGACCTGCGCAGGCAGCGTCGCGACGTCGGTCCCGACCAGCAGCCCTCCCTGCGCATCGCCATCCCAGGCCAGCGTCTCCGGCGCCACCTGCGCGCACCACGCCGTCCGCGCCACCGCCCGCCATGCCTCCAGGCTCCACGGCGGCATCACCTCAGCCTGAAACACGGCCCGCCCCGCGTAGCGCTCCGGTGCCGCGAACGCAAAGGACCGCGCCCATCGTGTCAGTCAAACAACCCAGCCTGCCGCGGTGCCGGCGCCAATTGCGCGCGCAGCCGTTGCGGATCGTCCAGCCGCTGCCGCGGATGGTGGTCGAGCACACTGACGAACGGCAGCAGTTTCTTCAGCGGCACCCGCAACCGCGCCAGGTCCTCGACCCGCAGCCGCGCATGCCGCCGCGCCAGCAGCAAGCGCTCGACGTTGCGCGTGCCCAATCCCGGCACGCGCAGCAACAGTTCGCGCGCGGCGGTATTGAGATCCACCGGGAATCGCTCGGGGTTGCGCAGCGCCCACGCCAGCTTGGGGTCCACGTCCAGATCGAGCATGCCGCTGGTGGTGGGCGGGGCGATCTCCTCCACCGAGAAGTCGTAGAACCGCAGCAGCCAGTCGGCCTGGTACAGACGGTGCTCGCGCTGCAACGGCGGCGCCTGCAGCGGCAGCTTGCTGGAGGCGTCGGGAATCGGACTGAACGCGGAGTAGTAGACCCGGCGCAGCCGATAGTTGCCGTAGAGATTGTGGCTGGTGTGCAGGATCGCGCGGTCGTCGGCGCCATCGGCACCGACGATCATCTGCGTGCTCTGCCCGGCCGGGGCGAAGCGCGGCGGCTTGGCGCGCACCCGCGTCTCGGCCTTGCGCGCTTCCTTGCTCTCCTCGATGCGCCAGCGCAGCTCGCCCATCGCCGCACGGATGCCGCCGACGTTCTTCTCCGGCGCCAGTTGCGCCAGGCCGCGCTCGGTCGGCAACTCCACGTTGATGCTGAGCCGGTCGGCGTAGCGGCCGGCGGCGGCGAGCAGTTCCGGCGCCGCGTCGGGAATGGTCTTGAGATGGATGTAGCCGGCGAAGCGGTGCTCCTCGCGCAGTTGCCGCGCCACTTCCACCAGTTGCTCCATGGTGTAGTCGCTGTTGCGGATGATGCCGCTGGAGAGGAACAGGCCTTCGATGTAGTTGCGCTTGTAGAAATCCAGGGTCAGCTTGACCACTTCGGCCGGAGTGAAGCGCGCGCGGCGCACGTTGCTGGACACGCGGTTGACGCAGTACGCGCAGTCGAACACGCAGAAGTTGGTCAGCAGGATCTTCAGCAGCGACACGCAGCGCCCGTCGGGCGTATACGAATGACAGATGCCCATGCCCTCGGTGCTGCCGATGCCGCCGCTGCGCAGGGAATGGCGCTTGTCGGCGCCGCTGGAGGCGCAGGACGCATCGTACTTGGCCGCGTCGGCGAGCACGGCGAGTTTTTCGAGGGTATTCACCGGCCGACGATGCCGGGTCCGCGTCTCAAACGGTGAGACGCGGATGCGCTGCGGCCTTCACCGCGATGAACCGCTCAGTCGACGCGCCCGGTATTCAGGCCGCGGCGCGCGCCACAGCGCCGTCGAAGCGGTAGATGTCCATCGCCAGCAAGCCCGCGTCGATGCCGGCATCGATGCGCTGCGCGCCGAGCCCCTCCGCGCCGGCCGCGCCCATCGCCACGTAGATCGGCAGCCAGTGCTCGTCGGTAGGATGCGCGCGCGCAGCGAACGGCGCCTGCCGACGGTAGTCGAGCATCGCCGGCACGTCGTCGCGGCGCAACGCCTGCTCGGTCCATTCGATGAACGGACGCACATAGGGCACCTCCTTGCCCTCGGCGTAGCGGCCGAAGTCGTGCAGGTTGTGGGTGATGCTGCCCGAGCCGATCACCAGCACGCCGTCCTCGCGCAGCGGCGCCAGCGCGCGGCCCAGCGCCAGGTGGTGCTCCGGCCCCAGCTCGGGCTGGATCGACAGCGGCACCACCGGGATGTCGGCCTGCGGGTACAGCAGCGACAGCGGCACCCACACGCCGTGGTCCAGGCCGCGGCGCGGGTCCAGTACCGGCTGCAGCCCGGCCTGTTCCAGCAACTCGGCGACCTGCTCGGCCAGTGCCGGCGCGCCCGGCGCCGGGTACTGCATCGCATGCAGCGCCTGCGGGAAACCGCCGAAGTCGTGGATGGTCTGCGGCTGCGCCGCGGCGCCGACCAGCGGCCGCCGGCCCAGCCAGTGCGCCGAGGCCAGCACGATGGCGCGCGGCCGCGGCAGCGTCGCCGCCAGTTCGGCCAGCCGCGTGCCGACCAGGCCGGGCTGCAGTGCGGTCATCGGCGAACCGTGCGAGATGTACAGGGAAGGCAGGCGGGACATGGGAGGTCTCCGGAGGAAGGAGCGCTGCGCTCAGCGCGAGCGCAACGCGAAGCGGCCGTCGCCGATCAGGAACAGCACCGCCAGCGCCAACGCCCAGAACGCCGGGTACTCCCAGCCGCCGCCGGGATTGGCGAAGCCGAAGCCGTTGGCGCCGTGCACGCTGACGATGGTGCCGAGCAGCAGCGGGATGCCGAGCAGTCCGACCCAGCGCGCGTACACGCCGAGCAGCAAGGCCGCGGCGAGGGTGAATTCCAGCGCCATAGCCACATAGCCCAGCCCGCCGGGCAGGCCGAGCGACACGAAGTAGGCGGCGGTGCCGGCCGGGGTGAACACCAGCAGCTTGGTCAGCGCATGCACCAGGAACAGCGCGCCCAGGGCCAGGCGCAGCAAGGTGGCGCCGTAGGGCGCCAGGCGGGAGACGGGAGCGGACATGAAGGATCTCCGACAGCGGTGGGATGGGGAACGCTGCACAGGCTATTCCCATCGCCACCATGGATAAATTACCTTTATTCCGAAGATTAATTTCAGGATGCGCAACAATGGATACGCTGGATGCCATGCGGGTGTTCGTCGCCGTGGTCGACCGCAACGGCTTCAACGCCGCCGCCGACGCGCTGGGCATGTCCACCGCCAGCGTCACCCGCCAGGTGGCGTGGCTGGAGCAGCGCCTGGGCTCGCGCCTGCTCAACCGCACCACGCGCCGGGTCAGCCCGACCAGCGTCGGCGCCGCCTACTACCAACGCTGCCAGCTGCTGCTGGCCGAGTTCGACGATATGGAAGCGGCGGTCGGCGAGCAGGCGCTGACGCCGTCCGGCACGCTGCGGATCAACGCCCCCTTCAGTTTCAGCGTCGCCCGGCTCGGGCCGCGCCTGGCCGGCTACAGCGCGCGCTATCCGCAGGTCGCCCTCGATCTGTCGCTGTCCGACCGCCTGGTGGATATCGTCGAGGAAGGCTACGACCTGGCGATCCGCATCACCCGCCAGGTGGCGCCGACCTTGATCGCGCGCAAGCTCGGCGAAGTGCAGGCATTCCTGTGCGCGTCCCCAGCCTACCTGGCGCGCGCCGGCGCCCCGCAACTGGCGGCCGACCTGGCCGGCCACGCCTTCCTCAGCTACAGCTACGTGCAGGACGACCTGACCCTGCACGGCCCCGACGGCGCGACCCAGGTGCGGGTGGCCGGCACCCTGCGCGCCAACTGCGGCGACGTGCTGCGCGAGGCGGCCATCGCCGGCATGGGCATCACCGTGCAGCCGGACTTCATGGCCGAGGCGGCACTGGAGGACGGACGCCTGGTGCGGGTGCTGCCCGACCACGAGATCGGGCCGATCGGCGTGTACGCGGTGTACGCCAGCCGCAGCCACCTGGCGCCGAAGGTGCGCAGCTTCATCGACTACCTGGTCGAAGTGGGCATCGACAGGGCGATGCGCTCCCCGGCCGAGAGCTGAACCGCGGCGCGCGGTCGGACACAACATCCCGCCGATGGCGCTGATCGCGGCGGCCGCGCATGCGCACAATGCCCGCGCTTTTCCCCCACACCCTCAGGAGTCCGCGCATGAGCAAGATCGCGATCGTCTACTTCAGCGGCTACGGCCACACCGTCAAGCAGGCCGAGGCCGTGCACGCCGGCGCCGCCAGCGTCGGCGAGGCCACGCTGTACCGCATCGACCAGGACGGCAACCTGCCCGACGGCGCCTGGGAGGCCATCGGCCAGGCCGACGCCATCATCTACGGCAGCCCGACCTACATGGGCGGCCCGGCCTGGCAGTTCAAGAAATTCGCCGACGCCAGCTCCAAGCCGTGGTTCTCGCAGGCCTGGAAGGACAAGGTCGCCGCCGGCTTCACCAACTCGGCCTCGGTCAACGGCGACAAGTTCGCCACCATCGGCTACTTCTGGACCCTGTCCCAGCAGCATGGCCAGATCTGGGTCGGTACCGGCCTGCTGCCGTCCAACACCAAGGCGCACGGCCCCGACGACGTGAACTGGACCGCCGGCTCCGGCGGCGCGCTGGCGATCTCGCCGTCCGATGCGTCCCCGGACGAGGCGCCGCGCAGCGGCGACCTGGAGACCGCGCGCCTGCTCGGCAAGCGCGTGGCCGAGTTCGCGGCCAAGCTCAAGGGCTGAGTCCGTCGGGTGCCGCCCGCGAAGGGCGGCACCCTGCGCCCCTATCGCAAGCGGTCTCTGGGCGACGCGACGCCCCTCGGCGCCCGGCCTTGCCGGTCGGGCGCTGCTCCTAGCCGCGCTACGATCGCGGCGGCGGTTGCGGCACTGCCGCCTGTTCGCTTTGTCCCCACGTCGCAATATGCCGGCCACCGGCCTGCGCCGCGCTCTACGCAGCGCGGCCGGCCGCGTGCGCTGCGCGCAGGTGATCGATGAACACGCGCAGCTTCGGCGGCAAGTGCTCGCGCGCCGGGTAGTAGATGTGCCAGCCGGCGAACGGCGCGTGCCAGTCGTCCAGCACCCGCTGCAGGCGGCCGGCGGCGACGTCGGCGGCGACCTGCCATTCGAACGCTTGCCCCAGGCCCAGCCCGCGGCACGCGGCGTCCAGGCCGACCAGGGTGTCGTTGACCACCAGCCGCCCGCTGACTTCGACCAGGAAATCGTGGCCGTCGCGGGTGAACTCCCAGGCCTGCAGGCGACCGTCGGTGCGGCGCCAGCGGATGCAGTCGTGCTCGGCCAGTTCGGCCGGTGTGCGCGGTGTCCCGTGTGCGGCGAAATACGCCGGCGCGGCCACCACGGTCTGCCGCTGCGGCGGACCCACCGGCACCGCGATCATGTCGCGCGCCAAGCTCTCGCCCAGGCGAATGCCCGCGTCGAAGCCGCCGGCGACGATGTCGGCCAGGGTCCGGTCCGAGTACAGCTCCACGCTGACCTCCGGATAGCGCGCCAGGAACGCCGGCAGGTGCGGGCACACCAGTTGCTCGGCAGCCACCAGCGGCAGGTTGATGCGCAGCGTGCCGGCCGGGCGGTCGCGCAGGAAATCCAGGTCGGCGAAGGCCGCGTCGATCTGCGCCAGGCCCGGCGCCACCCGCTGCAGGAAGCGCTCGCCGTGCTCGCTCAGGCCGACCCGGCGGGTGGTGCGGTTGAGCAGGCGCGCGCCCAGTTGCGCCTCCAGCGCGCGCAGCGTCTGCGACAGCGCCGAGGGCGAGACGCCCAGCTCGGCGGCGGCACGGGTGAAACTGCCGTGGTGGGCGACGCGGACGAAGGCGACGACGGCGGACAGCGGCGGGGGACGGTGCATGGCGAGCGGGCAACAGTGGGGACGGACGCGTCAGGTGCGCCGGCATTGTTTAGCACACCTTCAAAGCACATGCGGATTACCCGGATTTATCCATGGCGACGCGGCGCCTACAGTGCCCGCACCCTCACCTGGAGACCTCCGCGATGGCCCTCGATCACTACCGCCTGCTCGGCCGTTCCGGCCTGCGCGTCAGCCCGCTGTGCCTGGGCACCATGACCTTCGGCGCCGACTGGGGCTGGGGCGCGGACGCCGACGAGGCGCGCCGGCTGTTCGACCTGTACGTGGAGGCCGGCGGCAACTTCCTCGACACCGCCAACATCTACACCAACGGCAGCGCCGAGACCCTGCTCGGCCGCTTCGTCGCCGGCCGCCGCGACCGCCTGGTGATCGCCAGCAAGTTCGCGCTCAATCCCTTCCCCGGCGATCCCAACGGCGGCGGCAATCACCGCAAGGCGCTGCTGCGCTCGGTCGACGCCAGCCTGGCGCGGTTGGGCACCGACTATCTGGACCTGCTGTACCTGCACGCCTGGGACGGCACCACCGGCATCGACGAAGTCATGCGCGGTTTCGACGACCTAGTCCGCGCCGGCAAGATCCTCTATGCCGGCATCTCCGACACCCCCGCCTGGCAGGTGGCGCGCATGCAGACCCTGGCCGACCTGCGCGGCTGGACGCCGTTCGTCGCCCTGCAGATCGAGTACTCGCTGGCACAGCGCACGGTCGAGCGCGAACTGGTGCCGATGGCCGAGGCGCTGGGCATGTCGGTGCTGGCCTGGTCGCCGCTGGCGATGGGCGTGCTCACCGGCAAGTACGGTGCCGCCGACCTGGCGCGGGTGCGCGCGGCCGCCTCCGGCGGCGCCCAGGTCGATGGCGTGGGCCGCGCCGAGGTCGCGCATTCGCAACGCACCTTCAACGAGCACGCCCTGGCGGTGGCCGAGGTGGTGGTGGCGCTTGCCGCCGAGTTGCAGCGCTCGCCGGCGCAGGTGGCGCTGGCCTGGCTGCTGGCGCGCGGGGCGATGCCGATCGTCGGCGCGCGCAGCGTGACGCAACTGCAGGACAACCTGGGCGCACTCACCCTGCACCTGGACGCCGAGGCACTGCAGCGGCTGGACGCGGCCAGCGCGATCGAACTGGGCTTCCCGCACGACTTCCTGGCCTCGCCGAATCCGCAGGCCTTGCTGAGCGGTGGCACCCGCATCCAGCCGCGCTGAGCGCGGCGACCTTCGCACACGAGGACCGTCCCATGACATCCACCACCAACACACTGCCGAGCAGCATGACCCTGGCCGACGCCGAAGCGGCCGGCATCGCCCAGATCGCCGCCTTGATGGGTGCGCAGCAGGGCGCGGCGATCCGCGCCCTCGCCGACGATGCGGACACTGCGCTCACCGGCCGCGGCGCGGCCATCGCGTTCGGCGAGATCTATCGTCCGGGCACCGCGTTGGAGCTGAAGACCCGCGAGCTGGTCACGGTGGCGGTGCTGGCCAGCCTCGGCCACGCCGAACCGCAACTGCGCGTGCACCTGCGTGCGGCGCTGGCCGCCGGCGCCAGCCGCGCGGAGATCTTCGCGGTACTCGACCAGTTGTACGCCTACGTCGGCTTCCCCACCGCGCTCAATGCCCTGGCCGTCGCCCGCGAGGTCCTCGGCGAATCCTCACCCTGAGCGAACCGCCCTGCGGCCACGCTCTCCCTCCCCTCCCCCTCAGGAGCATCTCCATGCAAACCCGCACCCTCGGCCGCAACGGCCCCCGCGTCTCCGCTCTCGGCCTCGGCTGCATGGGCATGAGCGCGTTCTACGGCGGCCGCAGCGACGACGCGGCTTCGATCGCGGTCATCCATGCCGCGATCGAGCACGGCGTCAGCCTCATCGACACCGCCGACATGTACGGCCCGCACACCAACGAAGTGCTGGTCGGCAAGGCGCTGGCCGGGCGCCGCGACCAGGTCGTGCTAGCGACCAAGTTCGGCATCAAGCTCGACCCCAACGACCCGACCGCGCGCGGCATCGACGGCCGCCCGGAGTACGTGCAGTCCGCCTGCGAGGCCAGCCTGCGCCGGCTCGGCGTGGACCATATCGACCTGTACTACCAGCACCGGGTGGATCCGAACGTGCCGATCGAGGACACGGTCGGGGCGATGGCACGGCTGGTGGAACAGGGCAAGGTGCGTTTCCTCGGCCTGTCCGAAGCCGCCGCGGGCACCATCCGCCGCGCGCATGCGGTGCATCCGATCACCGCGCTGCAGAGCGAGTATTCGCTGTGGTCGCGCGACCCGGAACACGACGGCGTGCTGGAGACGGTGCGCGAACTGGGCATCGGCTTCGTGCCTTACTCGCCGCTGGGCCGCGGCTTCCTGACCGGCGCGATCCGCTCGCCGGAGGATTTCGAGGCCGACGACTACCGGCGCCATTCGCCGCGCTTCCAGGGCGAGAACTTCGACCGCAACCTGCAGCTGGTGGAGCGGGTGCGCGAGCTGGCCCAGGCCAAGGGCGTGACCCCGGGCCAGCTGGCGCTGGCCTGGGTGCTGGCGCAGGGCGAGGACCTGGTGCCGATCCCCGGCACCAAGCGCCTGGCCTACCTGGAAGAGAACCTGGGCGCGCTGCAGGTGAAGCTGAGCGCCGAGGAGCTGGCGCAGATCGAGGCGATCTTCCCCGCCGATGCCGCCGCCGGCCATCGCTACCCGGCCGCCTCGCGCGGCGCCCTGCAGGGCTGAACCGTGCCCCCGGCCGCGGCGCGGGTCGATTGCCCGCGCCGCGCCGGCCCCGCATCATGCGGGGGTGATCTCCTTCATCGTCCCCGCGCACGACGAAGCTGCCCTGATCGGCGACACGCTGGCCTCGCTGCACGTCGCCGCCCAGGCGCTGCGGCTGGACTGCGAGACGCTGGTGGTGGCCGATGCCTGCAGCGACGCCACCGCCGAGATCGCGCGCCGGCACGGCGCGCAGGTGCTGGAGGTGGAACTGCGGCACATCGCCGCCGTGCGCAATGCCGGCGCTGCCGCCAGCCACGGTCGCCATCTGCTGTTCGTCGATGCCGACACCCGCGTCAATACGCCCTTGCTGGCCGCGGCACTGCGCGCGCTCGGCACCGGCGCGGTCGGCGGCGGCGCGCAGGTGCGCCTGCTCGGCGACGTCGCCTGGTACGAACGCCTGGCCCAGGCGCTGTTCGGCTGGCTGTTCCGTTGCACCGGCATCGCCCCCGGCTGCTTCCTGTTCTGCACGCGCAGCGCCTTCGTCGCCGCCGGCGGCTTCGACGAGCGTTACTACGCCGGCGAGGACGTGGCGCTGAGCCGCGCGCTGGCGCGGCAAGGACGCTTCGTGATCCTGCGCGAGCCAGTGCACACTTCCGACCGCAAACTGCGCAGCTTCAGCAAGCGCGAGCACCTGGGACTGCTATTGCAACTGCTGCGCCGCGGCCGCGGCATGCTGCGCTCGCGCGACGCGCTCGGCTTCTGGTACGGGCAGCGCCGCGGGCCTTAGGGCGTGTCATCCACTTCCCTACAGGCTCGGGCGCTTTCGACTATCTGCACATGGACGAGAACGGTACGCTGGAGATCAGGAACGCGGTGATGGCGGACCGGCACGCCATCGCGGCGCTGGACTATCCGGGCACCGAGGCGTTCATCGAGACGCGCCTGGCGCAACTGCTGGCGCATCCGGACGCCGCCTTGCTGGTGGCCGCCGCAGGAGACGACGTCGTGGGCGTGTTGTCGCTGCATTTTCTGCCGCAGTTGGCGTTGGCCGGCGACATCGGCCGCATCAGCTACTTCTGCGTGGACGATCGCGCGCGCGGCGCCGGCGTGGGGCAGCGCCTGCTGGCGCAGGGCGAGGCCTTGGCGCGGCAGCGCGGCTGCGACCGCCTGGAGGTGCACTGCCATCGCCGCCGCGAACGGGCGCACGCCTTCTATCGGCGGGAAGGCTTCGTCGAAGTGCCCAAATATTTCGCCAAGTCGTTGCGCGACTGAGGACTGCTTGCGATCGCCAGCGCCAGGCAACGGCGCGATCGTCCCGCGCGCAGTTGCCGGCGCCGATCCGCTGGCAGTACGCTGCGCGCCCCTTGTGCGAGCTTTACGGATGAGCGTCCACACCAGCAGGCCCATCGCGCTGCGTCTTCTCGGCACGGGCGCGTATCTGCCCGCGCAGCAAGTGCCGGCAGAGACCTTCGACCGGCGCTGGGGCAAGCCCGCCGGCTGGACCCTGCGGCATACCGGCGTGGCCACGCGGCACTATGCGGGCGCCGACGAGCCGGCCACGGCGATGGGCGAGCGCGCCGCGCGCGCGGCGTTGGAGGCCGCGCAGCTGCAGGCGCACGAGGTCGATTGCGTGATCAGCGCCTGCAGCCTGATGGAACAGGCGATCCCGTGCAGCGCCGCGCTGCTGCACGCGCGGCTGGGCCTGCAGGGCAGCGGCATCCCGGCCTTCGACATCAACGCCACCTGCCTGAGCTTCATCGCCGCGCTCGACCTGGCCGCCTGCGCGATCGCCGCCGGCCGCTATCGCCGCGTGCTGATCGTCTCCAGCGAGATCGCCAGCGTCGGCCTCAACCCGGACGATGCCGACACCGCGCCGCTGTTCGGCGACGGCGCCGCGGCGGTGGTGGTCGGCGCCGACACCGGCGACAGCGGCTCGCAATTGCTGGCGGCGCGGCTGGAAACCTATTCCGAAGGTATCGACCACTGCCGCGTGCGCGCCGGCGGCACCCGCCTGCGTCTGGATCACGGTGTCGAGGCACTTCGCGCCGGCTCGCAGTTCGAAATGCACGGCCGCGCCACCTATCGCCTCGCCGCGGCGAAGCTGCCCGGCTTCCTGCAGCGGCTGCTGGCGCAGGCCGGAGTCGAGCTGGCGCAGTTGCAGCGGATCGTGCCGCACCAGGCCAGCGCCAAGGCGCTGCGCCACCTGCGCGTCGCGCTGGGGCTGGCGCCGGACGCGCTGATCGAGATCATCGGCGACCACGGCAACCAGATGGCCGCGTCCATTCCCAGCGCGCTGCACCAGGCGATCCACAGCGGCCGCATCGTCCGTGGCGACCTGATCGGCCTGGTCGGCTCCGGCGCCGGGCTGGCGTTCGGCGGCGCGGTGTTGCGCTACTGACATGGCACGCGTCCTGGTCACCGGCGCCTCCGGCTTCATCGGCGCCTACATCGTGCGCGCATTGGCCGCCGCCGGCATGCCGGTGCGCGCCAGCGGCCGCGACGCTACCAAGCTGGCGGCCTTCGCCAACGATCCGCGCATCGAGGTGGTGTGCGCCGAGCTGTGCCGCGACGACCTGGCGCCGCTGCTGCACGGCTGCGATGCAGTGATCCACTGCGCCGCGCTGTCGGCACCGTGGGCCAGTGCCGAGACCTTCCGCCTGGCCAACGTGGTCGCGACCGAACGCCTGCTCGCCGCCGCGCTGACCGCACGCGTGCGCCGCTTCGTGCACTTCAGTTCGCCGAGCATCTACTTCCGCTTCGCCGATCAATACCAGATCACCGAAGAGTTCACCCCGCCGGCACGCTGGATCGGCGGCTACCCGCAGACCAAGTGGGAGGCCGAGGAAAAGGTGCGCGCCGCCGCGGCGTCCGGGCTGCCGGCGGTGGTGCTGCGCCCGCGCGCGGTGTTCGGCCATGGCGACAACGCGATCGTGCCGCGGCTGCTGGCGGTGGCGCAGCGCGGCTGGTTCCCGCTGATCGACGGCGGCCGCGCGATGATCGACGTGTGCTGTGTGGAGAACGCGGTGGCCGCGGCGTTGGCCGCGCTGCGTGCCGAGCACATCGGCGACGGCCGCGCCTACAACATCAGCAACGGCACACCGATCGCGGTCCGCGACCTGGTGACCGAGCTGTTCGCGGTGCTGCGCCTGCGCGTGCGGCTGCTGCCGGTGCCGCGCGGGCCGGCGCTGGCCCTGGCCACGCTCGGCGAGCAGATCGCGCTGCGTCGGCGCGGCCAACCGGAACCGCGGCTCAGCCGCTACGGCATCGGCGTGCTCGGCTATTCGCAGACGCTGGACATCGGCCGCGCGCGCCGCGAGCTCGGCTATGCGCCGGTGCTGTCGACCGAGGCCGGGCTGGCCGCGCTGGGGCAACGATGAGCGCGCCACGGCTGCGCTGGCGGCTGTACGAGGCCGGCCATTGCACGCATCCGGAACGCGCCACCCGCCGCGGCGCGCCGCTGGCACCATGCCCGTTCCCGGCGCTGGCGGCGCTGCTGCAGCATCCGCAGCACGGCGACCTGTTGTTCGACACCGGCTATTCGCCCCACTTCTTCGACGCCACCGCGCGCTTTCCCGAGCGCCTGTACCGCTGGCTGACCCCCGTGCAGCTGGCACCCGGGCAATCGCTGCGCGAACAGCTCGCACGCGACGGCGTGGAAGCGGACCGCATCGGCTGGATCGTGCTGTCGCATTTCCACGGCGACCATGTCGGCGGCGTCGCCGATTTCCCGCAGGCGCGCCTGGCCTGCGCACAACAGGCCTGGGACGACCTGCAGCGCCGCGGCCGGCTGGCCGCGTTGCGCGAAGGTTTCCTGCCGGCGCTGCTGCACGGCGCGCGCCCACGCATGCACTGGATCGAGGCGCTGCCCGCGGCGATGCCGCCCGCTGCGCTGCGCGACTTCGGCACGCCGCGCGATCTGTTCGGCGACGGCAGCGTGCTGCTGGTGCCGCTGCCCGGGCATGCGCCCGGCCACTACGGCCTGTGGTTCGAGGACGCGCATGGCCCGGTGTTCCTGATCGCCGACGCGGCCTGGTCCAGCGCCGCGCTCGCCGACGGTACGCCGCCGCCGGCGCTGGTCACCCACCTGCTCGGCGAGCACCGCGTGTATCGCGACACCCTGGCGCGGCTGCATGCGCTGCGCCAGGCCGAGCCGGGCTTGCGCCTGGTGCCCTCGCATTGCCGGCAATGGCGACCAGCGCCGGCACCGACGGAGCACACGCATGGCTGAGGCGCCTGGCGTGCTGATCACCGGCGCGCGTGCGCCGGTCGCCCTGGACCTGGCGCGCCGCTTCGCCGCGCAGGGCTGGCGGGTGCACCTGGCCGACAGCGTCGCCAGCCGCATCTCCGGTTGGTCGCGTGCGGTCGCCGCGCATCACCGCGTCGCGCCCGCGCGCGACGCACCGCGCGCCTGGCTGGGCGATCTCAATGGCGTGCTCGCACGCCAGCGCATCGACGTGCTGATGCCGACCTGCGAGGAAGTGTTCTACCTGGCCCGCTACCGCAGCGCGCTGCCGGCGCAGCTGCACCTGCCGCTGCACGACTTCGACACGCTGCGCGCGCTGCACAGCAAGTACGCCTTCATGGAACTGGCGCGCGGCCTGGACAGCGACGTCGAGGTGCCGGACAGCGTGCGCGTGCGCAGCCTGGCGCAGGCACGCGAGTGGGCCGGTACCGCGCCGCTGGTGTTGAAGCCGGAGTTCTCGCGCTTCGGCGTGCATGTGCGCTTGTACCCGCACGGCGTGCCCACCGACGCCACGCCGCTGCCCGACCAGGGCGACTGGGTCGCGCAGCGCTACTGTGAGGGCGAAGAGCGCTGCTCGTATGCACTGGCGCGCGACGGCGTGTTGCTGGCGCATGCGGTGTACCGCCCGCGCTATCGGCTGCGGCGCAGTTCCAGCTACTACTTCGACGCCGCGCCGGATCCGCAGATCGAGCGCTTTACCGCGCAGTTGGTAAAGGCGCTGCGCTTCAGCGGGCAGATCTCCTTCGACTGGATGGTCTCCGCGCAAGGGCGCTGCAGCGTGATCGAATGCAATCCGCGTGCGACCAGCGGCCTGCACCTGTTCGCCGCGACCGATCCGCTGGTGGCGTTGCTGAGCGGCGACGCGGGCCGGGCGCAGGCGCCGCTGCGCCCGGCCGAGGATCGCGCGGCGATGCTGGCCATGCTGATGCTGGGCGTGGCCTTGCCGGCGGCGCTGGGCCAGGGCCGGCTACGGCAGTGGCGCCACGACTACGCGCGCGCCGAGGACGTGCTGGCGCCGCGCGGCGACCGCTGGCCGCTGGCCGGCACGCTGTGCGACCTGGGCAGCCATGCACGGCTGGCGCTGGCGCAGCGCTGCAGTGTGCGCGAGGCCGCTACCCGCGATACCGAATGGGACGGCGAGGCGTTGCCGCCGCCATGAACGCCGGCAGCGCCGACGCCGCGGCCGCCGATTACGCCGCGCAGTTGCAGCGCTTCGCCGCGCTGCATGCCGGCGGCGACGCGCAGCAGTTGGCCGACAACGCGCATGCGCGCATTGAGGTGCTGCAGGCCGGCGCACTGGCAATGCCGGTGACGGTCGGCGAGCGTCACCCGGGCAACGCCTGGGTATGTTCGCCGCGCACCACCTATGCCGACTACGCCGCCGAGGAAGCCGCGCGGCTGTTGCCGGGTGCGCTGGCCGCACCGGTACGCGGCCTGTGCGGCGGCATCGGCGCGTGGCTGGACTGGGCGCGGATCGACCGCGCGGTCACCCTCAACAACTGGCTGCTGTCCACCAACCTGTATCCGCCGCTGCCGCCGGGCGGCCTGCGTACGCTGCTGGACGCCGCACGCGCACGCTGGCCCGACCACGCGCTGTGGTTCCGCTCGCTCAATGCAGTGGACACGCCGCAGTGGCTGCACGCGTTGCAAGCCGAAGGCTTCACCCTGATCGCCAGCCGCCAGGTGTACCTGTACGAGGACTGGCCGCAGCTGCTGCGCCATCGCGACCTGGCCCGCGACCTCAAGCTGGTCGACCGCCGCGATCTGCGGCGCTGCGGCAACGATGCCATCGGCGAGGCCGATTACCCGCGTATCGCCGCGCTGTACGCGCAGCTGTATCTGGAAAAATATTCGCGCTGCAATCCGGCCTACCACGCCAGCTTCCTGCGCGCCTGGCACCGCGCCGGGCTGCTGCGCTTGGACGGCTTCCGCGACGATACCGGGCAGTTGGTCTGCATCACCGGCCTGTTCGGCATCGGCGGCACCGTGACCGCGCCGATCGTCGGCTACGACCTGCGCCTGCCGCAGCGGTTGGCGCTGTACCGCACCCTCACCGCCTGCGGCATCGACCATGCGCGACGGTACGGCCAGCGCCTCAACCAGAGCGCCGGCGCGGCCAGCTTCAAACGCCAGCGCGGCGGCGTGCCGGTCATCGAGTACAGCGCTGTCGATGCGCGTCACCTGCCGTTGCAGCGACGCCAGCCGATCGCCGCGCTCGGCACGCTGACCCGGCGCATCGGCGTCCCGCTGATGCGCCGCTACCGGCTATGAGCGACGCCGCGCCGCGTGTTTTGCATTCCGTAACCGTTTTCAGCGCAAAACGCGTGTGTTCTGCCGAATGCCGGGTACACCCGCTGCCTTATACTTTGCTGCACCTGCAACACCCCATCGCCGCTGCGGCCCGGGACATCTGTGGAATGGATTGCGCACCTGGCCCATGCCGGCACCTTGCTGATCGTCAACGCGTTGCTCGCGGCAGTGTCCTCGGCGATGTTCCTGGCGCTGTTCGTCACCGGCCGCAAGGAACGGCACGCGCGCAGCCTGTTGCTGCTGGCGCTGAGCTACGCCGTCTTCGCTATGGGCTTCGGCATCCTGCTGGCGCCGGCCTGGCATTTCACGGCCGTCTGGATCGCGCCGGCCGGCAACGTCACCCTGGACGTGGCGACCGTATTGACGCTGGTGGCGGTGAACGCCTACCTGCAACGCCCGCTGCTGCAGTGGACGCTGCTGCTGCCGGTCGCGATGCTCTGCGCGCTGGAACTCTACAGCCTGCATTACGCCGGCTACGATCACCGGATCATGGTGATCTTCGGCGGCCTGTTGCGCGGCATCCTGACCGTGGCCACGGCGGTAGCGTTGTGGCGCCATGCCCACAGCATGGTGCGCACCGCGGCGCGCTTCACCGCCGTCTTCCACTTCCTGTGGGCCGGGATGATCGGGCTGCGGATCGCATGGTGGGCCGTCCATCCCGACGTCGGTCTCGGCCAAGACCCGACCACGAATTTCGGCTTGCTGGCGCGCATCGTGCTGACGGCCAGCATCACCCCCGGGTTCCTGTGGATGCTGACCCGCGAAATGAACGCGGAACTGGTCCGGCATGCCTCGCAGGATCCGCTCACCGGGGTGACCAACCGCCGGGTGATGTGGGAGCGCGGCGAAGCGGCGACCTGCGATGCGGCGCGCAAGCAGGGCGCGATCGCCGTGCTGATGATCGACGTGGACCACTTCAAGGCGATCAACGACCGCTTCGGCCATGCCGTCGGCGACCAGGTCCTGATCGCCATCGCGCAGACCCTGTCGCAGCACATCCGCGCGCCCGATCTGCTGGCGCGCATCGGCGGCGAAGAATTCATGGTGCTGGTCCCGCATGGCGACGAAGCCGCGGTACGCGATCTCGCCGAGCGCCTGCGTCGCCGGGTGGAACAGCAGCAGATCGGTCCGGCGCCCGATGCGCCACTGGCATGCACGGTGAGCATCGGCTATTGCCGGTCGGCAGGCGCGCAGGCGCCCTGGCAGACCCTGGTGCTGGCGGCCGACCAGGCGCTGTACGCCGCCAAGCGTGCCGGCCGCAACCGGATCGCCGGCACCACCGTCGCATGATCGCCAGCGGCGAACCACACACACTGCGGGCGCTGCGCGCGGCATGAGCGGCTGGCATCCGTCCCTGTACCGGCAATGGTTCGCCGTCGCGCCCGCCGCGGCGTTGCGACGGCGGCCGCTGGCCGTGTCGGTGATGGACCGGCACGCGGCGATCGCGCGCTGCGCCGATGGCAGCCTGCTGGCGCTGGAAGACCGTTGTCCGCACCGGCACGCGCCGCTGTCGGCCGGCTGCGCCACCGGCGATGGCCTGTCCTGCCCGTATCACGGCTGGCGCTTCGACCGCGCCGGCGCCCTGCGCGAGATCCCTGGGTTGCCGCCCGGGCAGACGCCGCCGGCGGTGCGGGTACGCGCCTTCGCCGCGCGCGAGCACGACGGGCTGATCTGGCTGCGTCCCGATCCCGAGGGCGCGGACGCGCCGTCGCAACTGGTGCAGGCGCTGCAGCCGTCGGCGCGGCGCTTCCTGTGGCGCACGCGCTGGGACGCGCACGTGGTCGATGCGCTGGAGAACTTCCTGGACCCGCTGCACACCCACCTGCTGCATCCGGGACTGGTGCGGCGTGGCGGCGCGCGTACCGCGATGCGCGCGGAACTGCGCCATACCGACGAAGGCTTCCACGTGGACTACCGCGGCGCCGCGGCGCAGAGCGGCTGGCTGTACCGGCTGTTCGAATCGCCGCGGATCCTGGAACGCGCGCATTTCGCCGCCCCCGGCAGCGCGCAGATCGAGTATCGCTACGCGCGCGGCGGCCGCGTGCGGATCAGCCTGCACTTCACCCCGCTCGGCGAACGCAGCACCGACGTCTTCGCCAGCCTGCACGTGGAAGGCCGCTGGGCGCCGGCGTGGGCGGTGCGCCTGCTGGTGTGGCCGCTGCTGCGCCGGGTCGGCGAACAGGACCGGCGCATGCTCGCGCTGCAGTCGCGCAACCTGCAGCGCTACCCGGGCGCGCGCGGCGCCTCCACCGCGCTGGACCTGGTGCGCGAACCGCTACGCCGTTACTGGCAAGGCGACGCTCTACCGACGCCGGGCCGCGGTCACGACGTGGAGATCATGCTGTGACCGCGCCGAGCCGCTGCAGCACGTCCGCCAGCGGGGCCGGACGCCCGAGCAGATAGCCCTGCACGCCGCCGCAGCCGTGCGCGCGCAGCCAGCGCAACTGCGCATCGGTTTCCACGCCCTCGGCGACCACGTCCAGCCCCAGGCAATGGCCCAGGGTCAGCAGCGCCTGGCAGATCGAGGCGTTGCGCGGGTCGCGGTCCACCTCGGCGACGAAGCTGCGGTCGATCTTCAGCGTGTCCAGCGGCAGGTCGCGCAGATGCGCCATGCTGGAGAAACCGGTGCCGACGTCGTCGAGCGCCACGCGCACGCCCAGCGCGCGCAGCTGCCGCAGCACGTCGCCGGCCTGCTGCGGCTGCCGCATCAGGCTGCTCTCGGTCAGCTCCAACTGCAGGCCGTTGGCGGCCAGCCCGGCCTCGGCACAGGCCTGCACCAGGTCGGCGACCAAATCGCCATCGAAGAACTGCAGCGCCGACACGTTCACCGCCACCGGCAGGTCCGGCCATCCGTGGTCGACCAGGTCGCGACGCGCGCGCGCCGCCGCGCGCATCACCCAGCGCCCCAGCGGCAGGATCAACCCGGTGTCCTCGCACAACTGGATGAACGCATCCGGGGCGATGAAGCTGCCGTCGGCCTGCGGCCAGCGGACCAGGGCCTCGAGTTCGCGCGGGGCGCTGCTGCCGGCGTGCATGATCGGCTGGAAATACAGCTCGAATTCCTGGCGCTCGATCGCCTGCTGGAGACGTCCGGCCAGGCGCAGGCGTTCGGCGGTCCGCGCCGCGATGGCCGGGTCGAAGCGCACCAGGCTGCGGCCCTCGGCCTGTGCCGCGTGCGCGGCCTGCGCGGCGCTGCCGATCGCCTCGTGAGCGTCGGCGGCATCGTCCGGACACAGCGCCACGCCGATGTGCGCCTGCAACTGCTGGGCGAACTCACCGCCCTGCACCGGCGCGTACAGCGCCTCCTGCAGCGCCTGCAAGGCCTGTGGCAGCGCAGACGGGTCCAGGATCGCCAGTACGAAGTCCTGCGCCGGCTGATGCGCGCTCAGGCCGAAGCGCTCGCCGAGCGCGTGGATGCGCCCGGCCACCGTGCTGCGCACGGCATCGCCGGCGGCGCGGCCCAGGGTATCGCCGATCAGGGCCAGGCCGCGCACCTGCACGTAGGCGATGGCATAGCCGCCGCGTTGCGCACGCAGGGCATCGGCCAGGGCGTGCGGCTTGAGCAGGCCGGTGCTGAAGTCGTGGCGCGCCAGGTAGGCCAGCTCGCGTTCGTGGGCCACGCGCTCGGTGACGTCCTCGGCCAGGATCAAGCGCGCCGGCACGCCACCGAACTCCAGGTCGGCACTGTGGACGCACACCGACAGCAGGCTGCCGTCCTTGCGCCGGTGGGTCCACACGCTCGGCGCGGCGAAGCCTTCGCGCGGTTTGCGCACGTCCTGCAGCAAGCGTTCGACGTCCTCGGCCGGACGCAGATCGCGCAGATCCATCGCCAGGAATTCGGCGCGGCTGTAGCCGTACTGGCGCACCGCGGCCTGGTTCACTTCCAGGAAGCGCAGGCTGTCCACGGCGAACACCCAGTACGGCAGCGGATTGCGGTCGAACACCAGCCGGAACTGGCGCTCGGCGTCGAGCAGGCGCGCCTGCGCCGCCACCCGGTCGCTGACGTCCTGTACCGCACCGGTCATGCACAGGCCCTTGCGGGTGCGCACCAGCGCGCCGCGCGCGGCCAGCCAGCGCAGGCGCCCATCGGGCAGATGCATGCGGTAGACGGTGTTGTAGTCCGCCCGTCCCTGCGCGGCGTCCTCGTAGAGCTGCGTCACTCGCGCGCGATCCTCGTCGTGGATCCGCTCCAAAAACGCCTCGATCGGCAACTGCATGCGCTGCAGGCCGAACATCGCGCCGGTCGGCTCGGACAGGCGCAGCACGCGCTCGGCGATGTCGATGCGCCAGGTGCCGATGCCGCCCATGCCGTGGGCCAGGCGCAGGTCCTCGTCGCCGCGGCGCAGGCGCTGCAGCAGATGGCGCTGGCGACGCTCGGCGCGGCGCAGGCTGCCGAGCAGATAGGCCAGGCCAAGCAGGTACAGCACATACACCAGCGCCGCCACCGCGGCGAACCCCCACCAGCCGGACAGCGTCTCGCGCAGCCCCACGCCGGCCACCGCCAGCAACGGATACGCGCCGCCACCGCTCAGCGCCAGGACCCGTGGCGTGCCGTCGAAGACATCGCGGCGCACGCCCAGCGCGCCGCCGTGCGGCATCGGCTGCGCCAGCGCGATCGGCAGGCGGGACTGGCCGGCCGCGAGCGGGCGGCTGGCGCCCAGCAGCGCACCCTGCGCGTCGGTCAGGGCGACGATGCCGTCGCGCCCGCTGTCGGTGCCCTGCACGATGCGCTGCAGCGCGGCCACCCGCCATTGCGCCTCGACCCAGCCGTCCGTGCCCCAGGGCACAGCCACCCGCACCACCGCCTCGCCGTCGGCCAGCCGCAGCGGCGGACTCACGCAGACCCGGCCGCCACAGCGCGCACGCTGCATCCACGCACGCAGGTGCGCATCGCCGGCACCGCCGAAGCGGCGTCGCCCCTGCGCATCCAGCAAGGACACGTCGTGCAGTTCCGGGTGCCGCGTCAGCAGGCCCTGCAGCGAGGCGGCGATCAGTTCTGGCGCGCGTCGCGGCGTCTCCGCCAGCAGCGCCTGCGCACTCAGGCCTTCGCCGTGCAGGGCCTGGCCGAGATTGTCCAGTTGCAACTGCAGCAAGCGGTCGGCGCCGGTGGCCAGCGCCAGGCTCTGCCGCTGCGCCGCGGCCAGGCGATTGTGGCGGTCCTGCGCCAGGACCAGCACCAGGCCGGCCGCCAGCACCACCGCCAGCACCAGGCCCCAGGTCGCGATCGCCCGCGACGGCGCGCGCGTGACGCGCCGCAGGCGGTGCCGGAAGCGACGGTCGCGCTTCCTGTCGGCGAGCGGGTGCTGCGGCATCGAGAATTGCAACGGTGCGTAGGTGCTGGTTACAGCGGCCTGGCACCGGCGATCTTGACCGTACGTGATGCGATGCTGCGTTCAGCGACGCAGCTAAACGGTTCAGTCCATCACGGGCCACTGCGCCAGTTGCTGCGTGGTCAAACCGACGCGCCGGCAGGCACGCGCGGCAATGCCGTCGTGCAGCGCGACCCGGAACAGCGGCGCCACTTGCTGCAGCAGCCAGGCCGGCACCGCAGGGCCGGTACGCTGCAGCCGCGCCTGCCGCAGCATGGCGCTGGCCCACGGCGGCAGTAGCGCCGCGCCGGCGCCCAGGAACAATTCGCGCGACAACCCCGGCGCCGGCACCGGCAGGCGCAGGCCGGCCAGCACCGCCAGTACCTCGCGCGAGCGCGCGTCCACCCGCAATTGCGGCCGCTGCCGTTCGAAATAGTCCAACACCGCGGCCTCGCTGGCCGGCACCGCGCGCGCGCCCAGCGCCTCGGCGACGCGCCGTCCCTCGTCGTAGTAGCGGTCGGCGATCGCCGCCGGTACCGCACGGCAGTAGCGGCGGTAGCCCTGCAGAAAACCGTAGGCTTCGGTCACGTGCACCCAGGTCAGCAACGTCGGATCGTCGGCGGCATAGGCGCGCCCGTCGGGCGTGTGGCCACGCACCCGCGTGTGGATCGCGCGAACCCGGGCGATCTGGCGCTGCGCCGCGTCTGTGGGCGCATAACTGGTGGCGGCGACGAATTGCGTGGTGCGACGCAGGCGCCCGACCAGGTCCTCGCGAAAGTTGGAATGGTCGTAGACCCCGGCCAACGCCAGCGGATGCAGGGTCTGCAGCAACAGCGCGCACAGCCCGCCGGCCAGCATGCCGGGAAATTCGGCATGGATGCGCCAGGTGACGCTGTCCGGACCGAACAGGCCGATGTCGCCGAGCGGCTGGTCGTAATCGATGGCATCGCGCTCGCGCGGGAACGCGCCCAACACCCAGCGGCGGATCTGGGTGGTGGCCGGGGCGGAGAGGGTGCGTAACAACGAAGGCATACGCCGATGCTAGCGGAGACGGCGCGAGCGCCGTGCGATGGCGTATGGCGCGCACCGGCCACGCCGCATGTGCGACCGCAGCATGCACTTTGCGTCCGCTGTGCTAGAAAGAAGCTGCCTCAAGATCGCCCGTCGACGTTCCGCATCCGTCACCGCATCTGCAAGGAGCCCGTCATGCTCGCTTTGTTCAAAGGCTTGGGATTGCTGCTCGAGGACAACGCGCTGCACCAGCGCTCGTTTCCCGAACAGGTCGCGCACTGGCAGCACAAGAGCGAATCGCAGATCCGCGAAGAGGTGGCCTTGCTGGCCAAGGCCAAGCAGCAATGGCTGGTCGCCTCGATCATCGGCTGGCAGGCGATCTCGCTGATCCTGCTCGGGGTGATCACCGCGCAGTTGTGGCAGCACGACTACCACCTGACCTTCTCGCGCATCGTCATCGTGGTCACCTCCTGGGTGGCGATCCTGTTCGTGATCTGGTTCATCGCCAACATGTTCGACCGCACCGCCGGCTTCGAGCGCTGGCTCACCGCGTTCAACAGCCGCGAGCCGCTGTCCGCCGATGCCGACACCGTGGAATGCGTGGCCGACGCGCTGAACATGGCGCGCAAGTACCCGGAGATCCTCGCCTACAAGCGCGAGGTGGTGGCCAACCGCGAGCTGCGCCACGAGGACATCCGGATCATGCGCGAGATGGGCCGCATCCGCCTGCATGCCGAACTGGTCGCCTCGCTGATCCAGTTCGAAGGCACGCCGCCCGGCGGCCACCCCGGCGTGTTCCGCGTCGCCGGCTGAAGCTGCCGCACACGCAACCCACGCGCGCCGTCCGCACGACGGCGCGTCGTCGGCCTGGCGCCACACGCGACCGCAGCGCGGCCGCCATGCACGCATGATCGGTCGGCATCCACGCACGCGCCTGCAGCGTGCTCGTCGAGTTCGGCGCTGCAGCGTGGACACGCTGGCAGCGCAACCACGATGCCTGGCCATTTGGCCGGATCCTGCCGGTCCAGCCGACCTCTCACCCGACTCCCCGCCGTGCACGCGTCGCGGCCGCTGCAACGCACGCGCCGGCCATGGGCATTCCCAACGCCCATTTCGCGAAATATAATCATTCTCGATTAGAACTTTCGCCCCCACGGTCTCGATGCCACTGCACCCCCTCTCCTGCGCCTGCCTGCTGGGCATGGCGCTGTCCCTGCCTGCGCACGCCGCCACCGCCGATACCGCCACGGCCGCCGACAGCAGTGCCGATGCCGCACAGGCGACCGCCCTGCCCACGGTGCAGGTGCGCGCCGACGCCCAGAGCGGCTTCCACGCCACCGGACCGGTGCAGGCCGACAAGTCCGACGCGCCACTGGCGCAGACGCCGTTCTCGATCACCGTGGTGCCGCGTGCGCTGCTGGACAGCCAGCAGGCGCTGAGCCTGTCCGACGCGCTGCACAACGTCTCCGGCGTGGTCGCCAACACCTACGGCCGGCGCGGCTGGGACGACCTGATCATCCGCGGCCAGACCGCCTCCGACGCGTTGTTCGTCGACGGCCTGCGCACCGCCGCCAACAACCGCGTGGCCGAGCAACTGTTCGGCGTGCAGCAGGTGGAGGTACTGAAGGGCCCGGCCTCGCTGCTGTATGGGCAGGTGCTGCCGGGCGGCCTGGTCAACCTGATCAGCAAGCGCCCCGGCGCCGACCCGATGCGGCGGGTCGACCTGAGCGTGGGCAGCGATGGCCTGCGCCAGGGCAGCGTCGATTTCAACCAGCCGCTGTCGGCCGACGGCAAGGCGGCCTTGCGCCTCAATGCGCTGGCGATGAACAGCGACGACCCGACCGACCACGTGTACTTCCGCAGCCGCTGGATCGCGCCGTCGTTGTCGCTGGACCTGGGCCCGCGCACCGACTTCGTGCTGCTGACCAGCTACCAGGAACGCGACTACATCCGCCAGCAGGGCCTGCCCTGGGAAGGCAGCGCCGAACCCAACCGCAATGGCAGGATCGACCGCGCGCTGTTCACCGGCGAACCCGGGCAGCGGCCGTACCACAGCCACCAGAGCCGGATCGGCTACGTGCTCGATCACCGCTTCGACAACGGCTGGACCCTGCACCACGCCGCACGCTGGCAGAGTTTCGGCCTGGACGGCTTCCTGATCGCCAACAACGGCCTGGCCGCCGACCTGCGTACCCTGCGTCGCACCGCCACCCAGCAACAGTTCGACGGGCGCACCTGGGTCCAGGACACCTACCTGCAGGGCGGCTTCGCCACCGGCATCTGGCAGCACACCGTCACCGCCGGCCTGGACGCGTTCAAGACCTGGGAATGGAATGTGCAGTCGACCTGCCGCGTCGGCACTCTCGACGTGTATGCGCCGGTCTACGGCAGCGCCGTGATCTGCCCGGCCCGGCCCAACCGCGACAATCTCAGCGTGGTCGCCTCCGGCGGCCTGTACCTGCGCGACCGCATCCAGTTCGCGCCCGACTGGCAGTTGCTGCTGGGCCTGCGCCACGACCGCAGCCGCAACCGCAGCGAGGACCACCTGGCCGGCAGCGACGTGCGCAACGACGCCAGCGCGACCACCGGCTCGGCAGCACTGATGTTCGACGCCGGCGGCGGCCTGCGCCCGTATGCCAGCGTCGCCACCTCGTTCTATCCCAACGTCGGTACCGACGCGCAGGGCGCGCAGTTCGACCCCGAGCGCGGCCGCCAGGTGGAACTGGGCGTCAAGATGGAGGTGGGCAGCGGCACCAGCCTGAGCATGGCGCTGTACGACCTGCGCCGGCGCAACGTGCTGCAGGCCGATCCGTTCAACGACGGCTACAGCATCGCCGTGGGAGAACAGCGCAGCCGCGGCCTGGAACTCAACGCCGCCGCCGACCTGGGCAACGGGCTGAGCCTGTTCGGCGGTTACGCCTACACCGATGCGGTGGTCACCGACGATGGCGGCCAACGCGTCAGCAGCGTGGGCGATCGTCTGAACAACGTGCCGCGGCACAGCGGTTCGCTGTGGCTGCAGTACAGCGCCCACGGCGCGGCCGACGGCTGGAGCGTCAGCGGCGGCGCGCGTGCCGAAGGCGAGAAGACCGCCTACGGCCACCGCATCCCCGGCTACCTGGTATTCGACGCCGGCCTGGGCTACCGCCAGGGCCATTGGCGTTACGCATTGAACCTGAAGAACGCCTTCGACCGCGACTACTACACCGGCGGCCTGCAGCGCGCCGTGGCCCTGGGCGACCCGCGCACGCTGCTGTTCTCGGTGGGCGTGGATTACTGAGCGGGCGGCGTCGCTTCCCCGCCGCGCATGCGTGGTCGCAAGCGCGACCTGCGGCGCATGACCGCGCCGTCGACGCATCATCCCCGCGCCGCCATGCCGTCCTGCCGAAAGGGACGGAGCAGCCTCCTGTGGGAGCGACTGCAGGGCACCTCCAATAACGCACTTTGTCGCGACTCAAGCGAACATGTCGTGTCACCTTCGTAGGAGCGGCTTTAGCCGCGACGGGCTTTCCCGGGAAAGCCCGTCGCGGCTAAAGCCGCTCCTACAGGAGGGCTCGCGTCGTTGTCAGAGGCGCCCTTCAGGCGCGACACATGACGTCATCCGGCAGCCGCTTTGCACACGCTGTCGGGACTGAAGCCCCTCCCACAACAGCCGCGATCATCCGGACATCGCCAGATGCCGCGGCAGATCATGTCGGCCAGCCACACGCCATCGCCCCTCAATCGCGCCCGCACGCAGATGCGGAGGCATCCGACACCACGCACTGCCGGAAATCGCGCTGCAGCCCGGCGATCTCGCGGCGCTGGCCGACCGTCAGATCGAAGGCCTGCAGCACGCGCGGACTGCAGGCAGCGCCGTCGCTACCATGCGCCGCCTGCGATGCCGTGCAGGCGGCGTAGACCTGGTAGTGGCAGCGTCCGCTGTGGCTGTCGATGCAGCGGAACGTGGCCAGGCCGCCGCGGTAGGTGGTCCGACTGAACAGCAGCGGCACGCCGCGTTCGCTGGCCTGCACCACCGTCTCGCGGCTGGCGCCGACGGACAGGTCGAGATCGGCATGTCCGTGGCAGCCGAACAGGCCGAGCAGGCACGACCACAGCAAGGAGAGCAGGCGCATGCGGAGATTCCTTGTTCCAGTGCGAAGCGGAAGGTGATGCCGCGGCTACATGCCGCGGAACAGGCTCATGTACGGCTGGCTGACGGTCAGGACCTCGTCGCGGTGACGCAGCTTCAGCCGGCCCTTGCCGGTGTCGTCGCGCACCACCGAGGCCACCGCCTTGAGGTTGACGATGGTGGAGCGGTGGATCTGTCGGAACGCGGCCGGATCGAGCACGTCCAGCAACTCGCGCAGGGAGGTGCGCAGCACCGCCTCGCCATCGCGGGTGAGCACCGTGGTGTACTTGCTGTCGGCCTGGAAATACAACACGTCGTCGAGCAGGATCAGCCGCGTTTCGCGGCCGCTGCTGGCGGTGACCCAGGCCAGCGGCGGCGGCGCCGATGGGGCGACTGGGCGCTGCTGCAGGCGCTGCAACAGCGCATCGAGCACCGCCGGATCCGGTCCCTGCGCCGCCCGCGCCTGCAGCCGCTGCACCGTGGCCTGCAGGCGTTCGCGCACGATCGGCTTGAGCAGGTAGTCCACCGCGCCGTGTTCGAACGCATCGATGGCGTACTGGTCGTAGGCGGTGACGAACACCACCTGCGTGTGTGGACTCAGTTCCCCCAGCGCGCGCGCCACCTCGATGCCGCTCAGCCCGGGCATGCGGATGTCCAGGAACGCCACCTGCGGGCGCAGCTCCGCCAGCCGCTCCAGCGCGCTGGCGCCGTCCTCGCACTCGGCGACGATGCGCAGCTGCGGCCACACCTCGCCCAGCAGCGCGACCAGTGCGTCGCGCAGCAGGGTTTCGTCCTCGGCGACGATCGCGTCAGTCATGCTGCGCTCCCATGGCCATCGGCACCGGCAATGGCGGTGGCGGCGCCCCAACCGGCCACGGCAGGGTGATGGTGGCGGCCACGCCGCTGGGGAAGTTGGAGACGATGGCGAAGCTCGCCGTGCCGGCGTAGGTCAGGCGCAACCGCTCACGCAGATTCTTCAGGCCGATGCCGGTGCCGCTGGACTGGGTGTTGAAGCCCAGGCCGTCGTCGGCCACGGTCAGGGTGACGTGGTCGTCGACCACGCGCGCCATGATCCAGATGGTGCCGCCGCCGGGCTTGGGTTCCAGGCCATGCTTGATCGCGTTCTCCACCAGCGTCTGCAACATCATCGACGGCAGCGGCAGCGTCTTCATCGTCTCCGGCACCTGTACCTGCAGTTGCAGGCGTGCACCCATGCGGATGCGCAGGATCTCCAGATAGGCCTGGGTCCGCTCCAGCTCGTCGCCGAGCGAACTCATCGCGTCCTCGGCGCTGGGCAGCGAGCGTCGCAGATATTGGATGAGATAGCCCAGCATCAGGTCGGCGCGCGGCGGGTCGGTGCGCGCCAGCACCTGCGCACTGGCCAGGGTGTTGTAGAGGAAATGCGGCTCGACCTGCGCGTGCAGCAGATTCAGCCGCGCCACGGTCAGCTCCTGCGCGGTGGCGGCCTGCGCGGCGGCAGCCTGCTCGTCGCGGCGCAGCTCGGCCACGCGCCGCGTCAGCGCGCGGCCCAAGGCCTCGGCGTTCTCGTAGTTGCTGCCTTCGTCGACCGCGAACAGGTCGATCCAGGCGCTGGCATCGGGCTCCAGCAGCAAGGTCAGGCTGCTGGTGCCGGTGCCCGGGGTCACCGTCGCCAGCACCTGGTTGCGCTTGACCGCGAAACGCGCGACCAGGTTCCAGCGCGACGGCCGTCGGCCGTTGTACGGATCGATGCGGCGCACCTTGGCGCGCACCTGCAGGCTGTCCAGCGTGCTTTCGACCTCCTCCACCCGCGGCAGCTCGCGCACCGCCGCATCCAGCAGCGCGAACGCTTCGCGGGTGTCCAGCGGAATCTCGATCTGGCGTCGCTGGCGGCTGGCCAGGGTCTCCCAGTCCAGGCGCCCGGCGATCAGCCAGACCCGGCGCAGGTGGGTAATGCCGGCAATCAGCGCCGACAGCATCAGCAGCATCGCCAACAGGCCGAAGAACCAGCCCGGCGGTCTGGACATGGCGTAGAACAGTCCGCTCCAGACGAAGCCGGCGACGACCACCGCCACGGCCCAGGCGCACAACAGACGGACGATGAAGAACAGGCTGGCGAGCATGGCGGCCGGGGACCGGAAGAGGTGCCAGCGAGCATAGCCGCCGCAGCCGGCGGCGCCAGCGCGCTGCGACGAAACCGCACGAACGTGGAGCGGAGACAGGAATTCGGCGTGCCAACCGCTGCCCGCCCGGCGCTGCAGCCGCTGCCCGCGCACTGCCGGGATGGCGATCCGCGATGGACGGCGTCGGGACTCGAAGCGACCATCGCCCGCGCGACGCACAGGCCTCCTGAGCGGCAGCGGCTCGTATGGTCGGCCAGACCGGCGCGCGCCGCCTGCCAGGATCGCTCACCGCCTGGCGGCGCAGCTTCGTTCTAGACTCTATGTCCGACCAGGGGAAACCAGGATGCGCCAGCAGCACGTCCCACGCCGCGCCATGACGACGCTCGCCCAACGCGGAGCGCAGGCGGCAGTCGCGCCCGGCCCGGCCGCCGCGCGCACGCAGGATCGGCACTGCGGCGCCAGCCCCGCTGTGTATGGCGCGCGCTCGTGGTTCCGATGCACGTAATTCTGGCGACCGAGTCGATCCGGTATCCGCTGACCGGCGTGGGCCGCTACACGCAGGAACTGGCCACGCAGTTGGCGGCCTTGCCGCAGATCGAATCGCTGCGCTTCCTGCACGGCCGGCGCCTACGTAACGACCTGCCAGCGCCGGGCCCGGCACCGACGCTCGTGCCGTGGCTGCGCGACCGACTGTCGGGCATCCAGCCGGCCGTCGACATCTACCGGCGGATAAACAATACAGCCAAAGCGCGCGCGCTGCGCGGACAGGCGCCGGCCCTGTTCCATGGCTGCAACTACTACCTGCCGGCGTTCGACGGCCCCTGCGTGGCCACCTTCCACGACGTCTCGATCTATCGCTGGGCAGAGTGCCATCGTGCCGACCGGGTACGCTACATGCGCAAGGAACTCGCGCTGTCGCTGCGCCGCGCGCAATTGATCCTGACTGTCTCGGAATTCTCGCGGCGCGAGATCGCCGCGCAGTTCGACTGGCCGCTGGCGCGCATCCGCGCCATTCCGCTGGCCGGCAATGCGGCCTTCCGCCCGCACCGCACGGAGGAGTTGCAGGCGCCGCTGCAGGCGCTGGGCCTGCAGGCCGATGGCTATTCGCTGTTCCTGGGGACGATCGAGCCGCGCAAGAATCTGCAGACGCTGCTGCAGGCCTATGCCGCGCTGCCGGCGGCGCTGCGCACGCGCTGGCCGCTGGTGGTGGCCGGCCATCCGGGCTGGCACAGCGAGGCGCTGCACCAGCGCATGGCGCAGGCGCAACGCGACGGCTGGCTGCGCTACCTGGGTTACGTGGAGGAGGCCAGCCTGCCGGCGCTGGTCGCCGGTGCGCGACTGTTCGTGTTCCCGTCGCTCTACGAGGGATTCGGCCTGCCGGTGCTGGAGGCGATGGGCAGCGGCACACCGGTGCTGTGTTCCAATGCGGCGGCGCTGCCCGAGGTCGCCGGCGACGCGGCCGCACTGTTCGATCCCGGCGATGCGGACGGTCTGGTCGGCTTGCTCGCGCGCGGCCTGGACGATGCGGCCTGGCGCGCGACGCTGAGCGCGGCCGGGCGCCGTCGTGCTGCCGAGTTCGACTGGCGTACGTGCGCCGAGCGCACTGTCGACGCCTACCGCGACGCGATGCGCGCATGAATCACGGAGCCCCGGGCTGATGCGCGTCCTCCATGTCTACAAGACCGCCCTGCCCGACTCCATCGGCGGGATCGAGCGGGTGGTGCATACGCTGGCGCAGCAGGCGCAAGCGCGCGGCGTGGACAGCGAGGTGCTGGCGTTGTGCAGCGATGCCGCGCAGGCCGGCACCCGCCTCCATGCCGGCTACACGCTGCATCGGCTGCGCCGCATCGCCGAGTTCGCTTCGATGCCGGTCTCGGTCGGCCTGGTGCGGCGCTACGCGCAACTGGCGCGCCGCGCCGACCTGATCCATTACCACTTCCCGTGGCCGTTCATGGACGCGCTGCACTTCGCCGCCTCGGCGGGCACCCCCTCGGTGCTCACCTACCATTCGGACATCGTGCGGCAACGGCAGCTGTTGCGCCTGTACCGACCGCTGCAGCGGCGCTTCCTGCGCAGCGTCGACCGCATCGTCGCCACTTCGCCGAACTACCTGGCCAGCAGCGCGGTCCTGGCGGAACACCGCGCCAAGGTCAGCGTCATTCCCATCGGTCTGGATGCCGCGCCGCAACACGCAGCATCGACGCAGCGGATGCAGGCCTGGCGCACTCGCCTGGGTCCGCGCTTCCTGCTGTTCGTCGGGGTGCTGCGCTACTACAAAGGCGTGCGCTTTCTGCTGGAGGCCGCACACGGGCTGCAGATCCCGATCGCGATCGTCGGCGATGGCCCGGAAGTGTCCGCCTTGCGCGCGCAGGCGCAGGCGCTGGGCCTGCCCCACGTGCAGTTCCTCGGCACGGTGGACGAGGCCGACAAGCACGCCCTGCTCGCCGCCTGCGACGCGCTGGTGTTCCCGTCGCATCTGCGTTCCGAAGCCTTCGGCCTTTCCCTGCTGGAAGCGGCGATGCACGCCAAGCCGATGATTTCCTGCGAGATCGGCACCGGCACCAGCTTCGTCAACATCGATGGCGAAACCGGTCTGGTGGTGCCGCCGGCCGATCCGGTGGCCTTGCGCGACGCGATGCGCTATCTATGGGACCATCCACACATCGCCGCGGCCTTCGGGGGGCACGCGGAAGCGCGATACCGGCGGTTGTTCACCGCCGACGGCATGACCGACGCCTATCTGGCACTTTACCGCAGTGTCTGCGGGGCGCGCGGGGCAGAAGACAGGGAATGGGGATGAGGAGCAGCTTGGGGACGCACGGAAACAAGGCAAGGCAATCGCGCAGCGCGCGGAGCGAACGCGCATGAGACTGCTGGGCAGGCCACTGCCGCGGACGGCGGCAGCGGGCATGGTCGGCGATGCGATGGCGCTGGCGGCGACGCTGCTGAAGGTGGCCGATGCGGCGGTGGTGATCGGTAGCGGCCTGCTGGCGTATGCCGTGCGCGTGGGCCAGGCGAACCTGCCCGAGGCGCCACGTTATCCGTATGCGCTGCTGGCTGGCGCCACGCTGACGCTGCTGGTGTTCTCGCAATTGGCGCTGTACCGCAGCTGGCGCCTGGCGCTGCCGACGATGATGCTGGGCCGGTTGCTGCTCGGCTGGGGCGTGGTGCTGGGCGTGCTCGCGTCGCTGAGTTTCCTGAGCAAGACCGGCCCCAGTTTCTCGCGCTTGTGGTTTCTGTACTGGGCGGTGATCGGCGCGTGCAGCCTGATCGGGGTGCGCCTGGCCGCGGATCGTCTGCTGCGCTGGCTGCACCGACATGGCATCGGCACACGTCGAATCGCGGTGCTGGGTCCGCCGGAGCGGGTCGAACAGGTCGGCGCGCGGATCAGCCAGGGGCCATGGTCCGGACTGCAATGGGTGCCTTCACCGGCGATGATCCGCAACGGCGACCTTGCGGCACTGCCGCAATGGCTGGATCTGCAGGGCATTGCCGAAGTGTGGCTGACCTGGCCCATGCGCGAGGAAGCGCTGATCCGCGAGAGCATGCGCCGCCTCGACGCCAGCAGCGTGGACGTGCGCTGGATCCCGGACATTTTCGCCTTCGGCATGATCCACCACGGCATCGCCGAGGTGGCGGGAATGCCGCTGCTGGAGCTGTCGGTGCGGCCGCTGTCGCGCACCGCGCAATGGCTCAAGGACGCCACCGACAAACTGCTGGCCGCGCTGATCCTGCTGCTGAGCAGCCCGCTGCTGCTGGCGCTGGCGCTGGGCGTCAAGTTGTCCGGGCCGGGGCCGGTGCTGTTCCGGCAGACGCGGCACGGCTGGGACGGTCAACCATTCGAATTGTGGAAGTTCCGCAGCATGCGTCTGCACGACGCCGACGCTGCCGCGCCGCAGACCCAGCGCGGCGATCCGCGGGTGACCCGGTTCGGCGCCTTCATGCGCCGCACCAGCCTGGACGAGCTGCCGCAGTTCTTCAATGTGCTGCAGGGGCGCATGTCCATCGTCGGACCGCGTCCGCATGCACTGGCGCACAACGCGCAGTACCAGGACCTGGTGCCGAACTACCTGCAACGCCACCGGGTCAAGCCCGGCATCACCGGCTGGGCGCAGGTGAACGGGCTGCGCGGCGAGACCGACACGGTGGAGAAGATGCGCAAGCGCATCGACTACGACCTGTACTACATCCAGCACTGGTCGCTGTGGCTGGACCTGAGCATCATCGCGCAGACCGGCGTGATCGTGCTGTTCGACCGCGACGCTTATTGACCGCAGGACCGGGGGAGTCCGAATCCGATGCATATCAGCTACGTTCTCGGCACCCGCCCGGAGATCATCAAGCTGGCCTCGCTGATCGCGGCCAGCGAGCGCGACGGCCTGCGCTTCTCGATCGTGCATACCAACCAGCACTACGCCGAAAAGATGGACCGCATCTTCTTCGACGAACTGGAACTGCCGCGCGCCCACTACAACCTCGGGATCGGCTCGGCGTCGCACGCCACCCAGATCGGCCGCATGCTGTGCGGCATCGAACCGGTACTGGAACGTATCCGCCCGGACGTGGTGGTGGTGCAGGGCGATACCAACAGCGCGCTGGCCGGCGCCATGGCCGCCAACAAGCTCGGCATCGCGGTGGCGCACGTGGAGGCGGGCCTGCGCAGCCGCGACCGCAGCATGCCGGAGGAAGTGAACCGGGTCCTGATCGACCATATGTCCGATCACCTGTTCTGCCCGACCCCGCTGCAGGCGCAGATCCTGCGCGAGGAAGGCCTGGCGCCGGCGAGCATCCGGGTCACCGGCAACACGGTGGCGGATGCGACGCTGGCGCACGCGCGCACCGCGCTACGGCGGTCGGACATCCTGCAGCGGTTGGGACTGCGTGAGGGCGCCTACCACCTGCTGACCTGCCACCGGCGCTCCAACACCGACGATCCGCAGCATTTCGCCGCGCTGATGCAGGCGGTGGCGGCGATCTCCGAGGACGCCGGCGTGCCGCTGGTGTTCCCGATGCATCCGCGCCTGTCGAGCATGGGCGATGCCGCCTCGGCGCGGCATCGCTGCCTGCGCGCGATCGGGCCGGTCGGCTATCTGGACATGCTGGCGCTGCAACAGGGCGCATCGCTGATCATGACCGACAGCGGCGGCATCCAGGAGGAGGCCTGCATCCTGCAGCGCAAGTGCCTGGTGCTGCGCACCAACACCGAACGGCCGGAAACCCTGCAGGTCGGCGGGGCGGAACTGCCGTTGAGCCTGGACGCGCCCGGTCTGCGCGTGGCCGCCGACGCGCTGCTGGCGCGCGAGGTGGCATGGCGCAACCCGTTCGGCGACGGCCATGCCTATCGCGACGTGCTCGACACCCTGTTGACCAGCACCCAGGCCGGGCAACGCTTCTCGGCACGCGCGCCGCTGCGTCAGGCCGCGCGCTGACGGCCCGATTCGGGCGATCGCGTGGAAGCGCACATGAGGGCGTACTGCGTCGCCACCGCCAGCGCCGCATGCAGCGAGAACGCATAGAACTGCAGGTAGAAGTCGAACACACCCAGGCCGAGCAGCAACACGCCCCACAGCAGCGCCCAGGCGCGCATTCGCATCTGCCGCAGCAGGGGCGACCACAAGGCCGCCAGCAAGCCCAGGCACGCCAGCAGCCCGCACAGCCCGGTTTCCGACAGCACCGCCAGCAGCAGGTTGTGCGCATGCAGTTCGCCGCGATCGAAGCGTCCACCGGTGTAGTCCGGCACCAGGAACTGGAAGACCCCGGCACCCAGCCCGAACCACGGGTGGCTGCGCCAGGCCTCGAACGCGCCGGCCCACAGATAGGTCCGCCCCAGCGACACCGCGGTGAGCGTGCTTTCGTGCACCGCACTGGTCATGTCCGCATAGCGCTGCCACAGCACGAAGCCGGCCAGCCCCGACAACCCCAGCAGCGCCGCGACGGCCGCGTTGCGACGCACGCGCGACGCGCCGCGCCGCGGCCACGCCCACCACAGCAGCAGCGCACCGACCGGCAACAGCGGATTGCGCACCTGGGTCAGCGCCAGCGCCAGCACGGCACCCAGCAGCGCCATGACCAGCGCGACGCGTCCCAACGCGCCGCTACGCCACAACTGCAGGACCAGCGTGGCCACCACCACCGCGCTCGCCGCCAGCAGCGCCGGATGTTCGTACATGCCGGAGATCCGCGGCAGGTACTTGAAACTGTCCTCGGCGTGGAAGGCCAACGACAGGCGCAGTGCAGGCGGCCAGTGCAGGCGCACCGCCAGCCCCAGGGCCAGGTTCCACCACAGCGCAATCAATGCCGCCAGCGTCGCCGCACGCGGCCAGCGCGGGCAGGCGAGCGCGAGATTGAGCATGGCCCACAGCGCCAGCAAGGCGGTGGCGTAGCGCACGGCGAACTTGAACGCCAACTCCGGATGTCCCGATGCCAGCACCGACGCAGCCAGTGCCGCCAGGCACGCCAGGATCGCCAGCAACGGCGCGCGCAGGATCGACGGCACGCCATGCCGCCACAGCGCCCAGACCGCCACGCCCAGCACGAAGGCGCGAATCGCCATCGAGCCCAGCGACAGCCCCACGCCGAAGTAACGTCCGGTCAGCACCACCTGCTGCAGGCAGAACAGCAGATACACGCCCAGGCATGCCGCGACCGCCAGCGGCTGCGGCGCGCGCGCGCGCGCGCCAATAGCGGACGCGCCCGTCGCCGATGCGCTCATGCCGGTTCGCGGATCGCCGCGCGTGCGCGATAACTCCGGCTCAGGCGCGCACGCAGCAGCAGGAGCAGATACAGGAAGTTGGTGCGGACGTAACGCCAGCCCAGGCGACGCGGCTCCAACGCCAGCCGGAACAGCCACTCCATGCCGAACCGCTGCATCAACAGCGGCGCGCGCGGCAGCATGCCGGACAGCACATCGAAGGATCCGCCCACGCCCATCGCCACCGCCACGCCCAGGTCGGACCAGTGCCGCTGCAGGAACAGTTCCTTCTTCGGCGAGCTGATGCCGATGAACAGGTAGCGTGCGCCGGAGGCGCGAATCGCGGCGACCACCTGCGCCACCTCGGCCTCGCCGAAGTAGCCGTCGCGGGCGCCGACGATTTGCAGCCCTGGCGCGGCCGCACGCAGTCGCTCGGCCGCGGCCGCCACCACCGCCGGCCGCGCGCCGAGCAGATACACGCCGTCGCCGGACTGCGCGGCCTGCGCGCACAGGTCCTGCATCAGATCGATACCGGCGCGCCGCGGCGGCGGCTCCACGCCCATCCAGCGCAGGCCGATGCTGATGCCGCTGCCGTCGATATGCACCAGTTCGGCCTCCTCCAGCGCCTCGCGCAGCGGCGCCTGCGCGCGCGCATCGATCAGCTTGGCCACGTTCAGGCCCTCGATCCGCAGCGGCGCGCCGCCGGAGGCGGCGGTCTGCGCCCGTTGCAGCAGCTCGGCAGGCGCAAGCAGATCCAGCGGGCAATCGAAGAAACGCAGACGCGGCGGACTGGGGTTCAAGGGACAGACTCCTCGGGGATCAATGCATCGTACAGCGGCAGTACCTGCGACCGAATGCCTTCCCAAGTGAAGCCGGCACGCACCGAGGCCACCACCTCCGGCGCGACGCGTTGCCGGCGCAGTGCCGCCACCCGCGACGCCAGCGCCGGAACATCGCCCAGCGGATACAGCGCGTCCTGCAAACCCAGCGGCTGCAGGATCGCGCGATTGCCGGGGATGTCGCTGGCCAGCACCGGACAACCGAGCAACAGCATTTCGATCAACACCGTCGGCATGCCTTCCACCGCCGACGGCAGCACGAATGCATCGGCGCGCGCCGCCATCGCCGCGACCTCGGTGTCGGCGACGAACCCATGGAAGCGCACGCGCGCGGCCACGCCGTGTGCATGCGCGCAGGCCTCCAACCGGGCGCGATCGGGTCCACGCCCGACCAGATGCAGCACCGCCGCGTCCATTCCCGGCTGCGCCAGCAGCGCGATCGCATCGTGCAGGCGTTTCACCGCATCCAGGCGGCCGACCGAGAGCAAGGCCGGCGCGCCTGCCAGCGTGGCGGCCTCGAACGGAGCCGCCGGCAGTTCGGCGGCCAGGACCGCATTGGGCAGCAGCAGCGCGTGCGTGACCGGCATCCGCCGTGCCTGCAGGTAGTCGCGCCAGTAGGCCGACAGCAGCACCACGCGATCGGCGCGGCGCAGCAGCGGACGTTCCACCAGCGCATCCCAGACGCGCTTGCGCAGGCGCTTGCCCAGGCTGGGCGCATCGTCGTAGTAGCAGTGCGGCGTGTACACCACGCGCTTGCCGCGGCAGCGCGCCAGCAGCGCTGCCAGCGCCGCGATCGGCGTGCGTGCGCCGTGCACGTGCACGACATCGGCCCAGCCGATCTGCGGCCACAACCCGGCCGCGGCGACGCGGACCGTGGCGTAGTCGGGCCGGCCAGGATCTTCCGCCGCCGGCGCCGCCACCCGCACCTTGTGTCCGGCCTGCGCCGCCAGCACCGCCAGGCCATGGATGTGCCGGGCCACGCCGCCGCCGCCGCGCAGCGGCGCAAAATCCTTGTACACGTGCAGGATGCGCACGACTCAGGCCTCCGCCGCAGCGTCCGACGGCGGCAGCGCGGGGGTGTGCGTCTGGACTGGACGTGCCCGCCTCCGGCACTGCCGCAACACGCCGCCGAGCAATAGCCAGAAGCCGCCCGCACCGGACACGGTCAAGGCGTTGTCCGAGGACACCAGCGTGGTCATCATGCCGCACAGCAGCCAGAAGCTGGCCAGGGCCAGGCGATCGTCGTCCTGGCGGTAGGTGCGCCACAGGGTCCGCAGGCACCAGCCGAGGAAGCCGAGGAACAGCAGTGCCGCCGGCACGCCCATCTGATAGGCGATGCTGAAGATCGCGCCTTCACCGCCGCCGAGATCGGTCAGCCCCTGCCGCGCGGCGAGGGCGCCCTGGCGTCCGATTCCGCCGCCGAACAACGCGACCTGATGCAGGTCGGCCAGATTGCGCTGCAGCGCCCACCAGTGGCCGATGGTGGACCCGTCGCGAAAGTTCACCGACATCACCACGATGCCGTAGGAGGCCACCACGATCGCCAACCCAACCGCGCCGGCCAGCACGATCCGCGCCGACGCCGAGCGCACCAGGCCGCGCCCGGTCAGCAGATAGCCGAGCACGGCGACGATGCCGGCCAGCATCGCGCCACGGGTACCGGACATCCAGATCCCCGCGAACAGCCCGGCACAGGCCAGCAGTGCCCGCCACGGCCAGCGCCGCTGCCACAGCGCCAACGCCGCCAGCGCCGCGGTCACCAGGAACTGGCCCTGCGCCAACGGTGCGGCGAGCAGTCCCCCGGCGCGGCGCGCGTAGTCTTCGCCGCCGACGAAATTCCACGGCAACCCGGTCTCCGGGTCGGTGTCCTGCGGCATCACACCCTTGACCTGTTGCAGGTAGTCCGGCAAGCGCACCTGCCTCACCCAGAAGTCGGTATGGGTCAGATCCCACACGCCGAACAGCGCGCTGGCCAGGCCCAGCCAGACCAGGGTGCGCGTGGCGGCGCGCAGATCGCGCGGCTGCGGCATGCCGCCGTAACCGGCCAGCACGAACAGCAGCGGGACCATCACCACGCCGAACGATCCCACGACGATGCCGGCCGGCAGCCCATGCGCATAGCCGAGCGGCGCGTACGCGGCCGCCAACGCGCCGAACACCAGCACCGACAGCAGCATCGGCCGCGGCATGCGCGCGGTCAGCAGGCACAGCGCGGCCAGCCCCAGGACCGTGGCATCGCGCAGTGGCCGCAGCCAGGTCGCCTGCGGCAACGCGCCGCCGGCGTACAGCCAGGCCACCAGCAGATCGCCGAGATGGATCCACAGGATCAGCAGCACCAGCCCCAGCCGCCTCAGCCGGCTCACGCCATCGCTCCCAGGCGCTGCGGCCAGTGCGGGTCGCTGGCGAAGGTCTGGCGCAGCCACTGCGCCTGCCGCGCGAGCAGGCACCGGCGTGCCGACGGGTCCGCACACAGTTGGCCGATCAACGCGCAAAGCGCGGAAGCATCATCCACCTGCGTCGGCGGACGCCCGACCGCCAGCGCATCCAGCGACTGCGTCGCCGGCCAGGCCAGGCCGATCACGTAATGGCCACGGCAGGCGGCCTGCAGCAAGGCAGTGGAGCAGAAACCGACCACGATCGCCGGCGCCGCGGCAGCGTCCAGCAGCGCATGCGGTGGGCGCCGGCAACGGGTCGCCAGCGCGGCGGCGGCATATGGATGGCCGCCGCGCACCTCCTCCGGATGCAGCAGGATCTGCAACGCGGGGCCGTCGTACTGTGCCAGGGCCTGCGCCAGGGCCAGGAAGTCCGCCGCGAGCGGGCGGCCATAGATCGGCGTGTGCGTCTGCGATACCAGGCACAGCGCCGCGGGCAACGGCGCGTCGTCGGCACGCTCGGCCGCTGCAGCGGTCGGCAGCAGCGCTGGGCCATAGCCGAGTGCCTGCGGCGCCACCCCATGCTGCGCGAACACCTGTGCGCTGCTCGGCCCCCACAGCAGGTGCCGCTGCGCGCGCACGGGGAAGAACTCGTCGGTGGGCAGACCATGCTGCACGCACACGCTGCGCCAGCCGGTGCCTGCGGCCTGTTGCGCGGCGACCGCATACAGGTCGAAGTCGTTGTGCAGCAGCAGTGTCGCCTCGCCACGCGCGACTAGAGTCCGCGCCCAGGCGCCACGCCACAGGCGCTGCCGGAACACGCAGCAGCGCACCAGCCAGGGCGACAACGGTGGCGCGCCTGCGGCGGTCTGCCGCAATCGCCAGGCACCGGCGGCGTGGCGCCAGGCGGCCGCTGCCGGGCGAGCGGGCGGGTCGCCGGCGACGCGCCTGCGCAGGCGCGGATGGATCAGCACGCTGCAGGCGATGCCGCGCTGCGCCAGGTCGGCCACGCACGGCGCCAGCGCAGCCCAGCCGTTGGCGCCGGGCAGCGTGACCAGCGCCACCCAGGCGGCCAACGGTGCCGGCGCGCGTGGCAGGCGCCAGCACAGCCAGGCATCGCGCACCGTCGCCAGCAATGCCCGCACCACCGCGCCGCGCCCACGCCTGGCGAGAAAATAGAGTTCGTGGCGCGCCGCCGCGGCCTCCTCGCCATAGTGCGCATGCAGCGCCTGCTGGAAGTCAGCGAAGCGCATCGCGCGTCGCCTCCCGCACGTGCCGGCATCCGCGCCAGCGTTGCACTTCGCCGGGCAGGCCGGGGCCGAACGCACGCACGATCACGCGCTTGAGTGCGCGCCGCAGACGATCGCGCAGGCCCCAGCCCACGCTGTCCAGCCGTGCATCGAGCAGGCGCACTTCCTCGGCGCTGGCGCCGGCCAGTGGCGTGGCGCAGGGATGCGGCGGCCGCCGTAGTTGCACCCACAGATTGTCGGCCAGCACGCCGCCGGCCGGATGCGCCCCGCACTGCACCACCTCCAGCCCGGCGCTCAGCGCCAAGCGCTGCAGCACGGGGCCAGAGAAATAGCTCAGATGCGCCGGATGCACGTAATTGCGCGAGCGCCAATCGCCCATCACGTCCGGCACTTCGATCCAGGCATGTCCGCCTGGCGCCAGGATCCGCGTCAGCGTGTGCAGGAAACCGCGCGGATCGGGCAGATGCTCCAGCACGTGGAACGCCACCACTGCGTCGACGCTGGCGTCCGCCACCGCCTGCAGATCCGGCACGAACGCCACGCGCGCGTCGCCGAGCAGCCGCGCACGATGTTCCAGATCGGGTTCGATCGCCCACAGCGCCAGGTCCGGACGCGCTGCCGCAGCGACGCCGAGGAAGGCACCGAAACCCGAGCCCATTTCCAGCAGCCGGGCACCGTTCGCCAGTTGCGGCGCGATCCACTGCAGCCGTCGCTGCGCGATCGGCCGGTCGCCACGCCAGGCGAAGAAGCGCGCTTCGCTGCGCCAGGGCGATTCGGCCGGGAACAGCCGCCGGTAGTCGTGCGCATAGAAACGCGCCAGGGTGTCCTCGGTGAAGTCCGGCGCCAGATAGGCCAGCGCGCACTGCCCGCACCGGCGCAATTCCTGGCCGGTGTCGGCATAGACCTCGGGCCACACCGCGCGTTGCAGCGTGGTGGCGCCGCAACAGCGGCACACGCCCGCGTCGGCCGCCAGTTCCATCGGCGCACGCCCTCGCCTAGCCATAGATGCTCCGGTACCACAGCGCCACGGAGACGGCGAACCACAGCGTGCTGTGCGCCTCGCCATGCTGCCACTGGCTGCGCAACGCCGCCAGGTCGAGAAATTCGCCCAGCTCCGGCGGCAATGTCGCCAGGATCGGCTGCAGCGGCATGCGATCGACCAGGAACTGCTCGGCATGGCCGAAGCCGGTGCTCTTGCGCTGGCCGACCAGGCGCTGCGGCAAGATGCCGGCGAACGCCTGCCGCAGCAGCGCCTTGCCATGGTAGTCGCCCATCCGCCGCTGCGCCGGCGTGGCCAGCGCGCGTTCCACCACCCGGTAATCCAGGAATGGCGCGCGCACCTCCACCCCGGAGTGCATGCTGTTGCGATCGGTCATGCGCAGGATCATCGGCAGGTTGGTCGTCAGCACGTCGGCGCGCAGGCGCGCCTGCACGTCGCCGCGGCGATCGGCCTGCAACACGGCCAGACGTGACGCCTGGTCGTGCCACAGCGCCGCCGACATGCTGGCCACGCTCGGCCGCTGCCGCCGCAGCAACGCCCCGAGCGGACCGGCCGGCAGATCCCAGGCCAGGCGGTTGAGCAACAACCTCGGATCCACCGCGCCGCTGCCGAGCAGGCGCACCAACGTCGGCAGGCGCAGAGCGTGCAGCGCGCTGCGCGCGCTCAACGCCAGGTACAGGCGGACGTAGCCGCCGAACAGCTCGTCGGCGCCCTCGCCGTTGAGCACGACCGTGTAGCCGGCGTCGCGGACCGCCCGGTACATACGGAAACTGGCCAGGATCGACGGCGTGCAGAACGGCTCTTCCTGCGCGCGCACCAGCTCCAGCAACTCGTCTTCGGCCGGAATCGCATGCGCGCGGTGCACGCGGTGGCGCGCCGCCTCGCCCCATTCGGCCATCAACCCCGACGCGGCCGCGACCTCGTCGAAGCGCGCCTGCTCGGCGTCGCGGTAGCCGTAGGTGTAGGCGCCGGCGAAGCAGGTGCGCGGCGCATGCGTCGCGCTCAGGCTGAGCCGGGTCAGAATCGCGCTGTCCAGCCCACCCGACAGCAGCGTCACCGTCGGCACGTCCGAGCGCAGGCGCAGCCGCGTGGCGTCTTCCAGCAGCGCGCGCGTCGCCTCGTCGTCGAGCGGCGCCACCTCGCCCGGGAGCGGCCAGCGATGGTAGCGGTGGCGGCGGCTGTGGCCGTCCGCCGAGACGCGGTACACCCAGCCGGGCGGCACCGCACGGATGCCGGCATAGAACGTCTCGCCGCGATGGTCGGACAGGCCGGCGACGAGGAAATCGAAGATCGCACCGGGATTGGGCGGCGGATAGCCGCCCAGCGCCGCGGCGATGGCGCGGATCTCGCTGGCCAGCAGCAGTTGCCGGCCGTCGTGATGCAGGTACAGCGGCTTCACCCCGAGCCGGTCGCGACAATAGATCAGATCGCCGCTGGCCTGCTCCAGCAACACGATCGCCCACATGCCGTTGCAGCGCGCGAACAGGTCTTCGCCCCAGGCGCGCCAGCCATGCAGCAGGACCTCGGTATCGCTGTCGGTACGGAAGCGATGGCCGAGCGCTTCCAGCTCGCGGCGCAGTTCCAGGAAGTTGTAGATCTCGCCGTTGAACACCACCGCGTTGCCGGTCTCGGCGCAGCGCATCGGCTGCGTCGCCGCCTCGCTCAGGTCGAGGATGGCCAGGCGGCGGTGGCCCAGCGCGGTCGGCACCGGCTGCTGCTCACACAGCAGCCCCTGCGCATCCGGACCGCGCCGGGCCAAGGCGGCCAACGCACGTTCGGCCTGCGCCTGCAGCGCTGCGCCGTCGCCGAAATTGCGCAACGCGACTATGCCGCACATGCGCGCCTCCTTGCCTCTACGCTGCGACGCGACACGACAGCGAACCTCGACGACCGCGTCACGCCGCGCGCTCCGGCGCGGGCGCGGGCGCGAACAGGCTGCGCTGGCGCCAGGCCGTCCACAGCGCCGGCAGCAGCAGCACCGCCGCCAGCGTCCAGCCGATCCGCCCGCCCCAGAGCGAGGCCGCCAGCAGCGCCGCGAGCAGGGCCGCGGCGCCGCCGCCGTTGAGGCGCAGGCCGCACAGCCGCAGACTCACCGCGGCGATCCCCAACAGGCACAGCAGCCGCCCCCACAGCAGCCACTGCGGCGCTGCCCATGCCGCAGCGGCCAGTTGCAGCCCCGCGCTGCACAGCAAGCCGATCAGCAGCAGGCGCAACAGCGCGCGTTCGCGATGGCGCCCGATCAGCAGCGCCGCCAGCACCCCGCTGAGCAGCACCGTCGCACCACCGGCCAACACCGGCGTCGTCCATGGCCACCAGGCCCGCTGTTCGGCACTGCCCCAGGCCGCCACCGCAAGCGGCAGCAGCAGCGCGGCCAGCGCCGCGCCGCCCAGCACCAGCGAGATCAGCCACTGCGCCCAGCGTTGGCCGGCCTCGCTGGCGGCCTCGGCCAGCAGCAGCCGGTTGAACTGGTTGAACACGCCGCTGGCGCCGTTGAGCAGATAGCCCAGGAACAGATACACCGGCAGGAAGCCCGGCGCCACCGCCGCCAGCAGCAGCGGCGTCAGGCGGTCGTGCAGGATGCCGGCGATGCCAAGCAGCGACAGCTGCACGGCCGTTGCCAGCAGATGGCGGCCGTGGCCGCGCTGCGGCCACAGCAGGCGCGGCGGCGCGGCGAACACCGCCATGTTGACCAGCGCCTGCAGCAGATAGCCGATGCTCACGGCGATGCCGGCGCCGACCGCGCCGCCACACCCGGGCAACGGCCGCAGCAGCAACCAGGCCAAGATCGCCACCGGCATCGCGACCTGCTGCACGGCGAATCCCGACAACCGCCGTGCCTGCGCCAGCAACGGCGCCGAATAATTGACCAGGCCGAACAAGGTGGCCGGCAGTACCGCCAGCACGTAGCCGAAGCCCGCGCCCCGCCACTGCCATGACCATCCTGCTGCGACGACCCATGCCAGATCCAGCACCAGGGTGGCCAGCAGCCGATGGCGCAGCGCCTGCCGCCAGCGCATCTCCCATCCCGGCGCGGCCGGATCTTCGCGCAGGAACAGCGAGGCGTAGCCCAGGTCGGCCAGAAACAGCACCGTGGTCAGTCCCAGATGCGCCAGCCCCACCTCGCCATAGCCTTGCAGGCCGAACTGACGCAACAGCAGCCATTGGAACAGCAATGCGCAGCCCTGCCCGAGCGCATACAGCAGCGCGCCGGACACGAATCCCGCGCGCAGGCGCCCGGCCGTGCTCATGGCCGGGCGAGAGATCCGGCCGCCGGCACATGGCACAGAAAGGCGCGCGAGGCCGCACCGTAGGCGAACCACGGCTCGAATTCGATGCCGAACCGCTCGGCGCATTCCCGAAGGGCGCGCCGTTCGCCGCGCCGGGGATCGGCCTGGAACAGATCGTAGTCGTCGCACAGCAGCACGCTGCCCTGGACCAGGCGTGGCGCGATCAACGTCAGCGCATCGCATGCCGAGGCATACAGATCGCAATCCAGGTTCACGATCGCTGCCTGGGCGTGGCCGATGGCATGCGCATTGTCGGCGAACAGGCCGGGCACCAAGTGCAGGTCCGGCGCGCGCAGCCCCACCGCGGCGCAGCGCGCCTGCGCCTCGGATTGGGCGGCGAGGAAACTGCCGGTGGCCAGGCTGTCCTCGCCTTCGGCATTGCGCGGCATGCCGGCAAAGGTGTCGAAGCCGTAGAACCGCGGCCGCTGCGCCAGGAAGCCCAGCACCGTGCCCCGGTGCTGGAAGGGCAAACCGGCGCTGCGCTCGATGCGCCGCCGCTGGTGCCGATAGCACAGCCACGCATGGGCCAGGCTGTTGCCGCGGTACACGCCGAACTCGTAGTAATCGCCGGCAAGCTGGGTGGCATGCACGTAGGCCCAGGCGCGATACAGCGCGCCCAGTGCATCGTTGCGATGCAGGTTCGCGCCGACCCGGAGGCCGCGATAGGCGAGCTTGAGGCGTTCGATGAGCGTTATGGACACGTCGGACACCGTGCGTCGGGCCAGGGGCGGAAACGTCCGAGTATCCAGGCTCGATCCCGACCAGCGCAATGGCGCACGCGGGTGCGCGTGACCGTGGAGACGGCGGCGCACGCCTGGTCAGCGGCAGATGCGCGCGACGCACACGGCACGGTGTCGAGAACACCGTCCTCGACGACCTTCGCCACCGGCTGCACGCGCGGATCGGCCGCGCGCTGAGCGATCCGGTCGAGTGCGCTCATCCGGGAACGCGTGTGTCCGCAGCCTGCTCCGGCGCGAGTGTGCGCCGCAACGCCTCGCGCAGGGTCCAGCGCGTGCGCCAGCCCAGCACCGCGGCGGCCTTGGCCGGGTTGCCGAGCTGATGCGCCCGATCATGCGCACGCTGCCGCTGCGGATCCACCTGCACCCGCGGTGCCCGGCCGAGCAAGGCACCGATTTCCTCCACCAGTTCGCCGACCGAGTGTTCCACGCCCGAGCACAGATTGAACACATCGTAGGCCGGCTCCGCCCGCGCATCGTCGAGCAGGGCCAGCAGCCCGGCGGCCGCATCGTCGGCATGCAGGTAATCGCGGCGCGGCTGCAGGTTGCCCAGCCGCACCAGCGGCGCCGGCGCCGGATCGGCCGCCAGTTGCGCCAGCACCTCGGGAATCAGATGCGCGTTCGGATCGTCGTGGGCGATGCTGTTGAACAGGCGCGCCACCCGGCCGCGGCGGCCGCCGCCGCGCGCGCACCACAGGCGCAACTGGCCTTCGTTGCAGAGCTTGGACAGCGCGTAGTTGTCGCGCGCCTCGGTGGGGCTGCCGGCTTCGTCCAGCGCCTGCTCGCCCCAGGCGTACACCGCCCCGCTGGAGGCGATCAGCACCTGTCGCACGTCGGTGTCGTCGGCGGCCTGCAGCACGCTCTCGGTCCCGACCACGTTCACCTGCAGGCAATGCATGCGCTGCCGTTCGCAGGTCGGGATATGGTGGATCGCGGCCAGGTGCACCACCGCGTCGGCGCGGAACGTACGCAAACAGGCAGCCACCGCGGCCGTGTCGCGGATGTCGGCGACGGCCGCGACGTGCAGGCCCTCCGGCAGGGCCATGCCGCTGGACAGGTCGTCCAGGCCAGCGACCGCGTCGCCGCGCTGCAACAGCGCCATGACCAGCCGGCGTCCGATCATGCCGGCGGCGCCGGTCACCAGCACCCGTTTCACGATCGCCTCGGTACAGGCGGCGACGCGTCGTCGGGCAACAACCGGCGCTGCAGTCCGGCAGGCAGCCAGGCGAACAGTGGATCGCGCTGCGGCGACCACGCGGACGGATCGCGCAGACGCCGGGCCGCGACATAGAGGCCCAGCCCGAGCGACATCATCAGCAGCGCCGCCACGAACACCGCGACTGCCACCAGCAGGGGTCGCCGCGCCGGCACCGGCGTCGCCGAGAGCGCCGGCAGCGCCCGGTAACGCACCTGCTGGGCGCGCCCGCGTTGCTGGGCCAGCGTCAGTTCGATCTCGCGTGCGATCTGCTCCCGCACCGAATCGGCCTGCGCACCGGCGGCGAAGACCGCCGCGTGGCACGCCTGCAGCCAGTCCTGCAGGGCCTTGCCCGAATGCAGTGTCGAGGCGCGCTTGTCGGCACAGGCGAGGAAACGCTGCTTCCAGTCGAGCTGTTCGAGTTCGCGCTGGCCCTGGCGCAGATTGGCCCGGGTCTCGGTGATGGTGGCCTGCAACGCCACGATCTGCGCCAGCGGCGACAAGTACTTGCCGCCGCCGTCGCCGACCGAGACCACCGTGTTGACCTCGCTGCGCCGCAGTTCCGGATAGCGCTCCAGCAACGCCTGCATGTCCGCCGCCTGCTGGGTGCTCTGCTGGATGGCGAATTGCTGCTGGATCTGCGCGATCTGCAGTTCCGGCCGCTTCTCCACGGTCTGCTGGCGCATGCCATCCAGCGCATCGCGCAGGCCGCCCCACAGCATCACCTGCCGCACGTGCTGGGCGATCGCCTGCAACTGCTGCGTGGCGGCCGCATCGTCGCGTGCGTTGATCGCCACCTCCAGGCCCAGCGCGCCGACCGTCTTCGGATCGATATTGACCTGCTGGCGGATGTCGTCGCGCTCGACCGCACTGCGGTACTGCACGCGCGTCTCCCAGTAGCGCGGCTGCTGGAACTGCCGCTGCACGCGTTCGCGCAGGTCCGCCGGCAATGCGATGGCGGCCACCGAATCGGCCACCAGTTGCCGATCCGACAGCATCGGCTGCAGTCGCCGCCACTGCTCCAGGGTCAGTTGCGGCACATCCAGCAGCGCGCTGACGCTGTAGACCGGGCGCAGCGCGACCAGCACGCCGGCGGCCAGCGCCAGCAGTGCGGCCACGGGAATCAGCAGGCGGCCGAACTGCCGATAGAAACGCAGCAACTCCAACAGCAGGTCGCCCAACGACGCATCGTCGCCACGGTCACGCACATCGTCTCTGCCAGGCATCGGATCCATCGCCGTGTTCGCGTCACAAGGAAGTCACCAGCCCGGCGCAGCGCCTTACGCGGCATCGCATGTCCCCTCATGTCGATCGGCGGCTGGAGGAGCCGGCACTGTGCCATACCGGTCGCGATGGCGGCAATGCGAAGCGGCTCACCCCGCCGGTGCGGCGGCGCGGCGCAACCCCAGCCACAACGTCGCCGCCAGCACCGCCTCGGTGGCGATCGTGGCCAGCGCTGCGCCACGCGCGCCGTAGTGCGGCGTCAGCACCAGGTTGAGCGCCAGGTTGGTCGCGGCCGCCAGGCCGGCGCCAAGCATGTAGCAGCGCTGGCGCTCGAGCGCGATCGCCGTTTGCGTCAGCACGTAGTTCGGCAGCACGAACACGAACGCGGCGAACAGCCAGCCCACCAGCGGTCCCGCCGTGGATCGGTATGCCTGCCCATACAGCAGCGCGACCACCCAGCTGCCGAGCGCGGCACCGGCGAGCGCCAGCACGATGCCGGCCAGTGCCGCGGCGGCCAGGGTACGGTGCTGCAGACGTTGCGCGGCAATGGGATCGACGCGGCTCAGGCGCAGGCGCAGGCGCCGGAAGAACAGCAGGGCCACCGGCGCCGCCAGCAACAGCACGCCATCGAACAGACGATAGGCCGCGGCGTACTGGCCGACCTCGGCCGGCGACACCGCGCGATGCAGGATGACGATGTCGCTGCGCCGGTACAGGCAGGTCGCCAGGTCGATCCACAGGAAGCCGGCCGCGGCGCGATACACCGCGGCCTGCGGCCGCCAGCGCGGCCGATCGTGCAGATCCCGACCCAGCAGCGCGTACGCCAGCAGCAGCCCCACGGCCCAGGCCGCGAACACCACCTCGGGACGGGCGCCCAGGAGCAGCACCGCGAGCACGATCGACAGTCCGCTCAGCGCACGCGCGCCGACCTGCCAACGCGCCTCGCGGCGCCAGTGCCCGGCGCCTTTCAGCTGCGCGGAGACCAGTTGCGACAGGGTCACCGCGGCGAAGCACAGCACGGCCCACCCGAGCGCCGGGTCGCCGGCACTGCGCGGCAATAACAGCGCCGCGATCATAAGCAACAGCGTCGCCAGCAGCAGATGCCCGCGCGCCAGGCCCGGCAACGCCGTCGCGTATTCGGCCAGCCCCGGGCTGGGCGCCACGCGCTCGCGCAGCACCAGCGTGCGCATCCCGGCATCCTGGGTCAGCGCCAGCAGCGTCGCCAGGTTGAGCAGGTAGGCGTAACGGCCGAATCCCTCCGGCTGCATGCTGCGCGCCAACCACACCGACAACCCCAGCGAGACCGCCGCCACGCACAGGATCGCCCCCCATTGCGCGGACAAGGCACCGGCGCCGGCGCGCCAGGCAGACGTGCGTGGCGCGCTCATCCGCACAGGCCTGTCATGCCGCGCCGGTCCATGCCGCGGCCACTTCGTGCCAGCGGCCCTGCGCGCGCACCCGGCCCTCCTCCAGCACCACTACCTGGTCCGCGCGTTCCAGCATGGCCAGCCGATGGCCGATCACCACCACGGTCAGATCGCCGTGCAGGCGCTCGATCGCGGCGCGGATGCGCGCCTCGTTGTCGTGATCCAGCGCGCTGGTGGCTTCGTCCAGGATCAGCAACGCCGGCCGTTGCAACAGCGCACGCGCCAGCGCCAGGCGTTGCCGCTCGCCCCCGGACAGGCGCATGCCGCGATCGCCGATCACGGTCTCCCAGCCCTGCGGCAGCCCATGCACGAACTGCGCCGAGGCCTGCTCCAGGGCCAGCTGCAGCGTTGCCGCATCGGCGTGCGGTGCGGCCAGCAGCAGGTTGTTGCGGATGCTGTCGTTGAACAGGAAGGTGTCCTGCGACACGTACGCCACCGCGTGCCGCCAGCTGCGGCGCGCGTGCGCATCCAGGGTCACACCGTCGATCTCCAGCGCGCCCCGGTCCGGGCCCAACAGACCGCACAGCACATCGGCCAGCGTGCTCTTGCCCGCGCCGGAGGCGCCGACGATGGCGGTGGTGGTGCGCGCCGGCAAGACCAGCGAGATCTCCTGCAGGGCCGACGCCTCGCGACCGGCATAACGCACCTGCACATCGCACAGGGCGATCTGCGTCTGGACCTGCCAGTCGATGGCACGCGGCGGCAGCGCCGGCTCGGACCACTCGCGCGCTTGCTCCAGTTGCCGCTCCACTTCCAGGAACGCGGGCACGGTATGCACCCAGTACTGGTGCTGCTGCTGCGCCATTGTGAGCAATGGCAGCAAGCGCGCGAACATCACCACCAGGATCAGCAGCTCGGCCAGCGGCAGGTGCCAGACCTGCAGACCCAGCAGCACATAAGCGGCCAGCAGGAGCGCTGCCGCGCTGTGCAGCAGCGCCTTGGACAGCGCCAGGCCCGACGCGAAGCGCGCCTGCAGGTCGCGCACGGCCGTCGCATCGCGGTTCACGACAGCACGATAGCGCGCCTCGGCCCCCAGGATCTTGGCCAGGCGCAACCCGGCCAGGCTGTCGTGCATGCCGGCATGCAGGCGCTGCCTGGTCTGGGTCAGCGCGCTGCCCAGCCACAGCACGCGACGGCGGCGGCCGAGCAGCAGCAACAGCAGCAGCGCACCCGCCACGACCGTGGCCAACGCCAGCGTCCCGGCAAGTGCAATGGCCGCGAACAGGTAGATGATGGCGGTGGCCAGGGACGCGAGCATGAGCAATGCATGGCCGAGCCCGACCCCGACCCGCTCCACTTCGGTCAGCATCAGGCTGGCATGGTCGCTACTGCGCTGGGCCACCAACCATCGCCATTGCGCCTCCAGCAGTGCGGCGAAGCTGGCCTCGCGCAGGCGCTCGGCCACGTCCTGCTGCAAGCGCGCGGCAGCGTGCTCGCGTGCGTAATGGATGCCATTGCGCAACAGCACCAGCGCGCAGAACAGCGCCAGCAATGGCAGCGGGGCGTCGGACGGCAAGCCGAGCATGCCGACGATCTCGCCGACGGCATCCGCCATCGCACCGCCGCTGGTCGCGCCACCGCCTTGCAGTGCGCCGAGCAAGGGCACCAGCAGCAGCACGCCGATGCCCTCGCTGCCGCCGGCCAGCGACATCAGAACGAATACGCCAAGCAGGCGACCACGCGGCGCCCAGCCCAGCAACCGGCGCAAGGCGCGCCAAGCGCTCATCGCCGCGGTTCCGCTGGCACCACGAAACAACCGATCCGGGCGAAACGCTCCACGCCACCGCCACCGGTGACCCGGACCGGACCGGCGACCACCCAGGCGTGGGCCTGCAGCGCCGACGTCTCCGGCGCCCGCGCCGCGCCGAAGCACAGCATGTGCGGCACCCGGAACAGGCCGAGCAGGCAGCGCGCACTCAGCGCCTGGGCCAGACAGTTGGATTCCCAGGGCGTATGCCGCGCCGCCAGGCGCAAGGTGCGCCCGATCTGGATGGCGCGGCGCTGCGCCCGTGCATCCAGCACCGGCGCGGGCGGCGGCTCCGCCACCCCGCGTCCCAGCCATGGCGCAAGGCGACGGAAGCCCAGCGCCAGCACCGCGGCACGCGCCGCACCCAGCAGCACCCAGGCCGGCAACAGCAGGCAGCGTTCGAATCGAGGCAGGCGCAGGAAGCCGCTCAGGCCGCCGGGCATGAACGCTCCCGCCGCCGCAGAGGCGCAGCGCGCTGAACGCAGAGCGCCGTCGCACGGACGCCTCGTGCTGTCGGCAGGCGCGAACGCGGAAGCGGCGACACAAGGGACATCGGCGACACCTGCGCAGGGAGGACGACCGCGAAAGCCGGCGCACTCGACGCCGCGGCGGGTTGCCGAGCGGCCATGGCGCAAGCGCGGATGCGCCAGCCTAGCAAATGTGCCCCGTGCCGTGCCGGGCACGCCGCGCGCCGCGTCCGCGGTGCGCGAGGGCGTGCCCTACAGCCGGCTCACGCTGCGGATGCGGATCTCGCTGCTGTCCACGCCGTGGCGTTGCGCCGCCTGCGTGCGCAGGCGGCTCAGCAGCCGCTCCGGGTCCAGCGGCGCCGGCTCGGCCCAGGTGTGCGCCAGGGTGCCCCAGGCCACGCGCTGGCCGAAGCTGTAGGCCTCGTAGTCGGCCAGGTAATGGCGCGCGCGCTCAGGTGCCGACGTGGACATCGCCTTCGTAGCCGTTGCAGCCCAGGTGTTCGAGCGCGATCGACAGCGCCAGCGCGTAGCCCTGCGCGCAGTAGCCGCCGACCTGGCCCAGGCGCTGCCCCGAGGCCGCGCACAGGCAGGCTTCGCGGCGATCGCTGGCGTCGTCGTGCACTTCCACGTAGGGCCGGCGCAGGTGCGCCACCGCATCGGCGGTGACGGCGCTGTCCGAGCACGCGCCCGGATCCAGCAACAGCATCTCCACGCCGGCCTGGTCGGCCTGGGCCAGTGCCTGCAGCAGTTCGCGCTCGCTGGCGCAGCCGCGCACGGCCAGGGTCTTGCCGGCGCGCCCGGCATTGGCCAGCAATTGCCGCATCACCGGCGGGGCGATGCGCGCCGGGCGGCCGCGATGGCCGGCCACGCAGTCCGGGCCACGGAGCAACAGGATCGACATGGCGGCGCCCTCAGTTGGCCAGCGCCGCGCGCGCGCCGAGCCGGCGCTGCGCCACGCCCAGGGCGATGGCGTAGCTGTCGGCGAGCGCACCATTGGCGATCACCGTCAGCAACGGCGCGTGCCGCGGGTGCAGCAGCGGTTCCAGCGCCTGCGCGCTGGCGTCGTGCATCTCGATGTATGGGTGGCCCAGCGCGTCCAATGCCGCGCACAGCTGCGCGCCGTGGTCGGCCAACTGCGACGCCGGCAACTCGCCGGAATCCAGCAGCACCAGTTCGGTGTCGTCGCACGCACCTTGCTGCAGCCGCGCCACGATCTGCGCGGCATCGGCGCAGGCCACCGGCACCACGTGCGCGGCATGGGAAGCGGCCAGACACTGCGCCGCGGCAATGGCCGACGCATCGCGATGCGGGCCCTGGATCAGCAGAATCGACATGGAACACATCCAACGGGAAGGACGGGGCGCAGTCTGCGCGCGCGCCGCGTAAGCGTTCCATGGCGTTGGGGCGCTGTGGGCGTAAAGCTTGCGTAAGGGCGGGGATTGGGGATTCGGGATTGGGGAGTCGCAAAAGCGGATGGCGGCACTGCGCTTCCACCAATCCCGAATCCCCAATCCCTGCTTCTAAGCCAATCCCCAATCCCCAATCCCGACTCCCGGCTTTCCATGCGATCATCCCCCGCTTCCCGCCGCCGCCCGGACTTGCCATGACCCACTCCGCTCTGCGCCGCGATGTCGGCCCGTTCGCCCTGATGCTGACCGGCCTCGGCTCGATCATCGGTTCCGGTTGGCTGTTCGGCGCCTGGCGCGCCGCCGGGCTGGCCGGCCCCGGTGCGATCTGGGCCTGGGTGCTGGGCGCGGCGATCGTCACCACCATTGCCCTGGCCTATGCCGAGCTGGGCGCGATGTTCCCCGAGTCCGGCGGCATGGTCCGCTACAGCCACTACTCGCACGGCTCGCTGGTCGGCTTCATCGCCGGCTGGGCCAACTGGATCGCGATCGTGTCGGTGATCCCGGTGGAGGCCGAGGCCTCGGTGCAGTACATGGCCTCGTGGCCGTGGCAGTGGGCGCAGGACCTGTACGTGCAGCAGCCCGGCGGCGCCGGCGAGCTGTCGGTGCCCGGTCTGTGCATCGCCGCGGTGCTGGTGCTGGTGTACTTCCTGCTGAACTTCTGGAGCGTGAAGCTGTTCGCGCGCTCCAACAGTCTGATCACCGTGTTCAAGCTGGTGGTGCCGGCGCTGACCGGCATTGCGCTGATCGCCAGCGGCTTCCACAGCGAGAACTTCAGCGTCGGCCTGCACGGCGGCAGCCACACCATCGACTTCGCTGCGGTGCTGACCGCGGTGGCCACCGCCGGCATCGTATTCAGCTTCAACGGCTTCCAGAGCCCGGTGAATCTGGCCGGCGAGGCACGCAATCCCGGGCGCAGCATCCCGTTCGCGGTGCTCGGCTCGATCGCGCTGGCCACGGTGGTCTACGTGCTGCTGCAGGTCGCGTACCTGGGCGCGGTGCCGCCGGACCTGCTGGCCAAGGCCGGCTGGCACGGCATCGACTTCCGCTCGCCGTTCGCGCAGCTGGCGATCATCGTCAACCTGCACTGGCTGGCGATGCTGCTGTACGTGGACGCCTTCATCAGCCCCAGCGGTACCGGCATCACCTACACCGCCACCACCGCACGGATGATCTACGGCATGGAGCGCAACGGCACCATGCCCAAGGTGCTGGGCCGGATCCATCCGACCTGGGGCGTGCCGCGGCCGGCGATGTTCTTCAACCTGCTGGTGTCCTACCTGTTCCTGTTCTTCTTCCGCGGCTGGGGCACGCTGGCGGCGGTGATCTCGGTGGCCACCATCATTTCCTACCTCACCGGCCCGATCAGCGCCATGGCGCTGCGCAAGCACGCGCCGGAGATGCACCGCCCGCTGCGCATCGCCGGCCTGCCGGTGCTGGCCGCGGCGGCCTTCGTGCTGGCCACCGAACTGCTGTACTGGGCGCGCTGGCCGCTGACCGGCGAGATCATCCTGCTGATGCTGGTGGCCCTGCCGGTGTATGCCTACTACCAGCAGCGCGACGGCTGGAAGGATTTCCGCCGGCACCTGCGCGGCGCCAGCTGGCTGATCGCCTACCTGCCGACCATCGCCCTGCTGTCGTGGGCCGGCAGCACCACCTTCGGCGGTCACGGCTATCTGTCCTACGGGCCGGACCTGGTGGTGGTCGGCGTGGTCGCGCTGGGCTTCTACTTCTGGGGCGTGCGCGCCGGCTGGCGCACCCCGTCGCTGCAGCAGGCCAGCGCCGGCTGAGCCGCGGCGGCGTCAGCCGCCGCGCAGGAATTGCAACGCGCGCGACAGCAGCACGGCGCCGACGAAACCGGCCAGGGCGCACAGGCCCACCGCGACGAGGCCCTGGTGGGACGGGTCGTCGCGTCTATCGAACAGGGCCAGCGCCGCGGCGACGCACACCGCCGAGGTGCCGGCCCCGATCAGGCCGATCCGCAGATGCGCGCGCCAGCCGCGCAGGCGTGGCCAGGCACGGGCGGCGAACAGACCGGTCAGCAGCGCCGGCAAGGCGCCGAAGACATAGGAAAACATCGCCATCAGCAGAAGCAGCAGCAGCGGGGCGCTGACGCCGTTGCTCTCCCCCCAGGTCATCGCGATCGCCACCGGCAGCCCGACCACCACGGTCCCGAGCGGCGGGCCGACGAACAGGAAGGTCATGACGACGCCAACGCCGACCAGCCAGCGCGGCAGCGGGTCGTTGCCCGCGTCCATGTCGACCTGATCGGCAACGTCCGCACGCACGCCCGGCAGCAGGTCCGGGGCCGCCTGCGGGGCAGGCGGCAACGGGGCGTGGCTCACTTGGCGGGCGCGGCTTGGCGCTGCGCGGCGCTGGCGTCGCGCGTGGCGCGGAACTCGGAGTCGCGGCTCCAGTTCGGCCACTGCGTCGAGTTGGCCAGTTCCTCGCCCAGCGTGTACAGCACCTGCATGTCGCGCGCGGCGCCGGCGAAGGTCCAGTTCGGCTGCCATTCGTCGCCGGGCTGGTGGTAGCGCTTGGCGGTGTAGTCGTCCGCGGCGGCCTTGCCGGCCGCCACGCCGCCGTCCACCCAGTCCTGGCCGGCGGCGAAGGACAGCGCCGGCACGCCGCGCTTGGCGAAGGAGAAGTGGTCGGAGCGGAAGAAGTAGCCGGCTTCCGGCTTCGGATCGGGCGTGTAGCGCAGATCCCAGCCCTTCGCCACGCGCTTGAGGTCGTCGAGCAGTTCCAGCTTGGCGGTGCCGTAGATGCCGAAATCGCGCGACGGCCCGAACGGGCTCATGCCGTCCATGTTGATCACCGCCACCGTGCGCGCCAGCGGATACAGCGGCTTGGCCGCGTAGTACTCCGAGCCGAGCAGGCCCTTCTCCTCGGCGGTGACCGCCATGAACACCACCGAGCGCTGCGGCGCCGGGCCCTTGGCGAAGGCGCGGGCCAGTTCCAGCAGCGCGGCGACGCCGCTGGCGTTGTCCAGCGCGCCGTTGAAGATGCGGTCGCCCTTGGCGTCGGGCGCGCCCACGCCCAGGTGATCCCAGTGCGCGGTGTAGATGAGGGTGTCGTCCGGCTGGGTCTTGCCGGGCAGCCGCGCGACCACGTTGCGCGAGGTGATCACCTCCGACTTCACCGCGTAGTCGGCGTACAGGCGCTCGCCCTTCAGTTCCACCGGCTTGAAGTCGCGCGATTGCGCCTGCTTCTTCAGCGCATCGAAATCCAGCCCGGCGCGCTTGAACAGGTCCACCGCCAGATCGCGCTGGATCCAGCCCTCCAGCTCCGGATGCACCGTCTTGGGATCGTCGCGGACCACGTCGAACATGCTGTTGGTGTTGGAGTTGGCGACGGTGGCCCAGCCGTAGGAGGCCGGTGCGGTCTCGTGCACGATCAGCACGCCGGCCGCGCCCTGCCGCGCGCCTTCCTCGAACTTGTAGGTCCAGCGGCCGTAGTAGGTCATGCCCTTGCCGTCGAACGCGCCCTTGCCGGTCTCGAAGTCGGGGTCGTTGATCAGCACCACCGCGATCTTGCCCTTCAGGTCCACCCCCTTGAAGTCGTCCCAGCCGCGCTCGGGCGCCTTGACGCCGTAGCCGACGAACACCAGCGGCGCCCCGTCCAGGGTCACCTGGCTGCTGCCGTCGAGCGCGGCGCGCACGGCGATCTGCTGGCCCTGGGTCAGGGCCTGGCGCTGGTCGCCGCTGGCGATCGCCAGCGTCGGGGTGCCGACGATGTCGGCGCGGCGCAGCGGCACCGCCTGGGTCCACAGGCGCTTGCCGTCGCGCAGGTCGCCGCCGGGCTGCAGGCCGGCCGCCTGGAACTGCGCACTCAGATAGGCCACGGTCTTCTCCTCGCCCGCCGAGCCCGGGGCGCGGCCCTCGTAGGCGTCGGAGGCCAGGGTCTTGACGTCGGTGGACAGGCGCTTGGTGTCGAAGGTCGGTGCGGGCGGCGGTGCCGCCAGGCAGGCGCCGGACAGCGCCAGGGCCAGCAGGCTCAGGATCGGTCGTTTCACTTGGTTCCCCTCGGCAGACACAAAGAAGGACGAGTGTAGCGGCGCCCCGACCGGGTCGTGGTGGGTCGAACGACCGTCATACGTGCGCTGTCGCAAAAATTTATTGTGATAAACCACTCAAATACGAAGCTGAACATGCTCTAATGCCGCGCTCGCGCACCGCGGGGTCCGCGCCGATCCGGTGGCCCATGCCGATCCGCGCGCCCGCCCTGGCTTCCACCCGAGCCCGGCGTGAGAACCGTCACTCCCCACCTCACCCGGGCCGCTCCGACTGCGGGCCCGCTCGCTTCCGGAGACCTGCAGAGATGTCGATGTCCCCCCTCACCCGCATCACCCGTTGCGTGCTGGCCGCCGCGCTGCTGGCCGCCAGCGGTTCGGCCTGGAGTTACGCGATCAGCAAAGGCACGGTGGTGGACGACCGCGGCAACGCGGTGCAGCTGCGCGGCGTCAACTGGTTCGGCTTCGAAGGCAGCGCGCACACCGTGCACGGCCTGTGGGCGCGCAACTGGAAGGACATGATCACGCAGATGCAGGGCCTGGGCTTCAATGCCGTGCGCCTGCCGTTCTGCCCGCAGACCCTGCGCGGCGTCGCGCCGACCAGCATCGACTACGGCCGCAATCCGGACCTGCAGGGTCTGAACTCGCTGCAGGTGCTGGACAAGGTGATCAACGAACTCAGCAGCCGCGGCATGTACGTGCTGCTGGACCACCACTCGCCCGATTGCCAGGGTATCTCCGAACTCTGGTACACCGACTCCTACAGCGAGCAGCAGTGGCTCAGCGACCTGAGCTTCGTGGCCAAGCGCTACGCGTCGGTGCCGGGCGTGATCGGCATCGACCTGAAGAACGAGCCGAATGGCCGCAATACCTGGGGCACCGGCAACCTCAAGACCGACTGGAACAAGGCGGTCGAGCGCGCCTCGGCGGCGGTGCTGAAGGTGGCGCCGAAGTGGCTGATCGTGGTCGAGGGCATCACCGACAACCCGACCTGCTCCAGCAGCAATGGCTACTGGTGGGGCGGCAATCTGGAACCGCTGACCTGCACCAAGCTCAACGTGCCGGCCAACCGCCTGCTGTTGTCGCCGCATGTGTACGGCCCGGACGTGAACTGGCAGCCCTACTTCGGCGACGGCAGCTTCCCGGCCAACATGCCGGCGATCTGGGAGCGCCAGTTCGGCCAGCTGACCCAGCGCGGCTACGCCATGATGATCGGCGAGTTCGGCGGCAACGAAGGCCGCAACCAGGCGCAGGATCCGATCCTGCAGAAGGCGCTGATCGACTACCTGATCAAGAAGAACATCCGCAGCGGCTTCTACTGGGCGTGGAACCCCAACAGCCGCGACACCGGCGGCGTACTCGACGACGACTGGACCACCGTGCGCACCGAGAAGATGGCCGGGCTGAAGCGGCTGTGGGGCGACACCGGCGGCACCACGCCGACGCCTACACCTACGCCCACTCCGACGCCTACGCCTAACCCGGAGCCGACCCCGGCCCCGGCCCCGGGCAGCGCCAGCTTCAGCACCAAGGTCATCGTCGACAGCGACTGGAACGCCGGCTACTGCGAACGCGTGCAGGTGACCAACAGCGGCAGCGCCACTGGCAACTGGGCGGTCACCCTGTCCATCAGCGGCACCGTCAACAATCTGTGGAACGCCACATGGACGCAGTCGGGCACCACGCTCAGCGCCAGCGGCGTGGACTGGAACAAGACCCTGGCCGTCGGCGCCACCGCCGAGTTCGGGTTCTGCGCCGCCCGCTGAAGGCGGCGCCATCGCCTCGCGCAGCGCGCGGGGCCCATGCCAACGGCAGCGTCCCACGACGCTGCCGTTGGCATTTGCGCCGGGCGACTGCGCGCCCGTGGACGCCACCACAGCGCCTGCGCGCAATCGGTGGACAAGCACGTCTTCTGCAACGGCAATCACGGCCGCCGCGGCGGGACACTGCCGATCATCGCCGCCAAGCATCCGCCCCCCCTTGGCCGGCGCGCCCCGCACCGGCCGCCATCGGAGCACCGCGATGAAACGGTCCCTGCATTCCCGCCTCACCCGCTGCCTGCTGGCCGCGGCGCTCGTGGTCGCCAGCGGCTCGGCCTGGAGCTACGCCATCCAGCAAGGCAAGGTGGTGGACGACGCCGGCAACACCGTGCAACTGCGCGGCGTCAACTGGTTCGGTTTCGAGACCTCGCAGCACACCGTGCACGGCCTGTGGGCGCGCAACTGGAAGGACATGATCACGCAGATGCAGGGGCTGGGCTTCAACGCCGTGCGCCTGCCGTTCTGCCCGCAGACGCTGCAGGCGGTGTCGCCCGGCAGCATCGACTACAGCCGCAATCCGGACCTGCAGGGCCTGAACTCGCTGCAGATCCTGGACAAGGTGATCAACGAACTCAGCAGCCGCGGCATGTACGTGCTGCTCGACCACCACACGCCGGATTGCAACGCCATCTCCGAGCTCTGGTACACCGGCAGCTACAGCGAGCAGCAATGGCTGGACGACCTGAGCTTCGTCGCCAAGCGCTACGCGTCGGTGCCGGGGGTGCTCGGCCTGGACCTGAAGAACGAGCCGCATGGCGCCGCCACCTGGGGCAGCGGCAATGCCGCCACCGACTGGAACAAGGCGGCCGAACGCGCGTCGGCGGCGGTGCTGAAAGCGGCGCCGAACTGGCTGATCGTGGTCGAAGGCATCGCCGACACGCCGACCTGTTCGAGCGGCACCGCGCACTTCTGGGGCGAGAACCTGGAACCGCTGGCCTGCACCCCGCTGGCGATTCCGGCCAACCGCCTGCTGCTCGCCCCGCACGTGTACGGGCCGGACGTGTCCATGCAGTCCTACTTCAGCGCCTCCAACTTCCCGGCCAACATGCCGGCGATCTGGGAGCAGCACTTCGGCCGGTTCGTCCAGGCCGGCCACGCGCTGCTGCTGGGCGAGTTCGGCGGCAAGTACGGCCAGGGCAACCCGCTGGACGTGCAGTGGCAGAACGCGCTGGTCGACTACCTGATCGGCAAGGGCATCCACAGCGGCTTCTACTGGTCGTGGAACCCGAACAGCGGCGACACCGGCGGCATCCTCAACGACGACTGGAGCACGGTGCGCAACGACAAGGTGACCCTGCTGAAGAAGCTGTGGGACGGCGCCGGCGCCGGCAGCGGCAGTGGTGGTGGTGAGGGCGGTAACGGCGGTGGCAACGGCGGCGGCGGAACGCCCGCGCCGCCACCGTCCGGCAGCAGCTTCAGCACCAAGGTGCTGGTCGACAGCGACTGGAACGCCGGCTACTGCAACCGCGTGCAGGTCAGCAACACCGGCGGCAGCAGTGGCGACTGGACCGCCACCCTGTCCATCAGCGGCACCGTCAGCAACCTGTGGAACGCCAGCTGGACCCAGTCCGGCACCACTCTCAGCGCCAGCGGCGTGGGCTGGAACAAGACCCTGGCTCCGGGCGCGACCGCCGAGTTCGGCTTCTGCGCCGCGCGCTGAACGCTGCGCTGCGTTCCTGAGATCCCGCACGGCCACGCTCCCCGGGCGTGGCCGTGCGCGGAGCCGGTCGCCGCCCCCTCGGTGTGCCATCAGTCACGTTCCCGCGGCCGCCGCTGCGCCTCTATGCTGGCGCACTGTCCACACTCAGGCCCGGCCCATGCTCCGACCCTTGTCGCTGTTGATCTCCAGCATCCTCACCCTCGGCACCGGCGCCGCCCTGGTCGCCGCGCCGTCGGCCCTGGCCGCGGCCACGCCGGCCCAGGCGACCGCGCCGGAGATCGCCTACACCCGCTTCACCCTGCCCAACGGCCTGACCGTGGTGGTGCACGAGGACCACAAGGCGCCGGTGGTGGCGGTGAGCATCTGGTATCACATCGGCTCGGGCGACGAGCCGGCGGGCAAGACCGGCTTCGCGCACCTGTTCGAGCACCTGATGTTCTCCGGCTCGGAGAACCACAAGGGCACCTACTTCCAGCCGTTCGAGAAGGTCGGCGCCACCGACATGAACGGCACCACCTGGTTCGACCGCACCAACTACTTCGAGACCGTGCCGACCACCGCGCTGGACACCGCGTTGTGGATGGAGTCGGACCGCATGGGCCACCTGCTCGGCGCGATCGGCCAGAAGGAACTGGACACCCAGCGCGGCGTGGTCCAGAACGAGAAGCGCCAGGGCCAGAACCGTCCCTACGGCCGCGTCGACGAGAACATCCTGGCCAACATCTTCCCGGCCAACCACCCCTACCAGCACGACACCATCGGCTCGATGGCCGACCTCGACGCGGCCTCGCTGGACGACGTCAAGCAGTGGTTCCACGACAACTACGGCGCCGCCAACACCACCCTGGTGCTGGCCGGCGACATCACCGTGGCGCAGGCCAAGGCCAAGGCCGAGCAGTACTTCGGCGACATCCCCGCCGGCCGCCCGGTGCCGCGCCAGCAGCCGTGGATCACCCCGCTGGCCAAGCAGACCCGCGGCGTGCAGCACGACCACGTCGCGCAGCCGCGCATCTACCGCACCTGGGTCGCGCCGCAGTTGGGCACCGACGATGCGGTGCTGCTGGACCTGGCCACCACCGTGCTCGGCGGCGGCAAGACCAGCCGCCTGTATCAGCGCCTGGTCTACCGCGACAAGTTGGCCGACGACGTCTCCGCCGGCCTGCAGTCGTTCGCGCTGGCCAGTCAGCTGCAGATCACCGCCGACGTGAAGGAAGGCGTGGACCCGGCCAAGGTCGAGGCCGCCATCGCCGACGAACTGCAGAAGTTCCTGGCCGAAGGCCCCACCGCCGACGAACTGCAGCGCGCCCAGGTCGGCTACCGCGCCGGCTTCGTACGCGGCCTGGAGAAGGTCGGCGGCTTCGGCGGCAAGGCCACGGTGCTGGCCGAGGGCCAGGTCTACCGCAACGATCCGGGCGCCTACAAGAAGGACCTGGAACGCGCGCAGGCGGCCACCGTCGCCAGCGTGCGCAAGGCCGCCGACACCTGGTTCGGCAAGGGCGACTACCTGCTGACCGTGCTGCCGGCGCCGGAAGGCTTCGATCCGGCCGCCGAGGACAAGGCGGTCAAGCCGCTGGCCGCGGCACCGGGCAAGCCCGCGCCGAAGGTGCCGGCCAAGGGCAACTACAGCGTCGGCAAGTCGCAGGTGGACCGCGCCGCCGGCGTGCCGGAGACCAGCCAGTTCCCGAGTCTGAGCTTCCCGCAGCTGCAGCGCGGCAAGCTCAAGAACGGCATCGAGGTGGTGCTGGCCGAGCGTCACACCATCCCGGTCACGCAGATCCAGCTGCTGTTCGATGCCGGTTACGCGACCGACCGCGGCAGCAAGCTCGGCACCGCCAACTTCACCGCGGCGCTGATGAACGAGAGCACCCGCAACCTGGATTCGGTGGACGTGGCGCAGCGCCGCCAGCGCCTGGGCGCGATGACCAGCGTGTCCTGCGAACTGGACAGCTGCGACGCCTCGCTCAACGCACTCAACGACCAGCTGGCGCCGTCGCTGGACCTGTTCGCCGACATCGTGCGCAACCCGGCGTTCAAGGCTGACGACATCGAGCGCATCCGCGGCCAGTGGCTGGCCTCGATCGCGCAGGAGAAGACCCAGCCGCAGGGCCTGGCGCTGCGCACCCTGCCGCCGCTGCTGTACGGCCCCAGCCATCCGTACGGCGTGCCGCTCACCGGCACCGGCACCGAGGCGGCGATCAAGAGCCTCACCGCGGGCGACCTGAGCGCGTTCCAGAACAACTGGCTGCGTCCGGACAACGTGCGCATCCTGGTCGCCGGCGACACCACCCTGACCAAGATCATCCCGCAGCTGGATGCCGCGTTCGGCGACTGGCAGGCTCCGTCCGGCAAGCGCCCGACCAAGAGCCTGCCGCAGGTGGCCGCGCAGCCCAAGCCGCGCGTGTTCCTGATCAACCGCGACGACGCCCCGCAGTCGCTGATCCTGGCCGGCCTGCTGGCGCCCTCGACCAAGGCGCCGAACAACCTGGCGATCGGCGTGGCCAACGGCGCCTTCGGCGGCACCTTCACCTCGCGGCTGAACATGAACCTGCGCGAGGACAAGCGCTGGGCCTACGGCGCCAACAGCTTCATGATCGACGCGATCGGCCAGCGCCCGTTCCTGTTCTTCGCCCCGGTGCAGACCGACAAGACCGCCGAATCGGCCGCCGAGATCCTCAAGGAAGCCAAGGCCGTGGTCGGCGACAAGCCGCTGACCGCCGCCGAGATCGCCAAGATCAAGGAACAGCGCGTGCGCGCCCTGCCGGGCAGCTTCGAGACCACCGGTGCGGTGCTCAGCGCGATGGAAGGCATCGTCCAGTACGGCCGCCCGGACGACTACGTGCAGACGCTGAAGACGCGCCTGGAAGCGGTCGACCAGCCGGCGGCGGAAGCGGCGATCAAGGAGATCGTGGCGCCGCAGGCGATGACCTGGGTCATCGTCGGCGACCTCAAGCAGATCGAAGCGCCGGTGCGCGCGCTGAAGCTGGGCGAGGTGCAGGTGCTGGACAGCGACGGCCAGCCGGTCAAGGCGAAGGCCAAGGCGGCCGCCAAGCAGTAACGCCGCACACGCCTGGCGGGACGGTCCCGCCAGGCGCGACGCGCCGGCCCCCGCATGGGTGGCCGGCGCTATCGCAACGCATCGCCATCGCGCGATGCGTCATGCGAGCAGTCACTTGCACGCTTCGCTCCGGCGCAACGTGCATGCACGCAAGCGCACAGCGCGCAGCCATCGCGGCGCGCTGCACGCATCGGCCGCACGGCATGCAAGTCCTGCACGCACGGGTGACCAAGGCGGCGCGCCGCGCCCTGCGATGTCCGTAGACCTGTCCGACCAGGCATCCTCCAAGACATAGACTCGCCTTCTGGACGCTGTTGCCGATCGGCGATCGCGATGCGCAAGCATCGCCCGACAGGGCGGATTTGGAGCCGGCCATGTCCTTCACGGCCCTTGGCCGCAGCGCTTGCTATCCCCAAGGCCTGTCCTCGCCTGGCACCGCCGATGCCGACCGCTTCTCCCCACCGCGGCGACGCCGCGCCCCGCATCCGCGTCGGCTGCGCCGGCTGGTCGATCGCCAGCTCGCAGCGCGCGCTGGTCGGCGACGGCGCCAGCCAGTTGGCGCGCTATGCCACGCGCTTCGATGCGGTCGAGATCAATTCCTCGTTCTACCGCCCGCACCGCCCCGTCACTTACCAGCGCTGGGCCGATAGCGTGCCGGCGGATTTCCGTTTTTCGGCCAAGCTGCCGCGCACGATCACCCACGACGCGCGCCTGTACCGCGTCGCGCCGCTGCTGCAGACCTTCCTCGGCGAAGTCGGCCATCTCGGCGACAAGCTCGGCTGCCTGCTGGTGCAACTGCCACCGAGTCTGGTCTTCGATGCGCGCACCGCCGCCACCTTCTTCGCGATGCTGCGGCGCCGCTGGCATGGCGGCATCGCCTGCGAACCGCGCCACGCCAGCTGGTTCGGCGCGCGCGCCCAGGCACTGTGGCAGCGCCACCGCATCGCCCGCGTGGCCGCCGACCCGGCCCTGGACGCCACCGCCGCGCAGCCGGCAGGCACGGCGGCGCCGGCTTACTGGCGCTGGCACGGCGCGCCGCGCATCTACTACAGCGACTACGCCGACGACACACTGCGCAGCCTGGCCGAACGCGTCGTCGCCGCCACGCCGCACTCGGACGACGCCTGGGTGATCTTCGACAACACCGCGCTCGGCCACGCCCTCGACAATGCCGCCACGCTGCAGGCGCAACTGCGCGCGCTCGGCGCCGGCACAGCGGGCTGACCGCCATGCCCGCCGACTCTCGTTGCGGGGCACGCCCCGCTCCGACGACTGGAGCCAGCCCCGCGTTCGCCGCCCCGCAGGAGCGGCGTCAGCCGCGACCCAAGCAGAGGGAAGCGCCGGTGCGTGCGCTGAAGCTGGGCAAGGTGCAGGTGCTGGACAGCGAAGGCCAGTTGCTCGAGTGCCGAGCGGCACGGCGCGCGCGACAAGGGCCTTGGCGTGCACCGCGTCACGCTTGCACGCTTTTCCACACGGCATCCGCGCGCCCTGCGGTATGGTGCTGCGCCTCGCGATCCGCGCCAGACCCGATGCCGCCAAATGACCGATGAAGCCCAGCGCCAGCGTGTCCTCGACAGCTACCGCATCGTCGGCAGCCTGCCCGAGGACGCCTACCAGGACATCGTGCAGATCGCCGCCGCGCTGTGCGATACGCCGATCGCGCTGCTGTCGCTGCTGGACCGCGACCGGCAATGGTTCAAGGCACGGATGGGCCTGGAGGTGCCGCAGACCGAGCGCAGCCAGGCGGTATGCGACCACGCGATCCGTGAGCCCAAGCAATTGCTGGAAGTGCCCGACCTCGCCGAGGACCCGCGGTTTACCGACATCTCGGTGGTCCGCGGCGACACCGGCGCGCGCTTCTACGCCGGCATGCCGCTGGTGACCGATGAGGGCATCGCCCTGGGCACGGTCTGCGTGCTCGACACCGCGCCACGCCAGCTCACCGATGCCCAGCGCGACGGCCTGCGCGCACTGGCGCGCACCACCATGCGCCTGCTCGACGAACGCCGCCGCACCCTGCAACGCGAACGCGAGGCGATCCTGCAACCGCATTCGACCGATACCCACGGCGCCGCCACCGATGGCCGCTACCGGGTGGTGATCCTGGAAGTGCAGGAACTGGCCGCGCTGGCCGAGCGGCAGAGCGAACGCCTGCTGGGTAGCAGCCTGCAGCAGCTCGACCGCACCCTGGCCAGCTACGTGCACGACGGCGGCGCCGACACGGTGGACCGCGCCACCGAGCACGCCGAGTTCATCGTCATGCTGCATGGCGCCGATGCCGAACAGAAGCTGCGCGGCCTGCGCGAGATCGCCGCGCGGCAGCAGGCGCTGGGGCTGACCGTCCTGGTCGGCGACGCCCAGGCCACGCGCGCGGACGAGCCGATCGGGCTGGTGTTCCTGCGCGCCGAAGCCGCGCTCAGCGCCGAGAAGGACCGCCAGCGGCCGCAGACGCCCTGACCTGCGCGGCGCGTGCCGCCGCGCGTCGTAGCGCGCTAGACGGCCCCCGCCCTGACACGGGTGGCGCTGAGCCCCCCCCCCCCGCAGGCGGGCAGCCCCCAAGCTGGCACGGCGATCGAGCGCCGAGCCCTGCAGCGGCCCCGTTCTTGCATGCCCCCCAGGCGTTGCGGTCCTCACCGGTGCGAGCCGGCCGGCGCGCGGCCGCCAGGGCACGATCGGCAGGCCCCGCATCGGATCCGGCCGCGGCCGCCCCGTCTCCGCCTCGGTCGTTTACCATGCCGCACGCATCCTGCTCTGGACCTGACATGAGCCATGCCGCTCCTCCCTGCTGCACCCCGCTGCTGAGCCTGTCGCTCGGCCTGTTGCTCGGTACCGCCGACACCGCCATGGCCGAGGCCGCGCCGGCGACGACGCTGACCGCGCCGGCACCGCCGCCGCAGACGCCCGACCTGGCCTACCCGGAACTGTTCCAGGCGGTGCAGCGGCAGGAGCTGTTCGACGACCAGAAGCACTTCGTCGATGCGCTGCCGTTGCGCGACCCGGCGCTGATCAACGCCGACTATCTGGCGCAGCGCCAGCAACCCGGCTTCGACCTGCGCCGCTTCGTCGCCGCCAACTTCGAGGAATCCGGCCCGGTGCAGACCGAGGCGATCCGCCAGGACACCGGCCTGCGCGAACACATCGACGCGCTGTGGCCGCTGCTGGTGCGCCGCCAGGTCGAGGTGCCGGCCTACAGCAGCCTGCTGTCGCTGCCGCACCCCTACGTGGTGCCGGGCGGGCGCTTCCGCGAGGTCTACTACTGGGACTCCTACTTCACCATGCTCGGCCTGGTGGAGAGCGGCGAACACGAACGCAGCCGGCAGATGCTGGACAACTTCGCCTACCTGATCGACACCTACGGGCACATCCCCAACGGCAACCGCACCTACTACCTGAGCCGCTCGCAGCCGCCGTTCTTCTCGCACATGGTGCAGTTGCAGGCCAAGGTGGAAGGCGATGCGGCCTACGCGCGTTACCTGCCACAGTTGCAGAAGGAATACGCGTACTGGATGGAGGGCGCGCAGAACCTGGCTCCGGGCCACGCGCATGCGCACGTGGTGCGGCTGGCCGACGGCAGCCTGCTCAACCGCTACTGGGACGCCCGCGACACGCCGCGCCCGGAAGCCTGGCTGCACGACGTGCGCACAGCCGCCGAGGCCAAGGACCGCCCGGCCGCCGAGGTCTACCGCGACCTGCGCGCCGGCGCCGAGAGCGGCTGGGACTACTCCAGCCGCTGGCTCGGCGACCGCAAGACCCTGGCCAGCATCCGCACCACCGCCATCGTCCCGGTCGACCTGAACAGCCTGCTCTACCACCTGGAGAGCACTCTGGCCGTGGCCTGCGCCAAGAACCCGGGCGCGGCCGGCTGCGACACCGACTACGCGGCCCTGGCCAGCGCACGCAAGACCGCGATCGACAAGCACCTGTGGAGCGATGCCGGCTACTACGCCGACTACGACTGGCAGCAGCGCCGGCTGCGCGAGCAGGTCACCGCCGCGGCGCTGTACCCGCTGTTCGTCGGCGTCGCCTCACCGGCCCGGGCCAAGCGCAGCGCCGACACCGTGCAGGCGCAGTTGCTGCGTCCCGGCGGCCTGGCGACCACGCGCCTGCACACCGGCCAGCAGTGGGACGAACCCAACGGCTGGGCGCCGCTGCAGTGGATCGCCGTGGACGGCCTGCGCCGCTACGGCCAGGACGCCCTGGCGCAGCGCATCGGCAGCCGCTTCCTGGCGCGGGTGCAGGCGCTGTTCGCGCAACAGCACAAGCTGGTGGAGAAGTATGCGGTGGACGCGCAGGCCAAGGGCGGCGGCGGCGGCGAGTACGCCCTGCAGGACGGCTTCGGCTGGACCAATGGCGTGACCCTGTTGCTGATGGATCTGTACGCGGCACCGGCCGCCGCGCCGACAGCGGCGCACGCGCAAGCGCAGGCCGACGCCGAGGCGGAAGCAGTCGCGCTCTGAAGCGCCACGGGCGGCAGCGCGGCCACGCCGCGTCCGCCTGCGCATGCGCATGCGTCATCGCCAGCGGTCGGCGCCGCAGCTACTGCGCCGGCGTCTCCACGGGGATGCCCATCGCGACGCGATAGCGCTGGTACAGCGCCATCACCTTGTCGATGTACTCGCGGGTCTCCGCGTACGGCGGCACGCCGCCGTAGCGCGCCACCGTGCCGATGCCGGCGTTGTAGGCCGCGGCGGCGAGCACCCGGTCGCCGGCGTAGCGACGCAGCAGCGCGCGCATGTAGCGCGCGCCGCCGGCGATCGACTGGTCGGCCGCAAACGGGTCGTGCACGCCGTATTCCTTGGCGACTTCCGGCAACAACTGCATCACCCCCTGTGCGCCCTTGGGTGAGACCGCGGCGGCATCGAAGCCGCTCTCGGCATGCGCGATCGCGCGCAGCCACGGCTCGTCCACGCCGGTGGCGCGCGCCGCGGCGCGGAACTGCTTGGCATGCGGTTGCAACTGGGGCGCGCCGACCTTGCCGAGGCCGGGATGCGCGCTTTCGCCCGGCGGGGTCACCGCGGTGAAGCGCAGATAGGGCCGCGAGCCCGGCAGGTTGCGCGTGGAGTAGACCAACTGGCCGTCCTGCTCGCGCTCGTACAACGTGCCGCTGAACACGCCCAGGTTGCCCCACAGATTGGGCGTGGCGATCGCCGCGTCATCCAGCTCCTTCGGCGTGCAGCGCGAGCCCGGCTCCGGCGCCGTGGCCAGGCTGACCGTGCCGTCGCGCACGCAGCGGTACACGGTGCGCGCAGACGCGCCGGCGACCACGCCACAGCACAGCAGCAGGCACAGCGCGGCACGGGCAAGCGGCATCGGCGACATGATCGAACAGGACGGGCGCGCATCATCGCCCAGCGCATGTCGACGCGAGTGACGGCCGGTCCCTCGGTCCGCTTTCCGACAGCCCCTTGTAGGAGCGGCTTCAGCCGCGACCAGGCGCCGACACACCACGACGGTGCCAGACACCACGCGTCGCGGCTGAAGCCGCTCCTACAGGAACTTGCGACGCGTTGTCTGGGTGCACTGTGGGAGGGACTTCAGTCCCGACTGCTGCCATGGTCGAAGCGCCCCGCCGCCTCCGCTCTTCGCAGCTGAAGCCGCGCCCATCGCACGCTACCTACGGCGCGCACGCCGCCAGTTTCTGGTCGGCATACCACAGCGCGCGCCGCGCCAGGTCGTAGGCGCTGTCGGCCTCGCGCGGCAGCAGTTGCTGCGCGCGGATCGGGTCGGCGCCCTTGGTCATCGCGGTCTCCACCTGCAGCAGCGCATCCAGGTGCTGCTGCACAGGCGCCAGCAGGCGCGCGCGCTCTGCCGCCGGGCAAGCGCCGCGGCGTTGCTGCAGATCGGCCAGGGCCTGGCGAATCCGCCGGCTGGCTTCGCCATCCAGTCCCGGCGCCTTTTCGAAGGCGATCGGCGCGGCCTTGTAGGCATCGCCGGTGGCCTCGCTGCCAAGGTCGCTGGGGCGTTCGTGTAGCGCCGGATTGAAGCGCACGTCCGGCGGCGGCCGCGCCACCGCCGTCTGATGGGTGTTCTTGGGCAGCAGTTGCCTGATCGCCCGGTCGATGCCCTGCACGGCGACGTCGCCGAGGGTGCCGTCGCTGGCCCAGTCCTTGTCGAAGCGGGTCGACCGGTAGTCGATCGGGTTGGGCCGTTCGAGCAGGCGCTTGGACTTGGCGACGTCGCGCGGATTGAGCGTCCCCGGCGGCGTGCCTTGCGCCTGCGCGAACGGATCCACCGCCACCCCGCCCGGCAGGCGCGGATGGCCATCGCCGGTATAGAGCGTCGCCGCCATCCGCGTGTCGGCCGCGGCGGGCGCAGCCTGCGTGGGCGTGGGCTGAGACGGCGGCGCGGCGGCGGGCGGCTGCCGTGCGGGGGCGTGCGTGCGTGCGGCCGTCGACGGCGCGGGCGCGGGGGCCGATGGCGGGACCGCGGCGCGCTGCACGGATTGCGGCGGCAGGAACACCAGCCGCAGCGCATCGTCGGCCGCCACGCGTGGCGGCGCCGATGGTGCGCCCCACAGCAGGCGCCCCAGCAACACCAGGATCATTGCGGTCGCCAGTGCCGCCCACAGCTGCTGCCAACGGTCTTGCGCAGGGAGGGCGGTCACGACGATCGGGGATCCATGGGCAGGCGCGATAGCGAATGTGGAGGACGGACCGGTACAGCGTGCCGCGAGTTCCGTTGCCGGCGCGTGCCGCCGAGCGCGGCGGGCGGCGATACGGCGCCACCTGCAGCCGCTCTGCGCACGCAAGGCCTTGTCCTGCCAGGGATTGTGCCGGCACGCGCGGAAACCGGCTAAGGTGGCGCGCGCCGGCGCTGCGACAGCCGGCGTACAGCCAGCGGGCACCGGCGCCCGCCCTGCCGCAGGAGACCCGCATGATCCGACGCCTGGCCGCCACCCTGCTCGGCGCCGCATTGGCGCTGCCGGCGCACGCCGCGCCCTCGCACCTGGACAGCGTCCTGCAGCGCGGCGCGCTGCGCGTGTGCACCACCGGCGACTACGCGCCCTATAGCCGCCTGCGTGCCGACGGCAGCTACGAAGGCATCGACATCGCCCTGGCGCAAGCGCTGGCCGAGAGCCTGGAGGTCAAGATCCAGTGGGTGCCGACGCGCTGGCCGACCCTGCTGCCGGACCTGCTCGCCGACCGCTGCGACATCGCCGTCGGCGGCATCTCGGTGTCGCTGCTGCGGCAGCGCCAAGCCTGGTTCAGCGCGGTGCTGGAGGTCGACGGCAAGATCCCGCTGGTGCGCTGCGCCGATCGCGCGCGCTACCGCGCCATCGCCCAGATCGACCGCCCCGAGGTGCGGGTGATCGAACCGCGCGGCGGCACCAATGAGGCCTTCGCCCGCCGCGAGTTGCCGCATGCGCAATTGCTCCTCTCCGACGACAACCCGGCCATCTTCCGCGACCTGCACGAGGGCCGCGCCGACGTCATGATCACCGACGCCTCCGAGGCGCGCTTCCAGCAGCGCCAGGTACCGGGCCTATGCGCGGTGGCGCCGCAGCAGCCGCTGCAGTACAGCGAGAAGGCATTCCTGCTGCCGCGCGACGACATGGCCTGGAAGGCCTACGTCGACCAGTGGCTGCACCTGAGCAAGGCCAGCGGCGCCTATGCGCGGATCGTGGCGGCGTGGCTGGGCGAGCCTGAGGCGACGCCGTAGGCTTCCCGCCTGCACGCGCGCAGCCGCTATGCTGCCGCAGCCGGTGGCGTTCGCCCCGGCATCGGGGACCTCAACAAGGAGAGAGCATGAAACTGCAATGGAGAACGCTCGCGCTGGTGGGCGTGATGTTGCTGGCAGCCGGCTGCGCGACCAACAGCGTGGTGCACCAGAGCTACAAGGCGACCACCGCCGAAACCTACTGGTACCAGCTCACCGGCAACGACGATACCGACGCCGAGAGCCTGGCCATGTTCCGTCGCCAGCTCGACGCGCAACTGGACGCGGCACACCTGCACGGCGCGCAGGGCCAGGCCAATGCGCGCAAGATGACCATCGTCATTGACCACTACTACATGCGCAGCAACGGCGCGCGCTTCTGGGCCGGCATCATGGCCGGGCGCGACAAGATCAAGAGCCGGGTGGACATCGCCGATACCAACGGCAAGACCGCCGCGCAGTTCGACGTGGAATCGACCAACAGCACCGCCTGGGGCACCTCCGAAGGCCTGATCGAGCGCCACGCCCAAGAGATCGTCGAGCGGCTCAAGCAACTGCAGTAGCACGTGCCGCCACCGCGCTGCTCGCAAGGCACTCCGATCATCTGCTTCCACGACGATCAGCCGGATGCAACTAGCCCCGTAGGAGCGGCTTCAGCCGCGACGGAGCGTTCCCGGTGAAGCCCGTCGCGGCTGAAGCCGCTCCTACGGGACGCGCCTCGGAGTGAGAGAGATGCCCTGTCGTCGATCAAGCATCACTTCAGATATGCAAGGCGGCCAGCGCATGCCAGCCCCGCTCAGCCGGCCAAACCCAGTTGTTCGGCCAGGTCGCTGCGCGGCGAACGCCCGTACAGCCGGCTGTATTCGCGGCTGAATTGCGACGGGCTCTGGTAGCCGACCCGGTAGCCGGCCGCGCCCACGTCCATGCGCTCGACCACCATCAGCCGCCGCGCCTCGCGCAGGCGCAATTGCTTCTGGTACTGCAGCGGCGTCATTGCCGCGACCGCACTGAAATGGTGATGCAGCGAGGACACGCTCATGTTGACCTGGCGCGCCAGGTCTTCGATCCGCAGCGGTTCGGCGTAGTGCTGGCGCAGCCAGGCGATGGCCTTGGCGATGCGGTTGCTGGGGCTGTCCTCCTGGGCGATGCGCAGCAGGTTCGGCCCGCACGGACCGACCAGCAGTCGGTACAGGATCTCCTGTTCGATCAGCGGCGCCATCGCGGCGATGTCGGCCGGCCGCTCGAGCAGCCGCAGCATGCGCAGCGTCGCGTCCAGCAGGTCCGGGCAGGCGGTGTTGACCGACACCCCGCGCGGGCGCTCGGCACCGACCTGCGGCGGTAAGGGAATGCGCTCGAGCAGTTCGCGCAGCCGGTCCGGCCGGATCGACATGCCCACGCCCAGCAACGGGTGTTCCGGGCTGGCCTGGGTGATGCGCGAGACCACCGGCAGATCCAGCGTCACCAGCAGAAAGGTGCCGACCCCGTAGCGGTACTCCTCGCTGCCCAGGGTCAGGCACTTCTCGCCCTGCAGCACCAGCGCGAAGACGGGCCATTGCGCGGTATGCGTCTTCGGCGATGGCGCGGAGCGGTAGGAACAAAAGAAGCCCTCGATGGCGGTATCGTGGTCGCCATCGGGCGTGGCCAATCGGGCAACCAGGGCGGCCATTTCCTGGTAGCGGTGGGCGAGCGCGGTCATCGGCAAGGGCGCCGTAGCGTGCGGAGAAGGAAGGGAAGCTTGCACGATGCTGCGCCGGCACGGACCACGGCGCGACGCGGCTTGCAGGATCGTACAAGAATTCCGTTGGATCGCGCTAACGCGTCCTCGGCGCGGGCCAGCATCCTGTGTCGGCCGGTTCCCGTCCCGGCGCCGTCCCGGAACGCCCGCCCCCGCCCGCCTGTTCCGGCCGTTCGGCCCTGTCCCTTCCCCCATGCCCCTCGTCGCGCTGCCGCGTCGCCGCCAGCGCGCCATGCGGGCGACGCAGACCGCAGGAGAGACCGATGCATCCCCATACCGAAGCCCTGGAAATCGCCACCTTCCGCCTGCACGACTGCACCTGGCGCACCTTCCTGCGCGCCAATGCCGAAGTCGATGCCTGGCTGCAGCGCCAGCCCGGCTTCCGCTCGCGGCGCATCGCCCGCCGCCGCGACGGCAGCGTGGTCGACATGGTGCTGTGGGACAGCGTGGCGCACGGCACCGCGTCGGCGCGGCGGCTGATGCGCGAACTGCAGGGCGCCGCGATCCACGCCCTGATCGATCCGGACACGGTGTCATGGGACATCGCCGCGGTGCAGCACGTCAGCGGCGAGGAGCACGAGGCGACGGATGCCGCAGCGGAGGCCGACAGCCTTGCGGCGTGATCGGTGTCGCGGCGCCTAGCCGATCCTCAGATCCAGCCGCGGCGGCGGAACCAGACCGGTGATCGCCTGCGCTCGCATGTGCACCGAAATTCGGTATGGCGCATGCGTTCGCTCAGTGGCGGATGCAACGCGCATGGCATGCCCCGCGTCATGCCATGTCGCGCTCACGGCTGGAGCGCTGTTGAAGGGGCCTGCAGTGTCTGCGCGTCAGGCGCCGCCGCGCTCGTGCCAGGCCAGAAAGCCGGCCATCTGCAGACCCGACGCCAACACCTGCAGATACTCGCCACGCCGCGACTCGGCGGCCGCGGCATCCTGCGGCCAGCGCTCAAGCAATGCCTGTAGCCGCGGCAGATCCACGACGCGATTGGCCAGCGGGGAGCGACGAGCATCGGCCAGTTGTGCCTGCAGCGCGCCGCGCTGCGCACTCAAGCGCGCGAACCAGTCGCCCTGTTGTACACCGACCATGCGGTTGGCATGGATCTCCGGCGGTGCGCCGCGTGCGGCCAGCAGGCGGCGCGGCAACGCGCGAGTGACCCCGTCGCGCAAGAACTGGTCCAGCGGCAGGCTCCCGAAGAATTCGATCACGCGCCGGTCGCCGAGTGGAAAGCGCATGTCGACCCCGGAGACCGCACGCAGCGTGTTCATGACGTCCATTGGGCCTGCATCGCCCAGCATCCACTCGCGCAGGGTCCGCAGGGAATGATGCCCGCCTCCCAGACGCAACCGGTATCGGTCCCGATCCAGCGACTGGCGCATTCCTACCGTATGCGCCAGCGCTGGCTGCAGCGCCGCCTCCGCTTCCCAGAACGCAGCCGGCAGGCCATGCCAGAGACGCAGTAGCGCAACCGGCGCAAAGGGACGCAACAGGTAGCGCTGCACGGTCTTGCGCCGACTCAGGCCTTCGCTGACAGCAAGTGCGCGCAGCTGTGCCGCCAGCACCCGCCACTGCCTCTGACGCAACAGTTGCGGCAGGCGCAACCGGCCGTCGTAGCTGAAGAACGCGTTGCCAAGTTCGCCGCCCAGCATCACCCGTCCGCCACGCGCATGCAGAAACCGGTACAGCGGAAAGAACCAGGCCATGTTGGAGGGCGTGCGGACCGGCTGCGCGCCTTCCCGCCACCAACACGCGGGATCGTGTTCACCCCAGTCGTCGCCATCATCGCCGACCAGATGCCAGTCGATCCCTGGGTGGCTGGCGGCAAGGCAACGCGCACGCGGTACCTCGTCGTAATAGTGGGTGGCATTGGCGGCTGCGGTCGCCGCCAGCGGGGCACGCGTGAGCGCAAGCAGCGGCGCCGGCGCCCGTTGCCGCGCTGCCGACAGCATCACCGAGCCGCTGTCCAGTCCGCCGGTCAGGCAGGTCGCCACCGGACCGTGCGCGCGCAGCGCGTCGCTCACCGCACGATCCAGCACCTCGGCCGCGGCAGCCTCAACTTCGGCGTCGTCGCGCAAACGCAGCGAACCTGCCTCGGGTGGCGACCACCAGCGCTGGCAGTACATCGCCTCGGCGGTCAGCACCGCCGCATGCGCCATCGGTACCCGGTCGACAGCGCGATAGATGGTGCGCTCGGGACGCGCACGGGCCATGATGAGCCTGTCGGCCAGGGCGCGATCGTCCAGATCCTTCGGTACCTCCGGCAGCACCAGCAGCGCTCGCAGGCGCGTGGCGAAGGCGATCAGGCGTGGCCCGCGATGCACGAACAACGAGCGCATCCCCACCGGGTCGCGGGCTAGCAACAGGCGCTGCAGGTCCGGCCGATACAAGGCCAAGGCAAAAGACCCGTGGAGGCGCGGCAGCGCCGCGACATCCCAGCGCTGCAAGGCCTGCAGCAGCAGCGCGCCATCGGGCATGGCGGCATCGGCGAAATCCCCCAGCGCCGCTGCCAGTTCCTGCCGCGCAGCCAATGTCACGTCGGCCGCGAGCACGGCGCCCGATGCCCCCACGCATGGCATCGCCTCATCGGCATCCTGCGGGGTGAAGACATGCTGGCGATGCACTAGCGCGAAGGCACCGTCCTGCCAGACCCGGACCGGGCCGATCCCGCGTGCATCCAGCGCCTGGCCGATGCGCTGGATATCGCCAGGCGCAACCGGCGTGCCATCCAGCCGCCAGACGCCGGCAAAATCACTCATGCCGCCCCGTGCAGGCGTTCAGGCTCAAGAACCGGTACTCGTCCCGCCGCCATCATCGCCCGCTACAGTGCCGTTCGCCGTTTCGTCGATCGACAGGAAGGACACCACGGGTGCCGACCACGCTTTGCGTCCGCCCTCGACGGAAGCAACAGACGAAACAGTTGGTTGGTGCTCATACATCGCGGAATCTCCTTATCTGCTTTTTGCTATGGGACCTGACGCCTGCTTCCCCAGCGCATCAGTACAGGCGCAGCGGGCACGACGCGCGCCCCTGCCATCCATCGTCCGCTCCGATTCCCCCGGACGCGCCCGCCGATTAAGCTTGTGCAGGGTGTTTTCAGGTTACCACCACATGCCGCCCGCGGCGCTCACATGTCTACGCCAGAGGCGACGCGCATCGTCATCTGCGCTGCCGGTTTCCGGCTCGCGCTTCAACCGCGTGCGCTTTTCCTGCCGGTCGCGGCAGCCGGCATGAGCCTGCACCGATTCCACTGGCGCAGGCTCTTGCCGATCCGTCGCGGCGTGCGCCTGTTGTATCGCGCCATGCGCAGCCGCGAGGGCCGCACCTATGCCTGGCTGCAACTCACCTCGCCGGTGCCGCTGTTCCAGGATTACGCGACCACCTCGATGGATCGTTACCCCACCCTGTTCAGTTTCGTCCGACAGACGCTCGGTGCCGATCGCCACGTGCGGCTGCTGTCCTTCGGCTGCGCCAGCGGCGCGGAGGTATTCAGCCTGCGCGCGTACTTCCCCAATGCCACGATCACAGGCGTGGATATCCATCCCGATTCGGTTCGCGCCTGCCTGCGCCAACTGCGCGATCGGCCCGATCCCGGGTTGCAGTTCCGCCTGGCCGGCGATACGACCGGCGAGGCCGACGGCGCTTACGACGCCATCTTCTGCCTGGCGGTGCTGCGTCGCGGCGATCTGGGGACGTATCGCGGCGAGCGCTGCGATCATCTCATCAGGTTCGAGGACGTGGAGGCGCAGTTGCTCGACTTCGCACGTTGCCTGCGCCCTGGCGGACTGCTGGTGCTGCGCCACGCCAATTTCCGCCTGCGCGACACGCAGGCGGCACGCTGGTTCGACACAGCGCTGTGCGTGCCGACGCCAGCACGTGCGGATACGCCGCTGTTCGGTCCGGACAATCGGCGCCTGGCCGAGCAGGCCGACGAACAGGCCGTGTTCCGGCGCCGCATCGCCCCCTGCGATTAGCAGGCAGAACCGGCGCTTTGCAGCGCACGGCGTCCTCGGTAAGCTCCTGCATTCCACACCGACCTGGCACCAGGATGCACATCGCACCAAGCACGATCATCGCGCGGACGCCCGGTTGCCTTGCCGCCGAGATGGGCGATGAACTGGTTCTCATGAGCACCGAACGCGGGCTCTACCTGTCGCTGGACCGCGTCGGCAAGGACGTGTGGTCGCATCTGGATCCGCCCTGCGCCTTCGCCACGCTGTGCGATCGCCTGAGTGCCGAATACGCAGCGCCCCGGACCACCATCGAGACCGACGTGACGACGCTGCTGGAAACGCTGCGCGACGCCGGGGCGGTGGAGATCCGCGTCTGACACACGTCTCTGCCAATCGGTCATCGCCCGCTATGTCCCTGCACTATCGGTACGTGTTATGCGATTTGCAGGTGAGCAGTACGCTGGCATTGCCGGAACTTGCCCCCTGGACGGGCAACGCCGAGTGCATCGCTGCGGACGTGACGATCGAAGAAGCCCCGGTTCCGGACCGGTTGGACACGGCCGAACCTGCCGACTCCTGGTTGAGTGTCGGCCGCGATGGCGCGATGCTGCTGCAGGTGCCGCAGGTGGTCCGCATCCTCGTCCAGAGCGGCCGCTCGATGCGCGTGCAAAGGCTGGACTCGCAGGACGAGAGTTGGCGGCTGTTTCTGCTCGGCTCGGCGCTGGGCTATCTGTGCCTGCAGCGCGGCCTGTTCCCACTGCATGCCGCCTGTCTGCGCATCGGCTCACGGACCGTGGCCTTCGCCGGCCATAGCGGCGCAGGGAAATCCACGCTGGCGGCGGCCCTGCTGCAACGCGGCCATGGCCTGCTCAGCGACGACCTCACCGTCATCCGCAGCGATGGTGCCCACGGCATCACGATGCTGCCGGCATTTCCGCGGCTGAAACTGTGGCGCGACACGCTGGAATCGCTGCAGTTGCCGATGACCGGCACGCCACGGGTGCGGCCAGGCATGGACAAATTCGATCTGCGTCCAAGCATCGGCTTCGATGCCGCACCGGCGACGTTGGATGCGGTCGTAGTCCTGCACGATGCACCTTCGGAGCCGCATCTGCAGCGTCTGTCGCCGCATGCCGGATTGGCGACGCTGCACGGCTACCTGGCACGCCCGCAGGCGGCCGAACGCCTGGGCCTGCGCGCCTCCATGTTTGCGCAGGCCGCCGCCATTGCCCGCCAGGTACCGGTCTGGCGACTGCAGCGCCCGCGCCGCTTCGACGCACTCGCCGCCACAGCCGACCTGCTCGAGGCGCACTTCGGCACATGAGCCGGCGCGGCATCTTCTGGCTCGCCTCGTATCCCAAGTCCGGCAATACCTGGGTTCGCTACCTGATCGCCAGTCTGCAGAGAGGCGCTGCCGCAGTAGACCTGGACGAACTCACCACGGCGCTGCCGAACGCCGCATGGCGCGCATGGCTGGCACGCTACCTCGACGTGGATATCGGCGACCTGACGCCGGCCGAGCTGCATCTGCTACGCGCCGCCGCCTACCGGCGATGCGCAGCGCAGACCCTGAGCGTGCTCAAGGTTCACGACCGCTACGACGCCACGCTGTTTCCCGCCACGGCGACAGTCGGGACTGTTTACATCGTGCGTGATCCGCGCGACGTCGCCCCGTCCTGGGCGGACCACGCCCGCCTGGATCTGGACACCGCCATCGGCCAACTTGGCGAAAGCGGAGCCACCGTCTGCGGCACGCTGTCCGCATACCGTTCACAGGCTCGGCAACGTTTCGGCTCATGGTCCGAGCACGTGGCGTCCTGGCAGCAGGTGCCCGGCCCACGTCTGCTGCTGCGCTATGAAGACCTGTTAACCGATCCACTGCGGGAAACCACGCGCTTGGCCGACTTTCTCGGCCTGCCCACGGATCCCGCACTGGTGGAGCGTGCGGTGGCGTCGTGCCGTTTCGAGGCGCTGCGCGAGACAGAGCAACGCCGTGGATTCGCAGAACGCCAGGACGGACAGACGCACTTCTTCCGCCAGGGCCGCACGGGGGCGTGGCGCACGGTGCTCAGCCCGGCACAGGCGGCGCGCGTGCTCACCGACCATGGCCCGGTCATGGCCTGGCTGGGCTACCGGGACGATGCACCGCTTCCGGAACGCTCATCCGGGAAAGCATGACCCGCTGCGGGACCAGACCATCTGCCAGGCGATGTCGGTGTCGGCATATGCGTGAAAGCCAAGCCGGCGATACAGGCCAGCCGCAGGATTGTCTTTTTCCACCTGCAGCAACACGTCGCGGCCATCGGCCGCCGCTTGCTCCAGCAGCGCAGCGATCAACGCCGTTCCCAAGCCCTGCCCACGGCGATCCGGCCGCAGCAGGATATCCATCAAGCGCACAGCGCCTGCCGCATCGCCCCCCAGATACATCCGCCCGATGACGCGCTCATCTTCGAGCAGCACCAGGAACAGCACCTGCTCCTGGCTGACGGTGTAGTGACGCTGCTGCGCCGCGAACTGCTGGTCGATGAACGCGGCGCGCGCCACATCGTCCCACTCCAACATCGCGAACTCGGCCCAGCGTTGCTCCCGATACAACGCGCGCAGCGCCGGCAGGTCCGCCACGCATTCCGGTCGTGTCTGCATGCCCCGCACCAGCAACGGCGCGGGACAGTCGAAGCGCAGCGTGCTCAATCCCGTTCCGGATAGATGCCGTCGGTGGCGCAGATGCAGTAGCGCATGGCGGTGAAGGGCTGCCGATTCTCGTGCGCCTGAGCTGGCACGGGGTTCGCGGGAAACGGCGTCAGACTGTTCGGAGACATGGCTGCGGGAGTGACACTGGCCGCCGCCGTGTACTGCCTGTACGTAGTAGTGCTGCCGGTCGGATTGATCAGACGCGATATGTAGGCGGTGGCGCCAGGCGTCGCACTGAATGCGGTCTGTGCCGATGCGAATGGCGTGAACTTGCTGGTGATGGTGTGGGTATGGGCCGGCAACTGCGCCGCCGACACCAGCGCGACGGAGTCGGCGCCATCCAGTTGCGCCAGCGCATAGTTGCTCAGGCCCGTCCCCTGACCGCGACCGACCACGGCACGGCCACGCAGGTCCGGCAAGCCGAACGTCGTACGGCCATCGCCCCCATAGAAATTGGAGAGCAACGAATACAGCATCTGATACTGCTGCACGCTCACCAACTGGCCCATGCAATCGAGCCAACCCTCCGGTGCGAAGGTATAGGGAAACGCACGCACCTCGCCGATGAAGCTGTTGGACATGTCAGGCTCCTATGCGATGGCCGATCAAGGCCGATCCGGAAACAAACCATTCAGGCAGATAAGGTAGTTCAACGCCTGCGTGGCCATACGGTTGTCGTGCGCCTGGTTCGCGCCGGCAGATCCGACCGTGCTGGCAGCCAAGGTGGGCACCACCGGTGTAGAGCCGCTGGGTGGCGTGAAATATTCCACGTTCGGGGTCGGCGGCACCGCGAACAGATTGCCGGTCGGCACCACGGTCGTGGCAGCCGCGGTAGTCGCCTGCAGCGTATGCCGATGCACCGGCATTTCCGTCAATTGCAAGGTCATGGTTTCCACGCCCAGTTGCTGCCCGAGCACGCGTGCGGTCAGTTGCGGTGCCGGCGCACGGGGCACGCCCTGCCCTTGCCCGATCGGCACCCGGCTGCGCAGGTCCGGCAGATTGAACGTGGTCCTGCCGTCGCCACCGTAGACGGTGCCGATAAGCGAGTACAACGCAACGTAATCCTTGATCAACAACTGGCGGCCATCGCAGAACGCCCAGTTTTTCGGCTCGAAATAGCTGGCGAACAAGATGATTTGACCAATGTAGGCGTCCATAGATGTCGTTTCCTTCGTGGCGGGCGTCAGGGGCGGGACGGAAACAGACCGACCGTGCAGATGCAGAAGTTCAGTACCAGCGACGGTTGCACGTTGTTGTGCGCAGCGCCCGCGCCCTCCTCGCTGACCGCATCGGGAGCCAACGCGACCAGCGTCCCCGTTGGCGCATACAGGTACTGCGGATCGGCGGGTTCGGCGATATAGGCGTTACTTGCCCCTGCAGTCGTTCCCACCGCGGCAACCGCATTGACGGTATGAATATGTGGCGGAATCTGCGCGGCGGAGAGCGCCACGCCTTCGAGACCGCCATAGTTGCCCACGGAGTACATCACTGGCGGCGAGGTGAGGGGGTTGGCGCCCTGCCCCACCGGCACCCGACCGCGCAGATCGGGCAGATTGAACGTGGTCTTGCCGTCGCCGCCGAACTGATTGCCGAGCAGCGCCGCGAGTGCCTGATTGCCTTGAATAGGCAGCGAGCGCCCATCGCATGGCAGCCATCCCCTGGGAACCCAGTCCATCGTAAACAGGCGAATTTCGCCTATGAACGCATCGGTCATACGTCGTCTCCTTGAGAGCGGATCAGCGAGAGGCCATGGCTGCGATCGCGCACGAAATTGCACCGCCCTGGGCGCCGCGTCATGCGTCGAGGGCTATGCTACACAGCGTACGAGTGGGCGATACATCAGTCCGATGCCGATCCGCATCGCACGGGAATGACAGAGACGGACAAGAATCATGTGCGCACTGAATCACTTAGCACTTTTTCGAGGGAATGCAGTGCGCGCTGGTCAAGAAATTTTGTCTACACTCGAATACAAGTCATCCGAATCGACAAAATCGGCCTCAGTTTGGGAGACACCTGCCACTGAAGCGCGCAATGAATCCGGGTTCCATCCTTGATAGCGACAACACCCGGATGGTCGCCCGCCTTCGCCTATGCGCTGGGACTGTGGCGGGCGCGAGCCGATCCATCGCTTGCAGGCGACGTCGATCCGCATGCCTTCGCGCGCGTGCTCGCGCAACATCGTCTGGCGTTGGCACTACCGCCTGCCGACACGCTGGCGGCAACCATGCCGGCACCGCTGTGCGATGCGCTGCGCCAACGGCAACGCCGCATGCTCGTGCACACATTGCGACAGACGGCGGCGCTGCAGCAGATCGTCCGTTGCCTGGACGACGCCGGCCTGCGTCACTGCCTGCTCAAGGGACAGGGCTATGCCGCCCTGTTCGGCATGCCACAGCATCGCGAAGCCTGCGACATCGACCTGTTGATCGATGCCGCCGACCGCGATCGCGCGCTGCCGCTGTTGCAGCGCCTGGGCTATGTGCTGGACGCCGATGCGGCGCGCGCGCTGGACCGCTACGTGCGCGACAATCACGCCTTATCGTTGCGGCATGCCGGCAGCGGACTCGTGCTGGAATTGCATCTGCGTCTGGCCAACCAGGCCCGCGAGTTTCCGCTGCAACCCGCAGCGCTGTGGGACCACCACACCACCCTCGTCCGCGTGGCCGGGATGCAGGTGACCACACTGGCACCGCCGCTGGCGGTGGTCTATGCCGCCTTCCACGGCAGCAAGCACAACTGGCACCGCGCGTTCTGGCTGGTGGATCTCGCGCAGGCGCTACGCAGCCCGGCGCTGGACTGGCATGCCACGCTGGCATTGGCACGCAGCCTCGGCATGGAACGGCAACTGGCCCTGGGCGTCTTGTTGGCCGAGGCCACGCTCGGCGTCAGCGTGCCTGCGGTCTTGCGCGAACAGACGTCGTTGCTGCGCAGCGCGCGCTTCGCCGCCGACACGCTGCTGCCGCACCTGGATGCGCTCGGCTCCGATCGCGGCGCCGACTTGGCAGCCCGACTCGGCATGGCGCGCTATACCCTGCGCCTGCTCTCGCTGCAATCGAACTGGCGCGGCCGCCTGCAGCTGATCCCGTTCCTGCTGGCGCCCACCGAGGACGACCGCGCGGCCACGCGCCTGCCGCGGCCGCTGCAATGGGCCTATCCGGGGCTGCGCGCGCTCCGCCTGGCCAGGCAGCACCTGCGCAAACGCCGTGGCATCCGGCGCAGCCCGGACTGACCGCCGCTGCCGCTCAGACCCAGCCGCGCCGGCGGAACCACGCCAGCGGCACCAGCATGCTCAGCGCGATCACGCCCAGCGCCCAGTAGTAGGCGTCGTGCCATTTCAGCTCGGGCATGTGCGCGAAATTCATGCCCCAGATGCCGACCAGCACCGTCGGCGGGATGCCCACCACCGAGGCCACCGCCATCACCTTCATCACGTTGTTCTGGTCGACGTTGATCATGCCCAGCACGCTGTCGAGCAGGAACTCGATGCGGTCGTCCAGGTGCTGCTCGAATTCGATGAGGGTGGCCAGATCCTTGTGCAACAGGCCGATGCGCTTGGCCGCGTCCTCGCCGAACCAGTCCGGCGCGGCGTCGTCCAGGTAGGTGGCCAGGCGCAGCAGGCCGTGACCGGCGTTGTGCATGCCGCCCAGGCGCCGGCCCATGTCGCCGACGTCGTGCAGCATCCGCTCCAGATGCCGCGACTTGTGCCGCGCGTGCGGCTTGGCGAACGCTGCGCGCGTGGTCTCGGTGATCTGCGCTTCCAACGCTTCCAGGCGGTCGGCCAGGCGCCCGACCAGTTCGTCGAGCAGGCGCAGCAGCAGGTCGTCGCTGCTGCGGCAGGGGTTGTGCTGCAACTGCGCGGCCACCGCATCCAGCGAGGCCATCGGCTGCTCGCGTTGGGTCACCAGCACCCGCGGCGACACCGCAAAGCCCAGCGGCGCGGTCGGGCCATCGTCGTCCTGGAAGCGCGGCACGTTGAGGAACAGCACCTCGCCCTCCACCCGCACCCGGCTGCTGAACTCGATCTCGCCGATGGCCGCACGCGTCGGCACGGCGAAGCCCACCTTCTGGTCGACCTCGGCCAGGTCCGCCTCGCTCGGCCGGCACAGGTCCACCCAGCATACCGGCGTGTCCGAGGTGCCGCCGAGGCGATGGATGGTGATCATCGGGATGGGCTCGCGCAGGAAAGGCCGCGAGCATCCGTCAGCGCGCGCGGAGCGTCAACGCCCGCCACGCGCACCGGTTCAGGCTAGGGCGTGTCATCAATCCCCGAGCATGCCGCGCCGCGATTGCGCGCGCCTGTGGCAAGGAAGAGCGAGGAAGTGGACGTGCGTCCACGCCCGAGCGATGACGCGGCCACGGGCACGCGCAGCCGCGGCGCGGCATACTCGGGAATGGGTGACACGCCCTAGGCGCTGCGGCGCTTCAACGCGTAGCCCACGCCCAGCAGCAGGAACCACACCGGGCTGGCGAACAGCGCCTGGCGGGTATCGGCCTGCAGGGTCAGCAGCACCAGCACGAAGGCGAAGAACGCCAGGCACACGTAGCACATGAGCACGCCGCCGGGCATCTTGAACGCCGAGGCCGCGTGCAGCTGCGGGCGCTTGCGCCGGTAGGCGATGTAGGCGCACAGGATCAGCGACCAGACGAACATGAACAGCACCGCGGCCAGCGTGGTGACCAGGGTGAAGGCGGTGACCAGGTTCGGGATCAGGTACATCAGCACGGTGCCGCCGAGCAGGCAGGCGCAGGAGAACAGCAGCCCGCGCGCCGGCACCGCCGCGCGCGAGAGCCGGGCGAAGCCGCGCGGCGCGTGGCGCTCCTCGGCCAGGCCGTAGAGCATGCGGCTGGTGGAGAAGATGCCGCTGTTGGCCGAGGAGGTCGCCGAGGTCAGCACCACGAAGTTGATCAGGCTGGCCGCGGCCGGCACGCCGGCCAGCACGAACAGCTCCACGAACGGGCTCTTGCCCGGCACCACCTCGCGCCACGGCGTCACCGCCATGATCGCCACCAGCGCCAGCACGTAGAACACCAGGATGCGCACCGGGATCGAGTTGATCGCCTTGGGCAGGTTGCGGCGCGGGTCGGCGGTCTCGGCGGCGGTGGTGCCGACCAGCTCGATGCCGACGAAGGCGAACACCGCGATCTGGAAGCCGGCGAAGAAGCCGCCCAGCCCCATCGGGAACATGCCGCCGTCGTTCCACAGGTTGGCCAGCGAGGCCACATGCCCGGACGGCGATTGGAAGCCCCAGGCGACCAGCCCGGCGCCGGTAAGGATCAGCGCGCAGATCGCCACGATCTTGATCAGCGCGAACCAGAACTCCATTTCGCCGAACAGCTTCACCGTCACCAGGTTCAGCCCCAGCAGCAACAGCACGCACAGCATCGCCGGGATCCATGGCGCCAGCGTCGGGAACCAGAATTGCGCGTAGGCAGCGATCGCGATCACGTCGGCGATGGCGGTGATGATCCAGCAGAACCAGTAGGTCCAGCCGCAGAAGAAGCCGGCCCACGGCCCCAGCAGGTCAGTGGAGAAGTCGATGAACGACTTGTACTCCAGGTTCGACAGCAGCAGCTCGCCCATCGCGCGCATCACGAAGAACAGCATCACGCCGATGATCAGGTACACGAACAGGATCGACGGCCCGGCCAGGCTGATGGTCTTGCCCGAGCCCATGAACAGGCCGGTGCCGATCGCCCCGCCGATCGCGATCAGCTGCAGGTGGCGGTTGGAGAGGCTGCGCTGCAGGTGGTCGGGCTGGGCGGACGGATCGGTCATGGGCGCAGGCCATCGCGAGGGATTAGCCTGCAAACATAGAAGATGGCGGCAGCGCGCGCCAGCCGCGCGTGCGCCGGATGGCGCCCGCGGCGGCGCGGACCACGCCGCATGCCGCCGGGACGCCGAACGCCGCCGGACTCAGGCCAGCGCGCCGCCCTGCCCGATCGCGACGAAGCTGAAATCGCGGTCGGACTGGTTGCCGCCGCCGTCGCCGGTCTTCAGCAGCACCTGGCCCGCGTCCAGGCGGATGATCACCGCGTTGTCGCAGGTGTTGCCGTCGCCCGGGTAGATCTGGGTGACGGAGACCCCGTCCAGCGCCTGGAACGGCGGCTGGAAGCTCACCAGGTAATGCCCGGTGCTGACATGCGCCACCGTGTACCCCGCGCCGTTGCGGACCCCGCCATCCGCGCCGACCACGCCCGCCACCACCCGCACGCCCGTCGCGCCCGCACTCGCCGCACCCGCATGGGCCGCGGCGTCGAGCAACTGCCCCATCGCATTGTTCGTCATGCCGTTCTCCGATCTTGATAAGGAAAGTCCGATGGCGCGGCGACCGCAGCGGTCCCTCGCGGCCGCGTGCCTGCATTGCCTCGTCCGTGAACGGGCAGGATCGCCGCGCTGCGCGCGCGGCCGTATCGGCGATTTCCTGATCGGCGCCGGGGCGGCGACCGAGATCGGCTCAGGTGGCGACGCTCACACCAACTTGGTGCGCCGCCACCACTGCGTGACCTTTTCCTCGCGCACCAGGGTGAACAGGCCGGCGCCCAGGATCAGCGCGATACCCACCGCCATCGGCCAGTCCAGGTGGTCGTGGAACAGCCAGTAGCCGAAGCCGATGGCCCACAGCATCTGGCTGTACTGGGTCGGCGCCACCGCGCTGATCGGTGCCGCGCGCGAGGCGTACATCATGAAGATCGCGGCCAGCCCCGCGAGCAGGCCGTAGCCGGCCAGCAGGATCCACTGCTGCCAGGTCGGCCAGACGAAAGTCGGCAACATCAGCAGCCCGCCCATCAGCAGCGGGCCGAGCACGCCGGCGCCGTACAGGGTCAGGCGCTTCTCGCCGGGCCCGGCCATGCGCAGGCTGATCACCGACACCGCCCCCACCAGGCCGCAAATGATCGCGGCGACATGGCCCTGCCCCAGGTGCCGGAACCCCGGCCGCAGCACCACCAACACGCCGATGAAGCCGACGATCACCGCCAGCCAGCGCCGCCAGCGCACCTCCTCCTTGAGCAGCAGCACCGACAGCACGGTGACGAAGATCGGCATCAGGAAGATCAGCGCGAAGGCCTCGGCCATCGGCAGCAGGGTGAAGGCGGTGACCGCGGACAGATTGCCGGCCGCGCCGGTGAACGCGCGCAGCAGCCAGATGCTGGGCCGCTGCGCCACCACCACCTCGCGCCAGCGATCGCCCGGCTTCTTCAGGAACGGCAGCGCGGACAGCATCAGCAGCGCACCGAAGAACACCACCTCGTAGGCCGGCAGCGAGCCCTCCAACCCCTTCACGAAGGCATCGCTGATCGAATAGGCGGCATAACAGGCGAAACCGAGCAGCACACCCTTGAGCATCGGCGATCCTGGCCGGCGCGGCACCGCGACGGCGTACATGGGGGGGACGGCCAGTATCCCTCTTTTGCCGCGGGGATGCCGCCGCGGCTTGCGCCGGCGTGGCGCATCCGCACCCTGACGCTCACCGCGTCACCTTCGGACCATGCCGCCGGTCGCCGTGGCCGCCGCTAGCCCGAAGCGGTGGGGGACACATCCGGCAGGCCGAGCTCCTTCAGGAACTCCGAAGGCGACCGGCGCAGTAGGGGGAACTCGCCCGACACGGTCGCATCGAAATGCTGCAGCGGGCTCCACAACTCGAAATCGCCGATCAGATAGCAGCGGCGCTTGGCCCGGGTCAGCGCGACATTGAGCAAGTTGGGCTTGGACGAGGCCCACAGGGCCGAGCCCGGATGCTGACGGTCGGCGCCCAGTACCATCAAGACCGTATCCTGCTCCTTGCCCTGGAAGGTATGCACGGTTCCCACGCTGCCGCGCAACCAGTCGCGCAGCGCACGTGGCGACGGCGGCGCGTGCCCAGCGCCCATGTCCTCCCAGGCATCACCGCTCAGCGCGTCGTGCAAGGCCTGCCGGATCGCCTTGAACGGCGAGATCACGTACAGCCGCGGCAGGGTTCCGTCGCGCCGATACAGCCAGACGATCAACTCGGCCACGAACGCGATCTGTTCGGGCACCACCTGCTTGCGCGCTGTGCCGCCTGGGATATCCAACCAGCAACTGGCGACCGGCAACGGCGGCGCATCCGGCGCATGTCGTTCGCACATGCCATAGACCATCTTGCCGCCGTAGGCGATGCGATTGGCGATACCGAACATCGGTTCGATGCAGCGCCGGTGCACCCGCAACGGGCTGCCGATCCACAGCCGCTCATCGCCTGTCGTCGTCAGGGTTCCGTATCGATTGGCCTGATCGGCGAGGCGCTGCGCGGACGTGAGGTGCGGTGCATAGGTCCCGTCGCGGGTCGCATCGGAGCGCGCGCCGAGCGCGGCGATCAAGCGGACCGGCAAGGTGAATACAGGTTCGATCTGCAACGGGTCGCCGACCACGACGGCACGGCGCGCGCGCCACAGTGCCCCCACCGCCGCCTGCGGCACCGCCTGCCCGGCTTCGTCGATGAACAGCCAGCCGATCGCATCCGGACCCAGGCCGCGGAACTGGCTGGCGAACGACGCGAAGGTGGTGGACACGATCGGAACGATCATGAACAGGCTGCGCATGATCGGCAGATAGTCGTCCGCGCACTGCGGCCGCTTGTTGTTCAACCACTTGGTCACCGCGACGACGTTACTGCCGAATCCATGGTGCTGTGTGGCCTCGTGCAGCCACGCTTCGTGCAGCGCCATCGCGGCGGCGAACACCTGCGAACGCAACTGCGCCAGTTCCGGGTCGTGCCAGACGCCATCGATCTGGAAGCGATCGGTTTCGAGCTGCTGCGGGGTTTCCGGCAGCGACGGCGGCGGCACGGCCTGCGCCAGTTCGCGCAGGTGCTGCAGATCGGCCTCCTGCGCATGCTGCGCCTCGGCTTCTGCCGCACGGCACGCCTCCCAGTGCGCGCGTGCAGACGTCATCGCCTGCAGCGCGCCGGCCACCTGAAGGCGCTGCGCTGCGCAGGCCTCAAAGTGCTGCAGCTGCAGATCGGCATTGGCCCTGCGTTCCGCGTCGGTCGCGCGCCAGCGTCGAAGCGCGGTGTGGAACTCGAACAGCCATTGCGACCAGGAGGGCCGGGTCTTGCGGATCAGTTGCTCTCGTTCCCGCAGATGCACCGACTCCAGTTCCAGGCGGGCCAGCTCGGCCTGTGCCTGCGCATGCACCCGTTCGGCTTGCTCGCCATCCAGGCGTGCCTGTTCGCTGGCGTGGTGCAGAGACGCCAGTTGCAGCCTCCATTGCTGCACGCGTGCCTGGCAATCGGCGTAAGCGCTGCGCGACGACAGCGCATGCCCAACCGCCTGGTCGGCTTCCCGGAAACGCGCGGCCGCCTCCGAGAAGCTCAACGCGGGTGCCTGTTTGCGCCACTCCCAGAACGTCATGGGCGTTTCTTCGCTCGAGGTCTTCAGCGACGCGAAGGCGAAGCGCTCGCAGAACGCCTTGCGGTTGCGCGAGTTGCCCAGCGCGCAACTGATGAGCCCCCAAGGCATCTCGTCGCCTTCCGGGGAAACATTGCCGCGCTTGCCCTTGCCGGCCTTGATCGCCAGATTGTGCGCGACCGGTTGCAGATAACGGACGCTACCGCGCCACGGTGACGCCACCTCGTCGCGCTTGGGCAAGGCGACGGAAATGTTCTCGATGGCGGCGTTGTTGTAGGACGCCACGACCATCTCGTGCCCAAGAAGTGGTTCGATCAACTCCTGCAAGTAGCTGGGCTTTGCGTCGCCATCGAATGTCACCTTGCGCTTGGTACTGGCGAAGGCAGCCCCGGCGCCAGGCAGCCCCGCCAGCACGCGCGCGCGACGCACCAGAATCTCGGCGAACAAGTCGCGCAGCAGCGTCGTCTTGCCGGTACCAGGCGGTCCATTGACCGAGAACAGGCCGCCAGTCTCCAGCTCCAATAGTGCGGTGTTGATGGCGAACTGCTGCATCAGGCTCATCGCGTGCGCGGGATCGGACAGCCAGTGGCCCGCATTGAGATGTCGCGGATGCAGCGCCCGCAGCAGCTCCTCGCGACCGGCCTCGGTATACAGATCGGTCTGGTCTTGTTTCGGCAACGCAATGAGGTAGCGCCGCAGTGGTTCGGGAATCGTCCCGGCCTGAACCGAGGCGATCGCACGTTCGAGGTCGACGAGAAAGAAACTGTTGAGGATGTCGACCTCGATCTCCGCACTCGGGTCGTCGTCCGCATCGTCGGCATCGGCCTCCGAATCCGTCTCGCCGGTGGCCGCCTCGGTCGCGGTCGCGGTCGCAGGCACGGTGGCGCCTGGCGTCGTCGCCGCGGCGGCCGCCTCGGCCGCCGCCTCCGATGCCGGTGCCCTGTCGCGCACCCGGGCTTCCAGCACCGCCATCGGCGCCTCTGGATCCGGCGTGAACCCGGCCCACTCACACAGCATGCGGTGCAGGCGCAGCACATCCTCGACACCGAGCGGCGCTCCCGCACGATCGCCGCGATGCGCCATGAAGTCGCCGAACAGACCGAGCAAGCGTTGCTTGGCTGCCTCGAACGCCGCGTGGCCGAGTGATCCCAGACCGCCCGCGCGGACCTGGCCGATCGCCCATGGCACGGTGGAGATCGAGATCCGATCCAGTTGCAACTCGCCTTGCGGCGACAACCTCAGCTTGGCAAAACAGGTGGCGCCTTCCAGTTGCGCGCGCTGCTGCTCTTCCTCGTCGGTCATGCCATCGCCGGCTGCCGGCGGCAGGCAGTCGCGCATCATGTCCAGGATCGCGGACGCATCGAACACGCCCAGATAGAGGTCGAACCCCCGCACCTCCTTGTCCGCCGGCGGATCGATGTGCAGCCAGTCCGGTCCGTTCGCGGCCGCCAGGCCATCGCGCCTCAGGTAGCGCCATTGCCAGTCCTCGAGGTCGCTCAGCCGCTGGTCCAACGCAAACGGGATGAAGAACTCGAGGGTGTGCCAATGCTGCAACACCTGGAGAATCCGTCGCTGTTCTTCCTGATTCAACGCCCTGCTCCTTCCATACCGGTGCAGGTCGAATTCTAGCGACGCCGCATCGGCGCACACGGCTCCGCTCGCGGATGTCTACATCGGCATGCCGCGCGAACAGCCGCAGAGCGCCCCCCGCGACTGGGCACGGTGAACGGGCGCATCCCTTCTTGAGCGCGCGTCGGGTACGATGCAGCCCTTCCGTCTGTGCCGCCCGCGCCGCTCCTCGCGTCGGTGGCGAACCTGTGATTCCGTGACCCGCTACTCCGGCCCCCTGCTCACCCGTCCGCTCGCCGCCGCGCTGCTCGCCGCGCGCGATGCCGGCGCCGCCACCTGGTCCGGCTCGCTCGACCTGGAGCGCAGCCAGGGTCAAGCACTGCTTGGCGCCGAACGCTGGCAGTGGCAGGAACGCGACTATCCCTATCCGGGCAAGCTCAAGGATCGCACCCTCTACTACTGGGACGGCGACGAGTTCGCAGCGGTCTCGCGCTTCGGCGGCGCGCTGATCAAGCTGGTGCCGACCGAGTGGGGCGCGCCGACCTTCGAGATCGACGGCATCAAGATGTTGCCCAGCGCGCAGCTGTCGCCGTTCGAGGACGCGCGGCGCAAGGTGGCGCTGGTGGAACCGCGCGGCAAGCAGGTGCTCGACACCTGCGGCGGTCTCGGCTATTTCGCCGCCTGCGCGCTGGAGGCCGGGGTGGCGTGGCTGCAGTCGTTCGAGAAGAACGCCGATGTGCTGTGGCTGCGCACGCTCAATCCATGGTCGCCAGATCCGGCCGCCAGCGAGGGCCGCCTGCAGCTGACCCATGGCGATGTCGGCGCCGCCATCGGCGGCATCGCCGACGCGTCGATGGACGCGATCCTGCACGACCCGCCGCGCTTCGGCATCGCCGGCGAACTCTACGCGCAAACCTTTTACGACCAGTTCGCGCGGGTGCTGCGCCGCGGCGGCCGGCTGTTCCACTACACCGGCACGCCGAACAAACTCACCAGCGGCCGCGATGTGCCGCGCGAAGTCGCCAAGCGCCTGGAGAAGGCCGGCTTCGCCACGCAACTGGCGCTGGACGGGGTACTGGCCACGCGCCGCTGAGGCGGCAGCGCGTCCACCGTGTCAGATCGACGCGAGGAGGTGCTCGCGCAACCAGCGATGCGCCGGATCGCGATGCACGCGCTCGTGCCAGAGCATGGCCATTTCGTAGCCGGGCAGTTCGAGGGGCGGCGCGCACGCCTGCAAGCCGGATTGGTTGCGCACCAAGCGCTCAGGCAGCATCGCGACAAGGTCGCTGCGCTGCAGCGCGGTGACGACGAACAGGAAGTTCGGCACCGACAGCACCACGCGGCGCTGCAGGCCGTGCGCGCGCAATGCCGCATCGGTGACGCCGCTGAAACCGCCGCCATCGGGCGAGACGATGACGTGTTCGAGCGTGCAGAACTGCGCCAGGCTCGGCCGTCGACGCAATCGCGGGTGGCCGGCGCGGCCGACCAGCACATAGCGCTCGGCGAACAGCGTGCGACGGCGCAGGCCGGGCGGCGCATCGGCGACGGTGTGCAGGGCAAGATCGATCTGGCCCTGTTCGACCTGTTGCGCGATCGACGACGGCGCCAACGGCAACACCGCCAATTGGGTCCCCGGCGCCACCCGGCGCAAGGCGGCGATCGCCGGCGACAGCACGGTCGAGGCGCCGTAGTCGCTGGCCGCTACCCGCCACAGCGTCTGCGCCCGCGCCGGATCGAACGGCGCTTCCGGCGCCACCGCCTGCTGCAGTGCCTGCAAGGCCTCGCGCAAGGGCGCGCGCAGCCCTTCGGCGCGGGCAGTGGGACGCATGCCGCGCGGCCCCGGCAGCAGCAGCGGATCGCCCAGTGCCTCGCGCAGCTTGGCCAGATGCACGCTGACCGATGGCTGCGACAGATGCAGGCGCGCCGCCGCGCGGGTCACGTTGTGCGTATCGAGCAACGTGTCCAGGGTCAGCAGCAGATTGAGATCCAGCCGGCGCAAATCAACCATGACAATAGCGGCCATTAAGGCAATTCATTTCCACTATAACCAATGGCGGCCTAGCGTGGCGGCATTCCTCGTGGAGAAGCCGAATGAACGTGTTGCTGGTCTACGCCCACCCCGAATCCACCTCGCTCAATGGCGCCCTCAGGCAGGTGGCGGTGCAGCGCCTGCAGGAGGCGGGCCATCGCGTGCAGGTGTCGGACCTGTATGCGATGGACTGGAAGTGCACGGTCGACGCACAGGACAGCCTGGACGGCGCGGCGGACGCGCGCTTCGATCCCTCGCGCGACTCGCAGCGCGCCTTCGCCAGCGGCCGCCAGCGCGCGGACATCGCCGCCGAGCAGGACAAGCTGCGCTGGGCCGATGCGGTGCTGCTGCAATTCCCGCTGTGGTGGTTCTCGATGCCGGCCATTCTCAAGGGCTGGGTGGATCGAGTCTATGCCTGCGGCTTCGCCTACGGCGTCGGCGAACACTCCGACACGCATTGGGGCGATCGCTACGGCGAAGGCACGCTGGCCGGCAAGCGCGCGATGCTGATCGTCACCGCTGGCGGCTGGGATTCGCACTACGCGCCGCGCGGCATCAATGGCCCCATCGACGATCTGCTGTTCCCGATCCAGCACGGCATCCTGCACTACCCGGGCTTCGACGTACTGCCGCCGTTCGTGGTCTACCGCAGCGGACGCATGGACGCGGCACGTTTCGCGCAGACCAGCGCCGCGCTGGGCGAGCGCCTGGACACGTTGTTCAGTGCCGCGCCGATCGCCTTCCGCAAGCAGAATGCGGGCGACTACGCGATCCCCGCACTGACGCTGCGGGAGGATCTTGCCCCCGGCCGTAGCGGCTTCGGCATCCACGTGGCCGAGGCGGACGCACAGGCGGCAGCGACCTCCGATCACACCTAGTGGTCACCGGCGACGTCGCGCGGCGCCAACACCTCGCCTGTAGGATGCGGACGATCGCCATCTCGCAGGAACCGCCTCGCCGATGCCCGCCGCCGTCTTCGCCCGCCTGCTCGCCGTGTGCACTCTCGCCCTGCTCGGCGCCTGCGCCACGCAGGCGCCGCGCGTGCCCGAGCGCACGCCCAGCGAGGTCAAGGCGGACATCGCCCGGCGCATCCCGGCGACGGTGCCCGATCGCCGCGGCTGGGCCGACGACGTCTACGTGGCGCTGTCCTCGCAGAACCTGCCGACCAGCGCCGACACCATCTGCGCCGTGCTGGCGGTGATCGAGCAGGAATCGACCTACCAGACCAACCCGCCGGTGCCGGGACTGGGCAAGATCGCGCGGGCGGAACTGCAGCGGCGCGCGGCCACGCTGCATGTGCCGGCGTTCGCGCTGGATGCGGCGCTGCAGCTGCGCGGACCCGATGGACGCAGCTATGCCGAGCGCCTCGCCGCCGCGCGCACCGAGCAGGACCTCAGTGCGCTCTTCGAGGACATCGCCGGCAGCGTGCCGCTGGGCGAGCGCCTGTTCGGCGATCTCAACCCGGTGCACACCGCCGGGCCGATGCAGGTGAGCATCGCCTTTGCCGAAGCGCATACCGACGGCTACCCATACCCGCTGACCGACGGCGTGCGCCACGCGGTATTCAGCCGCCGCGGCGGCATCTGGTTCGGCACCCGTCACCTGCTCGGCTACCCGAACGCGGCGGCGATGCTGTACCGCTTCGCCGACTTCAACGCCGGTTGGTACGCCAGCCGCAATGCCGCATTCCAGGCCGCATTGGCGCGGGCCAGCGGTATCGCCCTGGCGCTGGACGGCGACCTGCTGACGCCGGGTGCCGATCTCGACGCTCCCGGCGCCACCGAGCGCGCCGCGCGCAGCCTGGGCACGCAGTTGGGCATGGACGCGCGCAGGATCCGCCGCGAACTGCAGCGCGGCAGCGATGCGGATTTCGGCGACAGCGCGCTGTATCGGCAGGTGTTCGCGCTGGCCGACCGCGATGCCGGCAAGCCGCTGCCACGCGCGGTGCTGCCTGGCATCGCCCTGGAAAGTCCGAAGATCACCCGCAAGCTGACGACCGCCTGGTTCGCGCAGCGCGTGGCCGAGCGTTGGCAGCGCTGCCTGGACAAGTGACGACCGCGACGCTCCGGCCGACGCGCACTACTTCGGCTTGCGCAGCGCCATCACCGACCAGCCAAGGGCAACGGCAAGCGCCAACAACACCAGGCTGAGCACGCTGTCCCACGCGATCGAGAACCAATAGTGGCCTGGGTCGGTCTGCAGCGGATAGATCCGTGTCGGACCGACTCTCGATACGCCGATGTACACGCCGCTCTGCAGCGCTTTCGCCAGCAGGTACAGCTTCAACATGGCACTCGCGCCGATGGCCATGGCCACCAGCACCAATACCGGCCGTTGCACACGCGCGACCAGCCGTTGCAGGCGCGTGGGTGCGGGCATTGGCGGGGGCGGTCGTCGTTGGCGTTTGCCCATGGTGTCCTCGCCTGCGCTAGGCGATGCATTCTAGGGCGATGCCGGAGAACGCTGGCACAACGCTCCGCATCGCAGGCCCCGACGCGCCCCGCCTGCGCCGCGGCGCGTGCACTACCCCACTGCGCGCTCGCGTGGCGCGCCGAGCAGGCCGATCCGGCGGAACCACAGTTCCAGCGGCACCGTGACCAACGGCGGCAGCGCCGCCAGCAGGCTCAACGCCCACGCCCACCAGGGCCACCGCAGGCGCAGCGCCGCGATCAGGCTGGCGGCCACGTACAGCAGGAACGCCACGCCATGCAGGCGGCCGAACAGCCATACGCCCAGTTCGGTGGTCTGGGTGCCGTACTTGAGCAGCATGCCGAGCAACAGGCCGGCCCAGGTCAGGCCTTCGAACACGGCGGCAACGGCGAACAGCCGGCCCACCGGCGACAACGGAGAAGAAGACAAGGACACGCGCGACTCCAGTGAGGGAACAAGGCCGCGACGCGATGGCGGCGGCGACGCCCGCTGGCAGTGGCATTGTAGAGCGTGCCGTCGCGCATGGCGCACAGGCGAGACGCGGCCACGGCAGGCGCGGACCAGCCGCGCCGGCCGTACTGCTCCTTCGTTCCTGGCCGCAGTGCGCCGCAGCGCACTGCGACTGCGCTCAGCGGCGCTGTTCCAGCACCGCCACGTCGTCGGGCGCCAGCCGCACCGTGTCGCTGCTCGGCGCCGGCCCCAGCAGTGAGCGCATCGCTGCCGGCAGCCGTACTTCGTGCGCGACGGTGCCGTGGTTTATCAGCACCACGATGCGGCGCGCGCCGTCGCTGCGCACGCCCACTTCCACGTCGTCCGGCACGTCGGCCAACGGCGCGTGCACATCGGCATCGCGCAGCCAGGCGCCGGTGAGGCGGTCGAGGGTGGCATCGTCGAACCAGCCACCGACGTAGCTGATGCGGCCCTTGCCGACGCGCCGGGTCAGTAGCGCCGGCGCACCGTCCAGCCAACCATTGGCCGCGCCGTACTGCAGTGGCGCGGTGGTATCGGCGGCGGTGGCCTGCAACTGTTCGGCCCAGATTTTGGCGCTGCCATCGGTGCCCGCACCGACCAGCGGGATCGGCTTGTCCAGCGCATAGAACTGTTCCACGCGACCGCCAAGCAAGGCCGCCAGCGGGCCAGGCTGGCGCTGCGGATGCAGGCCGTTGTCGATGTTCTTCATGCCGCTGCGCGGCCCCAGCACCAGATGCCCGCCGTGCTCGACATAGGCCTTCAGCCGCTGCGCCTGCGCCTCGGTCAGCACGTTCAGCGCCGGCGCCACCACCAGCTTGTAGCGCTCCAGCGGCGCCATCGCCGAGACCACGTCCACCACCTGCGCCTGCTGCCGCAGCGGACGGTAGAAGCTCTTCATCTGCACGACCGGATCGAAGTCGGCCGCGTGCTTCTGGAAGCCGATCGCCCAGCGGCTGTCGAAGTCATTGATCAGCGCCACCTGTGCCTGCGGCGTGGTGCCGGCCAGCGCCGGCCCGGCCTTGGCGAACTCGGCGCCGACCTGCTGGATCTCCGCATACACCGGCACCGGCGCGCCATCGGCGCCGACCAGGGTGCCGTGGTATTCCTCCTGCCCGTTGGGCGCGGCCCGCCACTGCCAGTACGACACCGCATCGGCGCCATGCGCCACCGCCTGCCACGCCATCGCCCGCACCTGGCCCTTGCGCAACGCCACGTTGGTCGCGCGCCAGTTGACGAAGCCGGGCTGGGTCTCCATCACCCAGTAGTTGCGCTGCTTGTAGCCGCGGGTGAGATCGTGGCGTGCGGCGTTGTCCACCCAGTCGTAGCGCTCGCCGGCAACGTAGTCGTCCCAGGCGGCGATGTCGAGCACGCCGTGCACCGTGTAGGCGTCGAAGCCGGCGAACCAGCCCATGGTGTTGGTGGTGATGAACTGACGCGGATCGGCATGCGGGCGGATCGCATCGATCTGGTTGCGCGAGTAGTCGGTCCAGGTGTCACTGACGAAGCGTTTCCACTCCAGCAGCAACGCCGGGTTCTCTTCGTCCTCGCGCACCGGGATCTGCGCGAAATCGTTATACGTCTGGCTCCAGTACGCCGTGGCCCAGCGCTGGTTGAGCGCCTCGATGCTGCCGTACTTGCGCTGCAGCCAGGCATGGAACTGCGCCTTGGCCTCGGGGTCGAACGAGGACTGCGCGTACTCGTTGTCCAGTTGCCAGCCGACCACGTGCGGGTTGTGCCCGTAGCGCTGCGCCATCTGCTCGGCGATGGCATGCGCGAAGCGGCGGTAGCGGGTGCTGGCGAAGGAGAACTGCTGGCGGTTGCCGTGCTCGTCGCGCACGCCGTCCTGGCTGACCCGCAAGGTATCCGGATAGGCCTGGGTCAGCCACGCCGGCGGTGCGGCGGTCGGCGTGCCCAGCACCACCACCATGCCATGGCGCGCGGCGGCGGCGATGGCGCGGTCCATCCAGGCGAAGTCGTACTGCCCCTCGCGCGGCTCCATCCGGCTCCAGGCGAACTCGCCGATGCGCACCACGCGCACGTGCGCCGCCTGCATCAGCGCCAGATCGTGCTCCCACTGCGCTTCCGGCCATTGCTCCGGATACCAGGCCACGCCCAGCAACAGCGGCGCAGCATCGCGATAGCGGGTGGCCTGCGCCTGCGCCGACGGCGGCAGGCAGAGCGCGATCAGCAGCATCGCGGCGAACAGCGCAACGCCGCAGCGTTGCGGAATACGGAACAGTGGCATGCGCAACACCCTTCGCAAGAGGAAACGCCGGCACGCCCCCTTCGTCCTGCCGGCACCTGCATTGTGCGCAGCTTTGCCGTATGTGCACTTGTGCATCTTGCGGCGTTTGCGCGCGCAACTGCGCACAATCCACAGGTGGCTCCTCACTGCGTAGCGGCGCAAGCACCCACGCTGCATCGCGTCATCCCACGTGGCCTGCGCGCGGTGCGGACTGAGGACAGGGTTGCGCTCGCCTTGCGCCGTCGGTCTCACTTGCCAGGTTTGGACGATGGCGACATTGAAATGGTCATCTGTGCTGGCTAGCGTCACGCCTCCCCCAACCCCTGGAAGCACCATGAAGACCCCTCGCCTGCTCGGCACCTTGCTCGCTGCGGCCGCCACGCTGTTCTCGGCCGGCGCCGCCCTGGCCCAGACCGTCACCGTCAATCCGTCCGAAGTCCACCAGACCATCCAAGGCTTCGGCGGCATGAACGGCGCCGGCTGGGTCGCCGACCTCACCCCGGCCCAGGTCGATCTGGCGTTCGGCAGCGAGACGGGGCAGATCGGCCTGTCGATCATGCGCATGCGCATCGATCCGTCCAGTTCCGGCTGGAGCCAGCAGGTGCCGTCGGCGGTGCGGGCACGCGCGCACGGCGCGGTGCTGCTGGCCACGCCGTGGTCGGCGCCGGCCTACATGAAGTCGAACAACAGCCTCAACAATGGCGGCAAGCTGCTGCCGCAGTACTACGACGCCTATGCCAAGCATCTGCTGGACTTCACCGCCTACATGGACAGCAAGGGCGCGCCGATCTACGCCCTGTCGCTGCAGAACGAGCCGGACTGGCATCCGGACTACGAGTCGGGCGACTGGAACGGCACCGACTTCCTCAACTTCATCAGCGCCCAGGGCGCGAAGTTCGGCAAGTTCAAGCTGCTCGCCGCCGAGTCGCTGGGCTTCAACACCGCACTGACCGACCCGGTGCTCAACAGCAGCGCCGCGCAATACCTGTCGATCATCGGCGGGCACCTGTATGGCGTGCAGCCCAAGGACTACCCGCTGGCGCGCAGCAAAGGCAAGCAGCTGTGGATGACCGAGCACTACACCGACAACACCGACGGCAACGCCTGGCCCTCGGCACTCGGCGTGGCCAGCGAGCTGCACAACAGCATGCTCGCCAACTACAGCGGCTACATCTGGTGGTATATCCGCCGCAGCTACGGGCTGATCGCCGAGAACGGCACGGTGAGCAAGCGCGGTTACGTGATGTCGCAGTTCGCGCGCTTCGTGCGCCCGGGCTCGGTGCGCATCGGCGCCACCGCCGCGCCGTATAGCGATGTCGCAGTCAGCGCCTACAAGACGCCGAACGGCAAGCTGGCCCTGGTCGTGGTCAATACCGGCACCCAGCATCGGCAGATCACCGTGCGCGTTCCCGCCGGCAGCGTCACCGCGTTCAGCAAGTACAGCACCTCGTCCAGCCTCAACGTCGGCTACGGTGGGAAGTACAGCGTGGCATCGGGCCAGACCGTGGTCTATGTCGACCCGCAGAGCGTGGCCACGCTGGTCGGCGAGTGAACTGCGCGATGGCGTGAGCCAGTCAGATCGACCCGCGGCAGCCGAGTGCTGCCGCGGGTCGGTTTTCTACGTTCTCGCTTCTTGCATCGACACGGTGCCACGCCTAGCGCGGTGGCACCGCGACACGCCGCCGAGGCGGGGGCTCGCGCTCAGCCCAGCTTGGCCAGGAACGTCAGCAAGGCCTGATTGAACTCCTCGGCGTGGCTGGTGTTGCAGCCATGCGGTGCATCCTTCAGCAACACCACGTCGCTGCCGGCGATGGCGCGGTGGGTGCGCTGGCCGGAGCCCTCGTACGGCACCGTGGCGTCGGCATCGCCATGCAGCACCAGGGTCGGCACGTCGACCTTCTTGAGATCCTCGCGGAAATCGGTGGTGCCGAACGCCTGCATGCAGCCCAGCGCCGCGGTCTGGTCGCTCTGCAGGCACAGCGCGATCGCCTCCTGGCGCTGCGCCTCGCTGACCTTCAACGTGCCGTGGGCGCTGAAGAAACCGCGGGTGAAGTCGTCGAAGAACGTCTCGCGCGAGGCCTTCAGCCCCTGCTCCATCTCCTGCGCCTGCTCCTTGCTCAACGGCCCTTCCGGGTTGTCGTCGGTCTTGAGCATGTACGGCGGCACCGCGGAGGCGAACACCACCCCGGCCAGCTGTGCGGTGCCATGCCGCGCCACATAGCGCGCCACCTCGCCACCGCCCATCGAGAACCCGACCAGCACCGCCTCGCGCAACTGCTTGTCCTCGATGATGCCAGCCAGGTCGTCGGCCAGGGTGTCGTAGTCGTAGCCATCGGCTGGCTTCTCGGAACGGCCGAAGCCGCGGCGATCGTAGGCAATGACCCGGTAGCCGGCCTGCTGCAGCGGCCCGACCTGGTCCTTCCATGCCTCTGCCGACAGCGGCCAGCCGTGGATCAGGATCACCGGACGGCCGGCACCGCCGGTATCTTCTACATGCAGACGGACACGCGCGTTGGTTGCAGCCATGGGCAAGACCTCGGTGGTGGGGAATCGCGGCAGCTTCCTCTGCGGCATGTCCGGCCCGCGTGAGGGGCGTGTGTCGGGCGATTTAACGCGACAGGAGGCTGCTCAACAGATCCGCGGCAAGGCGCGCGTCAACTGCGCCAGTGCATCGCGCGCAATGCTGTGGAATGGTGCTGACATGTGCGCGTCCTCGATGACACGCTCCCAGAACTGCACCGCCATCCCGGCCGCCACCCGCCAATCCTCGCGCTGATCCGGCGTCGGCAACGGCAACATGTAGGCGCGCTCCACCACCTCGCCGCTGGCCGCGGGACGAAACGCCATCGGTAGCATGTCATAGATGGGCGCTAAGGCCAGCGGCAAGGCATCGCCCAGGATCAGGCCAGCGTTGCCCAGATGCATGTCGTTGTTGCCGATCAATGCACCGAACCAACCACACACGCGCAGGCGCTGCGCATCCGCGTGGCTCAGCCAGCCCTCGCGTTCCAGTTGGGGGGCAAACAGCCACCAGTCGATACGCCCATGGCCGAAGTAGGCCGCGTCCACCGCGGCCAGCGAGACGAAGCCACGCCGTCCCAGCACAGGCGTGCGGTCGAACCGCGTCGACTGCAGGAACACACGACCATCGCTCTCAAGCAGTTCGCTCTCTGCGGCGGCGATGCCATGCGCACGCAGGATGTCGCTGGCCAAGTGCTCACAACGCAACAGCTCGCTCCAACGCTGCGCGGCCGGCGTGCCGGCACGCTCGCTGAACTTGACGATGGCCGGCGTGTAGCCGCCTTCCGTTTGCAGCGTTGCAGTGAACTTGGGTTGCTCGCCACCGGCCGACGAGCCCACCGCCTCGCCCAGCAAAGCCTGCTCGGCATGCTGCGGGTACAGACGGCGCCGCTCCGCATGCGGTATCACATCAACCGGCTGCAGCGCCGTCTGCTGTGCGCGCTGCAATGCGAATTCGCCCAGCACCAGGTCGCCGGGTTGATCGTCGCCATGCCGCAACAGAGCCACCACTACATCGTCAGGCTGCCAACGCTGCAAATCCTGCGGTGCACCAATATCCTCGGCCACACGCCTCGCGAAAGCCCGGCCAAGGAAGCCCTGCGGACGCTGATCGTCCAGAAACCAAGGAAGCCCTGGAAACAGTCCAGTGGCAAAGTCGCCATGGAGCATGGCGGGGCACGTAACCTGCGGAACGAACAGGTAGCCTTCGCCCTGCATGGCATGCAGGTGGCCGAGCGTTTCTGCACGACCGCGCGGATCGATGCGGAACAATGGCCAGCGATGGCCTGCACGGCCAAGTGATCGGGTGAGCGCATAGCGTGTCGCTCGGGCTTTGCCGATCCGTAGCACCTGCTCGCCAGCGCTGGCCAACAGGCGCGATACCGTCGGTTGACTGATCTCCAGCACCTCGCCGATGCGGGCCGCCGTCACGGCCTTTTCGCTGCGCAAAAGGGCGATAAGATCGCGTAGCCGGTCATCATTCATACCGGCATTGAATAGATTATAGAATAAATAGTCAAGCCGGCAAACTACTGAAGGCCGCTGCTTTTCCGGCGAAACTAGCCTTGCAGGCTTGAATGAAAGCGCGATTCTTGAATAGATAAAGAATTGATTTTCACGCTACCGGCAGCTGGCGCCAGACTGCGATCTGCTTCGCAGATCGCAGTCTGGCGCCAGCTGCCGGTGCTGTCAACTCTCTGAAACAAAAAGTAAAAGTGTCTGTCAGCCAGATGTTCGTGTGCAGCCAGATGACGACGCGCCCTGCAGGCTGGCTGCGTGTTAGACCCAGTTGTCGTTGCCGAAGTCGCCGTCGTCCTGGAAGTCCTGGCCCATGTTCTGCTGCGGCGTGTCGTCGTAGTAGTTGTTGTTGGTGATGTTCTCCACCACCGTCTCCTGCGGCGCGCCGCCGCCGAACAGGCCGCCACCGTGGTGGCCGCCCAGCAGGCTTTCCACGCCTTCGAACAGGAACATGCCGCCGGCCACGCCGGCCGCCGTGGTGGCCGCGGTGCTGAGGAAGCTCGGTCCGCGCGCCGCGGCCGGAGGGGGCGTCGGCTCGGCAGCCGCGGCACCGCCACCGAACCAGCGCTCGCGCCAACCGGGTGCGCCAGCGCCCGCGACGCCTGCGGTAGCGGGCGCCGGCGGCAACGGCGGCGGCGCCGCGTTGAAACCCTGGCCTAGGAAGCTGGCAGGCGGCGGCGGTGGCGCTGCCTGCTGCAACTGCGCGATCTGCGCCTTGGCGGCCTCCAGCGCGTGCTCCAGCAGCAAGGTGCGCTGCACCAGCAGATACACGGCATCGGGTTGATCGGCCAGCCGCGCGTGGATCAGCGCGTCGGCCTGTGGATCTTTGGCCACCCCGCCGGCGCTGCGCAGGCGCGCCAGGAAGTCTTCGAGAAGCTGCTGTTCTTGCGGAGTCATACCCGTACCTGGATGCGATGACCGGCCCAGTGCCGGCACGGCACGGTATGGGCATCGCTCGGCGCAGGCCAAGGGTGCGGCCTCTGTTCGGTGCAGCAGCATTCATCAATCGCGCATGGCCCGCGAGCCAGACCCGCGAACGCCATGGCGAACTTCGACATTTCTCCGACACGCGCGCCAGGCACGCCCTCATCCAGGCGCACGCGCCTGGCTCATTCCTCGCCGATGTCCGAGACGGACGAGGACGACGCGTGCGGCTGCCGCGCGGCCCACATGTTGTCGATCAGGTTCGGATACGGGCGGCCGTTCTCCTCGGCGCGCTGCCGCGCGGCCGCCTTCTGCGATGGCGACAACGGCTGGCTGCGCTGACCGCGCGGATTCGGCTTCTTCCACGGAGGCGTCTTGGACGAGGGCATGGGCGTCAGCGCGAGCGGAGACACGTCATCGTGATTGCGGCATACGTGCGTGGAAGGTGAAGGCGCCAGCGGTCGGCTTGCCGACACATAGCCGTTCAACATCTTGCCAGCGGAGGTGAGGTATCTCCTGCGTCATTACATTGAACTCGCCAGATACCAGCTTGATTGATGCTCTGCATCGGCAGGTGCAGCGTTTTGGTGTCGCCGAACTCCTCGCGCAGGCGCTCCTCGGTGGGATCGATCACCAGCCCGTCGTGCACGTCGAACACCAGCGTGCCGATCTCGGCAATCCCCGCACCCAAGACACTGGCGATTGCATCACGCCAATTCGGGCCTACACTGCCACAACTCCAGCATTGCCAGTCAACTGACCGATGAAGTCATCATCGGCAATGCCGAGCGATGATCGAATTGTTTAGCAAACAGAATTTCATATGAGCAAGCAACACACAGACATCAGCAAGTTCCTCAGCTTTGTGCTGCGCCACGAGCCACAGGCCGCTAGCATTACCCTCGACAGTGAAGGCTGGGCGGAGGTCGATGCGTTGATCGCGGGTGCTTCCCAAAGCGGCAGGACGCTCGACGCAGACCTCATTCGCGCCGTGGTGGACAGCAGCGACAAAAAACGTTTTGCGCTCTCGGAGGATGGCAGGCGCATTCGTGCCGTACAGGGCCATTCGAACGATAGCGTCGCCATCCAGTACGACGCCAAAGTGCCGCCGGAGTTCCTCTACCATGGCACCGCCACACGATTTCTGGACGCGATCCTGGCCGAGGGCTTGCGCGCGGGCCAACGACATCATGTGCATCTGTCGCAAGACATCGCGACCGCGACCACGGTGGGGAAACGCCATGGCACTCCTGTTGTCTTGAAAGTCGAAGCCTTGCGGATGCACCAGCAGGGCTTCGCTTTCTTTCAGGCGGACAATGGTGTTTGGCTCACGCAAGCAGTTCCCAGCAGCTTTTTCTCGAAGATTTAGTCCTTAGTACCACACCACTCGCACGCACCTACCGCACGTAAGACTGGGCAGGAATACCCAAGGACTCATAATCCTTTGCTCTGGTTGGCAGACATTGCGAGCCGATCCCTGCCTACTCCGCATCCACCCCAGACAGCGCGAACACCCAGCGTGGCACCACCGGTTCGCCGGCATAGAAGTCCTTCGGCTTGTCCTCGGCCATCGCCCAGCGATGCAGCCAGCTGATCCCGCCGGGGCCGGTGTAGCCCTCGGCGTGTTCATAAGCGGGATCCCGCAGCACCTCGTCCAAGGAGATGAAGCTGTAGCCGCGGCGGCGCGTGGCCGCGACCAGGTCCGGGAACGCGGCCGCGTTGAGCGCATTGGCGTGCATCAACCAGACCTGCGGGATACGGCGGCCGAACAGGGCTTGCGATTCGCGCTCGAAGTAATCCAGCTTGTTGAGCATGTACGGCACGTAGCCCTTGCGCAGGCGCAACAGCAGGGCGTCGCGTGCCGGACCTGGCGGCTCGTCCAATACATGCGCGTAGGCGAACGCCCACACCCACTCGCCACTGTCCACGGTGACCGGCGCGATGCGGTAGCCATGCGCCGCCAGGAAAGCGTTGACCGCCTCGCGATCGGCGACGCTGCGGCCGGTCGCTAAGTACGGATGACGGAACCACTGCAGTGACTGGCCATGTTCCGCGAGCAATGGCCGCAAAGTGCGCTCGCCGCGCACGATCGCGTCCTCATACGCCGGCACGCCGACCTGATGCAGATTCACGTGGCCAGAGGTGTGGTTGCCCAGCGCATAGCCGGCATCCAGCCAGTCGCGCAACATCGCCACGCGTTGCGGCTGCACCTGTCCGTCCTGTTCCAGCTTGTCCTCGTTGACGAAGCCGACGATGGGCACCTGCGCCTGCCGCAGCGCCGCCATCAACTGCGCATGCAGTGCCGGCAACTCCGCTGGCGGCGTCTGCTCGATGCGCTGCCACGGCAGGTCGTCGATGGTCACCGCGATGCGGCGGGTGTCGTCTTGGGCCTGGGCGAGTGCGGCGACGCACAGCAAGGCCGGCAGCAGCAGGCGGCGAAGCAGTTTCATCGGGTGCTCCCGGAATGGAAGCGCCAGTCTACCCGGATGGTTGCCACCGCCGACATGGCACCATGTGCCAGATCCGCACCACGCGGCGACACAACAACTGGAAACAACGGAATGATGAAAGCACTGTGGCTGGTCTGGACATCCCTGCTGCTGGCCGGGTGCACGAACGCGGTGCAAGCACCCGCGGCGGCAACGGCAACGAAGGATGCCACCACGCAACCTGCGGCCCCTCCCGCACGCACAGTGGCGACGCAGCTCGGCGGTCAGCGCGGCAGCGGTGCACCCTACGAACTGGTCGGGACGGAGGTGTGGGATGTTCCCGATCCCGTGTCCGGCCGCAACTATCAGGTGTTCGTGGCGCTGCCTGCCGGCTATGCCGACCATCCCGAGCGGCGCTACCTGGTGCTGTACGTCACCGATGCCGACTATGCGTTTCCGGTGGCGCGCCAGATCGCGCGACGCTTGAACGGCGAAGGGCCGGCCATCGAGGACTTCATCCTGGTGGGCTTGTCGTATGCGCTCGGCGACGCGCCGATGCCGAGCCGGCGCCGCGACTACACGCCCACCACCGAGGACGGCGGCGCTGCGTCCGCTGGCGCGACGCATGGGGGTGCCAGCAGCTACATCGCCTATCTGCGTGATCAGGTACTGCCGTTCGTCGCGCAGCGCTATCGCACCGACGAAGCGCGACGCCTGTTCCTTGGCCATTCGTACGGCGGGCTGCTCGGTACGCAGATCCTGCTGAGCACGCCGGAGCTGTTCTCCGGCTACATCCTGGGCAGTCCGTCGTACTGGTTCGGCGAACATGCCATGCGCACCGAGGAAGCGCGCTTTGCCTCCAGCCACCGCGACCTGCCCGCGAAGGTCTACGTCTATGTCGGCGAGTACGAACAGCGCCGCTACGGCAAGACCTACGACATGGTGACCGACGCGCAGCAGATGGTGCAGACCTTGCGCGGGCGGCATTATCCGTCGCTGCGCCTGCAACTGGACGTGCTTGCCGACGAGGATCACTTGAGCGTGGCGCCGCGCGGCCTCACCCGTGGAATGAAGTTCCTGCTAGGTGTGCCACCGCAGTGAGGTGTGGCACTCACGCTGCTGGCCGGGCGGATGCCGCGTCTCTACGGATGGCTTTTTCGCGGCTGAAGCCGCTCCTTGTATCTGGACCTGGCGCCCCTAAACAGGCGTCATGTCTTCCGACTGATCATCGGAGGAGGTGTGGGAAGTCCAG